>NZ_JAGGKC010000012.1 GCF_017873395.1 Youngiibacter multivorans | reverse complement strand
TTGAAACGTTTCTCAGGTATATGGAGTTTTGAGGGAGCATATCTCTCAATGATGAAACTTGTTTCATCTAATGCAGATGAATAGTTTGCATAGCCATTCTGCGATTCTTCGAATCTGCACGAATGGATCGAAAAACCTAAGGTTTTTCGTATCTGGTGTCTATAACTTTGAGGGTTACACCCGTTCCCATTCCGAACACGACGGTTAAGCCTCAAGGTGCCAATGATACTGCAGGGGAAGCTCTGTGGGAAAGTAGGTCGTCGCCAGGTCATCTAAATCCCCCGGATCTTTTGGTCCGGGGGATTTGCTTTGCTTTGAAATACTAGAATTGAGAGAACACATCAGTAATATAGCTGATGTGTTCTATTGTTGTTTCATTTAAGAATGGAACTTCTTCTTAAGGAATGAAACTATAACGGTTTTTGAACTTGACCTGACAACGCCAAAGAAGCCTTTGTTCCTATGGCAGACCGTATCCAGAGCCTTCAGGAACTTATCAATTTGCTCATATGATATGGTGAGAGGCGGTTCCAAGCGGATTACCTTAGGATTATTCAAAGTATATGCAGTGATGATATGGTGCTTGTTCAGAAGCTCGCCGGCTATCAGGGAGCCCACGTATTCATACGAAAGCTTTTCAAAGTTACCTCTTGTGACCTTATTGAGGAAATTATTCTTGGGCTGAGCGAATTCGATTCCGAGCATCAGACCTCGACCGCGGACTTCTTTGATTATTGGATATTTTAGCTTCAGCTTCTGGAGTTCAGCTAAAAAATACTTGCCCTTTTCTTCAGCCTGTCCAGGCAGGTCTTCCCTCAATGTCACCTCGAGTGCTGCCAGGCCTGCAGTTACTGCTCTTGTGTTGCCTCCAAAGGTGGACGTATGGAGAACCGCTTTATCCAATGTGCCATACGCGCTTTTCCATACTTTTTCAGTTGCAATATATGCTGCCAGGGGCATTATCCCGCCGCCAAGTGATTTTGCAAGGCACATGATGTCAGGGGAGACATCCTCGTATTCGCAGGCGAACATCCTTCCGGTGCGGCCAAGCCCTGTCTGTATCTCATCGACTATAAACAGCGTTCCGGTCTCAGAGCAGATTTTTCTGACGTCACGAAGATAACCAACAGGTGGAACTATAATCCCGCCTTCTCCCTGGATAGGCTCTACGATGAAGGCTGCAACATCTTTTGCAGCCAAGGCTTTTCTAAGTGCATCAGCATTTCCGAAGGGAACAAAACTGACTCCTGGTAACATTGGAGAAAACGGCTTCTGGTATTTTTTCCTTCCAGTAACGGATAAAGCTCCAAATGTCTTACCGTGGAATGATCCTTCACAAGAGACTATCCTGGATTTTCCTGATGATGCCCTTGCAAGCTTCAAGGCACCTTCAACAGCTTCTGCTCCACTGTTAGAGAAGAAGGAATGTTTTAGCTCTCCTGGACAAAGATGGGCAAGATTGCTGGCTAGTGCCCCAGTCAGCGGATTCAATGAAATCTGAAGAAAATTGGGCAGAGCATCTACTGACTTCAATGCTTCTATGACTTCACTGTTGTTATGCCCGATGTTAAGGGCTCCATATGCACCAAGAAAGTCTATATACTCATTGCCATCGCTATCCCAAACCGAGCAGTTCTCAGCACGAACAAATAGCTTATCGAAATTAAGGAACCCTAAAAGCCTTACCAATCCAGGATTGATGAAATTCTGATGATTCTCGGCATTTTGCTTTGCTGTCAATTTTAATGCATCCTTATAGGTTATGAAACCAGATAACTTTGTTGATGAAGCCAATCTAAATACCCCCTTTCATGAGCATCCAGGAAAAAATGATTACTGAAAACATGCTAATACCTTAGGTGGTATATTATATATTTAGTGATGTATTCACCGATAAAAACAATAGATTCGGTATGCAAATCGCTTTAATTGAACCAATTCAAAGCAGCAATTGCTCTAATAGGCATACTTTCAGCAAAATAAAACACCTTATGCATATTCTTATCAATTACATTGAATCACATTGCTTATAATAATCGATGCAATATGCATGGATTTTTCATAAACTATCAGTTAATTTTGCAATATAGCTATGAATCAGAAAATGTAAAACATTTATGAGCTAGCCAAAGCTGAAAGATCATATTTACCTAGGAAGATTGAGATAATCACAGCCTGGATGATGGGGGACATCGTGCACAAAAGGGACGAAAGAATGAGATAATAGGGAAATTCAATAAAAGGACAAATAGATATTTCAGTAAAGGAGAGAGATTCAGCTTGAACCTCTCTCCTCATCATATATTTACTTAAATAACCCTGATCATAGAATACAATCAATAACCCTGGTCATCTATTATCCAATCACTGTTTTCACTTTGCCTTATCAAGATCCACTGGTAATCTGTGTAGGTTGAATTGGGATTAAGGACTGGATTTTTTCCGGAGCCATCCACATGAAACTCTGAGAGCAGAATGATGACATTCTTCGGGTCTACTCCATTTACAGAGCCTTTTCCATTTTCCATATATCCCTTAATTAGCCGTTCTGATGTTTCCTCGTCATAGATCAATTTTGTCAGGTTTGCGGATGGGAAATGGAATTCAGTCTTCACCAGATTAATGGCCTCGGTTACTTCTTCTTCTGAAAACTTAAGAGACTTTCCGGCTTCGATCGTGATTTCAGATAATCTGAAGATAGCTCCCTTTTCAACCAATGATTCAGCTAATTTTCCGCTGTCAAAGATAAGATCGTTCCCATCGATCCTGAACCTGTAGGTCTCGTCAGCGCTGACTGACAGAATCAGCATACCCTTTTCTACCGTATAGGTACCGGTAGGTAGATAGGATGTAGCGAGATTCCTATTGAATACGAATTTACCATCATCTTCCAGGATAACCCATGCCCATTCTGCAAGTTCGGTTCCCTGCATCACATATTTTCCTGTCTTAAGTTCCTTATTGGTGCATCCCAGAGCGAGCATCAGTGAGAATGCTGCAAGCAGAGCTATTATTCTGGTTTTCATATTCTTTCATCAACCCCAATTCCAAAATAAACTGATATAACAGGTTCAACCTATTGGCCAGGGCAGGGATTATTTACAGCACCCGATAATGCGGCACAATGTCCTCATACGTGCCATCCTTCATGAGGAAGCCCTGGGGAATGATGCCAAGTTTCACGAAACCAAGCTTTTCATAGAGGTGAAGGGCATTTTCGTTTGTCTTCACCACAGCGTTGAACTGCATGATCATGAAGCCCAGTTCCTTCGCCTTGCTAAGTGAATGCACTACGAGCTTCTCTCCGATATGGTGACCTCGCAGGCCTTTCTTTACAGCATAGCTTGTATTGGAAATGTGTCCGCATCGTCCTATGTTGTTCGGGTGGAGGATGTAGAGTCCGACAATGCTTTTGCTGTCCTTGTCGTAGGCTAGGCCGGTGAATGACTGCTGTGAGAAAAATTCATGACCGCTGATTTCTGTCAGCAGGTCCATCTGTGGAAAAGCGATGCCATCCTCGACAATATCATTCCAGATGCTGATCGCCTCGTTAATGTATTTCTTTTCGTATTCCCTGATTTCGATATCCATGCCTTATCGGCCTCCTATGTTCGTATTGCTGCATCTTCAGATTAATCATGGGTATTCGAATTTACCGGATAAATGGAAATTTATCCGGTAAATTATGTTCTATAGCTTATTTCTTCTCAACATGCTTATCAGTCCTCGAGAATCTCACCCTTTGAGGATATGGTAACAACCTGCCAGGGGATCATCTTTCCGCTGTTCTTCATGGCAGTAGTTACGGCGCTTGTAAGACCGCCGCAGCATGGAACCTCCATGCGGACTATTGTAATGTTCTTTATGTTGTTCTCTTTTATTATTGAGGTCAGCTTTTCAGAATAATCCACGTTGTCGAGCTTAGGGCATCCAATTAGGGTCACTCTCTTCTTGATGAACCTGTCGTGGAAATCACCAAAGGCGAATGCGCTGCAGTCAGCTGCTATGAGAAGATTCGCGCCCTCGAAGAATGGTGCCTTGACCGGAACAAGCTTGATTTTTACAGGCCACTGTGAAAGCTGTGACTCGCCGCTTGTATGGACAGGAGCCTGCTGCTTTACTGTTCTTTTTGGTGTCGGTTCTGCACTGAAAGTCATCATCTGGGGCTGGTTCTTCTTTGCCATATTGGCCTGCACTGCTTCTTCATCATATGCAGCGGCTTCACGTTCAACAAACGTTATGGCATTCTCAGGACATGCCGGAAGGCAGTCTCCGAGGCCGTCACAATAGTCGTCCCTCATGAGCTGTGCCTTTCCACCTACAAGTCCTATTGCTCCTTCATGGCATGCTGTAACGCAGATTCCGCAGCCATTGCATTTTTCTCTGTCTATGTTAATTACCCTTCGTATCAATTGTGGTCCCCCTTATTAATCATGTCTTGTATATCACATTAGATTATATCATATCACATGCCATTTCCTGACCTTCTCTTCCATACTGCCCTGGCTATCAGGAGGAGGATCGCGAAGACTATGATTGGCGGTAGCAGCAGCGTAAGCATGAAAATCAATCCATAGCTTCTGGAAAGCCATCCGTTGAACCTGTCCGACAATGTTATCTTCTCAGACTTATATACCGTGAAGACAAGGTCCTTGTCAGGAAGAGTCTCAAAGGACGATTTGTAGTTCCTGGCAGCAGTACTTTCAAATTCAAGTGTGCTTTCGAGCAGGTATGGTTCGGTTTCAGATGTCCTTATCTCAATATCCAGGTCCTTGAAGCCATCCCAGAGTGATGCCGGGCTCAGAAGATAGCTGAAGGTGTACTTTGGAGTAGATGTTTCTCTCCTGTCCATGGTGCCTGAGGAAAGATACGAGACAGAGACTTCCCTTGAGGTTTCCTTCATGAAATCCACTGAGTAAATGAACAGTATGTACCTGTCAGTGTACAGGGCGCTTGTAAGGTCGTCGATGCTTGCAAAGCCATCGTTGTTCTGGATGGCCTTATCAACCTCCCTGGCCAGGACGTTCCAGTATTGCGTGGAATCATCGGTTATATTCCTACCAAGGAGACGTTCACCCTCATTTAGTAGGAAGTCCCTTATGTTTACCTCATCCTCTGAAATCTCATAGGTGAAGCCGTCATTCTTCTCCTTTTCTGTTGCGTCGACGTAGCCTTCGACTGCAACATCAAACCTGTCTCCAATGACAAGGAATTCAATTTTATCTGTACTGTCGACCCAGGACTTAAGCTCCATCCTGTCACCTTCTCTGGAGTATCCGTTGAAGTCCAGGGCGATGATATCGGTGTCCTTGCCCTGAAGGTCCATTGGAACTGAAATCATAAGCGATGAAGAACCAGTCTTCTTAACATCTATGCTTACAAGGGTAGCTTTTTCATCAGCATTGAAGCTTACGGGCTCATAGTCCGTCTTTGAGACTGCCTGGATTATGTTTGAGAAAGTCAGAGGATCCCTTTTTTCTGAATCCGAGAAGGTACCATAGCCTTCGGCAGGTTCTCCGAAAAAGAGTGAAAACGGCACTTCTTCTCCATCAGCTGTGATCCTGACCTCGCCTTCATAAAGGCTCTGGAGGCTGCCGATGTAGGGAAAGGCCATTGTCGATGTGGTATCCTCGCCTGCAGACATTGAATAGGCTGCTGTAATCCTGCATAGTGGGCTGTACCCGCCTTTGAGGCCTTCACTAAGGTCGAAGAGAAGCTTCTCTGAATCGACACTTATGTCAGTTTCCTTGTCAACAGACATTATGACAGATGAAGGATAACCCTCCCAATATACTGGAGCAGAATTTGCCAGGACCTTTGAAAACGGGGTGAGAAGCATTATTGCAGCTATAGCTATTACAAGAATCCTCTTCATTCAGAACCTCCCTGATGTCATATATTACACATTCTGACAAGCCTTTATTCTTGGTTTATGGGTTACTTAAGCCTGACTTTGAGTATGTCGGTTTTTCCTGCTTCAGCATCAATTCCTGAATATGCAGATATTGAACGAACTGAATCCGGATCAGTCAGTAGGACAGGTGAAATCAGGGACAGGCCTGCGTCTGTTATTGCGGCAGGGTCGAATCTTACTATCGGAGTTCCCTTGGTCACTTTTGTACCCTGCTGTACAAGCACCTCGAAGCCTTCACCGTTCATGATTAGCGTATCAATACCAATGTGCACTGTTAATTCAAGCTTGTCCGGAGTCTTAATCGAGAATGAGTGCCCTCCCTGGAAAATAAGTGTTATATCTCCATCAGCAGGCGCTACGGCCACATTCCCGGTTGGAATCACTGCAATACCGTCTCCTGCCATCCTCTGGGAGAATACCTCGTCCGGTACCTCACTCAGGTCAATGGTCTTTCCTGTAAAAGGCGATACTATGTCGACATATTTGCCAAAAAATCCAAACAATGGATCAGCTCCTTAAAAAAATCATTGCTGCATGACACAGCCATCACAAACATTCTATATCATATTGAGATAGAATGGAATGTTCCAGATTCGGTGCAAAGGTGAATTTGCCTTCAAAATCACCATTTATGCCCGTATATTTGTTATGATATAGGAGATGATTCCTGTTTGTAACAAAATATGATGCAGCGCAACTTAGAATTAAGATAAAGACAGATTCGGAGGAAATATGAGAAGAAACAAAAATTTATTCGCACCAGAAAGAAGAGGCGGAACCGGAAGGATTCTGAGGACAGTTGGAGCAGTTGTAATACTTGGGACTGCAATAGGACTTGGAGTATTCTACCTGTTCGGGAAAGGCTACTTTACTTCAAATAAGCCTGTTGTTGTTGACAATACCCAGCCGACAGTTGTTGAGACCGTACCGGTGGTATCCCCTGAGGATCTCGTAAGGAACGGCAACCACATTGTAAAGGCTGATGAATATGCATACTTGACAAAGGACGTAAGGGACTGGATGACCGGAAAGGTGCCGTACACCGGAGAAAAGCTGGTGTTCCTGACCTTTGATGACGGACCTAATACTGAAAGCACAGCAAAAATCCTTGATGTCCTCAAGGAAGAGGGTGTACCGGGCACATTCTTCGTCATAGGAACGAGTGTGGAGAAGGCAGGATCCGGTGAAGTCATCAACAGGATACTTGAGGAAGGCAGCTCAGTTGCCCTCCATACATACAGCCATGTCTACGAGAAGCTTTATCCCAAGAACACAGGGGATGCAGTATACATCCAGGAAGAGATGGTTAAGCTTGTCGATGCCATAAGGACAGCAACAGGCAAGGATGATTTTGACAGCAAGGTATTAAGGTATCCAGGCGGACATATGTCATGGAAGGGAATGGACAAGGTTGATGAGGTCATAGGAGGACTGGGGATAGAATATGTGGACTGGAATGCCATAAACGGTGATTCCGAGCCTACATCGAGAAGGCCTAAGGACGCTCAGGCAATGGCAGACTTTGTTTTCGACTCACTCAACTACACAAAGATAAAGTCGGTCGTAGTGGTCCTGATGCATGATGCTACAAACAAGCCGCTTACACCGGAGTCACTGCCGCTTATCATAGCTGAATTCAAGGAACAGGGGTACAAATTCGGTATCTTAAAATAGAATGGATGTGATGTTTGTGAAGATTCTGATATGTGAAGACGAGTCAAGCATAAGGGCTTTCCTGAAGATAAACTTTGAACGTAACGGATTCTCGGTGGTCGAGGCAGGCTCAGGAGAGGAAGCCCTGAGGCTTGCTGAGCTTGAGAGACCAAAGGTTGTGGTGCTGGATGTCATGCTGCCGGGAATAGACGGCTTTGAGGTATGCAGAAGGCTCAGGGAGAAGCATCCGGAAATCGGAATCATCATGCTGACTGCCAAGGGAATGGACATGGACAAGATTACAGGCCTCGAAAGGGGAGCTGACGACTATGTGGTCAAGCCCTTCAACCCCACGGAATTCATCCTGAGGACCAAGGCGCTCATTAGGCGCCTTGAGGAAGGGAAGACAGTGAAGAAGGACGAGTACAAGGTCGAAAGCCAGGGCTTCGTCATGGACAAGTATTCGCAGACCATAATGAAGGACAGCGTTGTCCTTGACCTCACTCCGAAGGAATATGCGCTGATGAGCATCTTCCTCGAAAATCCGAGAAAGGCTTTTTCACGTGACGAGCTCCTTAACCTTGTGTGGGGCTACGACTTCATAGGTGACCCGAAGATCGTTGATGTCAACATAAGAAGGCTCAGAGCCAAGGTGGAGGACAATCCGTCAGAGCCGGCATTCATAGAGACCGTATGGGGCACAGGCTACAGGTGGTCAAGATAGCTTAGGAAACCAAAAGGATGCTCTTGGTTTCCTTTTGGCATTAAGAAGAACATACAAAGAGGTGCGCGAATTGGGAAGGTACAACAGCCTGAAGAACAGGATGGCAAGGAACTACATGATCATAATCTTCATTTCGGTGTTCGTCACCGAATTTGCCACCATGCTCCTGCTTCAGGAATATTTCTACAACAACATAAGGACGACCCTTGAGAACCAGCTGAGGATATCAGCGGATTTCTATGAAAGGTACTTTTCCGACCAGAGCCTTGAGGACAATGTCTATGGAGATGTGGACGCATTCTGGAAGCAGACTGACGCAGAGGTACAGATAATTAACCTGGAGGGTGTCGTGATCCTCGATTCACAGGGAACCAGGCCCAAGGGCGTAAGGGATGAGAAGGACATAATAGCAGCTCTTTCAGGAGGGACAGATTACCTGTTGTTCAACAAGGAAGGGACAGGCCAGAAGGTAATGGCAGTCTCATATCCTCTTACAGATGGCACGGGCATTGTCGGAGCACTTCGGTTCATTACCTCAATGAGGGATGTGGACAGGACACTTAGGGTCATTGCACTGAACTTCGGGCTGTTCGCCATAGTTGTGGTTGCTGTAACAGCAGCTATAAGCCAGATCCTGTCAAAGAAGATAATAAGGCCGATCGAGGAGCTTACTGCAACTGCTGAAGAGATTTCCTCCGGGAACTATAACGTAGTCAGCAGGAAGTACAACGATGACGAGGTTGGAAAGCTTTCCGACACCTTCAACTACATGACCAGGGAAATCAGGAAGAAGGATGCCCTGAAGAATGACTTCATATCATCCGTATCCCATGAGCTCAGGACACCGCTAACAGCAATTAAGGGCTGGGCGATAACCTTGCAGGATGAGAGCACTGACAGGCAGCTATTGTCAGACGGCCTGGACATCATATCAAATGAGACCGACAGGCTTAAGAACATGGTGGAGGAGCTTCTTGACTTTTCGAAGTTCGTATCAGGCAAGATTACCCTGGACCTTGAGAAGGTCGACATAACAAGGCTATTCGACTTCATCTGGAAGAACATGGAGGACAGGGCCAACAGAGAAGGTAAGAAGTTCAAAGTCAACAGGAAGGACAACATGGGATTCATAACAGCCGACGCCAACAGGCTGAAGCAGGTTTTCATAAACCTCATAGACAATGCCTTCAAGTTTACCGGGCCGGGTGGAGAGATCACAGTGTCAATGGAAAAGACTGAAAAGCATCTTGACTTCATAGTGACAGACAACGGCATAGGTATTGGTTCTGAGGATATCGACAAGGTGAAGGAGAAGTTCTTCAAGGGAAAGACTTCAAATTCATCGAATGGAATAGGACTTTCGATCTGTGATGAGATAGCTAAGCTGCATGGCGGAGAACTTGTGATAAAGAGCGAAGTGGGAAAGGGAACCGAGATAAGGATGAGGATTCCCTTAAAGGGAGTGGTGAATTATGAAAAGAACAAATAGAATAATCACCCACGTGATTAGAATAATCACTTTGATGGCCTGCACCCTCATGCTATTTGGATGCTCTTTGGGCATCTCTGGTAATGAGAGGGTAGTGCATGCCCCTGAACCTGCAACGCTTGAAATAGAAGGAAGCTACAGCTACCTTTCTGTGGTGCCACTTGAAGGTACTGTTGAAATAAGCGAATCTGACTATAAGAGCCTCACAGCATACTTTGATACGAAAGAGGCCAGGGTCGGAAGTGAAACTGTCAAGTCACCTGAATATAAGGTTAAGCTCGTCAATGTGTTTGATTTCCTGCTCAACAGGTACAGGCTCAATCCATCCAGACTTAATCTAAAGGACGGCGAGATGGAGGTATACGACATCAGTACCGAGAATAAGTCATTCTATCAGGTTTTCAGCCTGGAGAAGGACATGATCGGGATCATACAGGGGAAGAACTTCATTAAGCTTGTCAGAAGCGGAGATGCAGTACCGACTACAGAGAAGTCATCAGGAGCAGCTCCGGAAATGGATATGGCCTTTGACTCATCAAGCAAGGTCATTTCCTATCAGCCGAAGGCAGGAGTGCTCATAGGCCTCAAGTCAGAGAGGACAAAGGATGAAGGTACAGCGTACAGGACGCTTTGGATATACAGCAATGGAGAATTCCAGGATGCATACGAGGTCAGGGACATCTTGTTCCCCAGGAAGGAGTTCATGCTGCTTTCCGTTCAAAGGTACATTGAGGAGAATAAGGTATTCGAGTCGCTGCTTATAAAGCCTGCTGGAAGGCAGGTAATAACGGAGAATGAGCTGGGAACGCCTGTTGTGACAGCCGAAAGGTTCATTGATGTCGGCTTTGTAGGGAACGACTACATCGGCATAACCCAGGGGACAAGCATTTCAAAAGCTGACATGAGCCTTCCGTACCAGAAGATCCTGGCTGTTGACAACTATACTGAGTACAGGGGTGTCAATATAACAGAAATCGCAGGGGAAGAGGGGATGGAAGCCCTGAAAAGCTCGTATGAAAGTGAGAGCATAAGGGACAGCTCGCTTGAAACGAAGGGAGGTAGCATCGGTAACCTTTCTGAAAGCCTCGCAATGGAGAGGAGAAACGGTCACTGGGTGCTGACTGCAAGGCTTAATTCTGTCAGGGAGCCGGCAAAGGACTATAAGGACATTACAGTCTCACTTATCCCTCCTGCAAAGCTTGTCACATATGATGAGCTGCAGGTATCATGGAGCAGGATAAAGGAAATGGTTCCTGAAGCAAAGGATGTCATAAATGCTCCGGGAAATGCGTTCGTAATCGTCAGGACTCCAAGATATCTCATAATGTTCATGTACGACGAGAACATGAACCTCTCAGTAAGGCCGGCAATGACAATAGCAGTCGATGAGGATGAGGAGATAATAATGGCTGAATGGGCAAGGGGAGACTTCGTTGACAGATGGACTGAGACAGCTTCCTCTGCTGGTGTGAAGGTTCATCCGGAGGTAAGTGTCAAAGACAATTGAAAATTCGCTTAAATATTGATTAACATAATTGAAGCAGAGCATAAGATGCTATACTTGAAGAAGAGATCCGCAAAGGTTAGGCGGAGTAAAAAAATAACGGATTTGGTGGTAATTTATGAGTCCCGTAAAGCATTTGTTCATAGTAAACCCGGCTGCCGGTAACGGAATAGCTCTCAGGATGGCAAGGACCATCGGCAAGCTCTTCAGGGAGCTGAAGCAGAAATACAAGGATATAGATTACGAGATAGTCTTCACTAGATATGAGGGGCATGCGACTGAAATCGCAAGGGACTTTTCGTCAACAGGAGACTACCGCATATACGCAGTCGGTGGGGACGGTACCCTTAATGAGGTCCTTAACGGCATGGTTGGGACAAACTCTACACTTGCATGCATTCCGGGAGGATCCGGGAATGACTTCATAAAGTCAGTGGTCAAGAAGTTCGACAGGAGGAGGATTCTCCTCGACACAATTCTTGGGACTGAAAAGGAAGTCGACCTGGGAATGGCTGACGACAGGTATTTTCTGAACATCGCGTCACTTGGCTTTGACGCCAACGTGGTAAAGAATGCAGAAAAGTACAAGACAGGGCCGATTATTCCCAACAAGGTCTCGTATCTTTTGAGCGTAATCTCCACCGCAATGGACATAAAGCCTGAGAAGGTGAGGATAATTGCCGACGGAGAGGTATTCGACGAAGAAGTATTCATGGTGGCTGTAGCAAACGGAAAGTACTATGGCGGTGGCATAAAGATAGCACCACTTGCTGATATCAACGACGGGCTTCTTGATGTCCTGATTGTCACTGACATCGACAGGGCGAAGGTCATGAAGTTCCTTCCAAAGGCAATTGCGGGAAAGCACATGGGTCTTGAAGAGCTTCAGTACAGAAGATGCAAAAGGGTGGAAATAATCGCTGAGGAGCCGGTATACATCAATGTGGATGGCGAGCTAGCTGCAAGGAAACAGGTTGTATTCTCAATCGCTGACAAGAAGATAAAGATGGTTTTCCCAAGGGAAATAGAAGAATAGGCACTAAGGAGCGGATTTTTGCTTTCACAGATGCGGTTTATCGCATTTGTGAAGGTAAAAGATTCGTTTTTTTGCGGTTTTTTTAACTACTTTGGTTTTTGTTAACAATTTTGTGGTTAAATATATACATAAGACTATCGTGGAGGTAGGAAAAGTGAAGGTCAAAAAGAACGCAAACAAGGCAGGAAGGACCATTGGAAGAGCCTTGAGCGCCACAGTGGAGTTTACCGGTGACGCAATTGGGCTTGCAGCTCTGAGGATGGACAGGAAGGAGCTGGCTTACAAGGCTATTACAGGCTCCAGGACAGTAGGGGAGGAAGGCAGGAAATTCATAGAGACCACCTTCAATGCTGCAGGTGAGCTTCTGGAAGAAGCTGTTTCAGAAATCGATGTTGAAGACCTGAAGGAAAAGGTAGACAAGGCAAAAGAGAGTGTAGGCCATATCACCATTAACATAAAAGATGCTATAATGGATAAGGCGGGCTCATTCTCAAGGACCGAGACAAGGATTTACGGTGATTCAAGCCATTTCTATGGCGAAAGCGACAAGATTGAGCCTGAAGGCGAGGAAGAGTCAGGAGGAATCAGGTTCGAGCTCGGTAATGATGAAGACTGATTTCGTTACATTTGCTATCTATAATTAATATAGATATCCCAAAACCAAGGAGGTAATGTAAATGGCACTAGTAACTTCAACCGAAATGTTCAAGAAGGCGTATGCAGGACAGTATGCGATAGGAGCCTTCAATGTCAACAACATGGAGATAATCCAGGGAATAGTTGATGCTGCAAAGCAGGAAAAGTCAGCTATAATTCTCCAGGTATCTGCAGGTGCGAGAAAGTATGCGAATCCAATATACCTGAGGAAGCTTGTAGAGGCAGCTATCGAAGATTCAGGTCTGGACATAGTTCTCCATCTTGACCATGGTGACAGTGTGGAAATGTGCAAGAAGTGCGTTGATGACGGATTCACATCAGTCATGATCGATGCTTCACATCATTCATTTGAAGAGAATATCAGGATAACCAAGGAAGTCGTAGACTACGCACACAGCAAGGGCGTAGTTGTAGAGGCTGAGCTTGGAAGACTCGCTGGTGTTGAAGATTCAGTCAACGTAAGCAAGGAAGATGCATCATATACCGATCCTGACCAGGCTGTAGAGTTCGTACAGAGAACAGGCATTGACTCTCTGGCAATAGCCATCGGAACAAGCCATGGTGCATACAAGTTCAAGGGAGAGCCAAAGCTCGACTTCGCAAGGCTCGAGGTAATAACAAACCTTCTTCCAAATTTCCCGCTTGTTCTTCATGGAGCATCGACAGTACTTCCTGAGTTCGTAGAGCTCTGCAACAAGTACGGCGGAAACATCCCCGGAGCGCAGGGAGTTCCTGAGCACATGCTGAGACAGGCTTCAAAGCTTGGAGTATGCAAGATCAACATAGACACAGACCTGAGGCTCGCAATGACTGCAGCCATCAGAAGGCATCTTGTTGAGAACCCATCGGACTTCGACCCAAGAAAGTATCTCGGGCCGGCAAGGGATGCTATACAGGGAATGGTACAGCACAAGATAAAGAACGTACTCGGTTCAAGCAACTCAATGCTATAAGAAGACAATTGAGCAATAAAAAAACTTCCGCTTTTTGCGGAAGTTTTTTAAATTACTGGCTCTTTTTCTGGTTTTCGCTGTCCCTTGGCCTGTAGGTTGAATCCTTGTACTCCTGAGGCTTCTTTGCGATGAGGTATACACCTGCCATGATCACTGCAAGAGATGTAAGTGAACCTGCTGTAAGCCATACAGGAAGCTCACCTGTATACCTGCTGATTCCAAGAAGGACTCCGATGAGTATCAGCGCAAGTGAGACAACCAGAAGTCCTCTGTCCTTTGGCTTTGCCACATAGTACTGGAGAAGCGCTGCGCCTGTCACTGCTATCATCACCGGACCTGTCATGCCTGGAATGATGTCAAGGAATTCTCTGAGCAGAAGGAACGTACCCATGCCTGTGAGAATGCCGCCTGGAATAAGGACCCCTGGGTCCCTTCCCTTCAGCTTGTCTCCAGCGAAGTAGTCAATCTCCATGAACAGTCCAGGCAGCAGTATGAATAGCGGCCACAGGTTCCTGACTCCAAAAAATCCATTTAGGAAAACTGAGTTGTAAAATGCCGCGCTTCCGACTATCACGAGGATCAATCCTATATAGTAATTCGACTTGTTTTTCATTTACTTCCTCCCCCTGATGCAATAGCATCCTTTCATGACTACATTTTATCAGTCTCATTTAGCGTCAGGCGGTTTTTAATTGAAATTTAACTCTTCGACAGGAAGCATAGCCTTAATAAGCGGATGAATCCTGTAAAGCTTTTACATGTCCAGACAGATGGATTACAATGTAAGTAGCGAAAAAAGAAGAGGTGTGTCTTATGATTGGCAATGAGGCTATTGAAAGATCCATGTCGATAAAGCTTTGGGGACCACTGCCTGAATACCCTGGATTTGTGGAAGGAATAAGGCGTGCTCCTGACAGGGGGTATAACCTGGATCCTGCTGATACCAGGCTGGCAATTAAGAATGCACTCAGGTACATACCTGAGGAGCACCATGAGAAGATGGCAGGGGAATTCCTGGATGAGCTCAGAAGCAGAGGAAGGATCTATGGCTACAGGTTCAGGCCTGAGGGCAGGATCTACGGGAAACCTGTTGATGAGTACAAGGGTAAATGCCTGGAGGGCAGGGCCATACAGGTGATGCTGGACAACAACCTTGATTTCGAGACCGCACTTTATCCTTACGAGCTCGTTACCTATGGCGAGACAGGCCAGGTATGCCAGAACTGGATGCAGTATCTGCTGATAAAGAGGTACCTAGAGGAGCTTGAGGATGATATGACACTTGTGATAGAGTCCGGACATCCTTTGGGTCTTTTTCCGAGCCATAATCTTGCTCCAAGGGTCATAATAACCAATTCACTGATGGTTGGCATGTTTGACAACCAGAAGGACTGGCACCGCGCAATGCAGATAGGCGTTGCCAACTACGGACAGATGACAGCCGGCGGACTCATGTACATCGGACCACAGGGAATAGTCCACGGCACGTTCAATACGATAATCAATGCAGGCAGGCTTAAGCTTAAGGTGTCAGGCGATGACCTTAGAGGCAGGCTTTTCGTATCATCAGGCCTGGGCGGCATGAGCGGAGCTCAGCCGAAGGCTGCGGACATTGCGCGCTGCTGCTCCATAGTCGCAGAGGTCGACATGTCGAGGATTGAAACAAGACTAACCCAGGGGTGGGTGAAGGCAATTGCCAGAAGCCCGGAGGAAGCATTTTCAATTGCTTATGAAGCGATGGCTTCCGGACAGACTGTTTCAGTTGCGTTCCACGGCAACATCGTGGACCTTCTTCAGCATGCTGTTGACAATTCCATCCATATAGACCTTCTGTCAGACCAGACCAGCTGCCATGCGGCATATGACGGAGGCTACTGCCCTCAGGGGATAAGCTTCGAGGAGAGGACAAGGCTCCTAAAGGAGGACAGGGATACCTTCAAGGGAATGGTCGACAAGACTCTTAGAAAACACTTCGAGCTGATAAGGACACTGACCTCAAGGGGGACATATTTCTTCGACTATGGGAACTCGTTCATGAAGGCAGTGTATGATGCAGGAGTCACTGAAATATCAAAGAACGGACATGATGAGAAGGATGGATTCATATTCCCTTCCTATGTGGAGGACATCATGGGGCCTGAGCTCTTTGACTATGGCTACGGTCCCTTCAGATGGGTCTGTCTCTCAGGAAGGGAAGAAGACCTTGAGAGGACCGACAAGGCTGCCATGGATGCAATAGACCGCTTCAGACGTCCTCAGGACATGGATAACTACATCTGGATACGGGATGCGAAGGAAAACAACATGGTTGTGGGTACCAAGGCGAGGATCCTTTACCAGGACGGTGAAGGAAGGCTGGCAATCGCCCTTAAGTTCAATGAGATGGTAAGGAACAAGGAGATAGGTCCTGTGATGCTGGGAAGGGACCATCATGATGTTTCGGGTACCGATTCTCCATTCAGGGAGACCTCCAACATAAAAGACGGCTCGAACATCATGGCAGATATGGCTGTACAATGCTTTGCCGGCAACGCTGCCAGGGGAATGACCATGGTAGCTCTCCATAATGGAGGGGGAGTAGGTATAGGAAAGGCCATAAACGGCGGATTCGGAATGGTGCTTGACGGGAGTGAGAGGGTTGACTCCATACTTAAGGTTGCAATGCCATGGGATGTATATGGAGGAGTAGCCAGGAGGTCATGGGCAAGGAATGATAATGCCATAGCGACAAGCATCGGATACAATGCAAAGGGCAAAGGGCAGGTTACAGTGCCGAGGCTTGCTGATGACGCTTTGCTTGACAGGATATTGGGGGTAAGTGATGGACAGGATAGTTGAATGCGTGCCAAACTACAGCACAGGCCGTGACCCGGGACTCCTTGAAAGGATAGCCGGCTGCTTCAGAGGCAAAGAAGGGGTAAAGCTCCTTGACTACACCAGTGACGTTGACCACAACAGGTCTGTGGTGACTGTGGTAGGAGAGCCTCTGAGCATAAAGAAGGCTGTCCTTGAATCAGTGAAGGTGGCTCTTGATTCAATAGACATGAGACAGCATACCGGTGCACACCCCAGGATGGGTGCAGTTGATGTCATCCCATTCATTCCCATAAAGGGAGTAAGCGTTGAGGAGGCCATAGCTCTGTCAAGGGAGGTTGGACAGGCAGTCGGGGAACTTGGGATACCTGTATACCTGTACGAGAAGAGCGCGACCAGGCCTGACAGGGAGAACCTGGCGAACATAAGGAAGGGACAATTCGAGGGACTGAAGGAGAAGATGGCAAAGGAAGGCTGGGAGAGCGATTTCGGTCCGAAAAGTCCCCATGAGACCTTCGGAGCTGTTGTAATCGGAGCAAGGATGCCACTTGTGGCTTTCAATGTGAACCTGGGAACCTCTGACATAAAGGTTGCGGACGAGATTGCGAGGAAGGTCAGGCACATCGGCGGAGGGCTGAGGTTCGTGAAGGCCATGGGTGTCAGCCTCACTGAAAGGAAACAGGTCCAGGTGAGCATGAACCTGACGGACTTTTCAAAGACATCGATCTACAGCGCACTGGAGAACGTAAGGTTCGAGGCAAGAAGATACGGGGTCAGTGTAGTCGGGACTGAGATAGTAGGCCTTGTGCCGCTTAAGGCACTGTCTGATTCACTTGAATACTACATGGGGCTTGAGAACTTCTCTGCTGACCAGATCCTTGAAACGAGGCTGATGGAATAATGGAGAAGGATAAACTGATATATGGACTTGCAAGCCTTGCCACTCCATTGGGAAATACTCCTAAAGGAGGTTCTGAGCAGGGCAGGATAGTTGAAATGATCAGGCCTTCAGTGATACTAAGCGGAGGGAAGATATCAAGAGTGCTCAGTGAGTCTGAAGCAGGCATGCTGGAGACAGGGGACTATGAAGTTATCGATGGAACAGGCATGACGCTTCTTCCTGGATTTGTGGATCCTCACACCCATCTGGTTTTCGGCGGTACCAGGGAGGAGGAATTCTCCATGAGGCTTAGAGGCGAGAGCTATATGGAGATCATGAAGAAGGGCGGAGGAATCGCATCAAGCGTTGCAAAAACCAAAGGGGCAAGCTTTGAGGATCTTTTGGCTACGACAAGGAAGCATCTCATGGGAATGGCTTCCCACGGCATCACAACAGTGGAGGCAAAGAGCGGATACGGACTGGATAAGGAGACGGAGCTCAAGCAGCTGAGGGTTGTGAAAAAGCTCAATGACGAAGGAATCATTGAGATAGTCTCCACATTCATGGGTGCACACTCAGTACCTCCGGAATACAAAGGCAGGGAAAGTGATTTCCTTGATATGCTCATAGAGGATGTGCTTCCTTCTGTAAAGGAAGAGGACCTTGCTGAATTCTGCGATATCTTCTGCGAGAAGGGAGTATTCTCGGTTGAGGATTCAAGGGAATACCTGAAGAAATGCAATGATATGGGCTTCAGGCTCAAGCTTCATGCTGACGAGATGAGTGACCTGGGAGGAGCGTATCTTGCAGCTGAAATTAAAGCTATCAGTGCAGACCATCTGCTGAAGGCTTCTGAAAAAGGGCTGCAGGCAATGAAGGAAGCTGGAGTAATACCTGTGCTTCTGCCTCTTACTGCATTTTCACTGAAGGAAGAGTATGCAGACGGACGCTGGATGATAGACATGGGACTTCCGGTGGCATTGGGCACGGATTTCAATCCCGGAAGCTCATATTCATATTCGATACCTCTCATGGCAGCCCTTGCATGCCTGCAGATGAGGCTCACTCCCGAAGAGATGCTAACTGCGCTGACTCTTAACAGCGCATGTGCTATTGGAAGAGGAGAAAGAAAGGGTACGATAGAGGAAGGCAAGGATGCTGACCTGGTGCTGATAGACGCATCATCATACAGGTTTTTGCCATACCATTTCGGCGTGAACCAGGCAGCGATGACAATCAAGGCAGGTAAGGTAATATACACAAGGAGCGACGACAGATGGAAACATATGATGTAGCGGTAATCGGAGGCGGCGCGGCAGGAATGTCGGCCGCAATAGCAGCCAAAGAAAAGGGAGCCGCAAGGGTTCTTATACTGGAGAGAGACGATGTCTTAGGCGGAGTGCTGAACGAACTGATAGAACCCCTTACAGGCTGGGATGGAGGCCTGACCGGAGTGGAGCTCGCTGACAGCATGGCCGGAAGGACCGGTGTCAGAAAGGTTATCGTGAAGACGGGAACACTAGTCCTCACAGTCACTAAAGACAGAGTGATAAAGTACGTGAACGGAATCGAGGGTGTCAGGGAAATAGAGGCTAAGACAATCGTCTTTGCGACAGGTGCCAGGGAGCGTCCCAGAGGGCTGCTCAACATCAGCTCGAAGCGTTCAGCTGGAATAATGAGCGTAGGCTCAGCAAGGAAGCTCATCGTCAATGACGGGTTCCTGCCCGGGAAGAACGTGGTTATATACGGCGGTGACAGGAATGGCATTTACCTTGCAAGGATGCTGGTAGTAGAGGGAGCCCGGAGTGTTACTTTAGTAGAGCCCGGAAAAACCTTCAAGAACTGGGATGAAAGCATGGACAGACTTATAACATATCCTGGTGTGGAGGTAAAGCTCGGAGCAAGGATCCTTGAGATTACTGAAAACGGAAGGATATCTGCTGTAAAAATCAGGACAAGCCTTCCTGAAGAAATGACCGAGGTCATAGAATGCGATGCACTCCTCCTTTCAGTAGGTCTTGACCCTTCAAGAAGGCTTTTCAAAAGATTCAGGAGAAATCTGGACGAGATGGGCATGTTCACCGCGGGAAATGCCGAAGAGGTATCCTACGACTGCAGGACGGCCATGGAAAGCGGATCAGCTGCAGGAGCAGATGCAGCAGCATATGCAACAGGGATGCTGCAGACAGAACAATAGTTTAAACTAAAAGCTTCAGCTGGAATGGCTGAAGCACTTTTTTCGTTGTCCAACAGAAGCATGTATTGAATTATGGGTATTTGAAAGTTATTTGTTTCAAATGTAAATGAAGTGGCATGTAATTGAATAAATGATTAATTTCATTGTTGTTCAGATGGTCTGCTTGAATCAGCATTTCATAGTGCTATAATTTAAGTGGATAATAGTGATATATTTTGATAGTCAAAGTGAATTTAGTTTAGTTGGGTTTTCAGCAGAGTTCTTAAATTGGACATCGGTGAGTATCTCCAGTCAGTGTATACAGTGTCTAATGGTCTGTGGTTGAATAATAATGGAGCTGCATCTGAATGGTGTGTGTATATGATTAGCAGAATGGCTGTATGTGGAGTGAGGATTGGTAATGGATCATTTCGTGTGCAAGAGTTTTAGTGTAGCAAACCTTGAATTTTGTTCGGAAAATAGCCTGTAAAAATGGAGGAAAAATTAATGTCAGAAATTCCTGTCATAGACCTGATCCGTGAAGTTAGGGATGCATTCAATTCCCATGATATTGAGAAAATACTTTCTATGACAGCTGAGGATTCCGTCTGGACTACTTCAAGCGGGATATTCAGAGGCAAGGCTGAGGTGCGGCGATATCTTGTATGGTTTTTTGATGGAATCAAGAACTTCACTCTGCATGAAATAGGTATCGGCACGGTGGCAAAAGACAGGTGGGGTGTATCTGAGTACTACGTAACCGGAACTGTAGATAAGAAGCCTGTTGAATTTCCGGGATATTCTACATACGAGTTTGATGAGTCAAATAAGATGAAATCAAAGAAGATAATATTCGATAGACTTGGACTTGCTGAAATGATAGTTGACGACATCGTCTCGAAAAAGGTGGTTCATACTGTAGCAAAGAAGGTCCAGGAAGGGCTTGACTGAAAGTACGGAAGTAAGATTGGATGATTAACAAAAGCAGGCTTAAGTGACATTCTGTGCGATAACTCAAGATTTAAGTGAAAACCTGAAGGAGGGAATCATTTTGGAAGAAGGCTTCATCAATATCAGGGGAAAAAACATTTGGTATGGTGTATTTGGCAAGGAAAAGGAAGGAACACCTATGCTTGTTGTCCACGGCGGACCAGGCTTCTGCTCAGTGATAGAATCAGGCGATGACCTGTCAGAAGATCGTCCGGTATATATGTATGATCAGCTTGGAAGTCTCAGGTCAGATAAGGCTGACAGCATTGAGGAGTACACAACAGATTATTTTGTTGAAGAACTGGATGAAGTGAGGAAAGCACTTGGACTTTACAAGGTTGTCCTTATGGGAACTTCATGGGGCGGTGGACTTGTTTCAAAGTATATGTTGGACAAAAACCCTGAAGGAGTAAGCGCATTGGTCCTGAACTCACCGTTCCTTAGCGCCAGGTTTTTCGAAGAGGATGTAGAGAGGAACATGAAGAGGCTGCCGGAAAAGGCGAGAGAAACCATCGAAAGGCTTGAGAAAGAGGGTAATTACGGAGAAGAGTATCAGGGGGCCATAATGGAGTACTACAAGGTATATGGCTGCAGGAAGAGACCCGTTCCTGAAATGGTAATGAAGATGATGATGACGGCAAATTATGATGTATATGGTAAACTGCAGGGTCCGAGTGAGATAAAGCTTTCAGGGGACCTACGAGATTTCAATCTGCTTCCTGAACTTGGAAAACTAAAAGTGCCAGTGCTTCTCGTTTCTGGCGACAATGATGAGATTGCAGTTGAGTCAATGAGAGCATATCAGCTTGCCATTCCTGATTCAAGGCTAGCCATCATTCCTGATGCCGGACATCTTAATGCTATTGAACAGCCTGAATATTTTAAGGCGATAGTCAACCAGTTCACAAAAAGATTCTGACAATCAAGTTAAATATTTATTATGAATGATTATGACAAGGGGAGCCGATGAGGCTCCCCTTAAAATATGACTCAATATAATTTAGTTCTAAAGTTGCTTATTTGCTAGAGCAGCTTGTTAAAGCAACTCCTGCAGATTATTGTCCTTCCTGCATCGGCACTTATGAAGTCGCGGCCCGAAATGGGCTTTTTGCAGACAGAGCAGCAGTTGCTGCCACTAATCACATCTGACTTCTTCACTGGTTTCGGTTTGATCCTCATTTCACCCTTCTTGTTGGATGCCAGGTCGTAGGATTTCATTGGCAGAGGTGTTTCTCTCTTGAGCACCTGGTATGTCAGGTTGAATTCGCTGTCACCGAAGAGCTCTAGCTCGAATCTAGGGTTCTCCCTGTCATAGTATTCTTCGATGACGAGCCTTGTAATCTGGGCATCGTTTATTATAAGCCCTGACTTTTCAATGCCGTCGAATATGCTTTTTGTAATGTTGTTGGTGTCAGGATGGCGCTTCTCGCTCTTGTAATAGACCCTGAGGATCGCAATGAGGGATTCGTCAAGGACGAGTCCGGGATTCTGCGACATTGCGGTGAAGGCTATCTCCTGCTCGTAGTTGGCGTACCTGTCATGGTATTTGCCGGAGTTCATGGGAAGGAAAGAGCGTCCTTCCTTGTTTATAAGCTTAAAGTTTGATTTGGTTATAGGTGTTCCCATAACCACTACCTTGGCATAGCTTGTCATAGCATCTCCCCGGATTTTGCATCCTGTGCGTATTCAAAAATGAATTTTATTAAAATGTTAAAGCCGTGTTAAGCTTGATTGTTTAAAATATTAGTTCAGGCTATAATATTATAGGCTAATGAAAAAAATAATTCAACCGATGAGGTTAACATAGATGAAAGATATATTAATACTAGCTATAGAATCGAGCTGCGACGAGACCGCTGCGAGCGTAGTGCGCAACGGCAGGGAAGTGCTTTCGAACATAATATCGTCACAGATCATGGAACACAGGAAATTTGGCGGAGTAGTACCTGAGGTAGCTTCAAGGAAGCATGTGGAGAATGTATCCTGGGTTGTGGATGAAGCCTTGAAGGAGGCTGGAGTCAAAGCCTCGGACCTTGATGCAGTTGCCGTAACCTACGGTCCCGGACTTGTAGGAGCCCTTCTCGTAGGTCTTCAGTTCGCGAAGGGATTCGCTTTCTCTCTGGGAAAGCCACTGATTGGAGTAAATCATATAGAGGGGCATATCGCCGCCAACTACATAGAGCACAAGGACCTGGTTCCGCCATTCGTATCACTCGTGGTATCAGGCGGGCATACCTTCATTGTCCATGTCAAGGACTATGGAGATTTCGAGGTGTTGGGAGAAACAAGGGATGATGCTGCCGGAGAAGCCTTCGACAAGGTCGCAAGGGCGCTTTCGCTTAACTATCCCGGAGGCCCTGAGATTGACAGGGTGGCAAAACTTGGAAATCCTGATGCAATCAGGTTCCCCAAAGCGAATTTCCATGAGAACACTTTAGACTTTTCCTTCAGCGGGCTTAAGAGTGCAGTTCTCAATTATCTTAACTCAGCAAAGCAGAAGGGCATTGAAATAAGCGTGCCTGACGTTGCAGCATCGTTCCAGAAGGCAGTTGTTTCAGTTCTGACCGAAAATGTCATTGCGACAATAAAGGACAGGAAGCTGGACAAGATTGCAATAGCAGGAGGTGTGGCATCGAATACTTCATTGCGTGAAAGCCTGACCCAGGCTGCAGAAAAGCTTGGTGCCAAGGTGCTTTTCCCGTCAACTATACTATGCACAGACAACGCGGCAATGATAGCAAGTGCAGCATACTTCGAGCACATAAGCGGGAAGGAATCCCTCATGTCGCTTAATGCCAAGCCAGGCCTTACCCTGGGAGCGAGGTAGATGGATGAGGCATATAGAGAATTCAAACAGTCTCCACAGGTTCAAGAAGACGAAGATTATCAACAAAGCTAACATCATCAGGGCCTCAGTTCTTTTCGTAGTTGCCCTGTTTATATTCGGATATATGTATGAAAACGGCGAGGCAAGGAAATATGTTGGCGCAGCGCCTGGAAAGAGCATTACCGTAAACGGCATAGGCTATAACTATGAAGCAACCGCAGGTAAGGGCTACAAGATAATAGTAGCCGGAGCCGCAGGCGAGTCCATGCTGAGCAGAAAAGCCCTTTCTGAGGCATTTGGAGAAGACCATAAGCTGTTCTTCTTCGACAGGCCCGGATATGGCTCTACAGACGGAGATGCCAAGTCACCTAAGGAGCTTGCAGAAGACCTTCATTTCATGTTCAGGAAGTTCGGGTGGTCCACAGGCTACATATTGGTAGGCGAAGAGTTCGGAAGTCTTGTCATGCAGGAGTTCATCAACATGTATCCAGACGAGGTCCTTGGAGCTATAATGATCAATCCTGTGGGTCCAGCATTAGGCTCAGAGACCATGGATACCTATATAGAAGATTCCAGGGAAGGAATGGAGGAAATAAGGACACTTGGTACCTTCGGTATACCGAGAATCCTGAGCAATGCCGGAGTAGCTAGGTTCAACAGGGAAGTTGACATCGATTCGGATGCCGACCTGGATTTCTATTCGAACCTTTGGCTTACGAATGCACACCTTAAGGCCTTCGAGGCAGAACTGGCTGAAATGTCTGCCCTTGATGCAATAAAAGCTGTCGACGGTGCCCTAGGAGTGAGGCCGGTCTATCTCATGACTACAAACAGGCATCTCCAGGATATGAAGCAGTCGGAGATCCTGTCTTATTCATCAGACCAGGAAACCGTGATAGTCAGTGACAGCGTGAAAGAAATACTTCTGGAAAGATCTGAAGATGTCATATCGATACTGAACGGACTTATGAAGAAGCTAAAGAGGATTGACCTTTAAAACAGTCAAGCAATTCGATTATGTCAAGGTGATTTACAGCCTAACCACACAAAGAGAAAAGTGTGGTTAGGCTATTTTGATTCTTATGCTTATAAATTGAAGATATTTGAATGATTCCTGGGGAAATTGCTTCAGAATCAGATTGCTTATAGCTGCTCAAGGCCACAGTAAAGAATTTCATGGCGTCACGAAATTGTAACATTCATGGCTTATCATAAGAGTATGAAAAATCATACAGGAGGTTTCAAATGATGGATGAAGAAAAAGACAGGATAATCGGGAATGAAATCCCGGAAGATATAGAGGATACAGCAGAATTTGAAAAGGTTCCGGACAATAACCCTGAAACAGAACCGGAGTCATTTATTGAGGCTGAACCAGAGATTAGTGAGGATGCTGTTTCTGAAGAACCCACCGCACCATGGGAGAGAAGGAAGTACGTTCCGCCTGCACAGGATGAAAGGCCAATAAGGCAGCCAGAGTTCCGTGTAAGAGGTGGAAGCTATCCTCCGGAGCCGCAGAGGAAGGGAATTGGAGCAATGACAGCAATTGCCATAGCTCTTGTTTTCACCCTGCTTGGAACGGCTCTCGGCATCCATAGTGCCTATAACATATTGCCTGGTACGGCACTGTTTGAAAACAGCAGGCTCGGAAAACTTATAGCGGAATCTCAGACGAAGACTGAATATATTGCAACACCTGTGGTTGCCTCAGACGGTCTGACAATACCTGAAATTGTTGACATGGTAAAGCCTGCAGTTGTAACAGTCACGTCTCAGGTGCCTGCAGGAGCAAGCTTCTTCAATCCTCAGGGTGGAACGGAGGAAGTAATCGGCACGGGATTCATCCTGAACGAGGAAGGATACATAGCCACCAACTATCATGTTGTCGAAGGCTCAGTTGAGCTTAAGGTGATACTTTATACCGGAGAGGTTGTGGACGCTTCAGTAATCAATTATGATGCGCTTGCAGACCTTGCTGTAATAAGGATAACAGGCGACATTGAGGTGCCTGGTGTTGTAAAGCTTGGAAACTCAGACGCAATGAGAGTGGGAGAGACGGTTGTTACGATCGGAAACCCCCTTGGAAAGGAATTTGCAGGCACTGTTACGGCGGGAGTTGTCTCAGCGCTTGACAGGACAATAAGCATAGGGAATTCATCCTACCAGTACATCCAGATAGATGCCGCGATTAACGGCGGAAATTCAGGAGGACCACTGATCAATGGAAACGGAGAGGTCGTTGGAATCAATTCAGCGAAGATATCCGACTCGACTGTTGAAGGAATTGGCTTTGCGATACCTATAAACGACCTTAAGTCAAAGCTTAACGTGCTTTCCCAGAAGGCACTTTATGTAGGCATAGCAGGCAGGGAAATCAATGCTGCAACAGCTCAGCAAAGAAACATGCCTGAAGGCATACTTATACTTGAAATTCAGGAGGGCAGCCCTGCTGAGGAAAGCGACCTTGAAATCAATGACGTGATAACGGAATTCGAAGGCAAGGCAGTCAAGACAGTCTCAGAGCTCAATACGCTGAGAGATACGAAGAAGGCCGGCGAAACGATAACCCTAAAGGTATACAGGAACGGTGAATACGTACAGGTTCAGGTGACACTCAGAGAAAGACCATAAATCCATAATGATAGAACAAGACGCCGCAGGCAAAAGGTCTGCGGCGTCTTATTGTCCAAAAGAGTGCAAAGATAGTATAATCAAGCTAAAAGGATTTGGAGCTGATATTTATGGAGAAGGATCCTATGATCATATTTTCAAGAAATACACCATATCTTGCGGTCAACGTAAAAAAGATAACGATAGACGGTGAAGGCGAAATAGATGTAAGAGAAGTCGCATCCCTTTGCAGATGCGGCAAATCCAAAAGGAAGCCTTTCTGCGACGGGTCCCATAACGAGGAGGGACTTGACGAGGAGAGGAGCGAAGACTGCCCTACTTCAAGGATAAGAAGGTATCAGGGGAATGGAATAACAATAATTTTCAATTCAGTGCTCTGTTATCACAGTGGAAGGTGCCTGAAAGGGCTGCCAATGGTGTTCGACAGGGACAGAAGGCCATGGATAAAGGCTGATGCGGCAGAATGGGAGAAAATAGCGGAGGTCATAGAGACCTGTCCGTCAGGTGCGCTTGACTACGAACTTAAAGACGGGAACACCTTCGAGGCAGATATCAAAGACGGAATATCCTACAGGAAGAACGGTCCTTTCAAGGTCACCGGCAATATAGAGCTTCGCAATGAGGAGGGGATAAAGCCATTCGTGAAGGAAAGGTACGCCCTTTGCAGATGCGGAAAGTCCAGGAACAAACCATTCTGTGACGGGACACATATGGATAATCCTTTTGAAGAATGATTGAAATTTTCACTTGACAGGGACGGAACTTTCATATATTCTAATATTGCAATATATGAATATTAAAAATGGAGTTGAAGAATAATATGTTTGGATTATTTGGTGGCGGAAACAAAGTAGAACCTGAAGTACTCAAGGAAAACATAGGAAACAAGGAAGTTCTCATATTGGACGTAAGGACCAAGGATGAGTTCAAAGGCGGACACATCAAGGGAGCAAAGAATGTTCCAGTAGAAGTAATTGACACCAGACTCAAGGAGATTGAGGCATACAAGGACAAGCAGGTCCTCGTATACTGCCACAGCGGCGCAAGAAGCGCAAGGGCTGCAAGCTTCCTGAGGAGTGCAGGCTTTTCAGATGTCAAGGACATGAAGGGCGGCATAATGAACTGGAGATATGAGACTGTAAAGTAAGATAAGACTGTTCCAGACCGGATGACCGGTATGGAACAGTCTTTTTATTTGCACAAGTCCATGAATGCCTGCATGCCTGGGGTAATGAACTTGTTTCTATGATGGATGATCCTGAAGCACCTCTCGAAGGCTGCTCCTTTAAGTCTGAGCATCCTTATCTTCCCGGCATCAATATCCTCCTTCACAAGAAGATAGGGGAGAAAGGATACACCAAGTCCTGCCGCAACAGCCTTGACAATTGCCTGTGTGCTTATGCTTTCGAAGGAAGGTTTCATTTCAAAGCCAAAGGACGAGAATATACCCTCCAAAGTCTCCCTTCCAGCACTGCCACGCTCCCTAAGCACCAGGTCCTCGCCAGCAAGCTCCTGAGGGGTGACATCATTCTTGTCTGCAAGTCGATGTGCATTTCCGCAGATGACAACAAGGTCGTCGTCCATGAATTTTTTGTGAGTGATGTATTCGCTATGGACTGTACCCTCCACAAGAGCAAAATCAAGTCGATTCTTAAGCACATGCTCCTCGATCCTGTCTGAGTTGTCGACTACAGCCTCAATCCTTATATCAGGATAGATTTCCCTGAAAGCCTTGATATACCCTGGAAGCAGATAGTTGCCTATGGTGACGCTTGAGCCTATCCTGATGGTTCCCGTCGCATCAATGTTCTTAAGACCCTTTTCCATCTCATCGAATAGTGCGGTTATGTGGTTCGCATACTGAAGGAAGAACTTTCCTGATTCGGTAATCTGGAGCCGCCTCGCTATCCTGTCGAAGAATTTAGTCCCATAATACGATTCCAGCTCTGAAATGGCGAGGCTGACGCTTGGCTGAGCGATGAAAAGCTCCTCTCCCGCAAGTGTGACGCTCCCTGTTTCACAAACCTTCACGAATATCCTTAAGTGCCTTAGAGTCATGATTGCCTCCAATACATAATGAAATTATTATGTTGTTTATAAAATTATACTATTTTACTTAACTAAAATAAACAGCTATATTTGTTCTTGTAAGGCAACCATTCAATATGGCACATGGGATTATAAGCCAGAATAGTTTTTGGCTGCAGGAGGAGATATATGAAGCTGCTTTTTGACATGTTCTTGACATTTTTCAAGATAGGGGCGTTCACCATAGGTGGTGGCTATGCCATGCTTCCTCTAATACAGAGAGAGGTTGTCCTGGTAAAGAAATGGATAAGCGAGGAGGATTTCCTTGATATGGTGGCAATTGCCCAGTCGGCACCAGGACCTCTTGCTGTAAACATTAGCGTCTTTGTTGGCTACAAGGTAAGGGGCGTAATGGGAATAATCGCCTCTGTGCTTGGATCGACACTTCCTTCGTTCGGAATAATAATACTTGTCGCTTCAGTATTCCTTGGAATAGAGAAGCATCCAGCAGTCGAGCAGGTGTTCATGGGTATAAGGCCTGCAGTAGTGGCCCTTATTGCAGCCCCTGTAATAACCATGTCAAGGACAGCAAAGATGAACAGAAGCAACTTCTACATACCATTATCTGCGGTAATACTAGTAGGATTTCTGGGAGTGACTCCGATTTACCTTATAATCGGGTTCATACTGCTCGGGATAGTGAAGACAAAGCTTGAAGGGAGGAAAGGATAAATGGCGATACTGATTGAACTGTTCATCACCTTCTTCAAGATCGGACTCTTCAGCTTTGGCGGCGGATATGCCATGCTTCCCCTCATCCAAAGGGAGGTTGTCACCGTCCATGGCTGGCTAACCGCTGAATCCTTCATAAACATAGTAGGTATAAGTCAGGCGACACCGGGCCCGATAGCGATAAATTCAGCTACATATGTGGGGTATAAGACTGCCGGTATTTTAGGTTCAACCTTCGCGACATTCGGAGTCATACTGCCATCAGTAATCATAATATATGTGATCTCAAGGCTTTTCATGAGATACAAGGACGGAATATACGTCCAGGGTACCCTGAAGGTAATCAGGCTGGGTGCCGTAGGCCTTATAGCAGCCGCAGCTGTGCTGCTGATGGGAGATGTATTCACAGGAGTCTGGAGCGTAATCATTTTCCTTGCTGCATTCATCGCAAGCTTCAGGTTCAATGCGGACCCGATACTGATCGTTGTTCTGTCTGGACTGGCTGGATTCATCATTTTCTAGCGGGAAAAAGATATAAATGAACACTGACTGAATAATAGAAGCCTCTCCCGGGTTAACTTAACCTGAGAGAGGCTTCTCGACTTTTAGCAATTATTGTATTCGTTAAGTTGTTCTTTATCCTGAATCCTCCGGGAAAATGTGCCTGATGAGTTCATGCTCAGCATATCGATCTGCAAAAATGGCAGGTATTTTCTTTCTAGTATCTTACCTTGTCTGCAAAATAGGCTGCTGCGGCCCTTACAGCATCCATGCTGTCCTCTGGCCTGAACCTGACCCTCAGCGGGAATGAGACATCATCCATTCCTGTTGTCCTGACAGCTTCCTCTGTGGTGAGCACCTTCATTCCAGCTTCCTTAAGATAATCCTGGACCACATGCGCTGCTTCACCTGACCATCCGTAGGATCCGAAAGCGCCTGCGACCTTGCCCTGAAGGTCCATATCCTTGAGCTCCGCCAGTATGCCCTCAAGGTTTCCTGATATGTCAGCATACTTTGTGGAGGCTCCGACAAGTATTCCGTCTGCATCAATTACCTTGGCAAGGATCTCTTCCCTTGGCCTTACATTGGCATCAATTACCTCTGTGCTTATACCTGTCTTCTCAAGCTCTTCCCCAAGGAGCTTTGCAAGCCTCTTTGTATTGCCGCCCATTGAGTTATAGAGTATCACTGTCCTTACATCCTTTACCTTCTCGGAGCTTTTCCTGTAGATGCCGATATATCTGTCTACTTCCTTGTCCAGAATATAACCGTGTGAGGTCGCAATCATAGATATTTCAAGGCCTTCTATCTTGTCGAGCAGTGGCTTCACGTATCTTCTGTGTGGATCCATGATCAGAGAGTAGTAGCCTATGAAGTCAGGGTCAAAGCTTTCGCCAGCTTCAAGCTCACTTGCAAGAAGCCTTGTATCTGCAACGTGAGTGGAGAATATATCGCAGGTGAAGAGTATCCCTTCCTCCTCAAGGTATGTTACCATTGTCTCTTCAGTGTGGAGGTAAGGAGTGTGGAGGAACCTCAGGGTCCTTCTACCGATTGAAAGAGTCTCGTTATCCTTTACTGCCCTGAATCTTTCGATACCAAGCTTGTACATCTCCATGAGCTCAGGTATCGCGATCTCCGTGCATAGGATTGTTGCATTTTTTGCCTTTCTGGCAACCGACCCCAACGCTCCTGAATGGTCAGGCTCCGTATGGTTTATGACTATATAGTCAAGCTTCATTAGGTCGAATTCGCTTCCGAGCCTGTCGGTGAATTCCTTGCCGAACATGAAGTCTACAGTGTCTATCAGAACATTCTTCTCATCCTTTATGAGGTAGCTGTTGTAGCTTGTTCCTTTTTCAAGTATCAGCCTGTGGAAGGGCACCTTCCTGTCATCAACCTTGCCTGTCCAGAATATTCCGTCCCTTATCTCTCTCATTTTCATCATCCTTTCATTTCTTTCCATGGCTAAAGTCTATACCTGATTCATCTCTATTTTTATGACGTACGTCAAATTTCAAAAATAAATGATAATTATTCTCAAGTTGGAAATGATCGGAAAATGATAGAATCTTTGAACAGGTCAGAAATAAACAAGCAGCAATCTGACTGATAAGGACGTGGATCCGAAAAAAGAGCCACCGGACTGAATCCGATGGCTCATGCTTGAATTTGTATTCAGTTGTCTTCCAGTGACTCCTCCCACTCCTCATACAGGGACTGGAGGGTGATTTCCAGGTCCTTGAGCTCCTGGCTGATCGAGTGGGTCTTCATTGGGTCTGAGTAGACCTCTTCCCTGCACAGGTCGTCTGCAAGGGTTGCCTTCCTGTCTTCAAGGCTTTCTATCCTTGTCTCCAGGTCCTTGATCCTCAGCTTTCGGTCCTTTTCTTCCTTTTCCTTCTCGCGTTTCCTCTTCTTTTCCTCGACTATCCGAGTCTTTGATGGTCTTTCCTCAATGGGGATTCCAGCGAACCTTTCGGGATTATCCTTCTTCTCGACATAGTAGGAATAGTTCCCCAGATACTTGACTATGCCGCCTTCGGTAAGCTCATATATCTGGTCAGCCACCTTGTTGAGGAAGTATCTGTCATGGCTAATGACGAACATGGTTCCGTCATAGTCAAGGAGTGAATCCTCAAGGGCTTCTCTTGACGGTATGTCGAGATGGTTGGTAGGCTCGTCCAGGAGAAGGAAGTTGGACCTTCTCAGCATAAGCTTCAGGAGGTTTATCCTGCACTTCTCGCCGCCTGACAGGTTCGATATGGTCTTGAACACCTCGTCTCCCCTGAACAGGTATGAGCCGAGGTATGTCCTCGCTTCCCTTGTTGACAGCTCCGGGAAATCGTCCCAGACCTCGTCGAGGACTGTCTTCTCATCAGAGAGGTCTGACTGCTCCTGGTCGTAGTAGCCTAAGGTAACGTTCTTTCCAAGTACCAGGTATCCTGTGTCCGGATTTACCCTGTCAAGTATCATACGGAAGAGGGTAGTCTTGCCGCGGCCGTTTTCTCCAATCAGGGCGATACGTTCACGTTTCCTTATGAACAGGTCAACGTCATGGAAAAGTACCCGGTCACCGTATGCCTTGGATAGCTCTTTGGCAATCAGCACATCGTTTCCGCTTTCTATTTCAGCGGTAAGTGAGATCTTTGCAGACCTGTCATCGGATGGCGGTGCATCTATCCTTTCAAGCTTGTCCAGCTGTTTCTGTCTTGATTCAGCTGCCTTGATGCTCTTTTCACGGTTGAAGGAGCGGTATCTTTCGATGATCTCCTCCTGCCTTTTGATCTCTTCCTGCTGCTGGTTGTATGCCTTCATCTGAACTTCGAAGTTTTTCTTCTTAAGCTCCAGATACTTGGTATAGGGTGCGTTATATGTGTACACCTTCCCGCCGATCATATCGAACGTATGGGTCGTTATCTTATCCAGGAAGAACCTGTCATGGGATATGATCAGGATTGTTCCCTTGTAGCCTGCAAGGTATTCCTCAAGCCATTCTATGGCCTGCAGGTCAAGATGGTTCGTAGGCTCGTCGAGCAGCAGTATGTCAGGGGATGAAAGCAGAAGCTTTCCAAGGGCTACCCTTGTCTTCTGTCCTCCTGAGAGTATGGATATGTCCTTCGAATAGTCTTCAGGGGCGAAGCCAAGTCCCGTTAGGACCCTGTTGATCTCACCCTTGTAGGTGTAGCCGCCATGTATGTCGTACATTTCCTGAAGCCTGGTGTAGTCTGTTATGACTTTGGAATGCCATTCTTCGTTTGATGCATCATATGGCTTTGCCATCTCGGACTCAAGGGTCACCATCCTCTCCTCCATGGTTGTGAGTGAAGAAAAGACAGAAAGCACCTCGTTATACACATTGCTTCCCATATCCAGGGAAAGGTCCTGGGATAAGTACCCGAGGGTCTTTGCTTTATCTATGAAGAAATCTCCGGTAAATTCCTGGAGCGTGCCTGTAAGTATCCTGAAGAGGGTAGTCTTGCCAGCGCCGTTTGCGCCTATCAGAGCTACCTTGTCGCCCTCATTTATGTTGAACGTCACTCCATCAAGTATGACGTCTATTCCGTAGCTTAGTCTTATGTCCTTGCATGACAGAGCAATCATTTCACTCCACCTCCCCGGTTTCCACCAAAAACAATTATACTAGAGAGTGAAGAAAGGGGCAAACATTTGGTGTAAAGGAGATCTAAACTATGGAAAAGAAGACTGGTTTCCCGGATGGTATCGGAAGGCCTGCAGGGAGGGCACTTGAAGGGGAAAGCTTAAGGTCACTTGAGGACCTTCAGGGGATTTCTGAAAAGGAACTCCTGAGGCTTCACGGAATAGGGAAGAAGGCTATGGGGATCCTGAAGGCAGCTATGGAAGAGAAAGGATTGTCGCTAAAAGTCGATTCTTAAGCATTTTTTATATCTCTGGCAGTACATTTAGCATAGGATTGAATTTTAAAAAGTTTAAGCATTGGAGATGTAAATATGAGAAAGAGAAGCATTGCTGTGCTCAGCATAATAGCCCTTGCAGTCACAGGGATAACAGGATATGCGGTATACAATTCAAACAGGGTGGTGCCTGCTGAGGTCAGGACCAGGGAGATTGAAAAAGGTGACATCACTGCAACTCTTCTGTCTTCAGGAAAGATAACCTCAGAAAACTCCAAGTCCTATTTTGGAAGCAACCTCCTTGTCAAGGAAGTGTATGTCAAGGTGGGTGACAGGGTTGAAGCCGGAACGCCGCTTGTGGCATTTGATACCACTGACCTTGAGACTGCAGTGAAGCAGGCGGAAATCCAGAAATCAAGTGCGTCACTCCAGAGGGCCAGCGCAGCGGATGCCACGGCAACCGCAAGGAAGACGAAGAGCACAATGGAATCTCAGCTGTCAGCAGCCAAAGCTGCACTTGCAGCCTCTGAGAGAGCTGTTGAGGAAGCAAAGAAGAATCTGGTCAACACCGAGCTTGTGGACACCATAATTGAAGAGATTAAGACTACAGGCGTGCCTGCTGATACAGTGCCTGCAGTAACTGATCCTGCCCTGAGCGAAGAAGACGTGAAGCTACTCAACAGTGAGAACTTCAAGATAATAATCCAGGAGATCATAAAGCAGAACGAGCTGTCGACTGTCATATCATCGCTTTCACAGGCACTTGCACAGGTGCCTGCAGTATCAGATTCACAGGTTAAGCTCCTGGACAACTCCATAAGGGCAGCTGACCTGGCACTTACAACCGCGAGAAACAGGCTTGTTTCTGCCAAGGGTGTACTTACCGCGGAATTCCCAGGGATAATCACATACGTTGGAGCCGTTGAAGGCAGCTATGCCACAGTACAGACGGCTGCAGTCACAGTGAAGGATGACAGGACTGTATATGTAGCAGTGGAGCTGGTACAGAATGATGCCCTAAAGGTATCGCCTGGAATGCCTGCAAAGATAACCTATGGCGGCAAGGAGTATTCAGGCTCCCTCTCATACCTTAATCCAGCTGCAACATCAACTCAGTCCCCGCTGACAGGCGTCAGCGTGTCCTCAGGTGAGCCTACCCTGGGTGCGAAGGTAAAGGTTGATTCACCGCAAGGTATGATAATTGATTTTTCGGCTGACGTAGAAATTACCCTTGATGAAAGGACTGATGTGGTTTCAGTTCCGGTTGAAGCCGTCATATTCAAGAAGGGCGGAATCACTACAGTATTCACCGTAGAGAACGGCATTGCAACCGAAAGGGAGTTTGAAGCAGGCCTGTCATCTGTCTCCGCTGTCGAGGTCCTGTCAGGTCTTGAAGCAGGGGCGATGGTAGTTCTGAATCCTCCCGAAGGGCTTGCAAGCGGAGAGGCGGTAAATGTAAAGTGATAGAAATCAGGGATGTAGTCAAGATATACGAGACCGGAGCCATAAGCTTCAAGGCTCTTGACGGGGTCAACCTTAAGATAGAGGAAGGCGAGTTTACAGGAATACTCGGACCTTCAGGCTCTGGTAAATCCACAATGATGAATATCCTGGGTTGCCTGGATACCATGACATCAGGCTCTTACATTCTTGACGGCAAAGAGGTAGCCAAGCTTACTGACAATGAAAGAGCTGCCATAAGGAACAGGAAGATAGGCTTCGTGTTCCAGTCCTTCAATCTCCTGCCGAGACTCACAGTGTATGAGAATGTTGAACTTCCTATGATTTATGCTGGCATGGGACGTCATGAGAGGGCTGAGAGGACCAAGAAGGCATTAGCCAAGGTAGGTCTCCTCGAATGGTCCATGCATAAGCCAAACGAAATTTCCGGAGGCCAGAAGCAGAGGGTTGCAATAGCAAGGGCTATAGCAATAGAGCCGGCCGTAATCATGGCTGATGAGCCAACAGGAAACCTCGATACGAAATCCTCACTTGATGTACTGAGGATATTCCAGGACCTGAACGATGAAGGAGCAACCATTATCATGGTCACCCATGAGCCGGAGAACATAAAGTACCTGAAGAGAATTGTAAAATTCAAGGACGGTAAAGTGGTAGAGGATAACGAAGTCAAGAACAGAAGGGTTCTGAAGGACATTCCACCAGAGGAATATCCTACGGCACCGTAAGGAGGACATATGAGATTAGGAGAAAGCTTCAAGATAGCCGTATACAGCATAATCTCCAACAAGATGAGGTCTTTCCTTACCATGCTTGGAATAATAATCGGTATTGCCTCTGTAATTGCAATACTGTCGCTTGGAGAAGGCGGCAGGCAGTACATAATAAGCACATTTGAAAGCATAGGGTCCACCACCATAGATGTAAGGGTATCAGGAGAGGATGTTACCTCCTCTGACTACTTCACACTTGCTGACATCGAGTATGTCAAGGAGAGGGTAGCAAACATAAAATATGCTACCCCGACCGAGCAAAGAAGAGGAAGCATCAGCCTGGGGACAACCACCAAGACCACGGTTATCTCAGCTGGAAGCCAGGACCTTGGCAGGATACAGGACCTGAAGTTCACGGAGGGAAGGTTCTTCACAGAAGGTGAGTACGAGGACTCAAGGGCTGTTGTCGTTATAGACGAAAATGGCGCAATTAACCTTTTTGGCAGGGTATCTGACATAGTAGGAGAGCACATAGTGCTTGGAGCAGGCTCGGCAAAGAAGAGCGTCACAGTTGTTGGAGTTACCGAAAGCGTTAACCCTTTAGCCGGATCTTCAAACTTCGGTGACAACATACCAGCCTTTGCGTTCGTACCGTACGGGCTGCTTACAAACATGGGCGTAGGCGACGGGATAATCAATTCGTTCTACGTCTCAAGCACAGCAAAGGAAAACACCGAAGAGGTTGCCAGGGAAGTGGTAAGCATACTTAATGCCAGGAAGAATGCACAGGACAGGGACATTTACCAGGCTAACTCATTCCTGAGAACACTCGACCAGGTAGACAACATCATAGGCCTCTTCACCTCATTCATCAGTGCCGTGGCAGCCATATCCCTACTTGTAGGAGGCATAGGTGTCATGAACATAATGCTGGTGTCAGTGACTGAGAGGACCAGGGAGATAGGAATCAGGAAGGCAATAGGCGCGACGACAACAAACATATTGGTGCAGTTCCTGACAGAATCCGTGATACTCGCCCTCATTGGAGGCATCATGGGAATGGTCGTGGGGATTTCAGGGGCACTCATCGGCGGAGACCAGATAGGAGTAACACCCGTGCTTTCAGTCGGACAGATCATCGGAGTAATACTGTTTTCATCGGCCATAGGCATATTCTTCGGGATATATCCCGCAAGGAAGGCAGCTCTAATGGACCCGATAGACGCACTCAGATACGAGTAGGAGTAAGATATGAGGGATGCAGACCAAAACGGAAATAAGGGCTTGGCATTCGGAGCGGCAGCGATAGCTTCCGCTCTCATTTTCATGCTGCTCGCCAGATTTTCTGCCTACAGGCCTGACCTCCTCGAGAGATATTACTCATCATCAATTAACAAGTCTTTCATAAGCTTACTAAGCAGGATAACCGGTCTTCTTCCAATTTCTGTAGGAGAAGTGCTTTTCTTCGTACTTATTGCTGTTCTTACTTACCTTGTGCTGATGACGCTGATTGGCATCTTTACCAGAAATCTGCCAAAGAGACTTTTCAATACTGCAGTCTTTCTCGCCATAGTCTATACTGCTTTCGTTTCCTTCTGGGGACTGAACTACTCAAGGATATCGATAAGGGAGATGGCGGGACTTTCAGATACTGAGTATTCGGCGAAGGAGCTGTATGATGTTACGGTAAAGCTTGCAGAAATAGCAAGCGCTGAAAGGCTTGATGTAGATGTTGCCAGCAATGGCAGGATGATAATCACCGGTGACGCTGAAAGTGTAATAGAAAGGGCTGCCTCAGGCTATGATGATGCTTGGATAGGGGAGCTTAGAGGGGACTATGGCGATGCCAAGCCTATCCTACTGTCAGGACCCATGCTGTATACCGGAATAACAGGGATCTACATGCCATTTACAGGGGAAGCAAATGTCAATATTGCAGTCCATGACCTGCTTCTGCCCGCAACAGTGCTCCATGAAATGGCACACCAGAGAGGAATAGCCTATGAGGATGAGGCGAACTTTGCTGCATTCATGGTTTCAAGGAGCCATCCGGATTCTGACTTCAGGTACAGCGGGGTCATGCTTGCACTCATAAGCTCAATGAACGCACTGGCAAGGGCTGACTCTGATCTCTACGGAAAGCTCATATCATCTATGTCTGAGGATATCCTTGGTGACATAGATGAGTACGGAGAGTTCTGGAAACAGTATGAGGGAAAGACCGAGGAGATATCTGAGAAGATTAACGACACTTACCTGAAGGGCAACGGACAGGTGGATGGTGTCAGGAGCTATGGTATGATGGTCGACTTGGTGCTTCAGCAGTATTACCAGAAAGGACATTTCTAAAAGAGAATTATCATGTTAGGTCTTTGACACCAAAAGCTGGATAAAATCCCGGGAAACGCTCTTAACAGGCGGTTTCCGGGATTTTGAAATTTGCTGGAATCTGCGTAATGTCGCTGGTTTTTGGGTGGATTTCTCTGAAGTATTATACAGTTGCATATAGGGACAGCTAATCAATAAGGACATTTCTTGAGATATGGAAATATCGTCATTTTTTTTGCTATAATTATCTTAATATTACAAATGATGCGACAAAAAGGCGGTGCAAGATGAATTACGTATTCATATCCCCAAGTTTCCCTTCAAACTTCGAAAATTTCATAGTAGCCCTCAAGGAAGAGGGGGTAAATGTCCTGGGGCTTGGAAGCGAGCCATACGATATGCTGTCAGCAAGGCTCAGGAATACCCTGTCAGAGTACTACAAGGTAGGCAGCATGGAGAATTATGAAGAGATGTTCAAAGGCGTGGCATATCTCTCATTCAAACACGGAAAGATAGACAGGCTGGAATCCCACAATGAATACTGGCTGCAGCAGGATGCGAGGCTGAGGACCGACTTCAATATTCCTGGCTTCAAGACAAAAGACATGCCAAGGGTCAAGAGAAAGTCAGTCATGAAGAACGTCTTCCAGGAGGCAGGTGCCAACTTCATACGAGGTACTGTAATAGCAACCCTTGAAGGGGCTGAAGCCTTCATAGCTGAGACAGGCTATCCTGTATGCGTGAAGCCGGATATAGGCGTAGGCGCTGAGCATACCTACAAACTGAACAACCGGGAAGACCTGATCAAGTTTTTCCTTAACAAGCCAAACAGGGAATTCATCATTGAGGAGTTCATCAACGGCGAGATCCATACCTTTGACGGTCTGGTTGACAGTGAAGGCAACATCGTCTTCTACTCCTCGTTCATCTACAACATTGGAGTCATGGATATGGTCAACGACCAGCTGGATGCCTTCTACTACTCGCTTAGAGAGCCGGCAAAAGACCTGGTCGATATTGGTTCAAGGATAGTCAAGGGGCTGGAGCTCAGGGAAAGGTTTTTCCACATCGAATTCTTCAGGCTTGACGACGGAAAGCTTGTAGCCCTTGAAATCAACACAAGACCGCCCGGAGGGCTCTCCATGGACATGTTCAACTATGCTAACGATGCAGACCTCTACAAGGAGTATGCAAGGCTTGCATCAGGAAAGATGCTGTCTGCTGACCTGGACAGGAAATACTACGTAGGCTATGCTGGCAGAAGAAAGAGCAAGTACTACAAGTATGTGCTTGATGACATACTGGAAAAATACGGCGAGGCCATATTGATACATGAACCTGTGGCAGGAATCTTCTCACCAGCACTTGGTGACTATGCGTTCCTGTTCAGGAGCGAAAGCTTCGAGGAGCTCCAGAATATGCAAAATGACATACTTGAGCTTGGATAAAATACCCTTTAAAAACTGAACTGAGCTTGTCATGTTTTCAAAACCAATTTGTATGCAAATGGAAGGAAGCCACTGAAATCAGGGGCTTCCTTTTTGTGCTATATTTTGATTCTTGGACAATCTAACTTTCTAGATAGATTATGGCCTTATCTCAAGGATGTCGAACTGGCTTTCTCTTGGATTGCCAAAGATATTTATTGTATCTCCAGGCTTCGCAAATATTATTGACGATCCTAAAGCCTTGGCAGTTCCCGTATATACCAGGTCATCATCCGCTGCCCTTATGAAGAAGATCGTGTTGCCGTCAATGACTACGCTCTCGATTGCCTCGATAAGTATGGTCTTCTCCTTTGCATCAGCCCCAGGCTGACCCGAAGTATCCGTTCTCAGGTTAGATTCTCTGATGATCTCCTGGACTGTATTGCCTACGATTACCTGCTGGTAGTTTTCAGCATCGACCAGAGCGAACATTTTGGCAAGGCCTGAAGCATCCTTGAGGCCTATGAGGTAGGTCGGACGGTTCTTAATGTTGAGCAGGACAGGGAAGGTCGGCGTATAGTTCTTCTCCTGTATCTGCCCTGTCGCTGAATTCATGGCCGAAACCTCATCAGCTGAAGGGACTGAGAAGAATTTTGCTTCCTTTGTCCTTAGGTTTACGAAGTAGAAGCCAAGGTTTGAAGAGTCGCTTCTGATTGAAGTTACACCTGTGAAAAGGTATATGTCATCATTCAGCGGTACATAGTTATACCCTTCAGTTGTCTGGGTAACGTTCTTCTGTCCGATGATTGAATTGAAGAATCCATCAGTGTAGCTTCCCTTGAAGTCAAGCTGTTGGATTATGAGGTCAGAAGGGTACACTCTGTCTACCCATGCCGGGACCTGATCAACCTCATAATAGTTTGACTCACCGGTGTTTCCATCTGTGACTATTGCACCTTTTACGTCGGTTCCACCGAAGAAGCCGATGCGCCTTGTAAGGACTGAGGTTATGTAGAAGCCTCTGCCTTCATCATCCACTTCGAAGTTGGTTTCCCCGAACATCTTGGTGGGGTATCTGAACCTGATATGTCTATATATATCCCTCATAAGATAGTCGCTTTTTGAGTACTTCAGAGGATTGACCAGCTTTATAAGGTCAGCCTCCTGGGTAGCCATATCTACCTTGACGTAGTAAGGGATACCGTTCTTCGCATTGATGATGTACTTAATGATGTCTGAGTAAGCAAGCGGAGATACCCTGACAGGCACGTTCCTGATGTTGATCTGGGTGTAATTGTCGTTGATCTCAAACTGTGAGACAACTTCCTGTACTGAACCCATCTGCCTTGCCCCGATTATTGCCGCAGCTTCCCTGTCTACAACAGGGACCTTGTCATAGGTTACTTCCTTTACTGTATCGGCAAAGCTTGCATCCGTTACCGGTATGAGCGCAGAGTATGATTTTGCCCGGAATATCGGCTGTGACAGGAATCCCAGAACAGCTGGCACTACTATAAGCAGTGCTACTGCAACCGCTGAAACGACTCCGGTCTTAAGAATAGGCATTTTTCCGGCAACAAGATTCAGTCCGTTATATACCAGAATACCTGTTATAAGAAACGTATAGAATTCTGGTGCCATGAAGTTTAGCGCAGGCAGAGTCAGAAAGAACAGTACGAACATTATGGCAACCGCTGCAAGCAGAATGAAAAAAGGATTTTTCCCTTTCCGGTTGCTGTCGCGGATTATGATCTTCCTCTTCAAATCTGCATATGCTTCCTTGAAACCCTTTGAGGTTCCACGCCTTGTGCCCGGACCGAAATTGATGGTGAAGCCGCCCTTGTTGTTATTACCTGAATCCATATATGATCACTCCTCCTTTTACTTATACCAAATCTATATTAATGGGCGATTAAAATTTTGTTATTTATGCGATAAGTGGGAACGTGATATATAGAAATAGTGATAAATTGAGTACTTTCATCCAAGCCTGATTTTTAGTCCTCAGCAAAGTAAAAGGACGGCAAAAGCCGTCCTGTCATCAGTAAGCTGGCAACGCCAGCCTGCGATCCTACATGTTATGGTATTTGTGGATTACCCTGTACTCAGGCATTTTTCCTGCGAGAGGTACGAAATACGAGAGTGCCTCTTCCTTGATGTTGAAGCCGTCAGGAGTGACCCATTCAGCAGGGAAGTACTTGACCTTGTTGGCAATGTTCGCTGCGTCTGTGGAGGTGAAATTGACCTTGTACGGCTCGTCAGATTCCCTTACAAGTATTGCAACCTTACCTGTCTCGCCTGCAGCTGCAAGCTCAAGGGCGGTCTTTCCAAGCTTACCCGATTCCTCGAGGTCAACCTCGGAAACTGCATGGAATGCGCATCTCTGAAGGACTGACAATTCAAGTACCTTGATCCTCTTGGTTATTCCATTTGCCTCGATTATTGCCTTTATGGCATTTCCTGCTCCGCCAAGCTGAGCGTGACCGAAGCTGTCATGGCTCTGTGCCTTGGTTGCAGCAAGGAAGTCGCCGTTAGGATATTTGACGCCTTCTGAAGCAACTATGTACACATGGTTCTTCTTTTCAAAGGTTTCCTTTACCTTTGCGGCAAAGGCAGCCTCATCGAACGGTACCTCAGGAAGAAGTATGAAGTCTGCACACTGTCTGCCATTGTACCTTGCAAGGCAGGCAGATGCTGCAAGCCATCCGGCATCACGGCCCATGGTCTCGACTATGAAGATTCCGTTGTTGGTGTATACAAGTGAATCGAGATAGCTCTCAAGCACGCTTGTAGCAATGTATTTTGCAGCCGAGCCGAAGCCTGGCGTATGGTCTATTACCATCAGGTCGTTGTCGACCGTCTTGGGTATGCCGTTAATCCTTACATCAAAGCCGTTCTCCTTTGCATAGGCGGAAAGCTTCTTCACTGTGTCCTGTGAATCGTTGCCTCCAATGTAGAAGAAGGAATCGATGGAATGTCTCGAGAATATGTCAAAAAGCTTCTCGTATTCTTCCTTGTTCACTGTGCTGTCCTTCAGCTTGTATCTGCAGGAGCCTAGGCCGGCTGATGGGGTTGTTCTAAGAAGCTCAACCTCTTCATCTGTAAGCTCGGACATGTCGAAAAAGTCCTCCCTGAGTACTCCCTCAATGCCGTTAAGGCCTGCAAGGACCTTGTCAAAGTGGCCATTTTCCTTGTTTGCAAGATAGAGACCAACCGCTGAAGCGTTGATCACGGAGGTTGGTCCTCCTGACTGTGCTACTAGACAATTCTTCATTTAATTCTCTCCTTTATCTTTTGAGTATGGCACATTAATTGTACCATGGTTCAGTTGATTATATGAAAAAAAATTCCATATTCTGATAAAACTGACAATAAAGTTTAGGGTTTGCGACTGACATGATAATTCGTAAATGCTTTGCTTATCAGCCTGAACTTCCGAATCCGCAGTTAGGGAAGGTGCATACCTCACAATGAAGGCAGAGTCCGCCATGTCCAAGCCTCGCAATATCTCTCTTGTCCATCCTGTCATCGGCTATGAGCCTCGGAAGTATGAGGTCGAATATTGACCTTTTCTCATACATTACGCAGCCAGGAAGTCCAACCACCGGTATGCTGCCGTTATAGTATGAGAGGAGGAACATGGCACCCGGAAGGACTGGTGAGCCATAGGTCACGACTTCAGCTCCAGTACTTCGGATAGCTGATGGAGTCACATCGTCAGGGTCCACGCTCATGCCTCCGGTGCAGAAGACCATGTCTGCGCCTTTTTCAATATAGCTTAAGACTGCTTCCCTGATCATTTCAATATCGTCATTGACTATTGTCTGGCCCAGGACCTCAACATCAAACTCTGCAAGCTTCTTTCTTATGACAGGACCGAAGGTATCCTTTATCCTGCCATGATATACCTCGCTGCCTGTAGTGACGATTCCGGCCTTCTTACTGCCAAATGGCATTATTGAAAGGAGGGGAGTATCTCCAGCCAATTCTTTTGCTTCCTCCAGCTTCTTTTCATCTATCACCAGAGGTATTATCCTTGTTCCAGCCAGCTTGTCGCCCTTTCTGACGACGGTGTTGGTCTTCCTTGTGGCTATCATTATCTCGTCGACCATGTTGACCTCAAAGAGACGCTCCACGTCAACCTTGAACAGGCCGTCGTAATCAGCTGTGATGTCGACCTTCCCTTCCCTCACGGGAGACCAGGTCATTCCAGATTTTCCGCAGAGTCCCGCAAGGACAAGAGCGGCATCATTCTCATGCAGGAAGCCTTCCTGCTTTTCCCAAATGTACAGATTTTCCTTGCCTACGCTAAGCAGGACAGGAATGTCCTCTTCAGTGACCACATGGCCCTTCCTGAATATGGGGGCCTTTGTTTCACCGACTATTATCTGCGTGATGTCATGGCAAAGTACATGCCCAACGGCATCTGCAGTCCTTATAAGCTTCATTCGTTGTTTCCTTTCTGGTCAATGATTTAGTATGATTTCTAGTCTAGGATGAAGCCATGCTGCTTCATCCCTATGAGCAGAGCCTCAAGGACAGCACCGCCAAGTGCATTGGCCTTGTCCGAGATGGTGAAGCAATATTCTTCAGAACCTTCCCTGGGGTCGATGTCTGCAATCTTCAGGCCTTCAGTTACAATTCCTTCCCTTATCAGGCCGCGGAGCACTCCGTCTATGGAGGCAACAACATCAGTTCCATCGATCACAGCTATGGTTTCGCCCTTTGCGACCCTGTCTCCGATTTTCCTAGTATGTGTAAGTTTGCCTTCCTTGCTGCTGTATATGACCCTCTCGATTCCAATTCCGCCGATTATTCCGGGTATCCCTGTATTTTCCGAGGCAGTACCCTTGAATATGAGCCTTCCGAGGTCATGGCCACGGTTAGTCTCAATTACAGTATCAACGTCAACCCCGGCTTCAAAGCCAGGTCCCAGTGCTATGGTGACCGGCGCCATTTTTTTAGTGGTACCAAGGTTCTTCTTCGCGATTATTGCATCGATTACAGCCATTGGCTTAAGTATGGAAAGAATGAAGCCGTACTCGTCTGAAAGGACAGGTACCTGACCCTTGTCCCATATTGCTCCGATTTCGGCGGTGCTCTTTGCAAATACCGCTGTTGTGCCTTCGAGTGTTACCGATCCGGTGTGGACCGCCTCGCCGAAGGATACGCTTCTCCTGATGCAGCTTGGATCATCATTTTCAAGTACAAGGACCCTGAAGCCGCTTCTGTGAAGCTTGAGTATGGCTCCGGATGCAAGGTCTCCTCCGCCTCTGACTATTACCAGGTTGTTCATTTCATTCACCTGTCCTTTCCAATATTTCTATGTCTTCCGGGGTGTCGGCGTCGAGCAGCTCCAATTCTGACACTACCTCAACGAACCTTAGACTTTCCGGATATTTCCTGTATACGCTTTTCCCTCCTGTATCTCCTGTAAGACTTAGCAGCTCATCTTTGAATTCAGAGGGGAATAGAACAGGGCTTCCTGTCCTGTCTCCTGATTTAGGGATTATGATGCATCCTGGATTATTCATGCCCTCATCAATTATCCTCATCACTGTGGATTGTGATATGAACGGCTGGTCTCCCATGAAGAAGAGATATCCTGATGACTTGGAATCTGCTGAAAGCACCCCGCTTATTACTGATGTGCTCTGTCCGTCTATCGCATCTTTATTTTCAGCTGCCCTTATTCCCAGTGACTCCGCCTTTTCTTTGATCTTTCGATCGTTTGTCACCACAAGAGCGTCTACTTCGGGAAGTGCAGCTACCGTCTCAAGCACCCGTTCAATCATTTCCTTTCCCCGGACAAGTCTGTGGAGCTTATTTCCGTTCATCCGCCTGCCATAGCCTGCGGCAAGTATAATGGCTGTAATCGCCATGGCTTATCGCCTCCAGACTCAGTATGAAGTGCTTGGATATAAGGTGTCCGGTATCTTCCTGTTCAATCATCTCTGACAGCTTCAGTGCAGCCTCATGAAGGCTTTGATCGTCTGCCTGGTTGATGACAAGTATCCTTTCACCGGTGGAGTTTTTGAAGAGTCCGTCCCTAGACAGGACTAAACGCTTTAGTACCTCCATCGTAACACTTTTTTCACCACTTAAAAACTCCCCGAACAAATCGAAATTATGTATGTGCTCACCATCTATCCTCATACCGAGGCATGTTATGGGAATTATCCCAATAGTCTTTGAAGTGAATGAGGGAACGACAGGCTCATTACTCCTCCAGGCCTTAAGCTTCTTCATCCTTGAACCGTCAGCCTCTATAAGCAGAGTATCGAAAAAGGGGAGGAGCTTCCCAAGGTCTTCATCTGATATTGAGGTCAGCTTTCCGTCACTGTTTACAGGACCTCCTGCAACAACAAGTCCAAATTCAAATTTCCCTTCTTCACGCTTCAGTTCCTCAATATCAACATACAGCCTGTCATACTCGTTCCTTGAGGGCAGCATTATCTTTGTGGTGGTGGTTGCCAGCACCTTCCTGCCCTTCGAGAGCTGGCGGGCCAGGCTGAACATGAGGGTTGTCTTGCCGCCTGTGCCGGTTATTGCAATGACTTCATTTGTTAGGGTTCCAAGATCCGCTGAAAAACGCTCCATAATTGCTCCTTGAAAGCCGGATAAAATGAATTTCCTGCAGACTTTAGCTGCAGGAAATCACACAATCACTTTCTACTTAGATTTTCTATAAAATGTGTTTTCCAGAGGAAGTCTTGTCCTGAAGTTCTTGTCCAGATTAAAATAAGCATTCTGGACTGCTGGTGCCGTAGGCACCGTGGTTATCTCACCAATTCCCTTTGCGCCGTAGGCTAAAGAATCTTCGTTCTTTTCAACGAGCACTGCCCTGACCTCAGGTACCTGGGTTGACTTGAACAGTCCAAGTGTCCCGTATTTGACCTTGGGGACAGAGGCCTCAAGCTTGAAATCCTCAGTAAGGGCATAACCCAGACCCATAACAACTCCGCCTTCTATCTGACCTTCTGCCGCAACCGGATTGATCGCACGTCCAAGGTCGTGTGCCGCAATGACCTTCACTAGCTTTCCTTCCTTGTCGAGGACTACCATCTGGGTCGCAAAGCCATAGGATACGTGGCTCACAGGATTCGGCTTGTCAGATCCCATAGGGTCTGACTTGAAGGAGTACTCTCCCTTGAAGAGCTCACCTTCGAGCTCTGCCAGACTCTTTCCCTTGTCCAGCTGCTCCTTGAGAAGGAGGGCTGCAGTCCTTACCGCTTCACCTGTGAATACAGTCTGCCTTGATGCGGTGGTTGTTCCTGAGTTAGGGGTATATTTCGTGTCAGGATTCTCAACGACTACCTGGTCCATTGTCAATCCGGTAGTTTCGCAGAGTACCTGGAGCATTATCGTTCCTATCCCTTGTCCTATGCAGGCTGCACTGCTTCTTATATGTGCCTTTCCGTTCCTGATCGCTATGTTGCACCTTCCGGTATCCGGAACTCCGACGCCTAATCCTGCGTTCTTCATTCCTGAAGCAAGGCCAACAGCAAAGGCTGGGTCATTCCAGTACCTGTCAAACTCTTCCCTGACGGCTTCAAGGGTTTCAATGAAACCTGTTCCTCCGTCTGCTATCTGGCCGTTTGGCAGCTCATCCCCAGGCTTAATGGCGTTTCTTCTCCTGATCTCCCATGGGGATATGCCGACCTTGTCTGCAAGAGCGTTCAGGCAGCTCTCCATTGCGAAGCAGGACTGGGTGACCCCGAAGCCTCTGAAGGCTCCTGAAGGAGGATTGTTGGTGTATGCCGCACGGCCTTCGATATCGACATTATGGTAGTTGTAGGGTCCTGCAGCGTGCGTGCATGCCCTCTGCAGAACAGGTCCGCCCAGGGAGGCGTAAGCTCCTGTATCTGACACTATCCTTGCCTTCATTCCCTGAAGTATTCCGTTTTCGTCACAGCCCACTGTGAAGTGCATCTCCATTGGGTGCCTCTTAGGATGTATCGCAAGGCTTTCAGCCCTGGAGAACCTAACCTTGACAGGCTTCTGCACAAGATAGGCCAGAAGTCCCGCATGATGCTGAACCACCATGTCCTCCTTGCCTCCAAAGCCACCGCCTACATAAGCGCTCCTTATCCTTACCTTTTCAATTGGTATTCCGCAGACCTCTGCAACTTCCCTCTGCTCATCGTATATTCCCTGGCTCGCGGTTATGACCTCAAGGCCATCTCCAACCGGGATGCCTATCGCACATTCAGGCTCAAGGAAGGCATGGTCAGTGGCAGGGGTGTTGAAGGTAATGTCGACCACATGGACCGATTCCTTCAGGGCCTTTTCAGCGTCACCGCGCTTAAGCTGCTGGAATGACAGCTGGTTTCCCTTTTCGTGGATCAATGGTGCACCCTCTGCCAGTGATTCGGCAGGTGATGTTATTGGCTTTAGCTCCTCGTATTCCACTTTGATCAGTGCAAGCGCCTTTTCAAGTATCTCCTCGGTTTCGGCAACCGCAAGGGCCACAGAATCTCCTATGTACCTTGTGGTCTCTCCGATGTCTATCATCGCCGGCCAGTCCTTCACCAGGTGGCCGATGTATCTGTGTCCCGGGATGTCCTTGGCAGTATAGACGCCAATTACTCCAGGAAGGAGAGAGGCTTCGCTCGTATCAATAGAAAGCACTGTAGCCCTGGGGAACTTTGTCCTCAGAGCTTTTCCGTATACCATTCCGTCAATCTTGTAATCATCCACGTACTTTCCTGTACCGAGAGCCTTGGCCCTGGCATCCACACGGGGCACGCTATGGTATACTCCTGACTTGTCACTTGCTTCTATAGCGGTTCCTTCTCTGAGGATCTTCGCAGACATCAGCATTGCGTCAACTATCTTGACGTAGCCAGTACATCTGCATATGTTTCCTCTTATACCCTTCCTGCAGTCTTCCTCAGTTGGGTCGGGATTGACATCTATGAGAGCTTTGGCAGCTACTATCATTCCCGGTGTGCAGAATCCGCACTGGACAGCCCCTGCCTTCTCGAAGGCATAGGCATATACTTCCTTTTCCCTTTCAGTGAAGCCTTCCAAAGTCTCGACGCTCTTTCCCGCCACCTTGGCGGTAGTAAGGACGCAGGCCTTTGTAAGCTTTCCGTCAAGAAGTATCGAGCAGGTGCCGCAGGCACCTTCGCTGCAGCCGTTCTTGACCGATGTAAGGCCCAGCTCCTCCCTCAGATATTTCATGAGACCCATATCCTGAGCCGTACTTGTCTCTTTTCCGTTTACCCTAAATGCATACATGGACACATCTCCTTTTTGGCCGTGAAAACTCTAATCCAACGACAGCTGTCAAACCTTATGTAAATGATTACAAAATGATTTTGACAGCGCAGCAAAAAGCGGGTTAAGGTCTCCACTTCAGCCCGGAATGCAACCATGGAGACGAATGACACTTATAATCGCGCTAATTATATCATTATGAAAACGAAAACTCAATAAGCTGTGAAATCCTTGTCATAGGGTTTGTTAATAACCTGGTACTCTCCGTTGAACTATATTCCAGGATGGATTATCATTATGATAAGAATCGGAAATACGGAAGGTTGATAGATATGGAGACAGATGTTCTGGAATTCTTGACAGACAGGTTAAAGACTGGCAGGAAGTGCGCCATGATACTTCTTGAGGTGAATGAAGGCTCGACTCCGGGTGTGACGGGGTCGATCATGGCAGTGGATGCTGAGGGTGGAAGGACCGGAACCATAGGCGGAGGTAACCTGGAATTCCAGGTTGTTACAAGGGCACTTGAAGGAATGAGAGAAGGAAAGCATTTCGGCTTTGAGTATTCACTTGTTGAGAAGGGGGAGCTGGCCATGGTATGTGGTGGAGATGTCAAAGGCTTCGTCAAGTATTTCAATCCGCCATCGAACCTCATCATATTCGGTGCGGGGCATGTAGGCGAGAAGCTTGCTGAGGTAGCGAAGCCACTTGGCTTCAACATATATGTTGCTGATGACAGGGAGGAATTTGCGAAACTTCCAGCATACGCCGGGATAAAGGAATTCATAGGTCTGAAGCCTACTGAGGCAAAGGTCAGGATACCCTTCGGGGAGAACACATACATAGTTGTCGCCACAAGGGGACATATGCTGGACCAGGAGGCCTACAAGGCATGCCTTGGTGAAAAGTATGCTTATCTTGGAGGGCTCGGCAGCAGAAAGAAGGCATTGGAGACACTTTCACTTCTGAAGGAAAGCGGCTTTTCCGAGGATAGCCTGAAGACTCTGCATCTCCCCATAGGTCTTGACATTTCCAACGGAACTCCGGGAGAGATAGCTGTCGCAATACTGGCTGAGATACTGCAGGTAAAGAACGGAAAAGAGCTTCGCAGCATGAAGGACAGGCTGGCGAGTGCAGGCGGAGCTGTCAAATGAACAGGGATGGAGATTTGAGTGTTCCTTTCGAAAAAAGGTCTTACCTTAAGCAGATACAGTCCTCTGTGACAAAGTATGCCGAGGTCATAGCCGGCGTACTTAATGTGGATGTCGAGATAGTTGATGACAACCTGGAGAAGATAGCGGGGACCGGAAGGTTCAAAGACGACATCAATACTTTCTCCAAGGGACTTGTATACGAGACGGTGCTCAGGGAAGGACGCCACAGGGTAATAGATTTCCCAAGGGAGAACGAAATCTGCAGGCTTTGCAACTCAAGGGGCGAATGTATAGAGACCATGGAGATCGCTACTCCTATAATGTCAGATGGAGATAAGATAGGTGTAATCGGCCTTGTCTGCACCACAGAGGAACAGAAGAGCTACATCAGCAACAACCTCGATTCTCACGTGGATTTTTTGAACCAGATCAGCGACCTCATAGCCTCCAAGGTTCAGGAGAACAGAAGCTATGAGAATAACCTGGCTAGTATTTCGATGCTCAAGAACATACTCGACAACATTGAGAACGGAGTCATAGTCGTGGATGACACGGAAAGCGTAGCATATATCAACCAGAAGGCCATGGGAAAGCTGGGAGTGGAAGCCGAGGTGAAGGTTCTCGGAAAGACTTTTGATGCCAGGAAAGGTGCCAGCGGTATAGGCAATGCCGATGAGTACGCAATAAGGATAGGTGGCAGGTCCTACAAGGTCATGGGAAGAGTGCTTGAGCTTGCTCCAATATACAAGGGTTACAGGAAGCTTTTCATATTCTCCACAATTAAGGAGGTAAGGAGCTCTGCATACGCGCTTACGTCAGAGACCAGGCTTCTTCCCATGGAGAATATCATCGGGGAATCCGATGTCATGAAGGAAATAAAGAATACCATAGCCAAGGTTGCAAAGACCGGCTCCACCGTCCTCATAAGGGGAGAGAGCGGAACCGGAAAGGAGCTAATAGCAAGGGCAATACACGCTGAAAGCGACAGGAGGGACCAGCCATTTGTGGGCATCAACTGCTCGGCAATACCTGAGACCCTCATCGAGAGCGAATTTTTCGGGTATGCAAAGGGTGCGTTTTCTGGCGCCAGTCCCGGAGGAAGAATAGGTAAGTTCGAGCTCGCAAACAAGGGTGTGCTGTTCCTTGACGAAATCGGGGACATGCCTCTTTATCTTCAGACAAAGGTACTGAGGGTGCTTCAGGAGAGGTCCTTCTCAAGGGTGGGGTCAAACGAGACCATAGACCTCGATATCAGGGTAGTCGCAGCCACAAACCGGAACCTCGAGGAGATGATAAGGCAGAGCCAGTTCAGAAGGGACCTGTTCTACAGGCTTAACGTAATCCCAATAGAGGTCCCGCCGCTAAGGAACAGGGGAGAGGATCTGGAGCTTCTTGTTGAAACCTTTCTCACAAAGTACAATGCTCTTTTCGGCAAGGACATAACAGGAATAGACAGGGAAGCCATGAAGCTCCTGAAGAAATACAAGTGGCCAGGCAATGTGAGGGAACTCGAGAACATAATCCAGTATATGGTAACCATGGCAGGCTCGTCAGGTATGATAATGAAGGATACGCTTCCTGAAGGGATCATCCTTGGCAGTAAAACCAGGGAATCAAAAGGGCAGGGAAGCGATTCCAGGACACTCAAAGAACTTGAAGACGAGCACATCAGAAACGTTCTGGAGATGTACGGTATGACAACCGAGGGTAAGAAGAAGGCAGCAAAGGTGCTTGGTATAGGCATAGCTACCCTCTACAGAAAGCTCGGAGAAATTTATCAAAATGATAAAAACCCTTGATGCCAATGGATTTGTAAAATCTAGAAATGAAATCGATTGCCAAACAGGGCAAAATGGAGATTATTTAATTATCAAAATGAGAATTTGTTCTCATTTTGATAATTTTTTTATTGGAAAGTCCGGGTAAAGTAATTGTAAAATTACAATCCCACAAAATCATATCGGCAATCCAGAATGAAAATATTAACAATATGGTCTTGTTTCATATGATATTATGTTGATAAAGGTAAATATATGGGATATTTTTGCTTTTTCCGTTCTTTGAGAAAATTTTGGCATTGGAATTGCTGTTATCTAAGGTGATGTGACCGGATGAAAGGGCTTTTTCCGGAAGATAAGCCCTGCAGTTGTACGCCTTGAATGACAGGTTAAGGAGGCAGGCGACGCACGAGGTCAATATGAGAGAAGGAGTATAAGAAATGAGCGAGAAGATCAAGCTGCTGCTTAACACATTCACCAAGGACGAGGACAGGACAGTATCCGCAAGGTTCATGGCATCTGACGAGGTCAAAAAGGCCAGGAGCTTCCATGAAAGCTTCAAGGAATATGAGGTTACGCCTCTGGTGGCACTGGACAGCCTTGCAGAAAGACTGAATCTCAAGGGGATATACGTTAAAGACGAATCCTACAGGTTTGGGCTGAACGCCTTCAAGGTCCTTGGAGGTTCATACGCCATGGGAAGCTACCTTGCACAGAAGGTTGGCAAGGACATATCAGAGCTGCCATATGACAAGATGGTTTCGGAAGAAGTCAGGAAAGCAGCCGGAGATGTGACATTTGTAACTGCAACCGATGGAAACCATGGCAGAGGTGTGGCGTGGACAGCAAACAGACTGAAGCAGAAGTCAGTGGTATACATGCCGAAGGGCTCGTCGGAGATAAGGCTTAAAAACATCCAGGCTGAAGGCGCGGATGCTTCCATAACTGACATGAACTATGACGATGCTGTAAGGCTTGCTGCAAAGTATGCAGATGAGCATAACGGGCTTGTGGTCCAGGATACAGCATGGGAAGGCTATACTGACATACCTACGTGGATCATGCAGGGCTATGCCACCATGGCGCTTGAGGCCAAGGAGCAGCTTAAGTCACTTGGAGTTGAAAGGCCTACCCACATATTCATACAGGCGGGTGTTGGCTCCCTTGCAGGAGCGGTACAGGGCTTCTTTGCTATGGAATACCCGGATGATGTGCCAGTGACGACAGTGGTCGAACCGGATGAGGCAGCCTGCTACTATCTTTCAGCGAAGGAAGGCAAGATGTCATCTGTCGGCGGAGACATGCAGACCATTATGGCAGGACTCGCGTGCGGAGAACCGAACAGGCTTGGCTTCGACATCATAAAGAACTATTCCACAGCATTTCTGTCGTGCCCTGACTATGTGGCGGCTGACGGAATGAGGGTGCTTGGAAATCCGGTAGGCACGGACACCAGAGTCATTTCAGGCGAATCAGGCGCTGTGACGCTAGGAGCTCTCTACAGGATAATGACAGATGAAAGCTATGCTGAGTACAGGAAGAACCTTAAGCTCGACGAGAATTCAAGGGTGCTTCTGTTCTCCACAGAAGGCGACACTGACCCCAAGAAGTACAGGGAAATCGTATGGCTCGGCCATGACAGCGAGCTCCTGCAGGAACTGAAGGAAAGATAATACATAAAGCTGCATTTTTGATTGCCGGTTTGCCAATTAGGCGTTAAGCTTTCGGGCAAGCTATGGAACCGGGTAAGGAGAGAAAATGGGAGACAGAATGAGAACCATACCGTTCGGGGACCTTCTCGAATGGATGATGAAGGAATACAGGGATGAAGGCAAGGTATTCGGCCTTCAGAAGAACAAGTTCTATATAAGCAAAGACAAGGCACGGATGGGGACTGCATTCGGGATAAATCTGGGGTCAGGCAGCGGACCTGCTGCAGGACCTCATACGCAGCTTGCGCAGAACATACTTACCGCATATCTTGCAGGTGGAAGGTTCATCGAGCTTAAGACAGTCCAGAAGCTTGACGGTGAATTCATGAGGGAAGCCATTGCTAAACCCTGCATAAACTCAGAGGACGAGGGCTACAATGTGGAATGGTCCACTGAGCTTAAGGTGGAAGAGGCACATAGGGAGTACATCAAGGCATGGATACTCTGCCATGTGGCCATGAAGGAGTTCGGTATCAGTGATGTGAAGGACTTCGCCTTCAACATGAGCGTGGGCTACGACCTTGAGGGAATTAAGACCGAAAAGATAGACTCATTCATCGAAGGGCTTAAGGATGCGAGAAAGGTGCCGTTCTTCAGTGAGTGCCTTGAAACACTTAAAGAGAAGGAAGGACTGTTTTCAAGCTTCACAGCAGGCGACATAGACGCTATTTCGCCCACTGTCTGCACTACGCTGGCGCTTTCAACTCTTCACGGTTGTCCTGCTTTAGAGATAGAAAGGATAGCCACATATCTTCTTGAAGAGAAGGGGATTAATCTCTTCATCAAGTGCAACCCTACGCTGTTAGGCTATGAGTATGCAAGGGAGCTGCTTGACAGCCTTGGTTATGGTTATCTGTCATTTGACGACCATCATTTCAAGGAGGACCTCCAGTTCGATGAAGCTGTAGCAATGCTGAAAAGGCTGATGGAAAAGGCAAAGGCTAAAGGCCTCATATGCGGAGTGAAGCTCACCAACACCTTCCCAGTAAGGGTAGAAAGAAAAGAGCTGCCGGGAGAAGAGATGTATATGTCCGGAAGATCCCTGCTGCCCCTTTCAATAGAAGTTGCGAGAAAGCTCGGCAAAGCATTTGAAGGCAGGCTCCCAATGGCATTTTCAGGCGGAGCAGATGCGCTTAACATGAAGGAGCTGCTTGATACAGGAATACAGCCTGTGACGGTGTGCACTACGCTCCTGAAGCCTGGCGGCTACGCAAGGCTGAGCCAGATCGCATCTACTACTTCCAGGAAGCTTGAAGGTACCTACAGGGACATTGACCTTCAAAAGCTAGAAGCACTTTCAGATACTGTACTTTCAGATGAGAGGATCAGGAAGGATTTCAGGGAAGGAACGCTCTCAAGGAAGACAGGATCGAAGCTTCCTGTTTTCGACTGCTTCAAGGCTCCATGCGTGGGCGGAGTTAGCACTCCGCACAAGGACGGCGGCTGCCCTCTCGAGCAGAACATACCAGAGTACCTTAAGCTGGCGGGCAGAGGTGATTTTGGAAAGGCTTTTTCTGTCATAATAAAGGATAATCCATCACCATCGATACTTGGCAATATTTGCAGCCATCCCTGCCAGAGCCACTGCACGAGGGTTGACTACGATAAGACGTTGCAGATAAGGTCGATGAAAAAGCTCGTTTCAGACAACGCCCAGGAGAGCTTCATAGAAAGCTTGGCAGCTTCTGCTCTTAAGTCAGAGAAGAAGGCTTTGGTTATAGGTGCAGGACCTGCTGGAATGTCCGCAGCCCTTTTCCTTCAGAGAAACGGCATGAAGACCGTAGTATTGGAAAAGGAAGAAAAGGCATACGGACAGGTAAGGTATCTTGTACCGGATTTTAGGATTGCTGACGAGGCGATTGACAGGGACTTCAGACTGGCTGAAAGGCTTGGAGTGGAGTTCAGGTTCAGTTGCGGTGAAAAGCATGACCTTGAAGCTCTTTCCAAAGAGTATGACTATGTGGTAGTAGCAACAGGTCCAGTTCTCCATGCCGAAGGCAAGGGGGAGCTTGAAGGAAGGCAAGTGTTGCAGGCATCTGAGATACTTAAGGCTGCAAAGGCTGGAAAGCTTGATGTGGCAGGAACAGTACTTGTAGCAGGCAGCGGATTCCAGGCTATTGATACGGCAAGGGTCCTGAAGAGAGAAGAAAAGGTAACATCAGTAGCTATTCTTGGAACATATGGAGAAAGTGCAGACTGGGTACCATTTGATGAGAAGGCACATCTTTCGGAGGAAGGAATAGAGGTTATTGATTCCCTTGAAGAAGCTGGAAGCTTCGATGTGCTTGTCAATGGAGATTCGTTCACGGCAAGGTACAAGGGAAAGCCGGAGCAGAGCAATGTATTCTACGTTGGAGAATGCAGGACAGGCTCAGGAGCAATGGTAAGCGCATCTGCCGATGGAAAGGCAGCAGCACGTGAGATCCTTGGAAGAGAAGGCATAGAGGATGACTTCAAGGAGTTCAGGCTGGAAATGAAGCCGATGGACATATACATCGCAAAGGGTGCTTTGAGGAAGAGCCTGAATTCCAAGGAAGAGGGCAGCAGATGCCTCAGGTGCCACGACATATGCGAAATCTGCACGGAGGTATGTCCTAACAGGGCGAATGTGGCAATCGATGCTGAAGGCTTCAGCAATCTTCACCAGATCGTCCATCTAGACGGCATGTGCAATGAGTGTGGAAACTGCACATTCTTCTGTCCGCATTCAGGGGAGCCCTACAGGGACAAGTTCACTGTGTTCTGGACAAAGGAGGATTTCATGGATTCAAGGAATACCGGAATCCTGAAGAACGGGAATACCATAACGTACAGGGACCCTGAAGGCAACGTAAAAGAATTTGAGGGAAGGCCGGTAGGTCTTGAGCCGAAGGTAATGAGCATAATAAGCTCACTTCTTGACAGATATCCGCATTACCTGCTGGATATGGACGGGAGGTAAGGATATGATCATCGGAAACGGAAGAGTGATAACCTGGGACAAGGACAATCCGTTCTATGAGAACGGAGGAGTCCTTGTAAAAGGTACCAGGATTGAAAAGGTCGGGGACTTCAGGGAACTCAGGGAAATGTATCCTGATGAGGAGGTAACTGATGTCAAAGGACGCCTGATAATGCCGGGGATGATAAACATGCATACCCACATATACAGCGCCTTTGCAAGGGGATTGAATCTCGGAAAGCCTACGCCTGATTTCCTGAAGATTCTTGAGAACATGTGGTGGCACATTGACAAGCACCTTACGCTTGAGGATACGAGATATAGCGCTTACGGAACAATGGCTGAATCGATACGGCTTGGTGTCACGACTGTCGTCGACCACCATGCAAGCCCATACCATATAAGGGACAGCCTGTTCACCATAGGTGAGGCGGCTAAGGAACTCGGCGTCAGGGCATCACTCTGCTACGAGACCTCGGACCGTGACGGAATGGAGGCTGCAGAGGAAGGCATAAGGGAAAACATCGAATTCATAAAGGCGTGCAGGAAAGACGAGAGCGGCATGCTTAAGGGAATGTTCGGGATGCACGCATCCTTCACACTGTCGGACGGCACACTTGACAAGGCAAGGTCAGAGATGGAAGGCCTGGATGCTGGCTACCACATCCATGTTGCCGAAGGGATCGATGACGAGATCCTGTGCGTAAGGGACCATGGCAAAAGGGTAGTTGAAAGACTCGAGGAATTCGGGATACTTTCTGACAGGTCCTTGGCAATCCACTGCGTTCATGCTGACGACAGGGAGCTTGAGATTCTTAAGGAGACTAACTGCAATGTTGTCCACAATCCTGAATCGAACATGGGGAATGCCGTTGGTACTTCGCCTGTGGTGAAGATGATGAGAATGGGGATAAAGGTAGGTCTTGGTACTGACGCATACACCAATGACATGTTCGAATCCCTTAAGGTTGCAAAGATCCTTCAGAGCCATGCCCTGAAGGATCCTCAGGTTGGTTTCATGGAAGCCTTCAGGATGCAGTTTGAAAATAACAGGGATATTGCCGGCAGGGTCTTTGGAACAGAGCTTGGAATACTCAGGGAAAATGCCTGTGCAGACATCATAACTCTTGATTATGACCCTCTTACTCCGATGAACGGAAACAATCTTGCAGGACATGCAATATTCGGAATGAGCGGCTATCAGGTAAGGGATACCATGATAAACGGCAGATTCGTAATGAAGGACAGGATACTGACGACGATAGACTTTGAGAAGACCATGGCTAAATCCAGGGAGGTCTCGAAGAGGCTCTGGGAGAGGCTGTAGAGTATTAGTAAGTGTTTCAGGCTGCAAAGATGCATCCTGAAACTAGGAATCATCGATAATTGTTCTCGATTAGATGATATAATGAATCGATATGCCAGAATGTTGACAATCCAAAATAATAACAGGAAGTGAATTTATGAACAGCAAAAACACGACAAACACTTCTCTATTTGATTTTTTCGGTAAGCCTGCCTGGGGAAAGGCAGTCCCTCTTGGAATACAGCATGTTCTCGCGATGATAGTCGGAAATGTCACACCTTCCATAATGGTTGCTGCGACTACAGGACTATCAGTTGACGAGAGGACTCTCCTTGTACAGACGGGTATGTTCATTGCCGGACTTGCTACCTTCATGCAGATTTTCTCATTCAAGAGGATTGGAGCAAAGCTTCCGGTCATAATGGGAATATCCTTCTCGTACATACCGGTGCTGCTTGCAATCGGAAAGGAATATGGGATAGCCGCAATATTCGGAGCACAGCTAGTAGGCTCTCTTGCTGCAGTTCTAATGGGATTCTTCATAAAGCCAATAAGGAAATACTTCCCGCCGATAGTTGCGGGTACCGTTGTCCTTACCATCGGTCTTTCGCTTTACCCGATTGGAATAAACTACATGGCAGGAGGCGTCGGGCAGCCTACATATGCGTCACTTACAAACTGGGCGGTAGCGCTTGTGGTAATGGCTACAGTATTAATTTGCAACAATTTCGGTAAGGGGATCTTCAAGCTTGCATCGATCCTTGTCGGTATAGCTGCAGGCTACGCCCTTTCGCTCGCAATTGGAATAGTCAACTTCGCTCCCCTTGAGACCGCAAAGTGGGTTGCTCTTCCACAGCCGCTGCATTTCGGTATCAAGTTCATGCCTACAGCGATAATATCAATGGTGGTAATGTACATAGTAAACTCCATACAGGCGGTGGGAGACTTCTCATCAACCACAGTCGGAGGAATGAACAGGGAGGTCACTGACGACGAGCTTTCAGGCGGAATAATATCGTATGGTATCTCAAGCTTCGTGGCAGCCATAATCGGAGGACTTCCTACAGCCACATACAGCCAGAACGTTGGAATAGTAGCAAGCACAAAGGTTGTTGCAAGAAGGGTGTTCATCATAGCTGCATCCATAGTCATAGCTGCAGGATTCATACCGAAGTTCGGTGCCCTTATGACAACAATACCTTATGCAGTCCTTGGAGGTGCTACCATTTCAGTCTTTGGAATGATCACCATGACAGGAATCAAGCTTATAACCCAGGACGAGCTCTCAACAAGGAACATGTCGATTGTAGGCCTGTCGGTTGCTCTTGGTATGGGTATGACGCAGGTTCCTGCATCCCTTGCCATGTTCCCTGCATGGTTCCTCATGGTTTTCGGAAAGTCGCCTGTCGTAATCGCGACGCTCATGTCACTGATCCTCAACATAGTGATTCCAAAGAAATCATTAGTACAGGAGCAGAAGGAAAGGGAAGACCTCGACAGGAAATAGGAAAAGCATCATAATTGAAGTAAGCTGGAAACTGAAGGCAGGGACAGAAATGTCCCTGCCATATTCAAATTCATGGGGGTAAAACATGGATACCATCATAAGGAACGGACTTGTGGCAAATTCTGAAGGTACCGTAAAGTGCGATATACTCATAAGCGAAGGAAGGATAAAGGCTCTGGGACCTGACCTTACGTCTGATGGCGCTGAGGTTATCGATGCGGGAGGAAGGCTGGTGCTTCCGGGCGGGGTCGATGTACACACCCATTTCGACCTGCAGGCCGGATCCCATAGGGCGGCTGATGACTTCCATACAGGCACCATAGCCGCTGCATGCGGAGGAACCACCACCATAGTGGACCATATGGCATTCGGGCCTAAAGGCTGCAGCCTGAGGCACCAGGAGGAGGTCTATCATGGACTTGCAGACAGAAAGGCAGTCATAGATTACGGCTTCCATGGGGTCCTGCAGCATGTGGACGACAAGGTGCTCCAGGAGCTTGAGGAAATGACACGGGATGGGATCCCCAGCTTCAAGGCCTACATGACCTATGACTTCAGGCTGTCTGACAGCGAAATACTGAGGGCGATGGAGGCAGTGAAGAAGACCGGAGGAGTACTTACAGTTCATGCCGAGAACCATGAGAAGATTGAACACCTCAGGAAGACTTTCATTGAGGAAAACAGGAGCGAAGCCATCTACCATGCAATGAGCAGACCAAACCTGACCGAGTCAGAGGCTGTAGGAAGGCTCATAGGCCTGTCAGAGATGGCAGGGTGGCCAAACCTTTACCTTGTCCATATATCCGCTAAAGAGAGCCTTGAGGAGGTCAGAAGGGCAAGGAAGAATGGCGCGAGGAATATTTTTGTCGAGACCTGCACCCAATACCTGACACTAACAGAAGACAAGTATGATCTCCCTGATGGAGAGGCGCTTAAGTACATCATGTCGCCACCTCTCAGGAAACAGTCCGACGTCGATGCGCTTTGGAAAGGGATAGCTGACGGTGATGTGCAGGTTGTGGGCACCGACCATTGCCCGTTCTTCTTCGAGGAGAAGCTGATGTTCGGCTTGAGTGACTTCACGAAGTGCCCTAATGGAGGACCCGGAGTGGAGGAGAGGATGAGGATCCTGTTCTCCGAAGGAGTCATGAAAAAGAGAATAAGCATGAAGAGGTTCATAGAAGTGACTTCACTGAACCCGGCTAAGGTAATGGGACTTTATCCTGAGAAAGGCAATCTAATGCCAGGAGCTGACGCAGATATCTTCATAATCGATCCTGAGAAATCAGGGACTTTCACATCGGAATCCATTCACGGAGCTGCAGGCTATACCCTGTATGAGGGAATGGAGTACATGGGTGAAGTGGAGCTTGTGATGCAGAGGGGAAGGGTAATCGTAAAGGATGGCATATTCCTGGGGTCTGAAGGTGATGGCCGCTACCTTAAGAGAAGGACAACAGGATAACCAGAATGACTGAAAACGCTGGTTCAAGGCGACAATTGGACAGGTGGCAATTGAGTTTGTGATTCCATATTGGTATGATAGAAGTAATTATTTGATGAGGATGTGCGCTGATGGATTGGAAGATGGATTTTTTGTCCCGGCTTGCAAACGGACTTGCGAAGCAGTTCGGCAGCAATTGCGAGATTGTCATTCATGACCTGGCTGGCGGAACAAGGGAAAGCTCGATAATAGTCATAGAAAACGGACATGTGTCGAACAGGAAGGTAGGGGACGGACCTTCATCGGTAGTCCTCGAGACTCTGGCGAAGGACCCGTCTGAGGTAGAGGACCAGCTATGCTACCTTACGGAGGTAGATGGCAAGATGCTCAAATCAAGTACCATATACATCCGTGATGATGAGGGCAGAATAACAGGTATTATGGGAATCAACTACGACATATCCAGGATGGTGATGTTCCAGAATGAGCTAAGCGACATCCTGAAGGTAGATACATCTGCATCCAAGGAGTCCAGGCATATACCTCATGATGTTAATAGCCTATTGGATGACCTGATTGAACGTGCAGTGAAGGAAGTTGGAAGTCCTGTAGCCTACATGTCCAGGGAGGACAAGATAAAGGCCATTAAGTATCTTGACTCGCACGGGGCGTTCCTGATAACAAAGTCAGGTGACAAGATATCCAGCTATTTCGGCATATCCAAATATACCATGTACAGCTATCTGGATAAGGACAAGGACAAGGAAAAGGAATAGGAAAGCAGGCAGCAGGCAGTAAGCCGGCTGCTTTTCTTATGGCTTATATCCTCAATAAAAAGCAGGGCACAAGGGATTATTCCCGTGTGCCCTGCTTATAATTTATGCCTTCTTTATGAAAGTGCCTGTCTTTCCATTGATTCCATCCTTTGCTTTTTCAAGCAGAGTGATTAGAGCCGTGCGGTTCTCTCCTGAGGAGGCGAATTCAACTGCCGCCTGGACCTTGGGAAGCATGGAGCCTGGGGCGAAATGGCCCTCGGACATGTACTGCTTCGCTTCTTCCACGTTTATGGAGTCAAGCCATTTTTCATTAGGTCCCCTGAAGTCAATTGCAACCTTCTCTACTGCGGTGAGGATGATGAGGTAGTCAGCGTTCAGCTCCTTTGCAAGCAGTGCGCTTGCAAAGTCCTTGTCGATGACTGCGGCTGCACCCTTAAGGTGATTGCCTATCCTTGTTACCGGGATCCCGCCGCCTCCGCATGCGATTACGATCTCTCCTGATTCAAGGAGGTTCCTTATCGTGTTGATCTCTATGATCTCTTTTGGCATCGGTGATGCTACGACTCTCCTGTAACCTCTGCCCGCATCCTCCATTACCTGGATGCCGTTTGCCTTCGCATACTCAAGCTCCTCTTCATTCATGAAATGTCCGATTGGCTTTGAGGGATTGAGGAACTTCGGATCGTCAGCGTCCACTCTGACCTGGGTAATTACTGTCGCCACTGATTTTGGTATGCCTCTTCCGATGAGCTCTTCCTTCAGAGCGTTCTGAAGGTCGTAGCCGATGTATGCCTGGCTCATGGCGACGCATACGGAAAGAGGGGTGAAGGTAGGGTGCTCCTTGTTGGAGCGTCCGTATTCTGCCATTGCTTCGTTTATCATGCCGACCTGAGGTCCGTTGCCGTGGGAAATCACCACTTCATGTCCTTCCTCGATGAGGTCAGCTATTGCCTTAGATGTGTGCTTTACAGCTATCATCTGCTCCGGAAGGCTGTTTCCGAGGGCGTTTCCGCCAAGTGCTATGACTATTCTCTTCTTCATTGAACAGTATCCTCCCGAGGATTACTCGTGCTTTCTGGCCTTTGCTTCTTTTTCAAGAGCAAGAAGTGTCGCCTGCGGATTCTCGAACTTTGCAAGGAATATCATAGCTGCTATGATATATGGCTTGTAGCTTGCTTCCTTGTAAAGAGGAGTCCTGTACCTGTCAAATACTGTAGCGGCAACCTCGCCTTCCTTGCAGCTGACGCCTGATATGTCAGCTGGCAGGCAGTGCATGTAGAGTGCCTTTCCGTCCTTTGTGAGCTTCATGAGCTCCTCTGTACATTCCCAGTCCTTATGTTCTGCGTTCTGCTTGAGGAGTTCCTTCTCAAGTGCCTTTATTCCGTCGAAGTCATTGTTCGCATATAGGTCAGTTCTCTTCTCCATTGCTATGAAAGGAGCCCAGCTCTTAGGGTATACTATGTCAGCATCCTTGAATGCTTCAGCCATGTTATTGGTCTTTGTGAAGGATCCGCCTGTCTTTGCAGCGTTTGCCTTTGCAACTTCCTCAACCTCTGACATTATCTCGTAGCCTTCCGGATGAGCAAGCACTACGTCCATACCGAATCTGGTCATGAGACCGACGATTCCCTGTGGAACTGATAGCGGCTTTCCGTAGGATGGCGAGTATGCCCATGACATGGCGATCTTCTTGCCCTTGAGGTTCTCTACTCCGCCGAACTCATGGATGATGTGGAGCATGTCAGCCATTGACTGTGTAGGATGGTCTATGTCGCACTGAAGGTTGACAAGTGTAGGCCTCTGCTCGAGGACTCCGTCCTTGTTTCCGTCCTGTACCGACTGTGATACTTCCTGCATGTATGTGTGGCCCTTGCCAATGTACATGTCGTCCCTTATTCCGATGACGTCAGCCATGAAGGAGATCATGTTTGCTGTCTCTCTGACTGTCTCGCCATGAGCTATCTGTGACTTTCCTTCATCAAGGTCCTGGACCTCAAGTCCAAGAAGGTTGCAGGCTGACGCGAAGGAGAACCTGGTCCTTGTGGAGTTGTCCCTGAATATGGATATTCCAAGTCCTGACTCGAATACCTTTGTGGAGATGTTGTTCTCCCTCATGAACCTCAGGGCGTCTGCAACTGTGAAGAGGGCTTCGATGGAGTCATCCGACTTGTCCCAGGTAAGGAAGAAGTCGTCGTTGTACATTTCCTTGAAGTTGAGGCTGTTCAGCTTTTCGATATAATCATTTAGAGTTTTCATCAATATGCTCCTTTTGCGCTTCCTTAGCGCTAAAATTTATTTTATAGCCTGCCGGAGCTTTAAGGTAAGGGCAGCCGGCAGGGTGTGCAACATTCTAATGACTATTTGCAGTATATGGTCGGAAGAGCAGCATATACAGCCGCACACTTCACAAGGTCTTCCTTCCAGGTCATTTCATTTGGGGCATGAGCCTGAGCTTCTGCTCCAGGTCCGAAGCCTATGACTGGTATTCCGTTTCTTCCCATGATGGCAACTCCGTTGGTTGAGAAGGTCCACTTGTCAGTGAGTGGTCTTGCCTTTCTCATAGCGTCGCAGTTTGAAGCTCCGCTCCTGGTTGTTCCGTAGAGACCGTTGTATGCCTCTTCCATGGCCTTAGTGACATCATGGTCTTCTGGTATTACCCAGGTAGGGAAGTAGCACTCGATAGGGTATACGAGACCTGTATAGCTCGGCCTGTCATAATCGTACATGCTCACTGTAGCATTGTACTTCTTTACAGCCGGGAGTGACCTTATTTCGTCAAGGCAGCTTTCCCACGTTTCGCCTGAAGTCATTCTCCTGTCAAGGGATATTGAGCAGGAATCCGCAACTGCGCATCGGCTCGGGGATGTGAAGAAAATCTGGGAAGTGGTTACGGTTCCTCTTCCAAGGAAGTTAGCTTCCTTGTACTGTGGATTGAACTTCTCATCAAGCATCTTCACAAGGCCCTTGATCTCCTTGTCGTCAGCAGCATCGTTCTCGTTGAGGTCACGGATGTTAGTGAGTATCTCAGCCATCTTGTATATGGCGTTGTCTCCTCTTTCAGGTGCTGAACCGTGGCAGGAGATTCCCTGCACGTCGACCCTTATCTCCATACGTCCTCTCTGTCCCCTGTAGATTCCTCCGTCAGTAGGCTCTGTAGAAACTACGAACTCAGGCCTTATGTTTCCTTCCCTTATGATGTACTGCCAGCAGAGCCCGTCGCAATCCTCTTCCTGCACTGAACCGACAACGAGAGCGGTGTACTTGTCTGAGAGGAGTCCAAGGTCCTTCATGATCTTTGCTCCGTAGACAGATGATACTATTCCGCCGAGCTGGTCTGAGGTTCCGCGTCCGCCGATTTCAGTGTCAGACTCGTAGCCTTCGTATGGATCAAAGTTCCAGTTAGCCCTGTTTCCTATTCCAACTGTGTCGATATGGGCATCGAAGCCTATGAGTGCTTTTCCTGTCCCCATGTATCCAAGGATGTTTCCCATCGGGTCGATCTCGATCCTGTCGAAATCCAGAGCCTTCATCTCAGCTTCAATTCTCTTGATGACGCCTTCCTCTTCTGCACTTTCACCAGGTATTGCCACCAGGTCCCTAAGGAATTTGCTCATGGCTGGCTTGTAGGCTTCAGCCGCTACTTTGATCTTTTCGAAATCCATCGTTTCTTTTCCTCCATTTTGTAGAATGCGGATGCTTCTTTTGATTATCTCCGATTTAGTGAAGCACCAGAAATACGGCAGGCAGTTTGGTATTTATCAAATAATGTTGTCCATGTAATCGATGTCTCAAACTTATGATACCATAACAGGGTTACAAATCAATAGAAAAACAAAAAAACTTTTAGTTAACAACAAAAATATTTAGCATACCAAAATAATCTGCCGGAAGCTGATATCGAGGCCCTTCATAAATACCCAGGGTAGGCATTCTCTCTTGATGTTCCATGGAATATTAGCAGAATGTTCACTTCATGTTTACGGCTTCGTGGTAACATGCAGGATAATCGGAAGTGGACTGACACAGTCCGCGATATTAAATGGAGGTATTTAAGATGATAACAGCAAAATGGAACGGTATAGAGATAGCTAAAAGCGACAGGACCGTAGTAGTTGAGGGCAACCATTATTTTCCAAAAGAGGATGTTGACCTTTCACTGCTCGAGGCTTCTGACAAGCACACCACATGCCCATGGAAGGGAATTGCAAGCTACTATACGATTGTCGCAGGCGGAAAGAAAAACCAGGATGCGGCATGGTATTATCCTGAACCAAAGACTGAAGCTCTGATGGTAAAGGACAGGATAGCATTCTGGAAGGGAGTGGAGGTTACAGAAAGTTGAACGTAAGCAGTGGATAAGGAAAATGATTTTTCCGGATAAAAAGCAGTTGACTGTATTTTTCCCGCATGTTAGTATTAATCGAATTAAATAGGCCTTTAACTGAACACGAGAGGTTTGGAAGGCGAAAACTGCACAAATGTGATTGTGGTAGCCTTCTTTGCTTGCGAAGAAGGCTTTTTTGATCCTTTAAAATGTTACTGCGATAACAAGAAGGAGGCAGAACCTATGACAAATATCAGGCACATGGTAGAACCTGAAAACTTCACCCTTGAGGAGATCGAGGATCTCATCGATAAAGGGCTCAGCATGAATGCTGACCCAAAGCCTTATGCTGGCGCATGCCAGGGAAAGATAATGGCATCGCTGTTCTTTGAGCCAAGCACAAGGACCAAGCTTAGCTTTGACAGTGCAATGATGAAGCTTGGAGGACAGGTCCTCGGCTTCAGCGATGCTTCGACAAGCTCCACATCCAAGGGAGAGTCACTTGCTGACACCATCAAGGTGGTAAGCGGATATTCGGACATTATAGTCATGAGACATCCTAAGGAAGGCGCACCGCTGCTTGCGACCCACTTCAGCGAAGTCCCGATAATCAACGGTGGAGACGGTGGCCATCAGCACCCGACACAGACTCTCACTGACCTTATAACCATAAAGAAGTACAAGGGCAAGCTTGACGGCATGAAGATCGGATTCTGCGGCGACCTCAAATATGGCAGGACAGTGCACAGCCTTATAAGGACGCTTGCAAGGTTCGGGAACAAGGAATTTTACCTGATATCCCCTGAAGAGCTGACGCTTCCTTCATCGCTGAAGGCACAGCTTGAGAAGCAGGGAGTGAAGCTCATCGAGATGCGATACATCGAGGATGTTGTGGAAGACCTTGACATCCTATATATGACAAGGATCCAGAAGGAAAGGTTCTTCAACGAGTCTGACTACATAAGGCTCAAGAACTCATACATACTGGACAAGGACAAGATAAGGACTGCGAAGAGCGACATGATCATCCTTCATCCGCTGCCAAGGGTAAACGAGATATCTAATGAAGTGGATACGGACCCGAGAGCGCTCTACTTCGAACAGGCAAAGCTTGGCGTATATATCAGGATGGCCCTGATATGCAAACTCCTGGAGGTGGGACCATATGCTAGAGGTTAAAGGCATAGACAATGGAATAGTCATAGACCATATAAGCGCTGGAAACGGAATCAGGGTATTCAACAGGATCCTCGCTGAGGACATAGAGACTCCGGTCGTACTCCTAATCAACGTTGAGAGCAAGAAGCTGGGCAAGAAGGACATCATAAAGCTTGCTGATGTATTTGACATCAACCTTGACATACTTGGACTCATAGACCAGAACATAACAGTAAATGTAGTCAAGGATTCAAAGATTGTCGAGAAGTACACGGCGGTAATCCCTGACGAGGTCACAGGCCTCTTCAGCTGCGACAATCCAAGATGCATTTCAAACTCGGACTCCTATGCCGTACCGAAATTCAAGTTCTTCGAGAAGAACGGTGCTGCAAAGTACATCTGCAGCTACTGCGAAGAGATCACGAAGTTCAGGCTGTAAAAAACAATATTAGAGATGTAAGGACATGCAGGATAATTCCGGCATGTCCTTTAAGATTATTCAGAAAGCATCATTATCGTATAAATCTTCATGCTCTTTAAAAGCTCACTTATCTTAACCTTCTCGTTTTCCATATGGACGAGTGACAGGTTCCCAGGTCCGAGTATCAGGCATTCTATGCCTCTTCTCCTGAAGATCGAGCCGTCGGTGGTCCCTGCGAAGAAGGTTGTATTGAATTGAATACCTGCCTCGAGGTAGACATTCTTTACCAACTGAAGGTTTTCTGAACCTTCAGGGACTATCCAGCCTTCCCTCATGTCTATTACATCATAGGACACCTCATAGCTTGGATTTTTAAGCTTAAGCCTTTCGATGATGCTATCAAGTCTTCTCCAAATGTCATCAGGGTCATGGTAAGGCACAAGCCTTGCATCAATCTTAAGCTGAAGTTCATCTGGAACCACACAGGGCTCCACGCCTGCCTGGATTGAAAGGGGCTGCCAGAAGGAGCTTCCATATTCGGTGTCCTCATATCCTGCAAAATCCTCTTCAACCATTAGGTTCATGAGCTTCCTGGCAAGGTCAATGGCATTCTGACCCTTGCCCTGGGAGCCGTGGCCTGTGCCGCCCTGGATTGAAATGGTCCCGTAGGTCCTGCCTTTTCCGGCTGTACAGACCATGAGGCCTGTAGGCTCGCAGACAATGATGAGCTCCGCCCTATCAAGGAACTTCTCGTCAAGCAGCGACTTCGAACCCTTCATGCCATCTTCCTCGTCAACAGTAGCAATCATGTATATGTCCCTGGGCGGTGTGATTCCGCTTTCCTTAATTGATGCCATTGATACCATCGCTGACGCAAGGCCGCCCTTCATGTCGGACGAGCCTCTCCCGTGGAGGAAGCCTCCTGAAAGCTCGCCTGAGAATGGGGGTGATGTCCACCTTAGAGCTTCTTTAGGACTTACAGGCACCACGTCCATATGGCCGGTGAAGGCAATTGACCTCGAGCTGTCCTTACCCGGAATATGTGCAACAACATTTCTTCTGTTTCCTTCAACCATATAGGTTTCTGCTTCAATGGAGTATGCCTTGAAGAAATCGAGAAGATAGGTGCTGGCATTTTCCTCGTTTCCTGGAGGGTTTATGCTCTCTATCCTTACCAGGTCGCTGGCGGTCTTAAGAAGCAGGCTCTCGTATGTTTCTATCGAAAACTTATTATCCATAAGGCTCCTTCCTTATATTGTTTCTTTTTCTATTTCATCCATCAATCCCCTTAATTATATGCTCATCCCTTTCGGATTTCACCAGCATAATCATTGCCCGCTGGATAAAACCATTATGGTGGGCTATAATACAGTTAAGAAACACAGGCAAAGGAAGACAGATATGGATTCAGAAAAGATCCTTAGAGCCCACTCGATTAAAGTTACAAAGCCACGCGTGGCAATATATGACATACTGCTCGGTCTTGAAAAGGGAGTGGACGCTGAAGGGATATATTCTATGTGCAGCGACCTTGGACTCTTTGTGAACCTCAGCACGGTCTATAGGACCCTTGAGCTTTTCGAGGAAAAGGGTCTCGTATCGAAATATGACCTTGGAGAAAAGAAGTACAACTACAGCCTGAAGAAGGGGAGCCATATCCATACACTGGAGTGCTCCAGCTGCCACAGGCTACTGGACCTGGAATGTCCCATGAAGCAGATTGAGGAGCTGGTTTCGAAGGAGACCGGATTTCATCTTACGGAACACAGGCTTGAACTCAAGGGCATCTGCAGAGAATGTATGGCAAAGGGAAGGGAAAACAGATGATCGGAATCGTAAAGAACAACAGGGTGCTGTTTGGACTGATAACCTTTGTATTCCTGTTATCAACTGCAGCGATGATATTTGACCTTGAAATAAAGCTAGGCAACATTTTCAACTTTTCACGGGAAAACTTTGGAATCAACCTTCCTGTATTTTTGGCGATGATTGCCCTGGCGACCATCACAGACAGGAACCTCAACAAAAGAAGAAGAAAATGAGATTGCCACCCACGACTTGCAGGTACAAGCCAATTACCGCATCGGGGTGTTTTTTCTTGGAATTGTGTGTTTTCTTAGTCTTTAGGCAAAGGAGTGTTGCACATGGTAAGACCAAGACCTTCAATAGAAAGGGAAATCAAGAAGCAGGTAGACCTGACGAGGAAAAACGGAAGCCTTAATCCCAAGGCCATAGGCTGGGCAAGGGAGCCGCATATCAGGAGCGCCGTAACCGGTTCATGGCTTCGGAAGAAGAAATGGAACTACTGGTGCATAGTAAGCCCCGAGGTCCTCTTTTCCGCGACAGTATCAAACCTGGACTATATCGGAATGGTATTCACATATTTCCTTGACAGGGAAAGCCAGAAGTTCACTGAGAAGACCATATCCAAGCCTTTCGGCAAGGGCTGCAGCATGCCTGATAATGTCAATGAGACTGTTGAGTATTATGATGATGACAACCTTGTGGCATTCTACAGGATGAGGACATACACAAAGATAGACGTCAAATGCATGAATTTCGGGGGACAGGTGCTGGATGTTGAGCTGAATATAACAGCTCCAGACGAGCATGAGACACTTAATGTGGTAATTCCCTGGACCAGATGGAGATACCAGTTCACCTCTAAGCAGAACTGCCTGAGAGTGGAGGGCCATATCAAGGTTGGGGACAGGAAGTATATCCTGAAGAAGGAAAACTCATTCGCAACACTTGATTTCGGAAGAGGCAAGTGGCCCTATGACTCAAAGTGGCAGTGGGCGACGGCGTCAGGTGATACGAATGGAAACACAGTGGGAATCAACCTTGGAGGTACCTGGACCGACGGCACAGGCATGACCGAGAACGGCATTGTGGTAAACGGCAAGCTGACCAAAATCAGAGAGACAATGGACTTTGCCTTTGACATGGCAGACAGGATGAAGCCATGGGCGATAAAGACAAAGGATTCCGATTCAGTGGACCTTGTGTTCACTCCGGCATACGAACGGGTGGCAAAGACCAAGGTGCTCTTCCTCATGTCTGAGGTGCATCAGATGATGGGTACTTATTCAGGCTACGTGACTGACGCGGCAGGCAAGAAGATTGAGATTGAATCGCTATACGGAAGCATAGAGGACCATGCTGCGAAGTGGTAGGTGAGTTCTCTGATAAGATGAGCATTCTAAATTAATAGTTTTTTAGAAATAAATCAACCCATTTCGATAGCTATTATTTATAGCAATCGGAATGGGTTGATTTATTTAGTGCATTTTTTTCGAGTACCATATTTCTATAAGATTTTTTTAAGTTATTTGCTCATCGGATTCATGACAAGTGAAATTACCATGGTGGCTACGCTCATAATGGCAATTGCTCCGCCTGGTGCGCTGTCAAGATAGTACGAGAGGACGAGACCTGCTATGACATCTATTACGCTGACAATAACTGCAATTGCCAGGGTCCTTGTGAACCCTTTACGGAACTGCATGGCTGATGCAACCGGGAGTACGATAAGTGAAGATATTACGAGTATTCCTGTTATCCTTATGGATGCTGATATCGAGGCTCCCATGAGCAGAGCAAATATGTAGTTTACTGTCTTGACCCTTATTCCTGAAACCTTTGCACCATCCTCGTCGAAGGTGGAGTATATGAGCTCATTGTAGAATCTCGCCACAAGAAGGCTTGAGGCAATTGTAACCGCAAGGACCAGGATAAGGTCCTCACTCGTCACTGTCAGTATGCTTCCGAAGAGATACTGGGTGATGCTTGCGTTTGCGCTTCCGCTTGAAACAAGTATTATGGCTATACCGACGCTCAGTGTCATTACAACAGACATGAGAATCTCGGAATACCTCTTGAACGAATCACGCATGTATTCGATCATGACGGCAGCGAGAGTTGTGAATATTACAGAGGTTATTGTCGGGTGGATGCCAATGACCAGGCCGATTGCTACTCCTGCAAAGGATGAGTGTGCAAGTGTGTCGCCAATCATCGAAAATCGCCTGAGCACCAGGAATATTCCGATTATAGGGCAAAGCAGGGCGATAAGGAAGCCTGCCGCAAGGGCGTTCTGCATGAATGGGAGTGAAAGCATCAGAGCACCTCCTTGCTGAAGAACAGCATGTTGTCAACGTCCTCATGCTGTATGTTCCTCTTGAATGTTGCAATGTCGTAGATGGCACCCTTATGTTCACCCATCCTCAGTATGAAGTCAGAGTTGTGGATGGCTGCTGAGATGTTGTGCTCGACTGCAACTATGGTTACACCTCGGTCCCTGAGCTTCTTAAGTATCTCCCTGACCTCCTTCTGGCTCCTTATGTCCATGCCAGTGGATGGCTCATCAAGTATGATGACTTCAGGATTTCCGAGGAGTGCCCTTCCTATGAATACCCTCTGCTGCTGTCCGCCTGAAAGGTCGCCGATGAGAGAGTGCTTCTTCTCAAGCATTGATACGTCATCCAGGGCTTTGTCTATCCCTGACCTGTCCTTCTGGCCAAGAGCATGCAGATGGATGCGGTATACCTCTTCAACTGTTATGGGAAACTGAGAATTGAAGCTCTCCATCCGCTGGGGAACATAACCGATCCTGTCGGTGCTGATTTCTATTGTTCCTTTAGTCGGCTTCAAAAGTCCTAGCGCAAGCTTCACGAACGTGGACTTTGCGGACCCGTTCTCACCTATGATTGATGTGAGTCTTCCTACAGGAATCTTAAGGTCAAGGTCTTGTATGAGATATGGCTCTTCTCCTGAGTAAGAGAAGGAGAGTCCCTTTGCTTCTATCATGAAATCCTCCGGATATGGTTATAAAGATTTGTATGCCTTGAACTTGACAACAGGCATCCATGCTTATATTATATTCATTGATGCGAATCATTTGCAACTCATGGAGGTTAGTTTTGAAAAGAAAGTTTAAGATAGCTGCAGCTGCTTTAGCTGCAATGGCGATATTTACAGCGTGTGCCGGAGATAAGGGTGTTGAAAGCGGAAAGCTTACAGTATCCACATCAATCAATCCTGTAAACCAGATAGTGACAATCATAGGCGGAGACAAGGTAGAGGTATCGAGGATGGTACCTGCGGGAAGCGAAGCACACGACTTCGAGCCTACAATAAGAGATATGGAGACTCTCTCCAAATCCAAGATCCTCTTCATAAGCGGACTCGGCATGGAGCCCTGGTCTGATAAGGCCAAGGAGACAACTGGAGCGAAGGATCTTGTAACTGCAGAGCTCTCATCAGGAATGGACCTGATAGCGCTTGATGATGCTGATCATTCTGATGGTGAAGAAGACCACGGAGAGTACGACCCTCATGTATGGCTAAGCCTTGACGGAATGGTCACCATGGCAGAGAACGCAGAGAAGGCCCTAAGCGCTGCAAGTCCTGAAAATGCGGAGTACTTCAGGCAGAACCTGGAAGCCTTCAGGAATGATGTACTGGAGCTTAAGGGCGAATATATTCCAAAGTTCGCATCATATCAGGGGAAGGCATTCGTAACGGGGCATGCAGCATTCGGCTACATGTGCAGGGAGCTTGGCCTTGAGCAGATGTCAGTAGAGGGACCTTTCCAGGAGGGTGAGCCGACTCCGAAGAAGCTGGAGGAGCTGATAAGCTTTGCCAAGGAGAACAGCATAAAGACCATATTCCTGGAGGAGCAGGCTTCACCGAAGGTATCAGAGACTCTTGCCAGGGAAGTAGGAGCATCTACAGAGACTCTAAATCCGCTTGAGAGTGAAGGAGACCTTCTTCAGACAATGAAGGAAAACTACGACAAGATACTGAAGAGCATGGAATAGGAAAGCAAGCCTCTTTTGGGGCTTATGGGGAGGGGAATTGTATTCCCCTCCCTATATTGATATAATAAGGATAATTGGTTATATACAAGTATTAACAACATCAACAACACAGGGAGGTCTGAAATTTGGATAAGATACCATCAAGAAACGAAGTGGACGACAGGCACAAATGGAGACTCGATCTAATATTCGAATCGAATGCGGATTTTGAGGAAGAGCTGAAGGCAGTAAAGGCAGAAGCGGGAGTCCTATCAAGCTACAAGGACAGACTGGGCGACAAGGAAGCCCTTCTTGGATACCTGAAGGACTATGAGACCTATGGAAGAAGGCTTGAGAAGCTCTACTCATACGCACACATGAAATCGGATGAGGATACGACGAACGGAGAACAGCAGGTTCTGCTTGCCAAAGTATCCGAGTATTATTCAGAGCTTATGGCACTTACCTCATGGTTCGTCCCTGAAATACTTGCGCTTCCGGATGAGAGGCTGAATGAATACCTCACAGACCCTGACCTTGAGCTTTACAGGTTCCACATAGAGTCCATCGCCAAGGACAAGCCTCACGTGCTTTCAAAAGAAAGGGAGGAGCTCCTTGCCAGTCTCGGAGATTCACTCAGCGCACCTGAGAAGATATACAACATGTTCTCCAATGCCGACCTGACATTTGGAAATGTGAAGGATTCTGAAGGCAGCGAGCACCAGCTTACAGAAGAGAAATACAGGAACTTCATACAGTCCAAGGACAGAGTACTTAGGAAGAACTCATTCCTGGAGCTTTTCACCACATATGGAAAGTACAAGAACACACTTGCACAGACACTGACTTCAAGCATGAAGGTGTTCAACATCGACTCAAAGCTTAGAAAATATTCTTCACCGGTAGAAAGGGCGCTTTCACCGAACAACATACCTGAGGCTGTGTTCCACAACAGCATAGGCACAATAAATGAAGGCCTTAAGGAGCTCCACAGGTATGTGGACATAAAGAAGAAGCTTCTTGGACTTGATGAGATCCACATGTATGACCTGTATGTACCTGTCATCGACATCCCTGAAAAGAAGATTTCCTTCGAGGAAGGGGTGGCAATGTCCCTTGAAGGGCTGAAGCCGCTTGGAGAGGAGTACCTTTCCATATTCAAGGAAGGTATAGAAGGCGGATGGATAGACATATATGAGAACAAGGGAAAGAGGAGCGGAGCCTATTCATCAGGCTGCTTCGATACCATGCCGTACATACTACTCAACTACCATGACGACCTGAGGGATGTTTCGACACTGGTACATGAGATGGGGCACTCAATACACTCGTATTATTCAAGGAAGACGCAGCCATACATTTACGCAGGCTATACGATATTCGTAGCTGAGGTTGCTTCCACAACCAACGAGAAGCTGCTGATTCACCACCAGATAAAGACTGAGACTGATGAAAAGAGAAAGCTTTACCTTATTAACCAGGAGCTTGAGCAGATAAGGACAACCGTCTTCAGGCAGCTTATGTTCGCTGAGTTCGAGAAGATTACCCATGAGTCACTCATTGGCGGTACGCCGCTTACAGGTGACGACCTTAACAGGATATGGCTTGACCTAAACAGAAGGTACTTCGGAGAAGGAATTGTCCTTGACAAGGAAATCGAGAGCGAATGGTCAAGGATACCTCATTTCTACAGCGATTTCTACGTATACCAGTATGCCACAGGCTATGCTGCCGCAAGCGCATTCTGTAACATGATCCTTGAGGGGAAAGAAGGTGCGGTTGAAAAGTACCTTGGGTTCCTCAAGGCAGGCGGAAGCGGCTATCCGGTGGATGTCCTGGCCTCTGCAGGCGTTGACATGACCTCAAAGGCACCGCTCGAAGCAACGGTAAAAAGGTTTGCAGAGCTCCTCGACATGCTTGAGGAAGTTGTGTACTAAATATTAATTTACTGAAAAGAAAGGGCCCAAGGGCCCTTTCCTTGTTTATAAGCAGAGTCTTATAGGCTAATATAGAATATATACAGGAGTAATTATATGAGTGTAGGATTTATGAAATCGGTACTGGACCGCCTGGTTGACAGGAAGGGCTTCAGCCTGGATGTCTTTCCTTCCTATGACAGGGAGCTGGGCTATTTTGCATACAGGGAAAAAGGAGGCTTCATGAAGGCTGTTATATTCTCGCGTGAAGGCGAGGAGGAGCAGCAGCTTTTGTCATTCGATGAATTCGCAACCTTCAAAGGAGTCAGCTTCGATATAGTAAACCTCGTGTTTGCTGAGAGAGGCTATATGGGTTCAGGAATTTCCCGCGCAGGATACCATGAAGGCACCATTGATCCGGAAGGGAATCTCAGGCTGCCCGATGAGGAATCGCTGGCCCTGTTCACTGAGGAGAAGAAGGGCACAAGGCCGCTGACACTGAGGGATATGGCTGCTTCGGCACCGGTTACGATGGGGCTGATTGCTATAAACATCATGATATTCGCAGCATCGGCATTCCTGTCGCAATCAACTGAGATCAACGTTTATGTGCTGATATACCTTGGAGCCAAATTCAACCCGCTGATGGAGCAGGGAGAGTGGTGGAGGCTTGTGACTTCAGCATTCCTTCATGGTAACCTGATGCATATCCTGTTCAACATGTACGCACTGTATAACATAGGGCCGTTCCTTGAAATGAGGCTGAAGTGGGTCAGGTTTACCTCCATCTACTTTATTTCAGCAATAACGTCAGGTCTTCTGAGCTTCTTTTTCACACCAAGCGTTTCAGTCGGAGCGTCCGGCGCAATTTTCGGACTGCTCGGTGCATTCCTTGTCCTTGCCCTTAGAAGCAAGGAGAAGGTCATGAGAAGGGCGCTATCAAACATTTTGTTCATTATCGGCATAAATCTGATGATTGGTTTTGCCGGAAGCGGAGTAATAGATAATTTCGGTCATATAGGAGGTCTCCTGGGAGGCATAGCATCATCGCTGGTGCTTGCCGGCAAGGGACCTAAAAGCGAGTGAGGAGTGAATATGATGAAAGTGACGTCAGTGACTACGACCATGAGGGCTGAAGACCTTCTTCACGACCTGAGGGTAATGGTGGAGCCAAAGGTACCGGGACTGGTATTCGACACGGTGGAGCTTGAGGACAGCTCCATACTTGTAAAGGGCAGCTACAAATATGGGATCAGCATTCCGTTCCTTGGAAAGATAAAGATACTTGATGTGTCAGACAATGTGGTAACCCTAAAGATCGCACAGGTGAAGGTCCTGAAGATCGGGATACCGAAATTCATACTTACGATTGCTTCCAAGACTGCTGCAGGCAAGGCGAAGGAAATGGGGGTTGAGTATGTCGATGGAGCCCTTAAGGCCAACATATCGAGCATTCTTTCAACGGTTCCCCATGTAGGGCTTACAGTTGACAATATCACTATGCAGGATGGCCTGCTGTCCCTTTCGATTGCAGACATTTCTGCAGATATCGATGCTATGCAGGCTGAATCCAATAAGGATAAGGAAGCTGAGGAAAGGGCTGCAAGAGAGAAGGAAGTAAAGAGGATTGCAGAATTCAACAGAAGGCTTTCAGTCATGGACAGGACAAAGGACAGCTACACTGACTTCAGGGATACCCTCCACAAGAAGACTCCTGAAGGAGCCAAAAAGTACTTCAAATATGCCATGGCATTGCCTGACATATATGTGCTGGCATACAGGTTGATTAAGGACAAGAGGGTATCGAAGAAAGACAAGGCCATAATATCCGTAACGCTCGGATATCCGCTTTTGCCATTCGACCTGCTTCCTGACAGGATTCCGCTTCTGGGAGCAGTTGACGACATTGCTCTCATAACCTTCGGAGTGAACCACATCATGAAGAGAATTCCGGTTCCAATAATCGTACAGCATTGGCAGGGGGACCTTAAGACCCTTAAGCTCATCAGGGACAACGTTCCGACGATCATGTCCTTCACACCTGGAAAGACTCTGGACAAGGCATATGGAATCATAGATTCCAAGCTTGAACAGACCAGAAAGTCATACCTGGCTGACGAGGCCTACCTTACTCCGGAAGGCGAGGTCAAGCCTATCGACCTTGAACCGATCTTCAGGAAGGTAATCGATGAGGAGCCTGGAACTCCGGTTAGTCTTGCAGAAATGAATGACGTATAGTAACATTGATTCAAGAAGAAATCCGGGCTGTGGATAGCATCCACGGCCCTTTGAGGTGGAAGTTTTGGGCAAGTTTTATGGAGTAATCAACGGACATTCGAAGGAGCCAAGGATATTCACGGAGTGGAGCGAGGCGAAGAAGGAAGTCACTGGAGCAAAAGGCGCGCTTTATAAGGGCTTTTTGACATTAGCGGAGGCTGAGGAGTTCATTGGGATGAAAAAGGAGACGGAATCCACGGATGACGGCCTCACAATCTATGTGGACGGCAGCTTCGAGCTCGAGACTGGAAGATATGCATACGGGCTGGTGGTGGTCTCAGGGAACGAAGAGATACACTCCGAGGGCTACGCGATGAAGGGTGAGTTCAGTTCCATGAGGAACGTTGCAGGAGAGGTTCTTGGAGCTATAAAGGCCATGGAGTATGCAATGAAGAACGGTCATAAGAAGCTGCACCTGTATTTTGATTACCAGGGCATCGAATCATGGGCTATCGGAACCTGGAAACGGAATAATCCACTCACCATGGGCTATCACGAGCACTACAGGAAGCTTTCAGGCGACCTGAAGGTAGTATTCCACAAGGTCAAGGGACATAGCGGCAACAGATTCAACGACAGGGCTGATGAAATGGCAAAAATGGCATTTAGCAAAAAATGAAAGGAACCAATGGTGTTCCTTTCATTTTTCCTGTGATTCACAGTGTTATGCACAAAATTATTATCTGATTGAATTGAAGACCTGATTTCACTTAAAAAGTATAGGAAAGCATTCTGACAATGTATTGTCAAATACGTATAAAATGGAGTTTTTTGGTCTATACAGTGAATTCTATTAAAGAATTCTATATTTCGATTAATTTCTAGTATTTTTTGAATCTGTTTATATGTTATAATGAAAACAGATTCTATTTGTGTTGGGAGATTGTTGTTATGGAAGTATTGTCTTTAGGGGAGAAAATCAAGAAACGTAGAAAAGAACTGGACATGACGCTCAAGGATGTCGCAGGCGACAGGGTCACACCTGGACAGATAAGCCTTGTTGAGTCCGGAAAATCAAACCCCTCCATGGATCTGCTCGAATATCTGGCTGCAACCCTGGATGTTTCAGTGGAATACTTCATGGAATCTGAGGTCACACAGGCTGAGACCATCTGCAAATACTACAACAGGATGGCGGAGATAAACCTCACCCATGGTGACATAGACAAGGCGTTGTCATTCATAGACAAGGCAGACAAATTCGTTGACAAGTACAACTTAAGTCTTGCGAAGGCCAGGAACCTTTTTCTTCGTGGTGTTTACAAGACACGCATGAAAGAGTACGAGGAGGCGTACGATTACCTCTTCAAGTGCAACCTGATTTATTCCTCCATAAACTATTATGAGGGATTTCTTGAAAATTTCATGTTTGCGGGAAAAAGCTTCCTCGATTTTGACTCCATTCCGCTTGCTCTAAGCTACTTCCATAAGTCCGAATCACTTTTCAAGGAAGAAATCATAACCGACGAGTTTCTGCTCGGGAAGGTCTACTTCTACCTTGCGATGGGTTACCAGAAGACAGGAAAGCTTGAAAAGGCTAAGGAGTATACTAAGCTTTGCAGCGATAAGTTTGAGAAGCTCAGTGACAGGATAGGCTACGGAAACCTTCTTACCGCTCTGGCTGAGGATTATGAGGCCAAAGGCAACCTGAAGGAAGCACTTACTTATTCCAACATGGCCCTGAACCTGTTCAAGGACTACGACTCAGAAAAGGAATATGCCATGATGGAGCAGAGCCTTGGAGACCTGTATATGGGCTTTGAGGACTATGACGAGGCTCTTGGACATTTCATGAGAGCCAAGGACATCTACTCGATGACATCTGACAGGAGATACAATGACATACTACTGTCGATTGTGGAATGCCAGGCTTATCTGGGAAGACATAGTGACAGCCTTGATACCATGAAGTTCCTGGAAAAGATATTCGAAGAGGACGACAGTCTAGGGAATCTTCATCTTTACAGACTCAAAGCCAAGGTGCAGAGTCTGATGAAGAACCATAGGGAAGCGCTTAACAACCTGATACTTGCAGCTCAGATTGCAAAGAGCAAAGGCTACAAGGACGAGGAAGCTGAGATTCTGATCCTCCTTTCCAAGTACTATCTGGAGCGCGGAAAGACTGAAGAAGCCGAAGGGTTCCTTGACGAGTCCGTGAGCATCCTGAATCAGATAAGCGAGGATAGATGATATGGATATACTGACTACTGGCGAAAAGATAAAAAGGGCAAGAATACAGAAGGACATGACGCTTAAGGACCTCTGCGGCAAGGAGATTTCAGTTTCCAAGCTCAGTACCATCGAGAACAGCAAGGTTCAGGCTGAAGAGTGGATACTCAAGCTCATAGCCAAGAGGCTTAACCTTGATGTGGAATACCTTAAGAAGGACATGGTACAGGAGATATCGGACGAGCTTAAAAGCCTTGATTCAAAAAGATCTTCAGGCTCATATGAGGATGAGGTCAGGGACCTTATAATGATCGCTAACCAGAACAGCCTTTATTCGCAGGCTTTCATGGCAAGACTTCAGCTCATTGACTACTATATGGCTAAAAACAAGACCGAGCTGCTGACTGTGGAAATCTCCAACCTCTACAAGACCCTCATAAGGGTAGTGAACAAGGAGACGCTATATCTCTACATCTATACGATGGCGAAATACCTTATCCATACAAGGGAATACTACAATGCTGCAGTATATCTTCAGAACCTGATGGACCATTTCAATGAACTGCCGGAGCTAATGACAAATGACGTGAAGCTTCAGATTCCATACATGCTAATGCAGTGCTATGTGTACACCAGGCAATACGAAAGGGCTTCGAAGTATGCAACCAGCGTGAAAGCGCTGATGGACAAGACAGACAGCAAGGTCATACTCGGGGAGATACATCTTCTGTTCTACATACTCAACTCCACTGGAGAGCTTGAGAGCGATGCTGCCGCAGACTACTCGAAGGTCAACAACTATCTTGCTGATTATCCGGAGCAGCTTGCAACTGCAAAGTTCATTCTGGCAATCAACATGATAGAGAGCGGTAAGAACAAGGAAGGCTACAGGGAGCTTGAGAAGGCTGCTGAAATCTTCCCGAAGGACAAGCTCGGGGAAAGCACTGAGCTCCTTATGTCAGCCATGGAGATCTTCGCTGACAACAAGCTCTATGACGAGGCTGACAAGTATATCGACATGCTGGTCAATTCAGCGATAGAGAACGGAGATACAGACTTCATGCAGAAGGCGTACTATTACAAGGGAATGCTTCTCGGCAGAAAAGGAAAGTTCGACCAGGCTGAAACCTACATGAGTGTTTCTTTAGACCTCCTGATGAAGAAGGGCAGATCCAAAGAACTGTCAAAAAGATACAAGGACCTTGGAAAGATATACTACCAGATGGGGAACAAGCAGGAAGCCATCAAGTACCTGTCCATGAGCGTGTCTGCCGGTTAAGTGGATTGATGCTGAATTAAGTGCAATATAAAATGGAAGGAGGGCTTATCCTCCTTCCATTTTATTTGCCGGAAAATACATCTCCGGATTCTTGATTCCTCTGAGCCTGAAATTACTGGACCTTGTCGTCTTCCTTAACTTCACGGTAGCCTTCCGGTCCGTATCCGTCATCCTTAGGAACATAGCTTCCGCCGGCTTTCCTGTAGGCCGGGCCTTCGTTCTTCCGTTCAACTCTCGGGCCTTCGGAATGCTCCTGCCTTTTCCACGGATCTTCCTTTACTTCAGGACCATATGACCTGTCCTGCCTCTCATTTATCAGTTCCTTGTCACAGTCAGGCATAAGGACCGCAAGTATGACATAGAGGATTAGCAGCGGGAAGAGCTCTGTGAATATAGCGACTATGACGAAGCCGATCCTCAGGATCGTAACATCGATGCCAAGGTAATCAGAAAAGCCTGCCAGCACTCCGCTCAGCATCCTTCTGTCTCTGTTCTTGCATAATTTTCTGTCCATTGCATTCCACTCCTTTACTACACCTTGATTATATTGGCTCTTCGTTAAAACCAAATTAAAATACCTGTGAAAATTAAATCATATGCCAATTGATCCTTTTTAAGCATTGTCATATGACCAATGAATTCAGCATGCTCTTTGAAATCTACATCAGGATTGCATGAGCCAGGACAGCATCCTTGTCTTATCCTGTGCAGTAAAATGGCGCTAATGTGAATCATCTGGTAAAATGTAGCTGAAACATCGCAAAAGGGGTGCATTACAATGGAGCTTTACCACAGGGACAGAGACAAGCTATCGTTCGAAACCAGGATCAGAAGTGTCGGAGCTATGGACGGGAAAGTATTTCTGACCCTTCATGAGAGCTGGTTCTATCCGGAAGGAGGAGGACAGCCTGCGGACAGGGGTACCATAAATGGAAGGGAAGTATTGTCCGTAGTAAGGAAAGATGGGGAAGTCTTCCATGAATTGGCAGAATATGCCGGGCTAACGATTAACATGCCGGTTTCATGCGTGATTGACCGTGATGCCAGAGAGGACCACAGCACCCAGCATACAGCCCAGCATCTGCTTTCAGCAGTGCTGTCGGATAGCTTTGGGGTAAATACGGTTGGCTTCCATCTCGGGGCGAAGCATACGACCATCGATACGGACAGGCTTCTTACTGAGGAGGAGCTAAGGGTTGCAGAGGAGAAGGCCAACAGACTGATCATGGAAAACCTGAAGGTCACTGAGCTTATGACTGACCTTGGCGGACTCAGGGATATAGCACTCAGGAAGGAGACAAGCCTGACCTCCGGCATTAGGATAGTAAAGATTGGCAACATCGATTCCTCTGCCTGCGGCGGAACCCATGCTGATAACCTGGGAAAGCTCCTGATACTTAGAATCGCAAAGTCAGAAAAATACAAGGAAGGCTCAAGGGTCTGGTTCTATGCAGGAAAGCGAGCCTATGATTACATCCTTGAGTCTGAAGACATACTTAAGACCCTCAGGAGAGAACTAATGGCCGGAAACGATGAGCTGCCCTTCAGGGTGGTGAGCCTTCTCCAGGAGAAGGAGGAGCTCGAAAAGAAGAACGAGGAGCTTTCTGACAAGCTGGCTGAAGCTGTAGCTGATTCCTACTCTGAGGATTTCGTGGTGACTTCATCTAAGTTCGATCCCGAGGTCATAAGGAAGATCGGTGAAGCCCTGGCTAAAAGGGGAAAGATTGCAGTGCTTTATCGCGAGGAGGATTTCAGGGTATATGCTTTCACCGGAGAAAAGGCACATGCAGGCAAGCTGTTTACTGTGGCCAAAGAGGGATACGACTTCAGGGGAGGCGGAGGCAAGTCCATGGCGCAGGGCTATCTGAAGGACGAAACAGAGCTTCATGGATTCATATCAAGAATATACGAGGCCCTTCTCAGACTTGAGGTTTGACCTGTCTTATGGTACATTTAGGTTTAGTTAATTTTTGAGGTCAGGAGAATAATATGGAAGCATACCTGGACAATGCAGCAACGACAAGGCCTTCAAAGGCTGTGATAGAAAAGGTCTGTTCATCGCTCGGTGAGATATGGGGAAATACAAGCTCACTTCATAGGGTTGGAATGGCCGCAGATGATGCGGTCTCTGAAGCGAGAACAATAATTGCATCTGCCATAGGAGCGCAGAAAGAGGAGATCATCTTCAATGCCTCCGCATCTGAGGGGAACAACCAGGTTATAAAATCCTTCATAAGGGAAGGAGCACATTTTATAACCACGTCCACTGAGCATCCGAGCGTGATGAGATCCATGGAATATGCGGAAAGGTCAGGGGTCGAGGTTACAAGGCTTAAATCTGACAGGTACGGAAATTTGGACCTTGATGAGTTTAGAGCCTCACTTCGTAAGAACACATCGCTGGTGTCTGCCATGATGGTGAACAACGAGACAGGAGCAATCAATCCGATTAATGAGATGGCATCTGCCATAAAGGAATCGGGTTCCAGGGCCAGGCTTCATGTCGATGCGGTTCAGGGTCTAATGAAGCTTCCGATAGATGTCAGGAAATCCGGGATAGACTTCCTGACAGCATCAGCTCACAAGGTCCATGGACCGAAGGGCGTCGGAATGCTGTATGTAAGGAAGGGTTTGAAGCTTGAATCACTTGTTCACGGCGGCAGCCATGAGATGGGAATGAGAGCAGGAACCCTTAATGTTTCGGGTATCCTCGGATTTGCTGAGAGCATCAGGGAGATGAGCCCGAATATCAATGAACACTACAACAGGGCGTATCAGCTGAAGAAAAGGCTTTATGAGGGACTGACCCAGGTTGACGGGATTATCGTGAACTCGCCACTTGAATACACATCACCATATATACTTAGTATATCAGCACCTTTCCTCAGGGGTGAGATACTCCTCAGATATCTGAGCGAAAAGGGAGTATGCGTTTCCACGGGATCCGCATGCTCATCGAACAGCACGAAGGACAGCCATGTGCTTTCAGCAATGGGACTGTCTCAGAAAGAAATAAAGGGAAGCGTAAGGCTGTCCCTGTCACCAATGACATCGGACGATGAGATAGCTTACGCACTTGAAACGTTGAAGGAAGCCTGCAGCTTCCTCAGGAGGAAATAACGATTGAATGAATTGATACTTGTAAAATATGCTCCGGAAATATTCCTTAAGGGTCTTAACCGCGGGAAGTTTGAGCAGAAGCTCAAATCGAACATAAAGAATGTCCTGAAGGGTGAGGAATACGAATTTGTGTCGGACCAGAACAGATGGTTCATAAAAGGGCCAGAAGCTGAAAGATTGCTTGAGAAGACAGCAAGGGTCTTCGGGGTCTCTGAGGTCTGCCTTGTAAGGGAGACGGAAAGGACCTTGGAAGGCATGGCTGACCTGGCGATTCAGGTAGTAGCATCTCATCCCAAGGGAAGCACCTTCAAGGTTGAGACAAAGAGAGCCGACAAGAAGTTTCCGATGAATTCCATGGAAGTTAGCATGGAGCTGGGCGGAAGGATACTTGATGCGCTTGAGGGCTACACAGTGGATGTCAGAAAGCCTGATATAACAGTCAACGTGGAAATAAGGGACAAGGCATATGTATATTTGAAGAGGGTAAGGGCTGCACAGGGCATGCCATACGGTATGAATGGCAGCACAATGCTCATGCTTTCAGGAGGGATAGACTCGCCTGTTGCAGGATACATGATGGCAAAGAGAGGCATAGAAGTACATGCCATATATTATCACAGCCATCCGTATACTTCAGAGAGGGCAAAGGACAAGGTCAAGGAGCTTGCAAGGATACTGTCGGGCTACACAGGAGCTATAAGGCTTCATGTGGTTCCTTTCACGGAAATCCAGATGGCAATCATGGAGAAATGTCCTGAGGATGAGCTTACCATAATAATGAGAAGGTTCATGATGATGTGCGCATGCAATCTGGCTGAAAAGCTGGGTATCCATTCCGTTACCACAGGTGAGAGCATAGGTCAGGTAGCCTCACAGACCATGGAGAGCCTTGTGGTTTCAGATGATGCAGGCGACAGGCCTGTATTCAGGCCACTTGTCGCAATGGATAAGAATGACATCATAAAGATAGCTGAGGAGATAGGGACATTCGAGACCTCGATACTTCCTTATGAGGATTGCTGTACAATTTTCGTTCCTAAGCACCCTGTGACCAAACCAAAGCTCAAGTTCATAAAGGCCCATGAGCAGGCGCTTGATGTTGAAGCTCTTGTTGAAAGGGCTGTAGAAGGCAGGGAGGTGTTCGACCTTTGAGTGAATTTCTGAAGGAAAAGCCTGAACACGGATATGAGGACTATACTGACAATTTCGAGCGTGAAGGTTCATGCTGCAAGGAAGGTGGCTGCGGTTGCAAAAACAGCAATGAGATAAATTCCGGGATGCTGAAAAAGGGCCCGATTGACATTAAGGAGTGAGACATATGGCCAAGACGAGCATATTCAGCAGCAAGTATGAAAAGAGAAGAAAAAGAAAGAGATTCCTTAAGAACCTGGCAATCGGATTTGTCGTTGTCCTGATAATTGCGCTTATAGTATACAAGCCGCTGATGCATAAGGTTGAACAGGTAAGGCAGAGGATAGCCGAGGAAGAGTATATGAAGGCAAATCCGACTGTAATCCCGACTGTCCCGGCAGCAGAAGAGAAGCCAGAGGTCCCGGTAGCCATGTCATACAAGGCAGTGCTTCCTTCCGGGAATGAGGCTGAGGTATTCTATGAGATAACAAATGGAACTTTCAGCTTTCTGCCGGTCGATGAGACTGAATTCTGGTCGGGTGACGTGTCACCTTCAAAGAAGCTTGCAGTGGTATTTGACAAGGCATCTCAGGAAATGGTCCTTTTAGATGAGGCTGGGCTGCAGACTGACATTACCTACAGGGTCTACAGGAACAGCAAGGGATATACTGAGTCCAAGGAAAGCATAATGGCAAGGATAGATGGCTTCGTCTGGTCTGAAGAGCCAAGGTTCCTTTCAGACAGCAAGGTGGTGTTCATGTCGATGCTGCCTTGGTTTAAAGCTGAAGACAGGTACATGTACGTATACGACATCGCTGAAAAGACACACAAGAGCTTCCAGTCCGTAAAGGGAAGTGAAGTCACATTCGGTGAGCTGACTGATAAGGGGCTTATGGTGACAATGGACGGCAAGGTCAGTTACCTTACTCCGGAGCTTAAGGTCGTAAAGGAGTGAGAAATTGGATATAGGGATTTCAACCGCCATATTCTATCCTGATGAGACTACCGAGGATGCCATAAGGCTTGTATCGTCAAAGGGCTTCAGAAGTGGCGAAATCTTCGCAAACAGCTTCTCGGAATTCACAGAAGAATACGGACATATGCTTGCTGAGGTTACCAGAAGCAATGATTTCAAGGTGACTTCAATCCATACGGTCAGCTCTGCATTTGAACCATATCTCTTTGACAGGTATGAGAGAAGAAGGGATGATTTCTTCAAGATATTCAAGGATTTTGTAAGATTCGGGAATATCCTTGGTGCAAAGGTGTATACCTTCCATGGTCTTGTTTCAAACCATGGAAACAAGATCCAGATGAAGGACATAATCTATGTCTATGAGAAGATGATTGACGCTGCGGGAGAACAGGGCATATCCATCGGACAGGAAAATGTCTCGTGGTGCCTGTCAGGAGACACGGAATACCTGAAAAGGCTGAAGGATGGAGTCAGGGGTCCGCTTAAGTTTACACTTGACATCAAGCAGGCGGTGAAGGCCGGAAGGTCTCCTTACGAGTACCTTGATATCTATGGTACGGACCTTGTGAACCTGCACCTCAATGACAACGACAGTGAGCATACCTGCCTTCTGCCAGGAAAGGGAACCTTTGATTACAAGGAGCTCAAGGAACGGCTTGGAAGGGCCGGCTACAAGGGACCCGGCATCATAGAGGTCTACAGGGACAACTATGATAATGTGGAGGACCTGGCAAGAAGCCGAAGGCTGCTTGCAGGACTTTTGTGACAGCATTGAAAATACATTAAACATCATATATAATATATTGGTTAGTATTTGAAAAGAGACCCGAAAGGGTATAGGAGGAATTTATATTATGGATGTCAAATTGGAGAAGCTCAGCTCGAGCAAGGTACTGCTTGAAGTTGCAGTAGAAAGCAAGAAGTTCGATGAAGCCCTGCAGAAGGCTTTCAAGAAGAATGCAGGAAATTTCAGGGTTCAGGGATTCAGACCAGGAAAAGCACCATTTCATATGGTTAAGAGATTCTACGGAGTGGAGGTCCTGTTTGATGACGCGAGCAATGCGCTTCTAAACGAGACATATCCTCAGGCTGTAGCACAGACAGAAATCAATCCTGTTGGATATCCTGATATCGACATAACTCAGATAGAAGAGGGAAAGGATTTCCTCTACAAGGCAACCGTTGAAGTATATCCTGAGTTCGAGGTAGCTGAGTACAAGGGACTTAGCGTTGCAAAGCCATCCTATCCAGCTGATGAAGCTGAGATTGAGAAGGAAATCGAAGACCTCAAGGAAAAGAATGCAAGGCTTGTATCGAAGGCTGAAGGCAGCGTAATCGAGGCCAAGGACACTGCAGTCATAGATTTCCTCGGAAAGGTCGACGGAGTTGAATTCGAGGGTGGAAAGGGCGAAAGCTTCGAGCTTGAGATCGGTTCAGGAACATTCATAGACAACTTTGAGGAGCAGCTCAAGGGACTCAAGGCAGGAGAGGAGAAGGTAGTAACAGTAACCTTCCCGGAAAGCTACGGAGTTGAGAGCCTTAACGGCAAGGCTGCTGATTTCGAGGTAAAGGTACTTGATATCAAGGCCAAGGAGTATCCTGAGGTTGACGATGAGTTCGCTTCAGAGGTATCTGAGTTCGAGACGCTTGCAGAGCTCAAAGAAAGCATTGCGGCAAAGCTCAAGGAAGCTGGAAAGAAGAAGGAAGAGTCCGAGTACAGGAACAACCTTCTTGCAGCTGTGGTAGAAAAGACTGAGATAGAAATACCGCAGTCAATGATAGAGACACAGGTCGACAGGCTTGTACAGGACTTCGAGCAGAGGCTTGCATACCAGGGCGTTGACAAGAAGATGTACATGGAGATGACTGGCTCAAATGATAACGGCCTCAGGGACATGTTCAAGGAAAACGCACAGAAGATAGTCAAGAATGACCTTGTACTCTCGAAGATAATCGAGAAGGAAGGACTTCTTGCTACTGATGAAGAAGTGACTGCAAAGGCTGAAGAGATAGCCGGCATGTACGGAGAAAGCAAGGAGAAGTTCATGGAGATCCTTCTTGGATCCAACAGACCTGACCTTGAAATGGAGATAAAGACAGACAAGGCGTTTGTGCTCCTTGAAACTCTTGCAGCCAAAGACGCAGAATAAGCTTGACCTAATTGCCAGAAGAGTAAGCTCCTCTGGCAATTTCTGACTTCAGGGACCTTAAACTGTGGGTTTTACCGGCGTTAATACATTGTTTATAATGGATTTTAGTTGCAGTTAAGATTTTTAAGGTATAATATACAAAGAAATCTTTTTAAATCAGGAGGTCTACAATGAGTCTAGTACCAATGGTCGTTGAGCAGACCAACAGAGGAGAGAGGTCATACGACATCTTCTCAAGGCTACTCAAGGACAGGATAATAATGCTGTCGGGAGAAATATCCGACGTTACCGCGAACCTTGTGGTCGCACAGCTGATATTCCTCGAAAGTGAAGATCCTGACAAGGACATTTACCTATATATCAATAGTCCGGGTGGATCGATCACTGCAGGAATGGCAATCTACGACACAATGAACTACATAAAGCCTGATGTGGCTACAATCTGCATAGGTATGGCAGCATCAATGGGAGCATTCCTTCTGGCATCAGGTGCCAAGGGAAAGAGATTCGCTCTTCCAAACAGCGAGGTCATGATACACCAGCCCCTTGGAGGATACCAGGGACAGGCTACTGACATCGAGATACATGCGAAGAGGATACTGCAGATAAAGGATACGATGAACAGGATTCTATCCGAAAAGACGGGTCAGCCGCTGGAGAAGATCCAGAACGACGTCGAGAGGGATAATTTCATGGGCGCTGAGCAGGCTAAGGATTATGGTCTGATAGACAGCATCATGGAGAAACACGAAAAGGTCAAGGAGTAGGCTCTCCTTATACCAACAGAGGTGATAATATGGCCAAATATGATGACAAGAACGCTTTGAAATGCTCATTCTGCGGAAAGAGCCAGGATCAGGTCAGAAGGCTTATCGCAGGACCCGGGGTCTATATATGCGACGAGTGCATAGAGCTCTGTTCCGAGATAATCGCGGAAGAGCTTGAAGAAAAGAACCAGGTAGATATTTCGAGTCTTCCGAAACCACAGGAGATAAAGAACCATCTTGACCAGTATGTAATAGGACAGGACGATGCAAAGAAATCTCTGGCTGTTGCAGTGTACAACCACTACAAGAGAATAAACTTCCCGGTCAAGAACGGTGACATTGAGCTTTCGAAGTCCAATGTGCTGCTGCTTGGTCCTACAGGCTCAGGTAAGACGCTTCTTGCTCAGACTCTGGCCAAATTCCTGCAGGTCCCATTCGCAATAGCGGATGCGACTACCCTTACGGAAGCAGGATATGTCGGTGAGGATGTCGAGAACATACTCCTTAAGCTCATCCAGAACGCCGATTATGACGTGGAGAAGGCTGAGAGAGGAATAGTTTATATCGATGAAATCGACAAGATTGCGAGGAAATCTGAGAACCCTTCCATAACAAGGGATGTTTCAGGAGAGGGAGTACAGCAGGCACTTCTCAAGATCCTTGAGGGAACTGTTGCATCGGTTCCACCGCAGGGCGGAAGGAAGCATCCTCATCAGGAACTTATTCAGATCAACACGACAAACATTCTCTTCATAGTCGGAGGAGCCTTCGACGGTATTGAGAAGATCATAGAGAAGAGGACACAGAAATCATCAATAGGCTTCGGTGCCGAAATCGCATCGAAATCACAGAGGAACGTTGGCGAGACACTGAAGGACATACTTCCGGGAGACCTCTTGAAATTCGGGCTCATACCTGAATTCGTAGGCAGGGTTCCCATTGTAGTTACTCTCAACAGTCTTGACAAGGACGCTTTGGTGGAGATACTGAGTGAACCTAAGAACGCTCTGGTCAAGCAGTACACGAAGCTGTTCGAGATGGATGGAGTTGAACTCGAGTTCACCAGGGAAGCTCTGCAAAGGATAGCCGAGGAGGCAATCAAGAGAAATACCGGTGCGAGAGGTTTAAGGTCCATAATCGAGGACATAATGAAAGAGATCATGTTCAGCGTACCTTCGGACGATACGATCGAGAAGGTGCTTGTAACTGATGAGACGGTTTCAAGCAAGCAGCCGATCATCACCTACAAGAAGGCGGAGAACATAGAATCAGCATAATACAATTGAAATGGACAGGCCGCAAGGTTTGTCCATTTTGAGAGAGAGAGGAAATCAATGAAAAGGAAGAGGAGGACCCTCCCCCTTATACCCCTTAGAGGAATAACCATATTCCCTTATATGGTCCTGCATTTTGATGTGGGCAGGGAAAAATCAATAGCATCCCTTGATGAGGCGATGCTGAAAAATCAGGAGATATTCCTTGTTCCCCAGAGGGATGGCAAGGTTGAAGACCCTGCCCTGGAGGACATGTACCAGATAGGAACGCTCTGCGTGATCAGGCAGCTCCTTAAGCTTCCCGGAAACACAGTGAGGGTCCTTGTCGAAGGTATCTCAAGGGCAAGAATCATTAACCTCAAGCAGACAGAGCCGAGCTATGTCGCCACCGTTGAGGTGCTGGAGGATGAGATTACTGATACAGGTATCCAGGATATCCAGGAGGAGGCCCTGATAAGGAGCGTCAAGGAAACACTTGACACCTATGTCAGGCACACCGGAATGATGCCCCAGGAGGCTCTGACGACACTCGAGGACATAGAGGAAGCAGGAAGGTTCGCAGATACCGTGAGCTCATACCTTATCCTGAAGCCAGAGGACAAGCAGTCTCTGCTTGAAGCCCTGAACATAACTGACAGGCTTGAAAAGCTTCTTGAGATAATCAACAAGGAGCTTGAGATAGCTAAGATAGAGAAGAAGATAGGTTCAAAGATCAAGACCAACATTGACAAGGTCCAGAAGGAATACTATCTCCGTGAACAGCTTAAGGCCATTCAGGAAGAGCTCGGCGACTATGACGAGGACACCAAGGAGATCAACAGCTACAAGGAAAAGATAGAAGCGAAGAACCTTCCGAAGGAAGCAAGGGAAAAGGCACTCTACGAAGTGGAGAGGCTGAGGAATTCCGGAAGCTACTCCGCTGAAGGCGGAGTCATAAGGACTTACCTTGACTGGATACTTGACCTTCCGTGGGGAACTGAAACTGAGGATTCCACCGATATCATAAAGGCAAGGGAGATACTTGAGGCAGACCATTACGGATTGAAGGATGTCAAGGACAGGATAATCGAGTATCTTGCAGTGAAGACCATGTCAAAGTCACTGAAAGGCCCGATAATATGCCTTGTGGGTCCTCCCGGAACAGGAAAGACTTCCATTGCAAAATCCGTTGCGAGAGCGCTTGGAAGGAACTATGTCAGGATGTCGCTTGGCGGAGTCAGGGATGAGGCTGAAATAAGAGGCCACAGAAGGACTTATGTCGGGTCGATACCAGGCAGGATAGTCTATGGGATGAGGCAGGCAAAGAGCATGAATCCTCTGTTCCTATTGGACGAGATAGACAAGATGTCCAACGACTTCAGGGGAGACCCGGCTGATGCCCTGCTTGAGGTACTTGATGCAGAGCAGAACTTCAGCTTCAGGGACCACTACCTTGAGCTTGAGATGGACCTTTCCAAGGTAATGTTCATAACTACAGCAAATACCCTTGAGACCGTACCAAGACCTCTCCTTGACAGGATGGAGGTAATCGAGGTTTCAGGCTATACATACGAGGAAAAGCTAAATATTGCAAAAAGGCACCTGCTGCCCAAGGTTCTGAAGGAACATTCCATGGAACCGGGAAGCTTCAAGATGTCCGACAAGGCAATAAAGTTCTTAATTGACGGATATACCATCGAATCAGGAGTGAGGAATCTGGAGAGGTCTCTTTCAAGCCTTGCCAGGAAGTCAATATCCTACCTCCTTGAGAACAAGAAGAAGAGCCTAACGCTTACCCCACAGATGATTGAGAAATTCCTGGGCCATCCCAGATTCAGGTATGAGACCGCTGAAAAAGAGGACAGGCTGGGCGTGGTAACAGGCCTTGCGTGGACTCCGGCAGGCGGAGACATACTTCCGATTGAGGTTATGGTAATGGAGGGAACCGGAAAGCTTGAACTTACCGGTCAGCTTGGAGATGTCATGAAGGAGTCTGCAAAAGCCGCATACTCATACATCAGGAGTCATGCTGGCGATTTCGGTATAAACGGAGACTTCTACAAGACAAAAGACATACATATTCATGTTCCGGAAGGCGCAGTGCCAAAGGATGGTCCGTCAGCGGGCGTTACGATGGCAACAGCCATGGTATCGGCGTTATCGGGCAGAAAGTCCAGACACAACGTGGCGATGACCGGTGAGATAACCCTAACCGGCAGGGTGCTCCCTATAGGAGGACTCAAGGAAAAGTCGCTTGCTGCAAGCAGGGCAGGCATAGATACGGTGATAATACCGGAAAAGAATGTCCCTGACCTTGAAAAGGTACCTGAAAGCGTACGTGGAAAGCTGAAGTTCATTCCTGTGAAGGAGATCAGCGAAGTAATAAGCAAGTCTCTGGTGGAGGAGTAGAATGATTACCATCAAGAATTCCGAGTTCATGACATCTGCAGTCAAAAAGGATCAGTATCCTGAGGGTGGATTCCCTGAGGTGGCTTTCGTAGGAAGGTCAAACGTAGGCAAATCCACAATCATAAACTCCCTTACAAACAGAAAGAAGCTGGCAAAGGTGTCGAACACTCCTGGAAGGACAAGGCTTGTAAATTTCTTCATGATCGACAACATATGCTCCCTTGTGGACCTGCCAGGCTATGGTTATGCGAAGATATCAAAATCAGAGAAGCAGGCCTGGGGGAAAATCATCGAGGAGTACCTGATGAACAGGCCGGACCTCAGGAAGGTTGTTCTTCTTGTGGATGCAAGGCACAAGCCCACTGAGGATGATGTTCTCATGATTGAATACCTGAGACATTATTCCATAGAAGTGCTTGTAGTTGCGACAAAGCTGGACAAGCTCAAGAGGAACGACATAAAGAAGAGCGAGAACATAATAAGGGAGACACTTGGTCTCTCTGAAGAGAAGATTCTGTTCTATTCCGCACTGACAAAGGAAAATCTCCAGAAGGTAATAGATGAGATCTTTTCGGGGATACTGCCGGAAACTGTATAAGAAGACAAATGGAACGGCATAATGACAATGAAACTAAATATCCGTTCCATTAACCTGAGGGAGCCTGACGGCTCCCATTTTTTCCTTTGAATTACAGCAAAAATTATTGGATGGTACTCATGCAGCCGTATGATTAGCTTCCATTATGCCTTGCCTGATGAGGTAAAACATCGGTACCAATGTGAATATGAACTGAACAGTGAAGGCGGTCACCAGCCAGACCTGAAGTCCTGATGGCCATAAGAGCTGGATGACTATTCGGGACAGCCAAACAAGAACGAAGAAGAAGTAGAACATCATCAGTTCGCTTGAACCTTCAAACAACCGCTTCCTGACAAGCATCAGCAGCAGGCTGATTCCAGCCAGAAGGAAGGAGAAGCAGAAGTTAATGTAATTTACCGACTGGTAAATTTCAACTGGCGCGTCTGGTATGTACGAATACCATCCAAAGGCATATGGTGCGAAAAAATGCAATATCCCGACCAGCAGGCTGATGATGCAGGCGACGATGAGTGAAACAGTTGCGACTTTCTTCATTTTCCAACCCCCATAAAGATAGTGATTATTAATATCATTACTAATTAACTTAATATTAATTAAGATCCATCCACCCTATATACTACTCCAATTAATATAATAAAAACAACTAATAATATCATATATTCTACCCATGTATTGAATCAGGCTCGCTGCCTTAAATATCCTGCTTCTGGCGGCATTAACTTTTCATCTGCAGGCCTAATGTTTGTTATATAATTGAGGGAGAGGAGGTGGTTTTATGGGATTCAAGGCGATAAGAGGAGATATAGTCCACGCACCATCAAAGGAGAGTCTCGAAATCCATCCTGATTCTTATATAGTCTCTGATGGGAAGAATATAGTAGGCGTTTTCAGTGAAATACCTGAGGCTTATGGAGGAATCGAGATAATCGACCACGAGGGATGCCTCGTGATGCCCGGATTCACAGATCTCCATACTCACGGACCGCAGTATGCGAACCTGGGTCTGGGTCTTGACATGGAGCTTCTGAGCTGGCTTGAGGCCAGGACTTTCCCTGAGGAGATACGATTCAGTGAAATAGTATATGCTGACAGGATATACAGGCAGTTTGTACGGGATATGGTCAGGGAGGGAACCCTGAATGCTGTGGTGTTCGGAACTGTATTCCTTGAGAGCACGATCCGTCTGATGGAGATATTGGAGTCTTCAGGTATCAGGGCATATGCAGGAAAGGTAAACATGGACAGGAATACGGTGAAGGGGATGACAGAGGATACAAGGAAATCCCTCGCTGATACCGAGGAGCTGATCAGAAGATCAAAAGGGAATGACCGTGTCAGACCTATACTCACCCCGAGGTTCATACCTACATGTTCGGATGAATTGCTTTCAGGGCTTGGAAGGCTTGCGGAAAAATACGGGATACCTGTACAGTCACACCTCAATGAGACCCTTTCAGAAATCGAATGGGTCAAGGAGCTTTACCCTGATTCAAGCAGCTATGCAGGAATATACGAGAACTTTGGTCTTTTCTGTAAGACTCCTACAATCATGGCTCACTGCATTTACAACAGCGAAGAGGAACTAATGATGATGAAGTCAGGGAACTTCTTTGCGGCGCACTGCCCGGATTCAAACTCAAACCTCTCCAGCGGAATAATGCCGCTCAGGAAATTTCTGGACCTTGGAATAAAGGTGGGAATAGGCAGCGATATATCAGGCGGAGATACACTAAGCATCAGGCAGTGCATCGTATCTGCAATCAAATGCTCTAAGCTGAGGCATGCCGAGTCAGATGAATCGATATTGCCGGTTTCAATGACGGAGGCATTCTATATTGCCACCAGGGGCGGAGGAGAGTTCTTCGGAAAGACAGGCAGCTTCGAGAAAGGCTTTACTTTTGACTGCATAGTGGTCGATGACAGGGAGCTTCATCCTGCAGAAATGCCCGGAATTGATGAGAGGCTTCAGAAGTTCGTATACTGCGGAAGCTACAGAAACATCATTGCAAGATATGTTGAGGGCAATCCTGTGGATCCGGAGATGGTGATGGAAATGGACTTACCGGTAAAGGGTAAGCTGGATGACAAGTAGGCTCCAATATTTATCCGATATTTTGAATAGAAACGAAAAGAGGCGCGGCCATATTGGCTGCGCCTTAATTATCATCATTTGTTCAGATTTTGGATTTGCCCTTTGCGCACTCTCTGCAGACTCCGTAAAAATATACACGGGTTCCTGTGTGGGTATAGTCAGAGTGCTTGGAAAGCTCCTTGCAGAGCGGGGAAAGTGAGAGTCCCATTATGTCTTCGACTTTGCCGCATTCAGTGCACTGAATGTGCGGATGGTCGCAGACATTCGCATCATACCTGGAGTTGCCCTCTCCAAGGTCAATCTCCGAAATCAGTTCGACCTCCAACAGTGTATTCAGTGATTTATATACTGTCGCAAGGCTCATGATTGGGAAGTTCTCCTGTAGCGATTTGTAGATTGCTTCAGCTGTAGGATGCGATGTGGTGTGACTCAGGTGGTCATATACCGCGATCCTCTGTGGCGTGAGTTTCAGCTTCTTTTCCCTGAATATTTCCGTGATACTCTTCATGTCATCCCTCATCGTGCAGATTTGTACTCCAATGTCCTTTTTTATAGTATCATATAAAAATCGTGTAATCAATGAAGAGGAGATGTCAAAATGAGCATATAAAATCAGGAAAAAATTGCATGCAAATGGTATAAAATATGGATTATGATAATGCCTTCAACGTAGGAAATGTATAAATTATGAGTACGTAATCCGAATAAATACAAGGATGAATATGAGATTCAAACCATGAAAACGTTGTTATTGGTCAATATGTCAATTGAAATCTCGAAATGTTGATGAATTTACAATTAGAAAAAATACATAATAATGCAGTTGACTTTATAATTATACACGCTATAATAATAGTATCAGCTGAAAGAAAGCTGGCAACGAAAGACGACTAAGGCGGATCGCCTTAAGGTCAAAAAGTCCAGGGAGGATAAAGAAAATGATGGGATTACTGAACAAAGAGATAATTAAGAACATGAAGGGCAGGGACATGATAACGCTCCTTGACTATAGTGTTGAAGAAATAGAGGCCCTCCTGGATTATGCCATAGAGATAAAGGCTTTGACCAAAGCAGGAGATTGTCCTCAGGTACTTAAGGGAAAGTCACTTGGAATGATGTTCGAGAAGAAGTCTACAAGGACAAGGGTTTCGTTTGAGGTTGGAATGCTCCAGCTCGGCGGACACGTAGTTCACCTCAATCCCAATGAGATGCAGCTTTCGAGGGGTGAAGGGGTCAAGGACACAGCAGCGACACTTTCAGAGTACCTCGACGGCATAATGATAAGGGCAAACTCGAATGCAGATGTTATGGAGCTTGCAAAGCATGCTTCGATTCCTATAATCAACGGACTTACTGATATCTACCATCCATGCCAGGCGCTGGCTGACTTGCTTACAGTCATCGAAGTGAAGGGCTCCGTAAAGGGACTCAAGCTCTGCTACGTGGGAGACGGAAATAACGTATCGCACAGCCTTGCGGCAGCAGGAGTTGCCATGGGAATGGAAGTATATATGGCATGCCCTATAGGATATCTTCCGGATGAGAAGATCATCGCGAAGATAAAGGAAATGGGTAAGGAAAGCGGCGGAAAGGTGTTCATAACTCAGGATCCCAAGGAAGCTGCAGTAAATGCGGATGTCATATACACAGACGTATGGACAAGCATGGGCTTCGAGGAAGAGGCTGAGGCGAGGATCGGAGCATTCGCTGATTACCAGGTTAACAAGGAGCTTGTCTCCTACGCAAAGGATGACTACATGTTCATGCATTGCCTTCCTGCACACAGGGAGGAAGAGGTCACTGCCGAGGTAATCGACGGACCGAACTCATATGTGTACCACGAGGCAGGAAACAGGCTGCACGCCCAGAAGGCGGTATTGGCAGCGCTGCTTTAAAAGCTGGTTTTGGGCTGAAGCCCTTGCCATATATTCGGAAAGCCTGGATTGACAGGCTCGTACCGGAAATAACCCGGAGTATCTGGACTGACAGGTGCTCCGGGTTTATTGTGCGGCGAAATCCAAAGTGCTATAATCAAGGAAAAAGCGGAGGTCATGAAATGGATATGGGGTTATTTGAAGGGGGAGCAACGTTCCCTGAATACCTGAAGCAGGTTGGACCTGAATTCAGGCAGAGATATGAGAAGACAAGCCTTTCAGAGGAGGCTAAGGTTAAGGTAAGGACCCTTGGGTCGATGAGGAAGGTTGTAGCCTTTTCAGAAGGTTACTGCCCTGATTGCGTTGCAGTGCTGCCCTTCATGGAAAGGATGAGGGAGGAAAACCAGAACATTTCCTTCACCATAAAGCACAAGACGGGAAATGAAGAAGCCCTTGTTGAGGCTGCAGGGGAGTCGAGGATTCCACTTCTCATGTCCTTCGGCAAGGACGGAGAACCTCTCTCGGTGTTCCTTGAATTCCCTGAGAAGCTCAAGGATGAGATGAGAAGGGCGGCAGTGGAGGACAAGAAGGACCTTGTGGTGAAGTTCAGAGAAGGGGCATACAACAATATGATCGAGGAGGCTCTTCTGGACCTATTGAAAATCTGATAATAAATATTAAGAAAAACAGGAAGGATGCATCCATTAATTAATGGAGACATCCTTCCTGTTTTTCATTCGGTATCTTATGAGAAATGCCAGAGAGCCAACAGCACGAAGTGTGCCTGAAACATATAGTGAAGCGGTTAACCCGAACAGGCTCAGCACAAGATTTCCGAAGAGAGGAGCTACTGCAAGGGTAACACTTGTCAGTGTCGTGTGGATTGCTGCTGAAATCAGGCTTTCACCCTCAGGAGAAGATTCCAGCATGAGTCCCAGCAGCACAGCGGTGATGCCTGCGGTTGAGAAGCCAATTATCGGCTGTACTGATGCATTCTCGAACATGGTGCGGGTAAATGTGTAGAGGATAGGAGTTGACGCCATGCAGATGGTCGCGAAGACAATACCAAGGTCGTAACCTGTCTTCTTAACTATCCTCTGCCATATGGGAAAGCTCACTATACCTGAAAGGCTCAGGACCACGTTTACTATTGTAAGCCACTTTTCATCAGCTCCAAGGTAGCTTATCTGATAAATGCTGAAAAGCGGCCAGCCTGTCTGCCATCCGAAGTGGAAAATGAGAGAACATATCAAAAATGACCTGTAGTCCTTGTGTTGAAGGACGCGTCTTATACTATCCATAGGCCGGATAACAGGAGCTGATTTCACTTCGACAGTCTTAAGCATCTTCAGATAGTGGACTTCTCTTATACCAAGCAGGAAGCTCAGAACTATGAAGAACTGGTACATAAATACTGCCGAGCTGTTTGTAGTTGTAACCGAGAGCACGACACCCATGATTATGGATGTCACAAGCTGGGCTATCTGCGAATATGAATTCCTGTAGGTGATGGCTTCGGCTCTCTCCTTGGGAGAGAAGACATCACCTGTGAAGCTCTGGAGTGCTGTCGCAGATATGGATTCTGGAAAATTCATCAGACCGTATATCAGAACGAAGGCCAGAGGCCGTGAAGTTTCCGGAAGGAATGGCACAACTGCAAGCAGAAGAGGGAACGACCTGCTCAGGTAGAAGAAGCCTTCCATTATCCTGCGTTTATTCTTTGACCTTTGTATCATGACGATTCCGGGGATAGTAACAAATATGGCAACAAATCCAGGCAAAGCGTTAAGAAGCGAATAATGGATGGGTGCCCCTCCAAGCCTGTCGAGGAATTTCGCCGCGAAGCTCTTCGCGAATATTGTGACCATGGTGAACAGGATGCCGTTAAGCGTATAGTACTTTATGTTCCTGCTGTTACCGAACAACCCGAGATTGAGACGCCTGACAAGCTTCATGAAAACTCCTTTCTGCTAGCTGAATTTCAACGCACGCACAAGACTCTTGTCCTTCAGGATTGTCTTGAAGACAATGTACCCGACAACTGAAACGACAAGGAATTCGCCTGCGAACACCTGCAGTGCAGAAAGGAAGAAGGGAAGACCGAGCACCAGCTTAAGCTCGAGTCCGATGATGAGGCCGTTAACTATAGCTGGCCAGAGGGAAGCTCCGAACAGGCTCTTTGACCTTGCCATAAGAAGCAGAGCAATAAAGGTAGCGGTCGTTCCGAAGAAGATGTCCGCAATACCGAGAGGACTTGGAAGGTTTGCAATGAAGCAGCCTGCAACTAGCCCCGGTATGTATTTCCTGTCGATGAATACCAGAAGCGTAAGCACTTCAGAGACCCTGAACTGGATTCCGTACCAGCTGAAGGGGTTGAGTATTGTTATTACAGCATAGATCGCGGCTATAATAGCCGTCCTGACCAAAAAAGAAACTTGTTTATCCATATCATTTGACTCCAATCAATTTAGTGCAACATGCATTTTATCAAAAAAACAGCAGCCGTGGAAGAATTTCCCACGGCCGTGCAACCTAGATGTACTCCCTTGAGTGCGAGATGAGCAGGGCCTGCCTGGTATCCCACAGCTTCTGGGAAAGATCCACATAGTAGTTGTGCGGATTCTCAAATCTCAGGACTTCAGCCCAGAGCTTGTCGGTTTCCTTTGCGGAGTAATCCCTGATCTCAAGAACCGTAGGACTGTCATACACCGGTTTGCCATGGCTGAACAGCTGCACATGCAGCGGTCTTGCGTAGAAGTTGGTGACAACCTTCTGCTTCCAGGTATAAACAGGGTCGAATATGGTCAGAGGTACATTCTCGTCGATGACCTCGTCATGTTCGCAGATGACATCAGCTATGGCCTTGTCGTTCTTCTTCGTGAATATCCTGTATACCTTCTTGAAGTGGGGATTTGTGATCTTTTCCTGGTTTTCGCTGATCTTTATCCTAGGGACCACCTTCCCGTCCTTTTCGATGGCAACAAGCTTGTAAACACCGCCGAACACAGGCTCGGACTTTGCCGTTATAAGCCTTTCACCGACTCCAAATATGTCAATTTCGGCTCCCTGGTTCAGGACATCCCTTATGATATGCTCATCAAGGGAATTGGACACTATGATCTTTACGTCGCTGTAGCCTGCTTCATCAAGCATCTTCCTGGTTTCCTTGGTAAGGTAGGTTATGTCTCCAGAATCTATCCTAATGGACTTAGGCCTGAAGCCCTGTGGTACGACAATTTCGTCAAATACCTTAATCGCGTTAGGAACTCCTGATTTCAGTACATTGTATGTATCAATGAGAAGTGAGCAGTTCGACGGGTAAGCATTAGCCCACTTGCTGAAGGCTTCAAGCTCTGTGTCGAACAGCTGAACCCAGCTGTGTGCCATTGTTCCTGATGAGGGCACGTTGAACATTATCTCCGCAAGTGTGTTGGAGGAGGATGTGCATCCGCCGACTATCGCAGCCCTTGACCCGTATATTGCTCCATCATAGCCCTGAGCTCGTCTTGAGCCGAACTCAAGAACCGGTCTTCCCTTTGCAGCCCTTACTATCCTGTTGGCCTTGGTGGCTATGAGAGTCTGGTGGTTTATGGTAAGTAGGATCATTGTCTCCACGAACTGAGCCTGTATGATCGGTCCCCTGACTATCACAAGAGGCTCGTTGGGGAATACGGGAGTGCCTTCCGGTACAGCCCAGACATCGCATTCAAACTTGAAGTTTTCAAGGTAAGAAAGGAACTCCTCGCTGAATATTTCCTTTCTTCTGAGATAATCAATATCATCTTTGGAGAAGGTGAGGTTCTCAAGATACTCCATGAGCTGGTCGACTCCCGCCATGATGCAGTAGCCGCCTCCGTCAGGGACTCTCCTGAAGAACATGTCGAAGTAGGCTATGGTATCTGACACACCTTCCTTCATGTATCCGTTACCCATAGTAAGTTCATAAAAATCTGCAAGCATAGTAAGGTTTCTTCCGTTCCTCACGTCAATTACCCTTTCCATAAAATCACCTATTTCAATTTTATTTCGTCTACCTATCATATTACCAAATTTTCACAAATAACTTAAGCCCTTGGAGGGCAATTTGTGCTTCAAAGCTTCGGAACATCCATAATTCAGGAAAAAATAATGGGAAAATCTCCTCATATAGAGTAAAATAGGAATCTATGGGAAAATTTGGAGGTGAAGCCATGGAACTTGACGAATATCAGAAGCTTGCAAGCACAACTGACCAAAGCAGGGTCCTGGTCGTTGCCCCTCCAGGTTCAGGAAAGACCACGGTACTCCTTGAAAGGCTTGGATTGACCATGGATTCTGGTGTCGCTCCCGGCAGGATACTGGTTCTGACCTTTTCCAAAGCTGCCGCAGAGGAGCTGAAGGCCAGGTTCGGAGGTGAAAGGAAGCCGTTTTTCGGTACCCTTCACGGATTTTCCTACAGGATGCTGAGAAGCCTTGGAATTGAAACTTCCCTTGTTTACGGCAAACCTGAGCAGGAGGTGAAGCTTCTCATGCAGAGGAACCTGAATCTTGCAAGAGAAGACATCGATAACCTCATGAGGGATTTTTCAGCCTACAGGATGGCTGTATTCAAGGGTGCTGAATCAAAAAAGGAAGCGATGGCCTTAAGGGATGATGTATTCAGAAAGGCCATTGAATTGTATGAGGGATTCAAGAAGGAACGAGGACTGATGGATTTCGATGACCTTCAGACGAGGTTCCTGTCGCTCCTTGAGGACAAAGAGCTCACGACAAGGATCAGGAGGACATTCACTCATATTCTGGTCGATGAGTTCCAAGACCTTGATCCGGTCCAGCTTCAGATACTTGCAAAGCTTTCTGAAGGTGGAAGCATCTTCTGCGTAGGAGATGAGGACCAGTGCATTTATGCCTTCAGGGGGTCGGACCCCTCGGCAATGATGGACTTTGAGGAAAGGTTCAAGGGAAGCAAGCTGTACCTGAAGTACAACTACAGGAGCTCAAGGACAATAGTGGATTATGCAGGTGAAGTCATCAGGTTCAACAGGGAAAGGAACGACAAGGAGCTCCTTCCTGACAGGAAAGACTTGACGAGGATAAGGAAGGTATTCCCGCCTTCTCAGGAAGGCATGCTTTCTGACATATCCAATGAGGTCATGAAGGATATCTACGGTTCCTATGCCGTGCTATACAGGACCAACGAGGAAGGCGAAAGGATAAGGGAACATCTGAGGCGCGAAAGCATACCCTTCAAATGCAGGGACGGCTACAGCTTTTACAGGACAATGGTTGCCAGAGATATACTTGAATACATGCGCTATGCATCAAATGGAGACCCGAGGCATTTTGCACGGGTTGCAAACAAGCCGTACAGGTACATACCTAAGGATGACCTTAGAAGAATTGCTTCCGGTGAGGATGTGAAGACAGTGCTTCTGTCCGGTGAAAAGGGCGATTTCGCTAAAGGCAGGATGAAGGATCTGATTCACGACCTGAAGCCCATGGCAAAGAAATCCCCGAGGGACCTTGTGAGGTATATCGGCAAGGTGCTTGGTTATGAGGATTATCTGAAGGATTATTCAGAAAGGACCGGAAGGGACCTTGATGAGCTCTTAGGAGACCTCGAGGAGATGCATGAGCTTGCAGGAAACCATAAGGTGCTTAACGTCTTCCTCGAGGAGAGCATGAAGGAGCCTGAAAGCGACCCTTCTGCAAAGCTTCTCCTGTCGACAATCCATGGAGTCAAGGGACTTGAGTTCGACAAGGTGTTCCTCGTCAACTGCGTGGAGGGCATCTTGCCCCAGGCTGTTACTGGTGCTGACCTTGAGGAAGAGCGGAGGATATTCTATGTGGGCATAACCCGCGCAAGGCATGAGCTTGATATATATTCACCACGGACAATTCATGGAAAAGAGAGAAAAAGAAGCAGATTTGTTATATGATATAATGTACTGGAAGATATGCGGGAGTAAGATGCTCCCATAACCGGGAGTAAGACGCTCCCGTAATAGGGAGCCAAACGCTCCCATAATAGGGAGCTTAATCCCTGAAGGAGAAACATGAGGATAGAGATAGGAAGCAATGAAGCAGGACAGAGGCTGGATAAGTTTCTTCGGAAATATCTGAAGGACGTGCCGCTTTCCGCGATATACAAGGCGATGAGGAAAGGTGACATAAGAGTAAACGGCGCAAGGGGCAAGGAAAAGGACATGCTGAACCTTGGGGACGTACTTGAGATAAAGTACCTTGAATCAAAGGCTCCTGAAACCAAAAAGGAATTCATACAGGTGGATGCAGAGTTCAAGGTCACCTATGAGGATGATAATCTCCTTGTAGTCGAGAAATGGCCAGGGATACTTGTCCATAAGGATATGAGCAGCAATGAGCCTACCCTTACTGACCACGTCCTTTCCTATTTAAAGGAAAAGGGAGAATACAGCCCTGAGGATGAGAAGACATTTTCTCCTTCACCAGTCAACAGACTGGACAGGAATACCTCAGGACTTGTAATGTACGGAAAGAATTTCGAAGCCCTCAAGGAGCTCAGCTCCATGATGAGGGAGAGGGACATAGAGAAGAAGTATGTCGCACTGGTCAAGGGAAGGATAAAGGACGGCGAATATAGGGCATTCATCGAGAAACGCGAGGATGTCAACACGAGCCTGGTTTCTATGACTGACGGGCCTTCCCGCAAGGAGATCGCCATGAGAGTTGTTTCAGAGCGGTCCAGCGGACTGTTCTCGTTCGTCGAGCTGGAGCTCTTGACAGGAAGAAGCCATCAGCTGAGGGCACACCTGGCTTTCCTTGGCAATCCGATAGTCGGCGACTCAAAGTACGGAGACAAGACGACCAATAACTACTTCAACAACAAGTACGCGCTTTCATACCAGTACCTGTATGCCTACAAGCTGACCTTCAGGAACGCCACAGGAAAGCTGTCGTATCTGGAAAACAAGGTAATTGTTGAAAAGCTTCCGCCGATATTCAAGAAGATAAGGAACGACGTTTTCAAATTCGACCTATGATGGAGGTTTCTCGATGAAGCAGCAGTCAACGGGCAAGGGGTTCGCATACCTTTCGGTTGCGGAAATGCTCGTAAAGATAATGTCCGTAGTCTATGTGCCCCTCCTTGTCAGGATACTCGGGGACGTGGGCCACGGCATATACGTTGTGTCATATGACGCATTCACGTTCATATATGTCCTGACGAACGAGGGAATCCAGAGAGGAATAGCAAAGCTGATATCCGAGCTGACTGCCAAAGGCAACTACAGGGATGCCCTAAGGGCATTTCGCCTGGCAAGGGCAGTACTCATACTCCTTTCACTGTTTGCTTCAATCCTGCTTTTCCTAATGGCTCCTCTTATAGCAACCGCATCCAAGAGTCCCCAGGCAGTAACTGCCATAAGGGCATTGTCACCGACGGTGCTTATAACAGGCATCCTTTCAGCATACAGGGGCTATTTCCTTGGAAGAAGCTACATTGCCAGCAATGCAGTCTCAAAGATAATAGAGCAGCTTGTAAATGTCACTGTATCTCTTGCAGCAGCTTGGGCGCTCATGAAGGTTTCGGTGGAGTATGGAGTTGCAGGCGGTACGCTTGGAACCAGCGTTGGAGCGCTGATTGCAGTGATCCTCCTTGTAAGGGAGTTCTACAAGGGAAGGCTTCACAAGGTCAAGAGGTCCATGCAGGACCCCGAGGCCTACAGGCACACCAACAAGGAGCTTCTGATGAAGCTCTTCAATTACGGCTTCCCGATAACCATGTCAGCCGGAATCCAGAACCTTGGCGGTTTCATAGACATGTTCATAGTGAACAACGCCCTTTATACCGCAGGTCTTGATTTCACTGCAGCCAAGACCGCCTTTAGCCAGCTGTCAAGATTCAAGACCCTCATATACACTCCGAATACCATAATCGTTGCGCTGACAGCTGTGCTTCTTCCCGGAATATCCAGGGCAAGGGCACTTGATGATGACGAGGATGTGGAGCGGAAGATCAGGTTTGCTGTAAAGACAGTATTCATGATCGCCATGCCGTCGGCATTCGGGCTCATGGTACTGGCAGATCCTGTATATGCACTCCTATATCCCGGAAGGGCAGGTGCAGTACTGTTGAAGTACGGAGCCTTTGTAGTAATATTCCTGGGATTTGTGATGGTCCAGACCGTCATATTCCAGAGCTTCGGCAAATTCTACTGGGGAATACTGACACTTTCCGCAGGAATAGCTGTGAAGCTCATTTCAAACTCCTACTTCGTGGTAATGCCTGAGGTCAACATCATGGGTGCGGTGCTCTCAATGTACCTGAACTACATCATACCCTTCACTATTAACAACATCCTCATAACAAAGGGACTTGGCATTAGGATGAATCTTCTCAGGGAGTCTCTTAGACCTCTTGCAGCGTCTGCTGCAATGGGAGGAATACTATATCTTACAAACATGCTGTTCAACATGCTTGGAGCAGGGTATGCCATTTCGAGCATCCTTACCCTTGCAAACATCGGCATAGGCATGGCAGTATATTTCACAGCCCTTCTCCTTATCGGTGGATTGAAGAAGGATGAGATAAGAGAAATCAGCCCGAGGCTTCTTGGGATGATTCCTGAAGGAATTAGGAACAGAATGAAATAAATGAGGGAAGGTGCAAAAATGAGAAGGAAGCCATTATTACCTGAAACAGCAGTGGCGATTCTATTCATTTGCTGCGCCTTTTATTTTTTCCTTAACGGTGACAAGACCGAGAAGTCAGTAAATGCGGCCCTATCAGCCGCAGCAATCCTGCTTTTCCACCTTTCCTACTCGAGAAAGGCAAAACTTGCGACAAGGCTGATATTCACAGGTTGGTTCATAATGGCGACGCTGTTTGGAGTGATTCTCGACTTTTATGCACTTCTCCCATGGTACGACAGTCTGGTCCACCTGGTCACCGGCGCCTGTCTTGTGTATCTTGCAAAGGGTGGAATGAGGCTGGAAGATAAAGCAGCAAGGAGAGCCAAAGTCCTCTATGCATTCTTCTTCTCAGTCAGCCTCAGCACCTTCTGGGAAATCTATGAGTTCGGTGTCGACTTCTTGGGCGCTGATTCCCAGCATGGGAGCCTCTCCGATACTATGTGGGACCTCATATACGGAACCATTGGAGCTGCAGCGGCAGGGATTGCCCTATATCATCTGTCGGGGAAAATCCTGAAGTCTGATGGACCGGAACAGAGGAAAAGGTCAGGAAATTAATCTTAAGTGGATTTTCAATCTTCAAATATCATATTTCTTGTGGTTCAAAGGATCGCTATTTTAAAATATTGTTCTTACCTGATTTGTAAAGAGGGACCTTCTGCGGCTGTCGCAGAGGGTCCCTCTTTCTATAAAGGCAGTTTATTCTTTTTTATCTTTAATAAACTTTAGTGAAGTGCTCCCAGGAACGTATTCCTTAGGCTGCTGCTTTTTCAAGCTTTCAGCTAAATCAGGCTCTCTGGATTTAGCTTAAGAAGGTCCTCGTGTACGAACAGTCCGTCCTTCCTAATCAGCACATCGTCAAACCATATCTCCCCACCACCGTATTCAGGCCTCTGAATGAGTACAAGATCCCAGTGGACTGCTGACCTGTTGGTATTGTCTGCATCCTCGTAGCTGTTGCCGGGGGTGAAGTGGATCGAGCCTGCAATCTTCTCATCGAAGAGGGTATCCTTCATCGGGGTGAGTATATATGGATTTACTCCAATTGCGAACTCTCCGACGTACCTTGCTCCATCATCGGTATCGAACACCTTGTTTATCCTGTCAGTATCATTTGACGCCGCTGAGATAATTTTACCGTCCTTGAATTCCAGTCTGATATTCTCATACGTGAAGCCCTGATAAAGGGATGGGGCGTTGTAGGATATGACTCCGTTCACTGAATCCTTCACAGGTGCGGTATAGACCTCTCCGTCAGGAATGTTCATCTCACCGGAACACTTTATCACAGGAATGCCCTTGATGCTGAAGGAAATGTCTGTTCCCTGCGCAATGAGCCTTACCCTGTCCGTCTTCTCCATCAGTGAAACGAGGCTGTCCATTGCTTCTGACATCTTCGAATAATCGAGGTTGCAGACGTCGAAATAGAAATCCTCAAAGGCTTCGGTGGACTTTCCTGCCGCCTGGGCCATTGACGGAGAAGGGTATCTGAGTACTGTCCATTTAGTCTTGTTCACCCGGATGTCGAAATGGACGGGATGCATGAAGTACTTCGAGTAAAGGTCCATCTTTTCAGACGGTACGTCAGAGGTCTCGCTGATGTTCATGCCTGACCTTATGCCTATATAGGCGTCCATATCCTCCATCCTCGCCGATTCATACTTTGCCATGAGGTCCAACTGGTCCTTTGTGGCACCCATCAGCAGTGACCTCTGGACCCTCGCGTCCTTTATTGTGACAAATGGAAGAGCCTTCACCTTATAAGCTTCCTCCACTATTGCAGATACCAGCTCATGTTCGAGTCCGCTGCACTCAATAAGGACTTTTTCGCCTTCCTTTAGCCTTGTTGAGTAGTTTATAAGATTCCATGCCAGTTTTGATATCCTTGGGTCTTTCATTTTCTTCCTCCCTTAATTTAAACCAATTATCTCTTATTATCTCGGTATATCTTAGATTTCCATATTAACCTTATGAGAGCATACTCCAAGGATTA
>NZ_JAGGKC010000011.1 GCF_017873395.1 Youngiibacter multivorans | reverse complement strand
ACTGTCTAAAAAACCATGTACATCAAAGAAATCCCAGATTCCTAAATTAGTGGAATTCTATTTGGCAAAGTGGAAGTTGCTTTTTCAATTAACCAGCAAATTTCCTGGCATGCTTTTGTCTTTTTTAATGTATTCGCACGTATTTTTCTGACCTATGGGGGTGTTGGGATTTGGTTCTCAGTCATGATGATATTTCAGGCTTTTTGTGGTATATTTTCCTTAATGGTAAAAATCTGGTATTAAGGCAGGAGGAGTGTCCAAATGTTCAAGCTTTTCAAGAAACAGAAGACAGAAATTGTGTCACCGGCTGCAGGTGTTTTGAATCCCATTACAAAGGTTCCCGACCAAGCATTCGCATCTAAAATGATGGGAGATGGATTCATAGTTACCCCTGAGACAGGAGATATATTCTCACCTGTAGACGGTACTGTTGCAATGATATTTCCGACAGGCCATGCTCTCGGACTTAGATGCTCTGACGGAACAGAGCTTCTTATACACATAGGTGTGGATACTGTAGCCCTTAACGGTGAAGGATTTGAAAAGGTCGTATCCGAAGGACAGAATGTGAAGAAGGGCGACCTTATAGCAAGATTCGATCTGGAAGGTGTCAAGGCAAAGGTGCCTTCAACTGACATCATAATTGTGTTCACCTCTGGCGAAGCCTGTGAGGTCCTGAAGGAAGGAAAGAGAGTTGCAGCAGGTGAAGCTGAAATAGTGGAATACAAGAAGCAGTAGAAATAGAGAATCAGGCTGAAGCCGTAATTAATGGCTTCAGCCTGATTTTTTACTGGGATTCATATCCCTTTATGATTCTTGATGAGAAAACACCCTTATTCTCCAGGATCCCCTTAATGAATGTCTCCTTGTCAGCAGATGACCTGAGGTCAAGGGTGAAGAGGCATATGCCATTACCATCCTTTCCTGACTCAAGGTGTTCAAGGTCAAGGACTTTTGCGCCAATCCGAGAGAGGTATGCTTCAATCGCTGCAAGGGTCGACTGATTGCCATCATAAGAAATCTCAATCGTAATGACTCCGGTCTTTTTGAACATCACTTCCTGCAGCCTTCCAAGTGCGAGAAGGACCGTGAGGGCAAGGAGCGATGTGCCTATGCCGACAGCATAATAGCCCATTCCAACAGAAAGTCCCGATACAGCTACAAGCCACAATGAGGCTGCTGTTGTCAGACCCTTTATATAGTTCCTGGTCAGGAAGATGGTGCCAGCTCCAAGAAAGCCGATTCCGCTGATGACAGCAGCTCCAAGCCTTCCGACGTCAAGCTTCACAGCCTCGGCAAGCGCAGGGTTTTGGGCTATCAGTCTTCCTGCTTCCTCCAGCATTGAAATCTGGAGAAGGGAAACTGATGCAGCACCAAGGCTTACGAGCATGTGCGTCCTGAATCCGGCAGGCCTGTTCCTGTATTCTCGCTCATATCCGATTGCGCCGCCAAGGATTAAGGCTATGGAAAGTCTTGTAAGTACAGTCAACGTGGTCATGGTTAAAACCTCCGTAACATTACTTTATGTATGGACTCACCGGCAGTGTATATCATACAGCCATTTCTTCCATTCCGAAAAGCTCCATGAGCTTCAATCCTATGCCTGACTCGTGGTTGGGCGGGGCTATGCTGTCAGCTGATTTCTTGACGCTGTCTGAAGCATTCGCCATTGCAAAGCCGAGGCCTGCATATTTCAACATGGTAATGTCGTTCTCACCGTCCCCGAAGCAAATGACATCCTGACGAGCGATACCATAGTGTTCTGCAAGAGCCTTTACAGCGTAGCTTTTGTCCACATTTCCCGGAATAAGCTCGATGTTGTCCCTGCCTGAGCTCTGTATGGTCACACCGGAGAGCTTTTCAAGCTCTGCTCTCATCGCTGACAGTTTACCGGGATTGTTCTTGGATACGACAATCCCATTCACAATGGAATCGGAATTCTTCCTGATGATTGATTCATTTGCTGCGAGAAGCGTCCTTACCCTGTAGTTCTTGGGAACCCCCTTGTTGTATATGAGCTTAGTTATGAGGGCACCGCTGATCGTGTTTGAAAAAACCGTATCATGGGTGAAGTAGGAGAGGGTTACACCGAAGCTCTTTGCCATCCTGAACATTTCAGCAGAGAGGTCCTCATCGAAATGGTTCTTGTGAAGCTTCCCATCCCCCGTATCATATACACTTCCGTTTGAAGCGATAAGCGGCACGTTATCTCCGAAGTTGCTTGATATGTATTTTGCGGACTGGAAAATCCTGCCGGTTGCGACAGTAAATATATGTCCTCTTTTCATAAGCTCTTTTATAACTTCCATATTCAGCAACGATACCTTACGGTCGCTGCCGAGCAGTGTTCCGTCCAGGTCTGAGCAGATCAATTTTCTTTGCATTTTTCCTCCCTGAAAGGCAGTTGACGCCAAAAAAGGCGGATTATCCTTGCCAAGCTCTGTTAATAATCGTTTATTTCCTACATAATATACGTATATTATGGCACATTCAACTTCAATGGTGTGCGTATTTTGAAATTTGGAAATCAGATTGAACGGTATCCATATGACTGGAGGAAACCAAATGGCTAAGATAAGGACTAATTTCGTTTGTCAGGGATGCGGTGCCACTTCTCCGAAGTGGCTTGGAAAATGCCCTGAATGCGGTGAATGGAACAGCTTCGTGGAAGAGGAGCAGAAGATAGAAACAAAGAGAAAGGAAGGCATAGGCAATTTCAGTGTTCCCAAGAAGATAGAGGACATAGTCTCAGGAGACAAGGAAAGGCTTGATACGGGAATTGCTGAGCTTAACCGTGTGCTTGGAGGTGGTCTTGTCAGGGGATCCCTTACGCTGATTTCAGGAGACCCGGGCATAGGAAAGTCCACTCTTCTTCTTCAGTGCGCACACAATATTTCAAAAAGCTACGGAAAGGTCCTTTATGTTTCAGGTGAGGAATCCGAGGAGCAGATTAAGATAAGGGGTGACAGGCTGAAGGCAAGGGCCGACAACCTTTATGTAGTTTCAGAAACATCCCTTGACCTCATCGAGAAGCATATTGAGGACTTAAGTCCGGTATTTGTCATCATCGACTCCATACAGACAATTTATTCGGACAAGGTCGTTTCTGCACCTGGTTCGGTGTCCCAGGTAAGGGAATGTGCAAATGGCCTGATGAGGATAGGCAAGACAATGGGCATATCCCTGTTCATCGTTGCCCATGTGACAAAGCAGGGTGAGCTCGCAGGACCAAGGGTCCTTGAACATATGGTTGATGCTGTGCTTTCATTCGAGGGTGAAAGGACCGAGGAACTCAGGATACTCAGGACAATGAAGAACAGATTCGGGACCACTTCAGAAATCGGAGTATTCGAAATGAGGGCTGAAGGACTGATAGAGGTATATGATCCATCAAGGATTTTCCTTGAGGATGACATGGAGTCAAAGGAAGGCTCAGTAGTTATTGGAATAATGGAGGGTACGAGGCCCATACTTGTCCAGGTGCAGTCCCTGGTGGCTGAGACGAAGGCGGTGATGCCGAGGAGAACAACAATAGGCATCGAGGCCCCGAGACTGAACCTTATACTTGCTGTTCTTGAAAAGAAGCTCAGGATACCTTTCTATTCAAGCGATGTGTACGTCAATGTAGTCGGCGGTCTGTCGATTGAGGGTACCACGCAGGACCTTGGAGTTGCCTTAAGTCTCGTCTCAAGCGCAAGAGGCCAGGAGATGAAGTACAGGAACATACTGGCAATTGGAGAAATCGGACTGACAGGGGAAATCAGACCGGTAAGCAATGTGGAGAGGCTCATAGGAGAAGGCAGAAAAATGGGCTTCGAGACTTTCGTCATTCCGAAGAGAAGTGCGGAGAAGCTCAAGCTCAAGGGCGAAGGGATAATTCCGGTTGGATCCCTTAGAGAGGCTGTTTCCAAGCTTTTTCAGGTTTAACCTGTTTTAAAGGTTTTTCGTCTACGATTAGAAACATGGAAAGATAACTAATAATTTTCTGAATATTGCATTGTGCTATACCATAGGTGCTTGATTAAATTGTATAATAAAAGATAAACGAACAAAATAAAACTAAGGAGGTGGATATCATGTTGAAGAACCTGATAAGAGGCATAGTGACCATCCTCGGAGCCGTCATTGGCGGACTTCTCGGAAACTATCTTACCTCATCCCAGTATCTCAACCAGTATCCCATATTTGAAAACCTGGTAGCAAAAATCGCTTTAATTGCAACACTCACCCTAATTTTCGGAATCATATTTTTTATTATTTCATCAAAGATTTATTCTTTGATACTGAGTGCAAACAAAGCGGCTGAAAAGAACCTGTCCAAGATGACGATCCATGAAATGTTCCTGGGAGCGGCTGGAGCCATAGTGCTTCTGGTCATAACATTCTTCCTGACGAGACCGCTTAACGACATATTCCCGCCTGTAGGCAGCATAGTCGTTGTGCTTCTGAACATACTTGCTGCGCTTCTTGGAGCTAATGTTGCAATCAAGAAGGCAGACGACTTTTATTCCTTCTTCCAGAGCATAGGAAGAAGGAACCAGGGACAATCCCAGTCCAGGGACAAGGACAGGGATAAGGATAACAAGAAATACAAGGCAATGTACAAGGGAGACCCGAAGGTCCTTGATACCTCTGTCATCATAGATGGAAGAATCTTCGATATCTGCCAGACAGGATTCGTAGAAGGAAAGCTCATAATACCGTCATTCGTGCTCGAGGAGCTGAGGCATATCGCAGATTCGTCGGATTCCCTCAAGAGAAACAGGGGAAGAAGAGGTCTGGACATCCTTAACAAGATACAGAAGGAGCTCGACATAGAGGTGGAAATCTGGGACAAGGATTTTCCGGAAATCGCGGAAGTGGATTCAAAGCTTCTGAAGCTTGCTACTGTAGTATCAGGAAAGGTCGTCACAAATGACTACAACCTGAATAAGGTAGCTGAGTTCCAGGGAGTTCCGGTTCTGAACATAAACGAGCTGGCAAATGCTGTAAAGCCTGTGCTTCTCCCGGGAGAAGAAATGAACCTCCTTATCTCGAAGATAGGAAAGGAAGCTAACCAGGGAATAGGGTACCTTGACGACGGTACCATGATAGTTGTTGAAGGCGGCAAGAAATCCATAGGCAATGAAATAGACATCCTTGTAACCTCAGTGCTTCAGACTGCGGCAGGAAGGATGATTTTTGCAAAGCCCAAGGGGGAATAGCAATTGGTCGGAGCAGTGATCGTATCCGGAGGCAAAGGCAGCCGAATGGGAGCTGATGTTCCAAAGCAGTACCTGGACCTGAAAGGAGTACCGGTGCTTGCAAGGACCCTGACTGCATTTTGTGATATGGAATTCATAGACAACATTGTCCTTGTGCTTCCAGTGGATGAATGGGAGACCTTTAAAAGCTTTCCTTATGCCTTTAGCAAGGATATACATATTGCTTCAGGCGGCTTGAGGAGACAGGATTCGGTAAGAAGCGGGCTCAAGGCCCTGGAATCACTCCAGAATTCCGGGATTGCAGTTATCCATGACGGAGCAAGGCCTCTTGTGACAGAAAGCATTGTAAAGGAAGGCGTGGAGCTTTGCATGAAGCATGGTGCCAGCGCCTGTGGAATGAAGCCGAAGGATACCATAAAGGTCAGGGGTGAAGATGGCTTTTCCAGGGAAACCCTGGACAGGGATTCTCTCTTTTCTGTCCAGACACCTCAGGTCTTCGAGCTTAAGAAGATACTGGCAGCCCATGAAAGGCTTGACTATTCAGGAGAAACTGTTACTGATGACACTGCGGCGTACGAGAAATACATCGGCAGGGTTTACCTTTATGAGGGAAGCTACGAAAACATAAAGATAACCACACCTGAGGATATGGCAGTGGCTGAAGCGATAATATCGAGGCGCAAAGTATAAGAATGAAAGAACATCATGGCTCCGCAGTGTGATCTGCGGGGCCTTTCAACTTTCACTGTGAAATTCAGAATGAAAACGGTATGATAATATATGAAGATATATTATCCGTAGGAGTATTCGATTTATCGATCGGATTTCCGGAACACGACCCAATGAATTCGTAGGAGAATTTTTATGAAGAAGTATGTCATAGCACTGGATCAGGGAACCACAAGCTCAAGGGCTATAGCCTTCGACAAGGAGCAGTCCGTGATAGCTGTCGCCCAGAAGGAATTCACCCAGTTCTATCCGAAGGAGGGATGGGTTGAGCATGACCCGATGGAAATCTGGTCATCACAGTACAGCGTGCTCACCGAAATAATGGCGAAGGCCGGGATAACAGCAGAGGAAATTGCGGCAATCGGCATTACCAACCAGAGGGAGACTACGATAGTCTGGGAAAAGTTGACTGGAAGGCCTGTGTACAATGCCATTGTATGGCAGTGCAGGAGGACTGCGGGTATGTGCGATGAACTCAAGGCAAGGGGGCTTGAGCCATACGTCAGGGAAACCACAGGGCTTCCGGTGGATGCGTATTTTTCTGGTACCAAGATAAGGTGGATCCTTGAAAATGTGGAAGGTGCAAGGGAAAAGGCTGAAAACGGAGAGCTGCTTTTCGGAACTGTCGATACCTGGCTGCTTTGGAAGCTGACAGCCGGAAGAGTCCACGCCACAGACCAAACAAATGCCTCAAGAACAATGCTTTATAACATTCGCGAGCTTAAATGGGATGAAAGGCTTCTTTATGAGCTTGGAATACCACGTTCGATGCTGCCAGAAGTCAGGAAATCCTCGGGTGTATACGGAGAGACCAATATTGGGGGGGTAATGGTTCCAATTTCTGGAATTGCCGGAGACCAGCAAGCGGCGCTTTACGGCCAGACCTGCTTTGAAGCGGGAGAGGCAAAGAACACCTATGGCACGGGTTGCTTCCTTCTCCTCAACATAGGCACTGAGATGAAGCTGTCGGAGAACGGCCTTCTGACTACCATAGCGGCGACGTCGGGAAATGACGTCAAATATGCCCTTGAAGGCTCAATATTCGTTGGTGGAGCAATAGTCCAATGGCTCAGGGACGAGCTCATGCTTGTACATGACTCCAGGGATACAGAGTATTTCGCAGGCAAGGTGCCCGACAATGGTGGAGTGTATATTGTTCCGGCATTCGTAGGCCTCGGAGCTCCATACTGGGACCAGTATGCAAGAGGAGCAATATTTGGACTGACAAGAGGCTCAAACAGATACCATATAATAAGGGCGGCGCTTGAATCTATAGCTTATCAGACTAGAGACGTGCTGGAGGCAATGGAGAAGGACGCAGGGATAACCCTTGGCAGCCTTAAGGTAGACGGAGGAGCTTCATCCAACAAATTCCTAATGCAGTTCCAGGCGGATATTCTGGACAGGACAGTCATCAGACCTGCAATAAGGGAAACCACTGCACTGGGAGCAGCATACCTTGCAGGTATAGGCGTAGGTTTCTGGAAGGATGAAGCTGAGGTCAAGGGGAAGTGGGATGCAGTGAATTCTTTTGAGCCTAAAATGACCCAGCCGGTCAGGGATGCACTGGTTTCAAAATGGAAGAAGGCTGTTGAGAGGACACGAGGATGGGAAGAGTGATTTTTAAAACCTGAGATAGGAGATAATATAAGAAAGTACGAAATGACCCGTGAACTTTTGTTCCGGGTCATTTTCGTAAAAATATACCAAACCTTCATAGCATGCTCACAACTTGGTTATACAATTATGATACTAGATGGAACTAGCTGAGGAGGCGGTTTGTATGGCTGAAAAAAGAGCTGGATATGGCCTTTACGCAGCCCTGGCGGCGTCAATTGTAATTTTTTTGGCTATTTCGTATGTGCTTTTCCTGAATTTTTTTCCAAAGGCTGACGGACCAGCAGCAGAAGACGGAAACAGACTTAAGATACCTGCTGTTCTCCATGACTATGACCCGTCTCCTGAGAGCGCACTTTTCGAGATAGTGGTGGAAAAAGGGAAGACATCCTTCATAGATGGAAAGGAAGCAGACACTTTAGGCTACAACGGAACCTATCTTGGTCCGGTGATCAGGCTGAGGCGCGGCGAGAAGGTCGAGATGAATGTCGCTAATGAGCTGCCTGAGGCAACGACCGTCCACTGGCACGGGCTGATAGTAGACGGTGAAGATGATGGCGGACCTCACCATGGGATACAACCGGGAGAAAGGTGGGCACCTGTGTTTACTGTCGACCAGAGCGCAGCAACCTTGTGGTACCATCCTCATCTGATGGGAAATACCTCAGATCAGGTCTATTTCGGGCTTGCAGGTCTTATTTATATCGATGATGAGGTTTCAGACAGTCTCGGTCTGCCAGATGAATATGGTGTTGACGATATACCTTTAATTGTTCAGGACAGAAGCTTCAATTCTGATGGCACCCTTGCCTACAGGGTCAACATGATGGGAGTCATTCCCGGAGATACTCTTCTGGTAAATGGCGGTATCGGGCCGTTCTATGAGGTAACGGCTGAAAGACTCAGGATGAGGATACTCAATGGGTCGAATTCGGAAAACTTCACCTTTGCCTTGAGCGATGGCAGCAGTTTCCATATGATCGCGTCAGATGGAGGTCTGCTTGAGGAACCCTACGAAACGGATGAGGTCATGCTTGCACCTGGTGAAAGGGCTGAAATAGTTGCAGACTTCAAGGGTAAGGGAGGCAAGACGCTTCAGCTTGTTACAGGAAACAGTAATGTTCTGGAATTAAGGATAGGTTCTGACCTTAAGAAAAACGGGGCTGTGCCGGAAAGGCTTGCGGAGGTCGGAGAGCCAGAGGCGCAAACTGGTCTTAATGTAAGACATTTCGAGCTTCAGAGCATGGGTATCAGCGGTACGATAAACGGGAAGTCCTTTGATATGGACAGGATCGATGAAGAGTTAAGGCTGAATGAATCCGAGGTATGGGTGATCAGGAATCCGGTAGGCATGATGCAGTCTGGCGGTCATCCATTTCATGTGCATGGGGTTCAGTTCAGGATTCTTTCGAGGAATGGAAGAGAGCCAGGTCCAGAGGAAAGTGGCTACAAGGACACTGTTTTCGTGAACGCGGGTGAAGAAGTCAGGATACTCATAAGGTTCAGGAAAATTGGTGTATTCATGTATCATTGCCATATCCTGGAGCATGAGGATAACGGCATGATGGGACAGATACTTGTAGAATGAAAAGAATACAATATGTGTGGCGATTTAAGAATCAGGGGCTTTGCTTTATGGCAAAGCTCTTTTATTGCCAGAAAAATACATATTGACTGATTTCGATATGAGAAGTAGAATAGACATATCGAAGAAATTAGATATGAGGTGAATTCATGGAAGATAATCTGAAGGATGCAGCCCGGATATTCAAGGCTCTTTGCGATGAGAACAGACTTATGATAATAGAGAAGCTGAAGACAGGAGAGGACTGTGCCTGCAACCTTCTTGAAGAGATACCCGTAGGTCAGTCGACTCTGTCGCACCACATGAAGATCCTTGTGGATTCAGGACTGGTTGTGGCAAGGAAGGACAAGAAGTGGACCTACTATGCGCTGGACCCTGAAGGCTTCGCCAATGCCGCATCAATCCTTGACGGCATAGCAGCCGGAATCCCGGAGACTGCTGAATCTGCAAGCTGCAGCTGCAATTAGAATATTGGAATGGAGGAATATTAATATGAATATTTCAGTTGAATACCTTTATCTTGACAATGAGACCTGCAACAGGTGCATGGGCACGGAGACAAATGTGGAGGATGCTGTAGATGAGGCAAGGCTTAGGCTTGAAGGTTCAGGCCATGTCATAAGCTTAAGCAAGGTCCACATGTCGGACAGGAAGACCGCAGAGGGCTTCAGGTTCATCTCATCGCCTACGATCAGGGTCAATGGCTCTGATATTGCTGAAAGCCTTGAGGAGACATGCTGCACGGATTGCGGAGATATCTGCGGCACGAGCACTGACTGCAGGGTATGGAGGTACGGAGGTGAAGTCTTCACTGAGGCACCGAAGGAGCTCATAGTCGAAGCGATAATTTCTGCAGCTTCAGGAAAGAAGAAGCTTTCTTCATTCGGACAGCCAAAGTACGAGATGCCAAAGAATCTTGTTGATTTTTATGATGCACTTGAGATGAAGAAAAACAATATGGATGGGACGGTGGAGTAAAGTGTCTAAAGGTGAGAAGCTTAATATGGGTGCGTTCCAGAAATATCTGTCGGTGTGGGTAGCGCTTTGCATGGCAGCCGGGGTGCTGATCGGGAGATTTTTGCCGGCAGTTCCTGAGTTCCTTGGAAAATTCGAATATGCAAATGTTTCAGTTCCAGTTGCGATACTCATCTGGGTAATGATATATCCGATGATGATGAAGGTCGACTTCAAGAGCATTAAGAACGTAGGCAAGAATCCAAAGGGACTGTATGTGACATGGGTCGTAAACTGGCTCATCAAGCCATTCACCATGTATGCAATAGCTTACCTGTTCTTCTTTGTAATATTCAAGAATTATATTCCAAAGGACCTTGCCACAAATTACCTTGCAGGTGCCATACTACTCGGAGCAGCGCCCTGTACAGCTATGGTGTTCGTTTGGAGCCAGCTGACACGGGGAAATCCAGCGTACACTGTTGTTCAAGTCGCGACCAATGACCTCATAATACTTCTTCTGTTCGTTCCGATAGTGAAGTTCCTTCTTGGAGTCAGCAACATTACAGTACCCTGGGAGACACTGTTCATCTCGGTAATACTATTTGTTGTAATTCCTCTTGCAGGTGGAATGCTTACAAGGATACACGTGGTGAACAAATACGGGCAGGAGTACTTTGATGATGTATTCGTCAAGAAATTCGACCATGCGACTACAGCAGGACTTCTCCTTACTCTGATACTGCTATTTTCATTCCAGGGAGAGGTAATACTTCAGAATCCCACACACATAGCACTTATTGCAGTTCCTCTTATAATCCAGACATTCCTCATATTCTTCATTGCGTACCTTGCAGCTAAAAAGCTTAAGCTTTCCCATGATGTTGCAGCGCCGGCTGGAATGATAGGAGCCTCAAACTTCTTCGAGCTTGCTGTTGCTGTGGCGATCGCCCTGTTCGGTACCGAGTCCCCCGCAGCTCTTGCGACAGTCGTAGGTGTGCTTACAGAGGTGCCGGTGATGCTGGTGCTTGTAAAGATCGCGAACAGCACAAAACATTGGTTCCCGGCGAAGGCAAAGACAGAAGCAGTATAATCAATGTGAGTTCCGGAACCCCCTTTGGGGGTTCATTATTTTGCATGATTTTTTTTGCTATTCCGGATTATAAATGAGTATGGAGTGACTGCCTCAATAGTCTTAATGGCAGTAAGCAATAACAATCCTGGTGGTCTAAACTGGCTGCAGGGGGTATACTTATACTATGCAAGGGTGGGATTTTGACATGGCGAATGAAGAATCTAAGGATAAAAAGGGTATTTACAGGTCGATAAAGGAAGCCACAGAGGGTATGAAGCTCCTGATGGCCTTGTTTTTTACCGCTTTTAGCATTTTGATGATATATCTTATAGGTTTTCCAATGGTCTGGTACTGGAAGGCAGGCTTCACCGGGATAATCATGATTGTACTTGCGATCTTCCTGGTATCGAGGCATTCTGGCAGGCGGAGCCATGCGCTTGCAGCACTTGTTGCACTGGCATATATGTCTCTTGTTCTTATGTTCTCGGTTCTGGCATTCCTTATCTTCAGATTTGCTGTTTTTGCATCTGAATCGGACCTTGAAGCCTATTTCAGGATGAATCCTGAAATAGGTCTCTGGACATATTTCCTAGTCAATGTAATACAGCCCCTTTTCATGCCTACTCCGGAGGCTGTGACAACTATGGCTGGAAGTACGATTTTCGGTCCATGGACTGCATTTTTGCTTGGATATCTTGGTACTATGACCGGAATAACAGCGATGACCTTTCTGGCATCCTATTTCAAGGATGCCCTGATAGACAGGATAGTAAGCCTGAAGCATGTGGAAAGGTTCCGGAAAGCGGCGGGAAGACATCATGCATCCCTTGTGCTGGTACTCTTCATACTCCCTGTCATGCCGGATGAAGCTGTTATACTTGGTGCTGTTCTGGCAGGCTATGGTAAGACTGCAATAATAGGTTATGCATCCATAGCCAAGATAATCACGCAAGGCGTATACAGCTTCACTCCGGTCTTCGGTATGCTGGGAGCCGATATCGCCTCGGAGTTTGCCATAGTGCAGTGGATTCTGGTTCTCCTGTACCTTCTGGCCAGGTCTGTAATAGTTGCGATGAAAAGAAAGAAGGAGAGAAATTCTTTAAAGGGTGGTTCATTATGAGGATAGAGGAACTGTCAGCAAGGACGTCAAAGGATGATGGGACATATAAAGGAGTGGAAGAGACCCTCCTGTACAGAGGCGGATTTCTCAGAGGCTCCTCAGGAGGCTGCATATATACAACGCTGGGAACCATGCTGATTGAAAATATCAGGGAAGCCCTGTCGGATGCAATGGAAGTGAACGGAGCGAAAAGGATATCTGTTCCAGGCTGCTTCGGAATCAGAGGGATGAAGGAATCCATGACTGAGTACCTGGCTAGCGATGTGAGGTCATACAGGGATCTGCCAACAGGGATTTTCAGCATCTCAGATGTCATGTTCGGACATAGGGCAACAGATTCCCTGTGGTCATCCCCGTCATATCCTGTCATGTCATTTCTTTTTTCGGGGGCTTCAGAGGATGCTGTCGGGGCTGCAATTGATGAATGTCTTGAGAGGCTTGGCCTTAAGGGAATGAGGCACGAGGGAATTATCGTCCATGAAAGTGAAGGTGCAGGAGCCGAGCTTGTATGCATCGAAGGTCCTGAGCCTGCTAAACCAGAAGCTGGCAGCAGCGATAAGGCTGAGCTTGTGGAAACCCCTGACATCAGGACGATTGCCGCGCTAAAGGAATTCTTCTCCTGCAGCGGCAAGGATATTCTTAAGACAGTTCTTCTGACACATGGAGACTGCCACGTAGCTGTTGTGATTCCGGGTGACAATGAGGTGGACATTGAAAAGGTCAGCTCATACCTGGATATTACCGATTCATCACTTAAGCCTATGGCTGAGTCTGACATAAGGCGGTTGACTTTGGCTGATGTTGGTTTTTCAGGACCAGTGGGGCTTAAGGATGTTAAGGTCCTTGTCCATCATGGTGTGGTAAGTGGTAAAGGATATTTGGCAGGCGCCAACAGAACAGGGTACCATCTTTCAAGCGTGGTTCCCGGGCGTGATTTTACCGGAGAGCCGGGGGATTTTGCAAGGTCAGGGAAATATGTAAAGGGTCATGTCATTGGAAGAACGAGGACACTGAGAGAAAGCATGAGGACGCCTGGTGAAAATGGACGACCCCATTATTCACAGGTCCAGTTCGGGTACCTGAACCTTCACCGCCTTATGCTTGCCATAGCTTCGGAATTTTCAGATGAGAAGGGCGTGATGCTTCCGGATAGCCTTGCTCCATTTGAGGCTGCTGTGATTCCGTCTGATGCCAGAAATGAGGAGCTCGTAAAGAATGCAATTGACCTCTATGAGAAACTGCTTGGCAAAGGTGTAAGGGTTCTCCTGGACCTGCGGAATCAGAGAATGGGCTCCAAGCTCTTCGACTGCGACCTGATGTCAGTAAGACATCGGGTAATTGTCGGAGACAGGCTGGAAGCAGGGCTTTTTGAGTACAAGGCCAGAAGCGGCGAAATAACGCCTGTTAACTTTGATGAATTGGTGGAAATTCTCAGGGTATAGATGATAAAATGATATTCAGTAAAATGCGAGGAGTGATTGCGGTGAAGGTATACAACACCCTAACCAGGAAGAAAGAGGAATTCGTGCCGATTGAAGAGGGAAAGGTAAGGATGTATGTCTGCGGACCTACTGTCTACAACCTGTTCCACATCGGCAACGCAAGGACCTTCATCATATTCGACACTATAAGGAAATACCTTGAGTACAGGGGATTCGAGGTCAAGTTCGTTCAGAACTTCACCGATATAGACGACAAGATGATAAGGAAGGCAAATGATACGGGTATAACAGTCAAGGAGCTCGGGGACAAATACATCACGGAGTACTACAAGGATGCTGATGCCCTTAAGATCAAGAGAGCTACGGTGAATCCGAGGGCAACCGGATATATCAGCGAAATGGTAAAGTTCATATCAGAGCTCATTTCTAAGGGCTATGCCTATGAGACAGACGGAGACGTATATTTCTCTACAATCAGGTTCAATGAATACGGCAAGCTCTCAGGACAGAATCTTGATGACCTGATGTCCGGTGCAAGGATCGAGATTGACGAGAGGAAGAAGGATCCGATGGACTTTGCACTCTGGAAGGCTGCTAAGCCAGGAGAACCTTCATGGGAAAGTCCCTGGGGACCCGGCAGGCCTGGATGGCACATTGAGTGCTCATGCATGGCATACGACCTTCTTGGCGAAACCATAGACATTCATGCGGGTGGAACCGACCTTGTCTTCCCTCATCATGAGAATGAGATAGCACAGTCGGAATCAAGGACAGGAAAGACATTTGCAAGATACTGGCTGCATGGCGCATTCGTCAATGTGGACAACAAGAAGATGAGCAAGTCCCTGAACAACTTCTTCACTGCAAGGGAGATACTTGAGAAATACGATAACGAAGTTGTAAGGCTCTTCATGCTGTCCGGACATTACAGGACCCAGATAAACTTTACCATGGAGCTTCTTGATTCGGCCAAGGCATCACTTGAGAGGATGTACAATGCTCTCACCAGGATGAACGGATTCCTTGCATCAGCGGCTGAGGGAACTGACCAGAAAATAATTGAGATGATAGATTCCTACAAGTCCAGGTACATCGAGAAGATGGATGATGACTTCAATACTGCAGATGCGATATCCGTAATATTTGAGCTTATAAAGGAAATCAACACAAGCATCGATGAGACTTCCGGAAAGGGAACCATAGAGCATGCGATTTCGGTTCTCCGCGAGCTTGGAAAGCCAATAGGAATAATGCAGAACGAAGTCGGCGGATCCCTCGAGAAAGAGGTAGAGGAGCTGATTGAGAAAAGGCAGCAGGCGAGGAAGGAAAAGAACTTCAAGCTTTCTGACAGCATCAGGGATGAGCTCTCTGCCAAAGGGATAGTACTAGAGGATACTCCGCAGGGAGTAAGATGGTCGATAAGGAAATAGCAATATAGGAAACCGGAGGCTTGATTGATCTGCTATATCAGATGCTTCCGGTTTTTCTGCTTTTTGATTTGATTACATTTAACAATGTGGAAAAATAAAACGACTAAAAGTCAGGTCACCTGCTTTACTGTTGATATATTAGTTTATCGAACTGATTTACTGACATATGTTACAAATTTGTTACAGGCATTACTTTTTGATGGCTGTTAACTCAAACATGTACAAATAAAACACAATGTTTATGGTGAAGTTGTCAGAATAAATGAACGAATTATAAATAAATAATAAATGAAAACGTTCGACATGTTCCTAAATCAGGCATATTTAAAGAAAACGGTTAACAAAATGGGAGTTATCTTCGGTTTAAAATGAGTAACTCTGTTTTTAGCCGGGAGTTTATTGTGAATATCATAACTTTCACAAAATCGCTTGTCGAATACTTAACAATATATTAAAATTGACTTGTAAAACAAAAAACCATTTGGAGGTCAGGGAAACATGAAAAAGACAATATCAATCGTTTTGTCAGCAGTTCTCGCACTTGGCGTACTTGCCGGATGCGGAGCAAAGACACCAACTACACCAACCACAGCACCAACAGCGGCACCGACTGCAGCACCAACTACACCTGCAGCAACAGGATTTGCCAAGATAGGTCTTGGAATAGTAACATCAATAGCAAAGTCGAAGGATGTAGATCCTGAGAAGGGTGCTACAGCACAGGTTGATTCAGTCATGGTCGCAGCAGCGTTCGACAAGGACGGAAAGGTTCTTTCCGTAATCATCGACAACGCACAGACTAAGGTTGTTTACGACAAGGACATGAAGCTTACTTCCGACGTAGCAGCTCCAATCAAGACTAAGCTTGAGCTTGGAAACGACTATGGAATGAAGGCAGCTACTACTATAGGCAAAGAGTGGTTTGAGCAGGCTGGAGCACTTGGCGAATGGATGGTCGGAAAGACTGTAGCTGAAGTCAAGGCACTCAAGGTTAAGGTCAAGGATGACAACCACAAGAACGTTCCAGACGTACCAGAGCTTACTTCACTTGTTACCATTACTGTAGAAGACTACATAAAGGGACTTGAGAAGGCATACGCTAACGCACAGGAAGTTAAGGCTGGAGCTGTAAAGCTCGGACTTGGACAGGGCGTTTCCATAGCTAAGTCAAAGGGCGAAGACGCAGATAAGGGAGCAACCGCACAGGTTGACACAACTATCGTAGTTACAGCACTTGACAAGGACGGAAAGGTTGCAGGAACAGTTATCGACGTAGCACAGACTAAGGTTGCTTACGATGTAGACGGAAAGGTAACTTCCGACAAGACTGCAGTTGTTAAGTCAAAGCAGGAACTTGGAACTGCATACAACATGAAGGCAGCTTCAAAGATAGGCAAAGAGTGGTTTGAGCAGGCTAACGCACTTGCAGCTTGGACAGTTGGAAAGTCAGTTGCTGATGTAACTGGAATGAAGCTTGTTGAAGGCAAGGCAGACGCAGCAGACCTTAAGACATCTGTAACTGTATCAGTACAGGGATACCTTGATGCATTCAAGGAAGCGGCTGAAAAAGCAAAATAATTTTTAATAAGCAATAGAATCCCGCCCTGAGGTTTCTCAGGGCGGGATTTTTCAAGGTTTTTTAAGTTTTTTCAGATATACTCTGAAGCGGTGTATGGTATGATATACCGGTATTAAAAGGAATTGGACTCGTGGGCAAAGCTCGCTTTGCAAAGACGAGGAGGAGGATATATGCGCAGGTTAGTTATCGCACTCATGACAGTATTCATTGCAGCAGGAATTTTTACCGGGTGTGGTGAAAAAGAGCCAGAACCCACTGTATCATATACTAAATATTCGGATACCTTCTTTGATGCGTTCGATACTGTAATAACTGTCATCGGATATACTGAAACTGAAGAGGAATTCAACGAATACTATGAAGATATCCGGACTCAGTTCGGTGAATATCACAGGCTCTATGACATATACAACACCTATGCGGGGATAAGTAACCTGAAGACGATAAATGACAATGCAGGCAAAGAACCTGTGAAGGTTGACAAGAAGATAATCGACATGCTGAAGTTCGCGAAGGAATGGTACGACAAGACGGGTGGAAGGACTAACATTGCCCTTGGAGCAATGCTTTCGATCTGGTCAGATTACAGGAATGAAGGCATGGATGATCCCATGAATGCCAAGCTTCCTCCTATGGACGAGCTTAAGGCAGCCATGGAGCATGTGGATATAACCAAGGTAATTATAGATGAAGCGAATTCCACGGTATATCTTGAGGACCCTGAGATGAGGCTTGATGTCGGAGCTGTTGCGAAAGGCTATGCAACTGAAATGATAGGCGAGGACATGAGGACCAAGGGATTCACATCACTCATCCTAAGTGCAGGCGGAAATGTGAAGGCTCTTGATAAGCCGCTGGACAACATCAGGGACAGATGGGGAGTCGGGATACAGAATCCTGATGAATCCATAGTCGGTGAAGATGCAACTTTGGATACTGTATTCCTGAACAATCTCTGTGTTGTCAGTTCAGGCGACTATCAGAGGTACTACATAGTTGATGAGAAGAAGTACCATCATCTCATTGATCCAACAACTCTTATGCCCGGAGACTACTTCAAGGCTGTTTCGATAATCACTCCTAATTCGGGAGTTGCTGACTTCCTGTCTACTACAGTGTTCCTTATGGACATTGAAGAAGGCAAGAAGCTGATCGCGACAATCCCGGATACTTATGCCTACTGGGTTACAATGGAAGGCGAAGTGGTGATTTCAGAGGGTCTGGAGAAGATGCTGAAGAGCAAGGGTGCTTCGGGAGCGGATTAGCCTACAGAACCAATTGAAATGACAAATATAAACAATAGGGTTTAATTACAAAAAGAAATTGACAATAGCAAGTGGCGGGTATAGAATAAATGATGGCTATCCAAAAGGAAAAAATACCGCGGCAAGTATTTATTTTGGAGGTAAAGATCAAAGATGGCAAAAATGATGGGACCACGTTTCAAGGCGGCAAGAAGGCTCGGACTTAACGTCGTAGGACATCCGAAGGCGATGAACAGGGCGAAGAAGGGCACAGGCAGGGCGGACAAGAAGCTTTCCGAGTATGGAGTTCAGCTTCTCGAAAAGCAGAGACTCAGAGCATACTACAACGTTCTTGAGAAGCAGTTCGTAAGGTACGTAGATAAGGCGATGAAGTCCAAGGAGCAGCCAGGACCTGCACTTCTCATACTTCTTGAGAAGAGACTTGACAATATGGTATACAGGATGGGATTCGCTAATTCCATAAGACAGGCAAGGCAGATGGTAAATCACGGACACTTCCTGATAAATGGAAAGAAGATAGACATTCCTTCCTATGGACTTACTGCAGGAGATGTAGTTGAGCTCAGGGAGAAGTCAAGGAAGACACAGCTCTTCGTTGACAACTTCAACACAATCACAGCTTCACCGCTGGGATACATCGAGAAAGATGTAGAGAACTGGAAGGCTAAGCTTGTAAGAGATCCACAGAGGGAAGAGCTTCCTATAGTGATCAACGAGCAGCTCATAGTCGAGTACTACTCAAAGTAAGAATTTACGAAACAGGGGTCTGGAATTCCAGGTCCCTTGTTTTTTGCATTAAGGATTGCTATTGTTGTATTAATGAAGGACTGAAAGGACAGAGTGATGGAAAAGAAGGACGCTATAAATCTTAATCCGCTTATTCTTGCTTTTATAGGGGACTCGACATTCGAGAACTTTGTCAGGGAAAGGATAATCCTAAGAGGAACAGCAAGCCTTCCCCATAAGCTTCACCTTGAGGCCATCAGGTATGTAAAAGCCGCAAACCAAAGCTATATAATGGAAGTGATTGAAAGCGGACTCAGTGAAGAGGAAGCTTACATATTCAAGAGGGGCCGGAACATGAAGTCAATGACCGTGCCCAAGAATGCAAAAGTGATTGATTACAGAAGGGCAACGGGATTCGAGGCCCTGATAGGATACCTGTTCCTTATCGGCGAAGAGGAAAGACTTCTGGAGATAATGGAGCTTTCAGCGAAAGCTATAGAGGAACGGAAAGAAGATATGAAGGAAGATATGAAAGGAGTGAACGGCAATGGCTAAAAGAGACGGACTTAACTTCGACAGGACGAAGAAGAAGGGTGCCAAAAGTGAGACACAGGTCAGGGATGCAGCAAGAAAGCCGGTTGAAAAGCGCCAGGCGGAGGACAGGAAGCCTGCTTCAGAAAGAAAGCCTGCTGCTGAACGAAAGCCTTTTGCAGATAGAAAGCCGGCAGTCGAAGTCGAGATAAACGAGAATATCGTGGCAGGCAGGAATGCTGTGCTTGAGGTTCTTGATTCGAAGCTGACAGTTGAGAAGATACTTGTCGCCTCAGGTGATACATCGGGGTCAATAAACAAGATAATACCAATCGCCAAGGAAAAGGGAATTCCTGTAATCGAGGTGGACAGAAGGAAGCTTGATAATTTAAGCCAGGGAGAGTCCCATCAGGGAGTCATCGCATATGTGACCCCATACAGATATTCTGAGGTCAAGGACATCCTTGACAAGGCTGCAGAGAAGGGCGAAAAGCCATTTATCCTTGTGCTTGATGAAATCGAGGATCCACATAACCTTGGGTCTATCATAAGGACTGCCGAGCTATCAGGTGTCCATGGAGTGATAATACCCAAGAGGAGGAGCGCTTCTGTGAACAGCACCGTCTACAAGACTTCAGCTGGAGCTGTGAACCACATGCTCATCGCCAAGGTATCTAACCTTGCCAGAGAGGTCGACGAGCTCAAGGAAGCCGGTATATTCGTCTACGGAGCAGACATGGACGGAGACTCAGCAAGCTTTGCAACCGACTTTTCAGGAGGAGTGGCTCTCATTATCGGAAACGAAGGAAAGGGCATTTCAAGGCTGCTCAAGGAGAAGTGCGACAGCTTAGTATCAATCCCGATGGTCGGAAAGATTAATTCGCTTAATGCATCTGTAGCGGCAGGAATCCTGATGTACGAAGTCATGGTGCAGAGGCTGCCGATAGAGGACTAGGTTTAAAAGAATAATGATTTTGTATACAGGCTGTTTTTTAAGAAACGGCCTGTATACTTGTATATATAAGGAATTTGAGAGGTGAAGCCTGATATGCGGACTGTTTTCATAGATGGATACAATGTGATTAACTCCTGGCAGGAGCTTAAGGACCTTGAATTTGGGATTGCCAGGGAGAAGCTTATTGAGTTCATGGTCAATTACGGGAGCTTCTATGATTCCAGGGTCGTGGTGGTCTTCGATGCGCACAGAGTGGCTGGCGGAAGTGAAAAAAGGGATAGCTTCGATAGGGTCGAGGTCGTATTTACCAGGGACGGGGAAACGGCGGATGCATTCATTGAGCACAGCGTGGACCAGATAGGCAAGCGAGTGGAGGTTCTTGTTGTGACCTCTGACTCCCTTGAGCAGCAGATAATATTCGGGAGAGGCGCAACCAGGATGAGCTCAAAGGAGTTCAGGGCTGAATACAGGGAAGCGGAAAGAAGCATCAGGGAAAAGACAAGGGAGCTTTCGGACAAAGTCAGACATACGCTTGCAGAAAGAGTCGACGAGGGTGCTCTCGAAAAGCTTGAGAAGATGCGCCGGGATGGCTGATTTCCTTGACTTTGAACGGATTTGAAGCCTATAATCTTGGTAACAGCGGTAAAGGAGGGCTTTCCTTTGTGGGAGACGACAGGTACACGCCAATTCAGTTCCATGCCTGATGAAGAAATTGTAGTTCTTGCACAAAAGGGCGACAAAGCTGCCTCCGATTTTATAACGGAAAAGTACTATCCTCTGGTCCGGAACAAGGCCAGGGGCTATTTCCTCGTTGGTGCGGACAATGACGACATCCAGCAGGAAGGTCTGATCGGGCTTTATGAAGCTGTCAGGGACTACAATTCGGAAAAGCAGGCCTCCTTCAGGACTTTTGCGGAGATGTGCATAAAAAGGCAGATTATGACTGCAATCAAGACAGCCACAAGACAAAAGCACATACCCCTCAACACCTATGTGTCGCTAAGCAAGCCTTCAGGCAGCGATGAGGGGGATAAGCCGCTTATCGAGATGATTCCATTTTCCGTGAATGACAACCCTGAAGACATGTTCATAAGCCTCGAGAACATAACTGAAATGAACTCAGAGATTGGGTCGAGCCTGTCTGAATTCGAACTGAAGGTTCTGAACCAGTACCTTTCAGGGGTGAGTTATCTGGGAATTGCATTGAGCCTAGGCAAGGAAGAAAAGGCCATAGACAATGCAATCCAAAGGATCAGGAGGAAGCTGTCGAGGAGCAGAGCCAGATGAGCTTATTGGAAGCTCCTGGAATTCAGATTTTGTATTGACAAGGGCAATCGATTCTAGTAATATTTACTAGGTAAACGAATTGCCCATATAGCTCAGTCGGTAGAGCGTCACCTTGGTAAGGTGGAGGTCAGCGGTTCAATCCCGCTTATGGGCTCCAAATTTCAATCGGGTGTCGGGTGTGAGAACACCAGGATGCGTTGATTGAGGAACTGAAATCGGCAATAAAAAAGTATTTATATCAAGGAGGATCAACAAAGAATGGCAAAAGCAAAATTCGAGAGAAACAAGCCTCATGTAAATATCGGAACCATAGGTCACGTCGACCACGGCAAGACCACCCTTACAGCGGCAATAACGACAGTACTGTCAAAGAAGGGATTTGCACAGGCAACAAAGTATGACGAGATAGACAAGGCACCAGAGGAAAAGGAAAGAGGAATCACAATCAACACGGCACACGTTGAGTATGAGACCGACAACAGGCACTATGCGCATGTTGACTGCCCAGGCCATGCTGACTATGTCAAGAACATGATCACAGGAGCTGCACAGATGGACGGAGCGATCCTAGTCGTATCAGCAGCAGACGGCCCGATGCCACAGACAAGGGAGCACATACTCCTTGCGTCAAGAGTTGGAGTTAACTACATAGTAGTATTCCTCAACAAGGCAGACATGGTAGATGACGCAGAGCTTCTTGAGCTTGTAGAGATGGAAGTAAGAGAGCTGCTTGACGAGTACGATTTCCCTGGCGATGACACACCGATCATAGCAGGATCAGCACTCAAGGCACTTGAGAACCCAGATGATCCAGTAGCAACAAAGTGCATCAATGACCTCATGGATGCAGTAGACAGCTACATACCTACACCGGTAAGAAACGTAGAGAAGCCATTCCTTATGCCTGTAGAGGACGTATTCACGATCACAGGAAGAGGAACCGTTGCAACAGGAAGAGTTGAGAGCGGAATACTCAAGGTAGGCGACGAAGTTGAGATAGTAGGACTTTCAGAGGAGAAGAAGAAGACCGTCTGCACAGGCGTGGAGATGTTCAGAAAGCTTCTTGATTCCGCACAGGCAGGCGACAACATAGGAGCACTGCTTAGAGGAGTACAGAGATCTGAAATCGAAAGAGGCCAGGTTCTTGCAAAGCCAGGAACAGTAAAGCCACACACAAAGTTCGTAGGACAGGTATACGTACTTAAGAAAGAAGAAGGCGGAAGGCATACACCGTTCTTTGACGGATACAGGCCACAGTTCTACTTCAGAACCACAGACGTAACAGGAAGCATAAAGCTGCCTGACGGAATGGAAATGGTAATGCCTGGAGACCACATCGACATGAATGTTGAGCTGATCACACCGATCGCAATGGATGAGGGACTCAGGTTTGCTATAAGGGAAGGCGGAAGGACCGTAGGTTCAGGCGTCGTTACCACAATAAAGGCATAAGAGATTTAAGGACCGGTTTATCCGGTCCTTTTTGCGTGGATTTAGCCGTGCATTTGGGCTATGACTGAATTTGCGGCGATGAATTTGTGCTTGATTACGAGTATTTTTTCGTTGACAGGGAATACCCTATGTGATAAAGTAACTTAGTAATACCCTACCCACGGGGTCTATTATCATGTTCAAAATATATGAGGTACGGAGGTGCACAAAGGTGAGAGTTAGGATGACTTTGGCATGCACAGAGTGCAAGCAGAGAAACTATGACACTATGAAGAACAAGAAGAACAATCCCGAAAGACTCGAGATGAGCAAGTACTGCAAGTTCTGCCACAAGCATACGGTTCATAAAGAAACTAAGTAAGCTGGACTAAGGATGTGAATTTCATGGCTTCTAACGACAAAGGATTTTTGAACTTCCTAAAGGAAGTCAAAAGAGAATTCAAGAGGATAACCTGGCCCTCCCAGGAGGAAGTCAAAAAGGCCTTGACTGCAGTAGTGGTCATATGCACCATTTATATGGTCTTGATCGCTGTATCAGATCTCCTTTTTGAGAATCTCCTGACAAATTTCCTTTTGAACATTTAAGTTTGAATCAAGGAAGGAGGAAAGGGGCGGATATCCATCCTGCTCCGCATTTTCTATGGAAGAAAAGGCAAGATGGTATGTTGTTCATACATACTCGGGTTATGAGAACAAGGTGAAGGTCAACCTTGAAAAGGCAATCGAAAACAGAAACCTAGGTCATCTTTTGCAGGGTGTTGAAGTTCCTATGGAAGAAGTCATCGAACGCAAGGATGACAAGGAAAAGGTCGTCCTCAAGAAGAAATTCCCAGGCTATGTCCTGGTGAAGATGGTCATGACCGAAGAATCCTGGTATATAGTAAGAAACACCAGGGGAGTCACCGGCTTCGTCGGCGCAAAGTCAAACAATCCTGTTCCGCTAACGAACGAAGAGGTAAAGTCAATGGGAATAGTGGAAGCTACCCCGAAGATAGACCTTGCAGTGGGCGAGAGCGTCAGGATAACTACTGCGCCATTCAAGGGTTTCCCGGCTACTATCAGGGAAATCAACAAGGACAAGAAGAAGGTCAAGGTCGAAATCGAAATGTTCGGAAGGTCAACTCCGGCAGAGCTCGAATTCAACCAGATCGAGAAAATCTACTAAGCTTTTTTGACCTGCGGGTCTTAATAAGTGGGAGGACCAAAGGTCCGCATTCTACCACAGTATAGGAGGAAAAAACTCATGGCAAAGAAAGTTACGGGAATGATCAAGTTACAGCTCCCAGCAGGAAAGGCTACTCCAGCACCACCGGTTGGACCAGCACTTGGACAGCACGGTGTCAACATCATGGGATTCTGTAAGGAATTCAACGCTAGGACAGCTGACAAGGTAGGATATATCATACCTGTCGTTATCACTGTCTACCAGGACAGATCATTCAGCTTCATACTCAAGACACCACCTGCAGCAGTCCTCATAAAGAAGGCTGTTGGAATCGAAAGTGGTTCAGGAGTTCCAAACAAGACCAAGGTGGCAAAGCTCACCAAGGAACAAGTGAGGCAGATCGCAGAAACTAAGATGCCTGACCTTAACGCTGCAACCATAGAGACTGCGATGAGCATGATCGAAGGCACAGCAAGGAGCATGGGCGTTACTATCGTTGAATAATCTTACCGGAACAGGTGGGAGGTAAAAACCGTTAAAACCACGAAGGAGGCAAAATTAAGATGGGAAAGAATTATGTAGAAAGCGCCAAGCTCATAGACAGGCAGGCACTTTACACACCTGGTGAGGCACTTGACCTCGCTATAAAGACAGCAAAGGCTAAATTTGACGAGACAATAGAGCTTCACGTAAAGCTTGGAGTAGATCCAAGACACGCTGACCAGCAGGTCAGAGGCGCAGTTGTCCTTCCAAACGGAACAGGAAAGACCGTAAGGGTTCTTGTTTTCGCAAAGGGAGCAAAGGCACAGGAAGCTATAGATGCAGGAGCAGACTATGTTGGAGCTGAGGAGTACCTCGACAAGATTCAGAAGGAGAACTGGTTCGACTTCGAAGTTGTTGTAGCAACTCCGGATATGATGGGAGTCGTGGGTAGGCTCGGAAGAGTTCTTGGACCAAAGGGTCTCATGCCGAACCCGAAGTCTGGAACAGTAACATTTGATGTAGCTAAGGCATTATCTGATATCAAGGCCGGTAAGGTGGAGTACAGAGTCGACAAGACTGCTATAATCCACGTTCCAATCGGAAAGAAGTCCTTCGGGAACGAGAAGCTCGGACAGAACTTCAAGGCCCTGATGGAAGCCGTTGTAAAGGCAAAGCCCGCTGCAGCGAAGGGACAGTACATAAAGTCAGTTTCAGTTTCCTCAACAATGGGACCTGGAGTAAAGATAAATCCTGTAAAGGTTCTTGACTAAAAACTGTTGACAAAGTCACGGCGAAGATGGTAATATACTACCGTTAAAGAAATGAATAGCCATTCCGTAGACAGTAGGTAGGGAAATTCCCATAAATCCGACCGAGGACTTTGAAGATTGATTTCAAAAGGTCTTTCCGTCTGCGGAAAGACCTTTCTTATTTACGAGATTGCAGTTTCAATGCTGTAAGGAGGTGGACACACAGTGAACAAGAACAAGCAGGTCAAGGAAGTCAAAGTCAATGAGATTGCCGAGAAGCTTGGAAAGGCGAAATCAGTTGTCCTTGTAACATATCAGGGAATAACTGTCGAGCAGGATACAGCTCTCAGAAAGAAGCTGAGAGATTCAGGTATAGACTACAAGGTCTATAAGAACACTCTTGTTGCAAGGGCGGCTAAGTCCCTTAACATCGAAGGACTTGATCCGTATCTTGAAGGACCGGTTTCAATAGCTTTCGGCTATGAGAACGAGACTTTGGCAGCAAAGCTCCTCAGCGACTTCGCTAAGGAAAGCAAGAAGCTTGAGCTCAAGGCGGCATATGTAGACGGATCCGTACTTGATGCGGACGGCGTAAAGATGCTCGCTACAATCCCATCCAAGGAAATCCTCATCGGAAAGTTCCTCGGAAGCATCAAATCCCCATTGTCGAACCTTGTATACATGCTCAATGCAGTTGCTGAGAGCAAGGGCGCGGTTTCGGCTGAGTAACCAGATGGTCGGGCTAACGGCCTGACAAACAAATTTTTCGAATAAACACGGAGGTGTCAATAATGGCAATATCAAGGGAAGAAATAATTGCAGCAATCAAGGAAATGACAGTTCTCGAGCTTAACGAGCTCGTAAAGGCATGTGAAGAGGAGTTCGGAGTATCCGCAGCAGCACCAGTTGCAGCAGCAGGAGCAGTTGCTGAGGCAGCTGTAGTTGAGGAGAAGACTGAGTTCGACGTAATCCTTACAGCAGCAGGATCTGAGAAGATCAAGGTTATCAAGGTTGTAAGAGAGCTTACAGGACTTGGACTCAAGGAAGCTAAGGAACTCGTTGATGGAGCACCAAAGCCAGTTAAGGAAGGCGCTACAAAGGACGAGGCTGAGGCTATGAAGGCTAAGCTTACAGAAGTTGGAGCTTCAGTAGAAGTTAAGTAATTTCGGAGCATGGAGCAGGATGAACATCCTGCTCCTGTTTTTTTTTTGTGCATTTTCTGTAAATTTAAGAGAGAATGGGGAATTTGCCTCCTTGTGGCGGTATAATCGAATTACGAAATCCTAGAGGAAGGTGCACCATGGACTACAGGGGTAAAAACAAGGAAGCCTGGGAAGAGGCATATGACAACAGAAGGCAGGATTATGACAGGGACCTTATCGCAAGGCTTAGTGAGGAAGAGTTTCCATATCTTGATCCGGAGCTTCTTTTCGAAATGAAGAAGTACGATTTTAAGGGAAAGACCGCTGCACAGTTCTGTTCGAACAATGGAAGGGAGCTTCTGAACCTTTCGAAGCTCGGCCTTGAGAGGGGTACAGGCTTTGACATTGCATCCAACATGGTGAAGGCTGCCAATTCCTTTGCAGATGAGCTTGGTTTGCCATGCTTCTTTATCGAGACTGACATACTTGAGATCGGGGATGAGCATAATGATTCCTTTGACTATGGACTTGTTACGATAGGAGCCCTGACCTGGTTCAGGGATCTCCATCCCTTCTTCAGGAAGATATCGTCCTGTCTAAAGGAGAACGGCGTGCTCTTCATACATGAGATGCATCCGTTCTGCGGCTTGCTTGCTGTAAAGGGAGAAGAAAACTTTGATGAAGAGGAACCGAACAGGATCAAGAACTCATATTTCAAGGATGAGCCATGGGTTGACAACTCCGGAATGAACTACATGACGGGCAGGGAATACTCTTCCAAAACATTTACGTCCTTCCAGCATACTTTAGGCAGCATAATAAACGCCATGTCAGACAGCGGGCTTTATGCAGTAAGGCTGAAGGAGTATGAAAGGGACATCGCCGGAGGCATGTTCTCATCTCTTGAGGATAAAGGACTTCCGCTCTCATACGTGCTTGTCGCTGAAAAGTCTCCGGTAAAATAAGGGGCATTTGGCTTCAAGTTAATCAGATTTCAATGTTCATCCCATATATTGTTGTCGAGGGGGTGGATTGCATGAGTATTCTTGGCAATTTGATATGGATCATTTTCGGCGGCTTCATACCTGCCATAGGCTGGTTTGTTGTAGGAGTCCTGTGGTGCCTTACCATAATCGGTATACCTATAGGCCTTCAGTGTTTCAAGATGGCAGACCTTCAGCTGTTTCCGTTCGGAAGGGATGTATCCTTCGACGGAGTGGGACTGGGAAGCCTAATCCTGAATATAATCTGGATATTCTTCGGAGGCTTCGAGCTGTTCATACTGAATGCGCTCATAGGGGTGGCATTCTGCATTACGATAATCGGAATACCATTCGGATTACAGAGCTTCAAGATGGCTAAGCTGTCTCTGATGCCCTTTGGTGCAAGGATTGTCAAGAGCAGGAGCAAAGATTGGGATAGACGGCGATGACATTCACACAAGGTTCATAATTGGTTAAATAGAGACCTTTAGAGGGTCTCTATTCCTTTGCGTATCGTTCTCAAAGGAATACAAATTGTCAGACAATATTTTTAACTAAATTCTGGTCTAATTCGTTGACTAGTTGTTAATATTGTGATAATATACTTAATTGTACTCTTGTAATAGAGAGAAAAGAAGGTTAAAATATTAAATGGGGATTTTTGCGAAAGTCGCTGATTTTTTGCAATGTCCCATACGTTTCTAATCGGTTGAATCCAAGAGACAAAGTCCCTAGGGAACTTGCGTCTTTTTGGGCATTTTTAGTTTTTTGAGGGGTGAATGCTAATGGTACATCCTGTTCCAATTCCTACAGGAAAAAGAACAAGAATGAGTTTCGGAAGAGTCAAGGACGTCTTCGAAATGCCTAACCTCATCGAGGTCCAGCTTGATTCGTACAACTGGTTTCTTGAGGAAGGGCTTGACGAGGTCTTTGATGACATCAACCCGATCACCAATTATGGTGGCAGCCTGGTTTTGAAGTTCGTGGGCTTCCATCTGGACAGAGAGAACATCAAATACTCCATCGAGGAGTGCAAGGAAAGAGATTCCACCTATTCTGCATCCTTGAAGGTGAAGGTAAGGCTCGAGAACATCGAGACCGGAGAAATCAAGGAACAGGAAGTCTTTATGGGCGAGTTCCCGCTGATGACCGAACAGGGAACCTTCATTATTAATGGAGCTGAGAGAGTTATCGTTTCGCAGCTTGTAAGGTCTCCTGGGGTATACTACAACGAGTCCCTGGACAAGAACGGGAAAAAACTCTATGCATCCACCGTCATACCTAACAGAGGAGCCTGGCTGGAATTCGAGACCGATTCGAACGATGTCATAAGTGTAAGGATAGACAAGACAAGGAAGCTTCCCATTACGGTGCTTGCAAGGGCAATGGGAATGTCAAGCGACATGGACATCCTTTCCTACTTCGGTGAAGAGGAAAGGCTCAAGGCTACGCTTGAAAAGGACAACACGACAAACAAGGAGGAAGGACTTCTTGAAATATACAAGAGGCTGAGACCGGGCGAGCCACCAACAGTGGACAGCGCAGTTTCTCTTATTGATTCGCTTTTCTTCGATGCGAAGAGATATGACCTTTCAAAGGTCGGCAGATACAAGTTCAACAAGAAGCTGAACATAGCTGCAAGGATCGCAAACCACATTTCAGCAAACGACATCGTGGATCCTAATACTGGTGAGATAATAGTCGGCAAGGGTGAAAAGATCACGAGAGAAAAGGCAAGGGCAGTTCATGCATGTGCCATCAACTCGGTTGATATCATTGCTGATGACAAGACTATCAGAGTAATAGGAAACAACTTCGTCAACATGAAGGACTTCATATCCTTCGACCCGAAGATTGTCGGAATAAAGGAACTGGTGCATTTCCCGGTTCTCCGTTCAATTCTCAACATGAACCTGGAGGAGGATGACCTCAAGGAAGAGATCAGGAAGAATTTCCATGGTCTTGTTCCAAAGCATATCCTCAAGGACGACATATACGCAGCAATAAGCTACGAGCTTGGACTTCCATACAGGATAGGCGTCATTGATGACATCGACCATCTTGGAAACAGAAGGCTGAGGTCTGTAGGCGAGCTTCTCCAGAACCAGTTCAGGATCGGACTGTCAAGGATGGAGAGGGTAGTAAAGGAAAGGATGACGATACAGGACCAGGAGAACATAACTCCGCAGGCCCTTATCAACATCAGACCTGTAACTGCTGCAATAAAGGAATTCTTCGGATCATCGCAGCTTTCCCAGTTCATGGACCAGACCAACCCGCTTTCAGAGCTCACTCACAAGAGAAGGCTTTCAGCGCTTGGACCTGGCGGACTTTCAAGGGAAAGGGCAGGCTTCGAGGTCAGAGACGTACATCACTCCCATTATGGCAGGATGTGCCCGATAGAGACTCCTGAAGGACCGAACATAGGACTCATTAACTCCCTGGCCACATTCGCCAAGGTCAATGAGTACGGATTCATCGAGACTCCTTACAGGGTAGTGGACAAGTCCACTGGAACTGTAACCACTGAAGTGAAGTACTTCACTGCAGACGAGGAGGATGAGTACTTCATAGCCCAGGCCAACGAGCCTCTTGACGCTACCGGAAGGTTTGTCGGAGAAAGGGTCGCTGTAAGGGATATGGAGGATATGGCTGTCATAACAAGACAGAGCGTAGACCTCATGGATATATCGCCAAGGCAGCTGGTATCAGTTGCTACAGCGATGATACCGTTCCTCGAGAACGACGACGCATCCAGAGCCCTGATGGGATCGAACATGCAGCGTCAGGCCGTTCCGCTTCTTAAGGCTACAGCGCCTATAGTGGGAACCGGTATAGAGTACAAGGCTGCATCCGACTCAGGAGTGCTTCCGAAGGCTGTGCATGAAGGCACCGTCGTATACGTAAGTGCAAATGAGATAAGGATAAAGAGGGCTGATGGAGGTCTCATCGACACCTACAGGCTCCTCAAGTTCAAGAGAAGCAACCAGGGTACCTGCATAAACCAGAAGCCGCTTGTGGAAAAGGGCGAGTATGTCAAGAAGGGAGCCCTTCTTGCAGACGGACCGTCTACAGACCTTGGAGAGATAGCACTCGGAAAGAACATCCGAATTGGCTTCATAACCTGGGAAGGCTACAACTACGAGGACGCCATGCTCATATCTGAAGAGCTTGTAAGGGATGACGTCTTCACCTCGATACATATCGAGGAATACGAGGCTGAGGCAAGGGACACCAAGCTGGGGCCTGAAGAGATAACAAGGGACATTCCTAATGTCGGGGATGACTCGCTGAGAGACCTCGACGACAGAGGAATTATAAGGATAGGTGCCGAGGTAAGGTCTGGTGACATACTTGTCGGTAAGGTCACTCCAAAGGGAGAGACCGAGCTTACAGCTGAAGAAAGGCTCCTTAGGGCAATATTCGGTGAAAAGGCAAGAGAAGTCAGAGACACATCACTGAGAGTTCCACATGGCGAATCAGGTATCATAGTAGACATCAAGGTGTTTACAAGAGACAACGCTGATGAGCTGCCGCCTGGAGTCAACATGCTCGTAAGGTGCTATATTGCACAGAAGAGAAAGATCTCAGTCGGTGACAAGATGGCCGGAAGACATGGAAACAAGGGTGTCATCTCAAGGGTTCTCCCTGAAGAAGACATGCCGTTCCTGCCTGACGGAAGACCGCTGCAGATATGCCTGAATCCTCTTGGAGTTCCTTCCCGAATGAATATCGGACAGGTACTTGAGGTTCATCTTGGCTGGGCAGCCTCCAAGATGGGCTGGCATGTTGCGACACCGGTATTTGACGGAGCGACAGAGAAGGACATCGAGGACATGCTTGAGCAGGCCGGATATGACAGAAACGGCAAGACTCTGCTTTACGACGGAAGGACAGGAGAAGCTTTTGACAATCCTGTCACCGTAGGATACATGTACATACTTAAGCTTGCGCATCTGGTCGATGACAAGATACACGCAAGGTCTACAGGACCGTACTCCCTTGTAACGCAGCAGCCGCTGGGCGGAAAGGCACAGTTCGGAGGACAGAGGTTCGGAGAAATGGAAGTCTGGGCACTCGAGGCTTATGGATCTGCCCACACTCTGCAGGAAATACTTACAGTCAAATCCGATGACGTCGTCGGAAGAGTCAAGACATATGAGTCCATCGTCAAGGGTGAGAACATCCCTGAACCGGGCATACCAGAGTCATTCAAGGTCCTTATCAAGGAACTGCAGGCACTCTGCCTGGATGTCAAGGTCCTTAATGACGAGAAGGAAGAGATAGAGATTAAGGAATCGGTAGAAGAGGAAGTCTTCACCGAGATAACCGGAATCACAATCGAATCCCCGGAGGACATAATCATCGATACAAGCGAGGAATTCGATAAGGATGCGCTTATTATTGATGATGAGGAATTCGAAATTGATGATGACACGAGCGCTTTTGCCGACGATATAGAGTAATTGGAGGGAGGACAACCCTTTATGGAATTAAACAACTTTGATGCGCTGCAGATTGGCCTGGCATCTCCTGAGGAGATCAGGGGCTGGTCAAGGGGCGAGGTTAAGAAGCCGGAGACCATAAACTACAGGACCCTCAAGCCGGAAAGGGACGGACTGTTCTGCGAAAGAATATTCGGGCCTATGAAGGATTGGGAGTGCCACTGCGGTAAATACAAGAGAGTAAGATACAAGGGCATAATATGCGACAGATGCGGAGTCGAGGTCACTAAGGCCAAGGTAAGAAGAGAGAGGATGGGGCACATAGAGCTTGCAGCTCCTGTCTCACACATCTGGTACTTCAAGGGCATACCTTCGAGGATGGGACTCATCCTCGACATGAGCCCGAGGTCACTCGAGAAGATACTTTACTTTGCCTCATACGTAGTACTTGACCCGAAGAACACCACCTTCATGAAGAAGCAGGTGCTCACGGAGAAGGAATACAGGGACATGGTGGAGCAGGAGGGAGAATACTCCTTCACAGCCAAGATGGGAGCTGAAGCTATAAAGGCTCTCCTTGCTGAAATCGACCTTGAGAAATCCTCAAAGGAACTCAAGGAAGATCTCAAGAATGCAACCGGTCAGAAAAGGGTCAGGATAATAAGAAGGCTTGAGGTAATCGAGTCCTTCAGAAAATCCGGAAACAGGCCTGAATGGATGATCATTGATGTCATTCCGGTAATACCGCCTGACATAAGGCCAATGGTGCAGCTCGACGGCGGAAGGTTCGCAACCTCCGACCTCAACGACCTGTACAGAAGGGTCATAAACAGGAACAACAGGCTGAAGAAGCTCCTTGACCTCGGTGCACCTGACATCATTGTAAGGAACGAGAAGAGGATGCTGCAGGAAGCAGTGGATGCGCTGATTGACAACGGCAGAAGAGGAAGACCGGTAACAGGTCCTGGAAACAGGCCGTTAAAGTCCCTTTCCGACATGCTGAAGGGAAAGCAGGGAAGATTCAGGCAGAACCTCCTTGGAAAGCGTGTCGACTATTCAGGAAGATCGGTTATCGTCGTCGGTCCTGAGCTGAAGATGTACCAGTGCGGTCTCCCCAAGGAGATGGCGCTTGAGCTGTTCAAGCCTTTCGTAATGAAGAAGCTGGTTGCAAACGGAACCGCACACAACATAAAGAGCGCGAAGAGAATGGTAGAGAGGGTCCAGCCACAGGTCTGGGATATCCTTGAAGAGGTCATAACTGACCATCCGGTTCTCCTTAACCGAGCACCTACACTGCATAGACTTGGAATTCAGGCATTCCAGCCGGTACTGGTTGAAGGAAGGGCGCTTAAGCTCCATCCTCTCGTCTGTACAGCGTACAATGCTGACTTCGATGGAGACCAGATGGCCGTCCACGTTCCACTGTCAATGGAGGCACAGGCTGAAGCAAGGTTCCTGATGCTTGCATCCGGTAACATATTGAAGCCTTCTGACGGAAAGCCGGTTTCGGTTCCATCTCAGGATATGGTCCTAGGATCCTACTACCTGACAATGGAGAGACCATCCAATGATGGCTTCGACAAGCTTTACACATCGAAAGAAGAAGCCCTGATGGCATACCAGGTAAAGGCTGTAACACTCCAGGAGCCTGTCAAGGTACGACTTTCAAAGGTCGTTGACGGTGTGGAGAGGACAGAGATAATCAAGACTACGGTAGGAAAGCTCATATTCAATGAGTCAATACCGCAGGACCTGGGATTTGTGGACAGGACTGATGAAGCGAACCTGTTCATGCTGGAAATTGACTTCCTGGTAGACAAGAAGAAGCTTGGAAAGATAGTTGACAAATGCTACATCAAGCATGGTCCTACACTGACTTCAATAATGCTTGATGACATAAAGGCCCTTGGATACCATTATTCAACTGTCGGAGCCATCACGGTCGCGGTTGCGGACATGATAGTTCCTGAGAAGAAGTATGTTCTTCTTAAGGAAGCTGATGAAACGGTAGACAAGATAGAGAAGATGTTCAAGAGAGGACTCATCTCGGAAGAGGAAAGATACAACAGGGTTATCGAGAAGTGGACAAAGACAACTGATGAGGTTGCTGATGCCCTTATGGAATCCCTTGACAGATACAACCCGATATTCATGATGGCTGACTCAGGTGCGAGAGGATCGAAATCGCAGATCAAGCAGCTGGCGGGAATGAGAGGACTTATGGCCAACCCGTCAGGAAAGATCGTCGAAAGACCGATCAGGGCATCCTTCAGAGAAGGACTTGACGTCCTCGAGTACTTCATATCCACTCATGGAGCAAGAAAGGGTAATGCGGATACCGCCCTTAAGACAGCTGACTCAGGATACCTTACCAGGAGACTTGTAGACGTATCACAGGAAGTAATAGTCAGGGAAGAGGACTGCGGAACCACTGAAGGCCTGGTGATGGAGGCGATAACCGAAGCCGGTGATATCATCGAGACACTTAGGGAAAGACTTACAGGAAGATTCACCATGCAGGACATCGTCCATCCTGAAACGGGAGAAATCCTGGTGCATGAGGGCGAGTACATCGAGCCGCTCATGGCGGAGAAGATCGATGGCCTTGGAATCAAGAAGGTCAAGATCAGGTCGGTATACACCTGCCAGACTAAGGTCGGCGTATGTGCCAAGTGCTACGGCATGAACATGGCAACTGCAAGCCAGATCAACATCGGCGAGGCTGTGGGCATCATCGCTGCGCAGAGTATAGGAGAGCCGGGAACACAGCTTACTATGAGAACATTCCATACAGGCGGAGTTGCCGGAGCCGACATAACCCAGGGTCTTCCCAGAGTCGAAGAGCTCTTTGAGGCAAGAAAGCCAAAGGGACTTGCGGTTGTCACCGATATCGGCGGCAGCGTAAGACTTGAGGAAACCAAGAAAAAGAGGACTGTACATGTGCTTGCTGAAACTGGCGAGGAATTCAGCTACGACATACCATTCGGATCCAGAATAAAGGTTTCGGACGGAATGGTGGTTGGAGCCGGTGATGCGCTTACTGAAGGATCCATCAATCCGCATGACATAATGAGGATTAAGGGAGTAGAAGGCGTCAGGGAATATCTTCTTTCAGAAGTACAGAAGGTATACAGGCTGCAGGGTGTTGACATCAATGACAAGCATCTCGAGGTTGTCGTAAGACAGATGACGAGAAAGGTCAAGATTACTGAAGCCAATGACACCGAGCTTCTGCCGGGAGTTCTCATTGACATATTCGACTTCATAATTGAAAACAACAGGGTAAAGGAGCTTGGGCTCAAGGAAGCGGAAGGCGAACAGGTGCTGCTGGGTATAACTAAGGCATCTCTTGCAACAGATTCATTCCTCTCTGCGGCATCTTTCCAGGAAACCACAAGGGTTCTGACTGATGCGGCAATAAAGGGAAAGATAGATCCGCTGCTCGGACTCAAGGAGAACGTCATAATAGGAAAGCTGATACCAGCCGGTACCGGAATGACCAGGTACAATGCCATAAAGCTTAGTACCGACAATGACCTTGCTGTTGACAAGCATGAGGAAGAAGAAGAGATCATAGAGGATTAGTGTCAATTTGTTGACACATACCCCTGATTTTGGTAAAATAAAATTTGTGTGATTTAAAGGAACGGTGTTTTGGATCATCCAAAGCACCGGCCATATCCCACGAAGCCCGTAAAAGGGTGTTGCTAAGGTATCTATTAACCCATATAGATATGTTTCATAAAGACACACGGAGGTGAAAAAATGCCAACTATTAACCAGCTAGTAAGGAAGGGCAGAGAGACAGCAGTCTATAAGACTAATTCTCCAGCTCTAAAGGAGTCCCCTCAGAAAAGAGGAGTCTGCACAGTAGTCAAGACAACTACTCCTAAGAAGCCAAACTCAGCGCTCAGAAAGATCGCCAGGGTAAGACTTGTTAACGGATATGAGGTTACAGCCTATATCGGTGGAGTAGGACACAACCTTCAGGAGCACAGCGTTGTTCTCATAAGGGGTGGAAGAGTCAAGGACCTTCCTGGTGTAAGGTACCACATTGTCAGAGGAGCACTCGACAGCGCAGGTGTCACAGGCAGGCTGCAGTCAAGATCCAAGTATGGTGCTAAGAGGCCTAAGGTCAAGAAGTAGCATCAGTCAGTGCTGTGTTTTTATGAATCAGATGGGAAAGATTTTTCATTCAGATATATATAAAAATAGAGCGCTTTGCGGTATAGCATACCGAGTACCGATGAATTAATCGATAATTGTTAAGGAGGGAAGAAAAGTGCCAAGGAAAGGTTTTATTGCAAAAAGAGATGTACTGCCTGATCCGGTTTACAATTCGAAAGTAGTTACAAAGCTCATCAACAACGTCATGGACGATGGTAAGAAGGGCGTGGCTCAGACGATAGTATACGGAGCATTCGAAATAATCCAGGCAAAGACAGGAAACGACCCAGTTTCCGTATTCGAGGCAGCGATGACAAATGTAATGCCGCTTCTCGAAGTAAAGTCCAGGAGAATAGGCGGATCCAACTATCAGGTTCCAATAGAGGTCAGGCCGGAAAGAAGGCAGACTCTAGGACTCAGATGGCTGCTTCTTGCTGTTGACAAGAGATCTGAGAAGTACGCAAGAGAGAGATTGGCTGGAGAGCTGATGGATGCTGCGAACAACACAGGAACTGCTGTCAAGAAGAGAGAAGACACACACAGGATGGCGGAAGCTAACAAGGCGTTCGCTCACTACAGATACTAATATCCGCAAGAAACTGTTTTGGCGTATAAGCTGGGACAGTTTCCTGTAATTTAACAACGAGAGGAGGAGTCCGTGTGGCAAGACAGTTCCCTTTGGAGAAATTCCGTAATATAGGGATAATGGCACATATTGACGCTGGAAAGACAACTACGACTGAGCGTATTCTTTTCTATACAGGAAAGACACATAAGATCGGAGAAACCCACGAGGGTGAGTCTCAGATGGACTGGATGGCTCAGGAGAAAGAAAGAGGAATAACCATTACTTCAGCTGCTACTCAGGCAGAGTGGAATGGACATATCATAAATATCATCGACACTCCAGGCCACGTAGACTTCACTGTAGAAGTTGAGAGATCCCTAAGGGTCCTCGACGGAGCGGTGACAGTACTCGATGCCAAGTCAGGCGTTGAGCCCCAGACAGAAACAGTTTGGAGACAGGCCGACAAGTACGGCGTTCCAAGAGTCGTTTATGTAAACAAGATGGACGCCACCGGCGCCAACTTCTTCAATTGCATAAAGACTATGAAGGACAGGCTCAGAGCCAACGTCGTTCCAATACAGATTCCAATAGGCGAGGAGGGAGGCTTCAAGGGTCTCGTAGACCTCGTTACCATGGAAGGAATCGTACATCTTGACGACCTCGGAAAAGAGATCGAAAAGGGACCGATCCCTGCAAACCTTGTAGACCAGGCTAATGAATACAGGACAATCCTCATAGAGGCTGTTGCTGATCTTGATGAAGAACTTACAATGAAGTACCTCGAAGGTGAAGAATTCACTGTTGAGGAAATCAAGTCAGCTCTCAGAAAGGGCGTAATTGCAAACAAGATCGTTCCTGTAATCTGCGGATCCTCATACAAGAACAAGGGAGTACAGGAAATGATTGACGCGGTAGTTGACTACCTGCCGTCACCAGTTGACATCCCTCCTGTCGTAGGTACCAACCTCGATGGAGAAGAAGAGGAAAGACCGGCATCAGACGATGCTCCGATGTCTGCTCTTGCATTCAAGATAGCTACTGACCCGTTCGTAGGAAAGCTTGCTTTCACAAGAATATATTCAGGTGTCATGACTTCAGGTTCCTATGTCATCAACACGACAAAGGGCGGCAAGAAGGAAAGAATCGGAAGACTTGTGAAGATGCACGCCAACCACAGGCAGGAGATCACTGAGCTCAGAGCTGGAGATATCGGCGCAGTTGTCGGACTCAAGGATACCACTACAGGAGATACTCTTTCAGTTGATACTGATCCTATCATCCTTGAGACAATGGTATTCCCGGAGCCGGTCATAAACGTCGCTATCGAACCAAATACCAAGGCTGCCCAGGAGAAGATGGGACTCGCGCTTGCGAAGCTTGCCGAAGAGGACCCGACTTTCAAGACATGGACAGACCACGAGACAGGTCAGGTGATCATAGCGGGAATGGGTGAACTCCATCTCGAAATCATCGTCGACAGACTCCAGAGAGAATTCAAGGTTGAGTGTACAGTCGGTGCGCCACAGGTTGCATACAAGGAGACTATCAGAAAGCAGGTTACTGCTGAAGGTAAGTTCGTAAGGCAGTCTGGCGGACGCGGACAGTATGGACACGCTATAATAGAAATGATCCCTAACGAAGGCGAATACATATTTGAGAACGCTGTCGTAGGTGGAACAATTCCAAGAGAGTACATACCTGCAGTTGACCAGGGTATCAGGGAAGCCTGCAAGTCTGGTGTCGTAGCCGGATTCCCGGTTCTTAACTTCAAGGTAAGGCTCATCGAAGGATCCTACCACGATGTCGACTCATCAGAAATGGCCTTCAAGATAGCCGGATCCATGGCGTTCAAGAATGCTATGGCAAAGGCAGACCCTGCGATACTCGAGCCTATAATGAAGGTCGAGGTCACAGTTCCTGAAGAGTACATGGGAGACGTCATAGGTGACCTCAACTCAAGGAGAGGAAGGATCGAAGGCATGGACGACAGGGCAGGAGCCAAGGTTGTCAGAGCTCACGTTCCACTTTCCGACATGTTCGGATATTCAACTACCTTAAGGTCAAAGACACAGGGTAGAGGAGTATACGCCATGGAGTTCGATCACTACGATTATGTTCCTAAGAACATCCAGGAGCAGATCGCAGGCAAGAGAAACGCAGATAAATAGTTCGTGATATAAATTCAATTATCAAGGAGGATCAACAAAGAATGGCAAAAGCAAAATTCGAGAGAAACAAGCCTCATGTAAATATCGGAACCATAGGTCACGTCGACCACGGCAAGACCACCCTTACAGCGGCAATAACGACAGTACTGTCAAAGAAGGGATTTGCACAGGCAACAAAGTATGACGAGATAGACAAGGCACCAGAGGAAAAGGAAAGAGGAATCACAATCAACACGGCACACGTTGAGTATGAGACCGACAACAGGCACTATGCGCATGTTGACTGCCCAGGCCATGCTGACTATGTCAAGAACATGATCACAGGAGCTGCACAGATGGACGGAGCGATCCTAGTCGTATCAGCAGCAGACGGCCCGATGCCACAGACAAGGGAGCACATACTCCTTGCGTCAAGAGTTGGAGTTAACTACATAGTAGTATTCCTCAACAAGGCAGACATGGTAGATGACGCAGAGCTTCTTGAGCTTGTAGAGATGGAAGTAAGAGAGCTGCTTGACGAGTACGATTTCCCTGGCGATGACACACCGATCATAGCAGGATCAGCACTCAAGGCACTTGAGAACCCAGATGATCCAGTAGCAACAAAGTGCATCAATGACCTCATGGATGCAGTAGACAGCTACATACCTACACCGGTAAGAAACGTAGAGAAGCCATTCCTTATGCCTGTAGAGGACGTATTCACGATCACAGGAAGAGGAACCGTTGCAACAGGAAGAGTTGAGAGCGGAATACTCAAGGTAGGCGACGAAGTTGAGATAGTAGGACTTTCAGAGGAGAAGAAGAAGACCGTCTGCACAGGCGTGGAGATGTTCAGAAAGCTTCTTGATTCCGCACAGGCAGGCGACAACATAGGAGCACTGCTTAGAGGAGTACAGAGATCTGAAATCGAAAGAGGCCAGGTTCTTGCAAAGCCAGGAACAGTAAAGCCACACACAAAGTTCGTAGGACAGGTATACGTACTTAAGAAAGAAGAAGGCGGAAGGCATACACCGTTCTTTGACGGATACAGGCCACAGTTCTACTTCAGAACCACAGACGTAACAGGAAGCATAAAGCTGCCTGACGGAATGGAAATGGTAATGCCTGGAGACCACATCGACATGAATGTTGAGCTGATCACACCGATCGCAATGGATGAGGGACTCAGGTTTGCTATAAGGGAAGGCGGAAGGACCGTAGGTTCAGGCGTCGTTACCACAATAAAGGCATAAGAGATTCTTTACAGCCGCAGCTAGATAGCTGCGGCTGTTTCTATGTAAAGAAAACATAACAATATTTATTGGATATATTGTGCAGAAATATCAGAAAACTGGTTGCTTCGTGGAAGTTTGGGAAGTAAAATGAAGGAAATGGCTATGGATGCGGATTTCAGCGCATTATCCGTTGCCATGTTTCGTTTTGCATTGCTTTGATCTCAAATGTCAGGAGGAACAACATGAAGAGAACCGCCAGATTCGTCAGTCTGCTCGTTGTCACCGCGCTTTTAGCTTCTTCAACTACTATGGTTTTTGCAAAGGACCTGAAAGTAATCGAAAGAGATGCTTCGTCCAGACCTGCATATGTAGAAGGCGAGCTGATAGTAAGGTACGCTGGCAAAGCTACCATTTTCGACAAGGTCAAGGTCAGGGAGAAGAACTCACTTCAAAAAATAAAGGACCTTCCATCCAATATGGAGCTCGTCAGGCTGCCAGCAGGTCTCACAACATCAAAGGCAAAGGACAAGCTTACATTTGATCCTGATATCCTTTCAGTACAGCCTAATTTTCTTTATTATCCGGATGCAGTGATTTCAAATGATCCGTATGCCGGAATCGAGTGGGGACTTGACAACCAGGGTCAGGAAATCCTGGGGATAGCCGGAACACCAGATATTGATATCGATGCTCCTGAAGCATGGAAGCTCATGCCGGCATCGCCTGATGAAGTAATAGTTGCTGTAATTGATACTGGAGTTGACATTGATCATCCTGACCTTCAAGGAAGCATATGGATGAATGAAGCAGAAGTCAACGGACTGAAGAACTACGATGACGATGGAAACGGCTATATTGATGACTTCAACGGCTGGAACTTCTTCCAAAGAGACAATGATGTTTTCACTAACGCCAAAGCAGACGGTCATGGAACCCATGTCTCAGGAACCATCGCTGCCCAGACCAACAACGGTATCGGAGTTGCCGGAGTAGCTCAGAATGTTAAGATCATGGTGCTTAAGTTCATCGGCATCAACGGCGGATCTACAGCTGATGCAATACTTGCAGTCAAGTATGCAAAGGACAATGGCGCAGATGTCGCGAATAATTCCTGGGGAGGCGGAGGATACGACCAGGCTCTAAAGGATGCCATCGAGGACTTCGGCAAGCCATTTATAGCTGCAGCGGGGAACGAAGCTGCAGACAATGACCTGGATGCACACTATCCTTCATCCTATACCAGCAGCAACATAATTTCAGTGGCATCAGTTGACAACACCGGACTAATGTCAAGCTTCTCGAATTATGGTAAGACCTCAGTAGATGTGGCGGCTCCCGGCGGATATATAGCCAGTACTTATCCTGATTCATCCTACGCATGGATGAGCGGAACCTCAATGGCTGCTCCTCACGTATCAGGTGTTGTTGCTCTCATGCTGGGTGCAAAGCCTGGTCTTTCAGCATCGCAGGTAAAGGAAATAGTTTTGAAGTCAGCAACAAGCAATAAGCTCTCATCACTTGCAGGCAAGATACTGACTGGTGGAATGGTCAATGCTGAAGAGGCAGTAAAGCTTGCCCTGAGAGTAAGAGTCAAGTAAGATGATCGGTTTGTACACAATAACTGAATTAAATTCATAAAAGCGAATATTGAATAAAGATCAGGGGAATATTCCAAAACAGCCTGTAAAAGGTGCGTTTGAGGGTTATTCCCTTTAATTTTGTCATAATATGATGAAAAATATAAATGAGGGAATAGTCTGACAACTATTGAATCAGCTTGATTGCGAGAATAGAATTAAGTAAAAGGGAAGTAAATTCCGCTGCACAATTGAAGAATTCCAACAAGAGGGGGAACTCAGGATGAAAGGAAGAAGTAAAATACTCATAACCTCACTCATAACCGCCTTATTCATAACTACTTCCGTAATCGCAGCCGCATCAGATATCAAGTCGCTGCCATTTTCAGATTCAAGCGGGAAGCCGCAGTATGTGGAGGGAGAACTCCTGGTGACATACATCGGTACTAGCAGCATCTTCGATAAAGTGAAGGTAAGGGAAAAGCATGAATTGACAAAGGTCAGGGACCTGCCGCTTAAGGACACTGAGCTCGTTAAGTTGCCTAAAGGGCTTACGGTAGCTCAGGCAAAGGCAAAGGTTGCGTTTGACCCGATGATAAAGTACGTGCAGCCGAACTTCCTCTACTATCCGACTGTAGATGTAAACCCTGATGATGATCCACATTACGGAATATTATGGGGGCTGAACAATACAGGGCAACTAATTGGCAGTGTATCAGGTGTAGTTGATGTGGATATCGATGCTCCTGAGGCGTGGAATTATCTGAATGGTAGTACTCTGGATGAAGTTGTTGTGGCTGTAATAGATACTGGAGTTGATACCAGTCATCCGGATCTACAAGGGAAAATGTGGGTGAATACGAAAGAAGTTCCTGGTGATGGAAAAGATAATGACGGCAATGGGTATGTTGATGACATAAATGGTTGGAATTTCGTTAATAATTCCCCTGATGTTTTCGTTGATATTGAAGAAGACGGTCACGCTACACATGTTTCAGGAACTATAGCAGCAGTAGACAATACGATCGGAGTAATAGGTATAGCACCTAATGTTAAGATCATGTCGCTAAAGTTCCTGGGAGCAGATGGAGGAACCACGGCAGATGCGATTGACGCCATCAATTATGCTAAACTCATGGGAGCTGATTTGTCCAATAATTCATGGGGTGGCGGTTCATACGACGCAACACTCAGGACTGCCATCAATGAATTTGCAAAGCCATTCATAGTTGCAGCAGGGAACAGCAAGAGGAATATCGACAGGGTCGCAAGCTACCCGGCATCTTATGACTGTGCGAACATAATATCTGTTGCAGCAGTGGACAACAAGGGAGCTCTTGCATCATTCTCAAATTATGGCTTGACCGGTGTTGATGTAGGGGCACCTGGTGTGAATATTGGAAGCACTTACCCTGATAATGATTATGTATATATGAGTGGTACGTCAATGGCTGCGCCTCATGTAACAGGAGTTACGGCACTGGTGATGGGAGCTAACGGAACACTTAATACTGCTGCAGTGAAGGATATCATCATGAAGTCAGCCATAGCAAATCCTCTTCTGTCACTTGCAGGGAAAACTGTGACAGGTGGAATGATAAATGCAATGAAGGCACTTGAGCTTGCTGGCGGAACTATTGTAGATCCTCCTCCAGTTGGTGATACTGTGGCTCCATATGTCGTATCATCCGTACCTTCTGATGGGGCAAAGAACTTCAAGAAGGCAAATAATCTTGTTGTGACCTTCAGTGAGGGAATAACAATACTGGATCTAACAAGAATAAGCCTTGTGGTAACCAATTCCTCAGTGCCAGTTGCAATTACTCCATCAACTGATGTGACAAAGCTTGTTATAGATCCTATAGCGACTTTGTTGTCATACACGAAGTATACTCTGACAGTCAGTTCAGGTGCTGTGAAAGATGCAGCAGGAAACTTTAATGTAGAAACCTGGCAAGTATCGTTTACTACCGGGAAATAGCATAAATGAGCGACAGGCAGGGAGCAGTTCAGCTCCCTGTCTTTTCGCTCATCTGATCATTTTAAGCTCATTTAGACTTGGCTTAGAATGATATCTAAACAGGTAAACTGAAGTTCGGGATAAAACTGGACAGTCGGGTGGTTCCTGTTAAAATATCAGGCTGATCACTAAGCCTCATTAAGTAAGGTCAAATGTTGGAAACACGAGGTATTGCCTTATGGTACAATAAGCTGAATGAAAGAAATTAGGTCAGGAGCGGGATATATGGACAAGCTTGTAATATTCGATATGGACGGACTTATGGTGGATACTGAGACAGTATCATTCAGAGCATGGCATGAGGTCATGAAGGAAATAGGGGTTGATTTCACCAGAAGGGAATTTGACTTCACGCTAGGCAAGAACAACAGGGATATTGCAGTAATTATAAAGGGCATATACGGAGAAGATGTACCGGTGGATGAACTGTTCATCAAGAAAATCAACCTTGCTCAGAGGATGATAGAGGAGAAGTTGGACCCTATGCCGGGACTGTTCGAGCTGTTCGATTATCTTGATAAGAATGGCTACGGGAAGGTTGTAGCGACATCGTCGCACAGGAAGAGGGCTGAATTCATCGTGGAAAAGCTTGGCCTTAAGGACAGGATCGATGGAATGGTGACAGGTGACCAGATCAGCAAGGGAAAGCCTGATCCGGAAATATTCCTGAAGGCCGCAGAAATTGCAGGAGCAAAAAATGAGAACTCGATAGTCCTTGAGGATTCAAGGTCAGGGCTCCAGGGTGCGATAAGTGCAGGCATGAGGTGCATATTCGTTCCTGATTTTACAGAACCAGATGAAGAGATAGTCAATACTGCCTTCAGAATCGTACAAAGCCTTGCTGAGGTTCCGGCTGTATTGGAGGAAGCGTCATGGATGCATTGAAGAGACTTACAGAAAGAATTTGGTATACAGATGCTGACGAGAGGACTGACAGGCCTGTTTTGGGATATGTTTCAGGGGACCAGGCATCACTCATGGTAGATGCAGGAAACTCCAGGAAACATGCTGCAATTCTTACAGATGGAGTCCTTGTGAAGGGATTGACTTATCCGAAGTATGTGGCTATAACCCACTGGCACTGGGACCATTGCTACGGATTATGCGGAATCGATGCGGTTTCTGTTGCAAGCCTGGAAACCAATCTCAAGCTAATTGAGATGTCGGAATGGGAATGGACCGACAGGGCTATGTCAAGGAGGATAGAGACAGGTGAAGATATACTTTTCTGCGATGAGAACATAAGAAAGGAATATCCAGATCGCTCAATGATTGATGTAACGACTGCCGACATTGTATTTGACGGATTACTTCAGATCGACCTCGGGGGAGTTACGTGCATTCTGATGAAGCTCCCGAACTCCCATTCTGAGGACAGCGTAATAGTCTATATACCAGAGGAGAAGGTGGTGTTCCTCGGTGACATAACCTCAGAGGATTTCCACAACGGTACGGGCAGCCACCACAGGGAAAAACTAGGTATGCTAATTGAGGCACTTGAATGGATGGATTTTGAAATCGCGCTGCATGGGCATGACGAGCCCAGGTCTAAGGAGTATGTGATTGATTATCTCCGGGAGGACCTTGAGCTCCTGGGGGAATTTCTTTAACGACAGGGAAACCTGTCTTTTTTTGTTGCTCCAGATTAAAATCTCATGAATTGAGTGACATTGCAGGATATATGAGTACAATAGAAATTGAATTGTAATCATTTTCGGTACTGTTTCTGATATCATGCATGTTGTGACAGGCAAAAGCATCAATGCGAGGTTAGACTGATGAAAGAGATACTGCTAAGGAACAAGAAGGCATTCATAATATACGTGCTGGCATCCACACTGTTTGTTGAGGATGTCATAGTCAGCAATATCATTTTTTCCAATCTGGTGGGGCTGGTCCAGACCAAGGACATTGGAAGGTTTTATCTGCTTATAGGTCTTATGGTTGGTCAGACTGTTCTGGGCCAGCTTCTCTTTGTATTCTCCAGGTTCAAGAGGATAGGATTCATGAAGGATACCATCCTCTATGTCAGGAATACAGCATTCGATACAATAATCACTAAATCCTACAGGTCCTTCAACAGGAAGCTTAGGAGCGAGTATATATCTAACCTTGTCAATGACATCAACAATTTCGAGAACGGCTTCTTCTATTCGATACTGAACATTATCTTCTTCATGACGACATACTTGGTGGCGTTCCTCATACTTCTTGTAATGGATTGGAAGCTCGCACTCATTATGCTTGCATTGTCCATAGCTGTATATTGGATCAACAGGCTGTTCCAGAAAAAGACTGTAGCTATGCAGGCTGAGGTACAGAAGAGCAGCGAGCAGTTCACGGTAAGCGTCTCTAACACATTTTCAGGTCTTGAGATACTGAAGCTTAACAGGATCGAGGACAGGTTCCTTCATAACACCATGAGGGAGGTGGACAGCGTCGAGAAGAAGAAGTTCAGGTTCGCAGTGTTCACATACTGGCAGAGAAAGTTCTCGTTCCTGATAGGAACCATTGTATTCATTCTGCTTCTCGTATATGTGCTTTCATTCATGATGGAAGGCGCTGACCTTGCGAGGATATTCTTTACTGTAACCATAGCCAATTCCATGATCTGGCCTATAACTGAGGCGATGCCTTTATTGAACGAGGCGGAATCCCATGCGAAGGTCGTTGAAAGGATACTCGCAAGGGATGAAGAGGAAGGGACTACTGGTACTCAGATCTTCCAGTTCCAGAATGCAATTGAAGCGAAAAGATTGTCTTTTTCCTATGGAGACAGGATGATACTGAAGGATGCATCGTTTAAGATTGTAAAAGGCAGGAAGTATCTGGTAAAGGGTGCAAGCGGGTCAGGCAAGTCAACGCTGATGAACCTTCTGTCCAAGGTGGCGGAGCCGTCAGAAGGACAGGTACTTGTAGATGGTGCCGAGCTTGCTGAGATATCTGAGAAGAGCTTCAATGAAAAGGCAAGCTTCGTTTATCAGGACGTATTCCTTTTTGAGGATACAATAAGGAACAATATAGCTCTCTATAAGCCATATACTGAAGAAGAGATAATGGAGGCAGTAAAGGGAGCCGGTCTAGAGTCGTTCATCTCATCAAAGCTAAATGGTCTTGATGAGGTAATTGAGGAGAACGGCAAGAATATCTCAGGAGGAGAGAGGCAAAGGATATCCATAGCAAGAGCCATAATAAGGAAACCTGATATACTTTTCGCCGATGAGATAACATCGGCACTGGATGAAACTCTTGGCCGTCTTGTTGAGGATACCATGCTTTCGCTTGACACAACTGTTATCGCAGTATCGCATAGGTTCTATCCGGGGGTTACGGAGAAGTATGACCATGTCATTGAGATTGTGAACGGGAAGGTCAAGGAAATGACAACTCAAGAGTTCCTGGCGGGGGTGGAGTCATGAAGAAGTCATACCTTAAGGCTTTACCGCTCATGGTCATTGCACTGCTGTCCGGAATAGCGACAGCAGTAGTCGAGGGATTTCTGAATCTGCATATCAAGGACATAATCGACATTGCCTTTTACAAGAGCGGGGAAGGCTTCATGAAAGAAGTGATGGTAATCTCAATCCTGGCCGTCGGGGTTCTTGTTACCAATACGATTCTGTCTGTACTTAAGGGCTTTTACAGAAGGGACGCGAACCTCAGGCTTAAGATGGATTATCTTCAGAGGGTGTTCAGGAAGAACATCAACGAATTCAACAACGAGAGCAGCGCGAGGTACGTATCCAACATAACCAATGACATGAATACTATAGATACCAATTTCATAGATGCTCTGTTCGAGCTTTCACTTGCATTCGCCTCATTCTTCGTATTTGCCATAATCATCGCAGGAGTAAGCGGACGGATACTCTTCCTAATCATCGGCCTGACGGTGTTCATGGGCGTGCTCTCAAGTATTGTCTCAAAACCGCTGAAAAAGCTGTTCGGTGAACGAAGCAAGCTTTATGAGGCGTATACCACATATACCAGCGAGGTGCTTAATGCATTCAGGATTGTGAGAGCTAATAACCTGTATGAGAAGGTCACCGAGGACTTCGGGAAGAGGTCAAGAAGGCTGCAGGAAAAGAGCTTTCAGATAGACAAGTACTCAACATACATATATGCATTCCAAAACGGGACCATGAACCTGGTGTTCATGGGAATCATCGCAACCTCAGTATATTACGCCATAAAAGGCGAAATCACTTTGGGTGGAGTAATACTTATCGTGAACAATTCAGAGAGGATGATGAGACCGCTTCAGATGGCAGGGGAGCTATATCCTAAGATAATCTCATCAAAGCCTCTTTTCCGGTCAATTGAGGAATCACTGAAAAACAGCAGTGAAAGTCCTGAAACTGACAAAATCGATGCATTCAATGGAACAATAGACATTGTTAAGGCAAGCTTCGCCTATGGTGAAAATGAAGTTTTCAATGAACTTGACCTTACATTCAGAAAGGGAGGGAAGTACCTTGTTGTCGGTCCCAGCGGAGGAGGCAAGTCAACTCTCCTGAGGCTTCTCAGGAAGTACTTCTATGTGGATGGCGGCGACATACTTGTGGATGGAATCAAGCTTAAGGCAATACACAAGGACAGCTGGTTCAGGCGTATTGCAAATGTCGAGCAGAGGATATTCATATTTGACGATACCCTTAGAAACAACCTGACACTTTATCGTGAGGCAGAGGCTGATGATATTGAGTCTGCTGCAAGGGCTGCCGGACTTTCGGATTTCGTGGCGAATCTTCCGGAAGGCCTTGACACTGTGCTTGAAGACAACGGGAGAAACATTTCTGGCGGAGAGAAGAGCAGGATAGCACTTGCAAGGGCTTTGCTCTCAAGGTCTGACATACTGCTGCTGGATGAAGCTTTTGCGAGCCTCGACTATAACACAGCGAGGGATATCGAGAGGACTATCCTTATGATAGAGGACCTGACAGTTATTAACGTCAGCCATGTGGTAATAGATGAGAACAAGTCACTTTATGACGACATCATAAGGGTTTCGGGTAAAGGAGCCACATCGGTTTTGGAAAAGGCTGGAATTGTATCCTTACCGTAATGATGCAAATCTGAGGCATGTGAAAAATATCCCTGCAGGAAATGCAGGGATATTTTTCCGTATCAATATGAAAGGTCGGCATATTTTGCGGAACAGATCAGTAAACAGGAGAAAACAGGTGCTGAAATAAATAAATTAAAATTTTGTTGCATGGACAAATATTTTTTTGTACAATAGAAAAGATGCGCCATAGGATATTTTTTATGAAATAGCCATAATTCATAAAAATTCTATTGAATCCTAAATCGTAATGTCATATAATGTTATGGTTAAGGCGAACAGCGATGATTCAAGAGGTTGCTGGACTTTACAGGTTATTCTTGATGAGCATGTCCGGGTCGAGAACCTGGGCGATGGTATCGTCATGTCTTAAGGTGCGCCATGATTGCATGAAACGCCTGGAAGAGTGTATGGATACCAGCTGTTGTGCGTTAGAAGTATATCGTACAAGACAAAGGAGGTAAAAAAATGGCAAAGCAGAAGATCAGAATCAGACTCAAGGCATTTGATCACAGCGTACTCGACCAGTCGGCCGAGAGGATTGTGGAGACTGCAAAGAACACAGGAGCCAAGGTAGTCGGACCAGTTCCCCTTCCTACGGAGAAGGAGATCATCACAATACTCAGGGCAGTACACAAGTACAAGGATTCCAGAGAGCAGTTTGAGCTCAGGACCCACAAGAGACTCATCGACATCGTCAATCCTTCACCGAAGACAGTTGACGCTCTCATGAGACTTGACCTGCCGGCAGGAGTCGACATCGAGATAAAGCTGTAGGAATGGTTTGTAGATGACTCTATGGACTGTTATGACCGCACAAGTTGTTGCGATCCGCTAATTAGTTTGGAGGTAAGAAAATGAAGAAAGCGATCATCGGTAAGAAGATCGGAATGACCCAGATATTCGACGAGAATGGAAAAGTCGTTCCAGTAACTGTCATTGAAGCGCTCCCCAATGTGGTAGTGCAGGTTAAGACAGTTGAAAAGGAAGGCTATGCTGCAGTGCAGGTAGGCTTCGGAGAAATAAGGGAGAAGCTCGTGAACAAGCCAAGACAGGGCCAGTTCAAGAAGGCAGGAGTGCCGGTAAAGAGACTTCTTAAAGAGCTTAGGCTCGATAACAGCTCATTGGAAGTTGGTTCCGAAATAAAGGTTGACACTTTCGTCGCAGGCGAAAAGGTTGATGTATCCGGTCTTTCAAAGGGTAAGGGATTCGCAGGCGTAATCAAGAAATGGAACTTCCACAGAGGACCTGAGACACACGGTTCAAAGTTCCACAGAGCCGTTGGCTCCATGGGTGCGTCATCGTCACCGTCCAGGACCTTCAAGAACAAGAAGATGCCAGGACACATGGGACATGTCAATACGACTGTTCTAAATCTTGAGGTTGTCAAGGTTATGCCCGAGAAGAACGTTATTCTGATAAAGGGCGGCGTGCCAGGACCAAACAAGGGCGTCGTTGTAATCAGAAATAGCGTCAAGGCATAAGGATCTTTAGGAGAAAGGAGGATACATGATGCCTACAGTAGGATTATTCAATATGGAAGGTAACAAGGTTGGAGAACTCGCTCTAAATGAGTCAGTATTCAACGTTGAGGTAAACACAGCAGTTCTTCACCAGGTAGTCGTTGCACAGCTCGCCAACAAGAGGCAGGGCACACAGTCATCGAAGACCAGGGCAGAAGTAAGGGGCGGCGGAAGAAAGCCGTGGAGACAGAAGGGAACAGGAAGAGCAAGGCAGGGTTCAACAAGGGCTCCGCAGTGGGTTAAGGGTGGAGTAGTATTTGCCCCTAAGCCAAGAGATTACAGGATGTCACTTCCTAAGAGCATGAGAAGAGTAGCGATGAAGTCAGCCCTCACAGTTAAGGTGCAGGACAACAACATCGTAGTTCTCGAGAGCCTGGCTCTTGATGCTCCAAAGACAAAGACCATAGTCAAGATGCTTGGAGCTTTCGAAGCAAAGAAAGCACTGATAATAACTCTTGAATCCAACATGAATGTTTATAAGTCCACAAGAAACATCGAAGGTGTTTCAGTGATACCTGTAAACAATATAAACGTCTATGACCTTCTCAAGTACGAGAAGCTCATAATCACAAAGGATGCAGTATCCAAGATTGAGGAGGTGTACGCATAATGAAACTCGAAGCTTATGACATAATCAGAAAGCCGGTAATAACCGAAAAGTCAATGGCAGCAATGGGAGAAAAGAAGTACACCTTCATAGTCCATCCGCTTGCCAACAAGGTCCAGATAAAGAGGGCCATTGAGGAAGTATTCGGTGTCGAAGTTGCAGAAGTCAGGACCATCAAGTCACTTGGAAAGGTGAAGAGGGTCGGAGTTCACGTAGGTAAGAGGGCTGACACAAAGAAAGCCATCGTCACACTCACCGAATCAAGCAAGACCATAGAGTTCTTCGACAACATGAACTAAGACCTATGGTCCCATATTGGCCGGAGATTTTCGGCCAGATAAGTTAAACAAGGAGGATAATCACAAATGGCAATTAAGGGTTACAAACCTACCACCCCTTCAAGAAGACACATGACCGTGAGCACTTTTGAAGAGATCACGACCAACGTGCCCCAGAAATCCCTTCTCGAACCGAAGAAGAGATCTGGAGGAAGGAACGCTCAGGGTAAGATAACTGTAAGACACCACGGTGGTGGAGCTAAGCAGAATTACAGAATAATCGACTTCAAGAGAAGCAAGGACGGAGTCAAGGGAAGGGTCGCAACTATCGAGTACGATCCGAACAGGTCCGCTTATATCGCTCTTGTAGTTTATCTTGACGGAGACAAGAGATACATCATCGCTCCTCAGGGTATAAAGGTTGGAGATGCAATCGAGTCCGGAGTAAATGCCGACATCAAGATCGGTAATGCACTTCCGCTCAAGAACATTCCAGTCGGTACCGTGATCCACAACATCGAGCTTGCTGCCGGCAAGGGAGCACAGATGGTAAGGTCAGCTGGTACTTCCGCTCAGCTTATGGCTAAGGAAGGAAACTATGCTACACTGAGACTCCCATCGGGAGAAATGAGATATGTAAGGATCGAGTGCAGGGCTACAATCGGTACTGTATCGAATTCCACACATGGAATCATAAACCTCGGTAAGGCAGGAAGAACAAGGCATCTTGGAATCAGACCTACAGTCAGAGGTTCTGTCATGAACCCTGTAGACCATCCGCACGGTGGTGGAGAAGGAAAGTCCCCGATAGGAAGACCTGCTCCGCTTACTCCATGGGGCAAGCCTGCTCTTGGATACAAGACCAGGAAGCACAAGAAGTATTCCGACAGACTTATCATAAAGGGCAGGACAAAGTAGGAATAACGGCCTCTTCCCTTCCGGGAAGAGCCCCATTATCCTGTTTGATCCAGACAATTCTCGAAGGGAGGATAACAAATAGTGAGTAGATCAATCAAAAAGGGACCTTTCGTAGCAGAAAGCCTTATGAAGAAGATAGTAGACATGAACAAGGCCGGTGAAAAGAAGGTTGTAAAGACCTGGTCGAGAAGTTCAACAATATTCCCGGAGATGATCGGGCATACGATAGCTGTCCACGACGGAAGAAAGCACGTACCGGTTTACATATCAGAGGACATGGTTGGACACAAGCTTGGCGAGTTCGCGCTTACCAGAACCTACAGGGGTCATGTCAGCGAGAAGAAGTCAAAGGTTAGATAATCAAAGAGGTTATCGAAAGGAGGATCATCAATGGAAGCTAGAGCCATAGCAAAATATGTCAGAATGTCACCGATGAAGATTGGAATAGTTCTTGACATAATCAGAGGAAAGAATGTAACAGAAGCACTTGCAGTGCTTGAATATACTCCAAAGGACGCCGCTGAAGTGGTTTCAAAGGTTCTTAAGTCTGCAGTAGCAAACGCTGAGAACAACATGGACCTTTCAAGGGACAACCTGTTTGTTTCAGAGGCCTTCGCAGGACCCGGCCCATCACTAAAGAGATTCAGGCCCCATGCACAGGGCAGGGCGTTCAGGATTCTCAAGAGGACCACACACGTTACAGTGGTTGTCAAGGAAAGAGCTTAGTAGAAGGAGGAAAGAATAGTGGGACAGAAAGTTAATCCACACGGTCTCAGGGTCGGCGTGATAAAAGACTGGAATGCAAGATGGTATGCTGACAAGAAGACATTTGCAGACAACCTTGTTGAAGACCAGGCAATAAGAAAGTTCGTCAAGGCTAGACTTTTCAATGCCGGAATATCCAGTGTTGAGATAGAAAGAGCAGCCAAGAGAGTAAAGCTCAACATCCACACTGCAAAGCCGGGAGTAATCATCGGCAGGGGTGGTTCAGGTATTGAAGCGCTCAAGAAGGAAATGCAGCCGCTCGTCAAGGATAAGACACTCCTTCTCAACATCGTTGAGGTAAGGAACACTGACCAGGACGCACAGCTTATGGCTGAGAACATAGCAGCACAGCTCGAGAAGAGGATATCCTTCAGAAGAGCCATGAAGCAGACCATACAGAGAGCCATGAGAGTAGGCGCAAAGGGTGTCAAGACCATGTGTGCCGGAAGACTTGGCGGAGCAGAAATCGCAAGAAGCGAGACTTACCATGAAGGAACGATTCCGCTACAGACACTTAGAGCGGATATACAGTACGGATTTGCAGAAGCCAACACTACCTATGGAAAAATAGGTGTTAAGGTATGGGTCTATAAAGGCGAAGTTCTCCCAACCAAGAAAGTTAAGGCAGTAGAGAAGAACGCATAGTCAATAGACGAAGAAAGGAGGAATTTCGACATGTTAATGCCTAAGAGAGTAAAACATCGTAAGGTGCAGAGAGGCAGGATGAAGGGAAAGGCTACCAGAGGTAACTTCCTTGCATATGGAGATTTTGGAATTCAGGCTACAGAATGCGGATGGATAACTTCCAACCAGATAGAGGCAGCCAGAATAGCAATAAACAGATACATAAAGAGGGGCGGACAGCTCTGGATAAAGATATTCCCTGACAAGCCTGTAACAGCTAAACCAGCTGAGACAAGAATGGGTTCCGGTAAGGGAGCTGTTGATCACTGGGTAGCAGTAGTAAAGCCAGGCAGAGTACTGTTTGAGCTTTCAGGAGTAGACGAAGAAAGAGCCAGAGAAGCTATGAGACTTGCTTGTCACAAGCTTCCGATATCGGCAAAGTTCGTCACTAAGAAAGATTTTGAAGAAATGGGTGGTGAAGAATAATGAAGGCTAGAGACCTGAATAATCTTAGAACCTCTGGTTCGGCAGATCTAGTTGAGAAGCTTCATGATCTTAAGGAGGAACTGTTCAACTTAAGATTCCAGCTTGCTACAGGGCAGCTAGAGAACCCAATGAGAATCAAGGAAGTAAAGAAATCCATCGCCCAGATCAAAACAATCATCCGTGAAGAAGAGATAAAGGCGATACAGCAGTAATCAGTGAAAGGAGGCCAATCCGTGGAACGTAACAATAGAAAGACCAGAATCGGAGTAGTTGTATCTGATAAGATGGACAAGACAATCGTGGTTGCTGTTGCAACTAAGATCAGACATCCGCTTTATGGTAAGACTGTCAATGTAACTACTAAGTTCAAGGCTCACGACGAAAACAATGAAGCGGGCATGAACGATAAGGTCCTCATTATGGAAACAAGGCCATTGTCCAAGGACAAAAGATGGAGACTTGTGGAGATAGTTGAGAAAGCCAAGTAATAGAACCTGAAAGGAGGATAATCATGATACAGCAGCAGAGCATCCTGAGGGTCGCTGACAATTCAGGTGCGAAAGAAATCATGTGTATAAGAGTGCTGGGCGGATCCAAGAGGAAATATGCCCATGTAGGAGATATAATAGTTGCTAGCGTCAAGAATGCAACACCAGGCGGAGTTGTTAAAAAGGGTGACGTAGTAAAGGCCGTTGTAGTCAGGACAGTCAACTCTGTCAGAAGACCGGACGGATCCTATATCAGATTCGACGAGAACGCAGCGGTAATTATAAAGGACGACAAGAACCCCAAGGGTACCCGTATTTTCGGGCCAGTAGCCAGAGAGCTGAGGGATAAGGAATTCTCCAAGATCCTATCGCTGGCGCCTGAAGTTCTTTAAGAAGGAGAGGTGGCAGAAATGAAGGTACATGTTAGAAAGAATGACAAAGTAATGGTGATTTCCGGCAAGGACAAAGGCAAGATAAGCGAAGTCCTCTCGGTTATGCCCAAGGTAGGCAAGGTCCTGGTGAAGGACGTGAACATGGTGTCAAAGCACAAGAAGCCAAGCAAGACAAACATGCAGGGCGGAATAATAAGCACAGAGGCACCGATAAACAGCTCCAAAGTGATGCTGTATTGCGAAAAGTGCAAGTCCGTGACCAGGATCTCCAGGAAAATAATGGAAGATGGATCCAAGGTAAGAGTCTGCAAGCATTGCAACGCAGTATTATAAGATAGAAGAAAGGAGGACTCATGGATATGGTTCCAAGATTACAGGAAAAGTACTTGAATGAAGTAGTACCAGCTATGATGGAGAAGTTCTCTTACAAGAACGTAATGGAAGTTCCAAGGCTGGAAAAGATAGTCATCAACATGGGCGTTGGAGAAGCAAAAGACAACGCTAAGATACTTGAAGCGGCAGTTGCCGAGCTTACACTTATCGCTGGACAGAAGCCTATAATTACAAGGGCTAGAAAGTCAGTTGCGAACTTCAAGATAAGAGAGAACATGCCAATAGGATGCAAGGTTACTCTTAGAAAGCTGCACATGTTCCAGTTTGCTGACAAGCTGATGAACGTAGCGCTTCCAAGAGTTAGGGACTTCAGAGGAGTCTCAGACAAGTCCTTTGACGGCAGGGGCAACTACTCCCTTGGAATAAAGGAGCAGCTCATATTCCCCGAGATTGAGTACGACAAGATAGATGCAATCAGAGGCATGGACATCGTATTCGTTACAACCGCGAAGACAGACGAGGAAGCAAGAGAACTCTTGAGATTCCTTGGCATGCCTTTCGTTCAGTAAAGAGGAGGGAATAAAGTGGCACGTAAGGCTATTTTGGAAAAGTGGAGCAAAGAACCTAAATATTCGACACAGGCTTACACCAGATGCAGGCTGTGCGGAAGACCGCATTCAGTACTCAAGAAGTACGGAATATGCAGAATATGTTTTAGAAACCTAGCATACAAGGGCGAGATCCCCGGCGTAAGAAAAGCAAGCTGGTAATCTCAAGTAATTGAAAGGAGGCACAAATAATGGTTATGACTGATCCTATCGCAGATTTGCTCACCAGAGTAAGGAACGCAAATTCTGCAAGACATGAGGTCGTTGAAGTCCCCTCTTCCAAGGTGAAGAAGGCGGTTGCTAATATACTGCTCGAAGAAGGATACGTTAAGGGCATCGAGGAATTTAGCGATGGAGTTGTTCCGATGATGAGAATCGCTCTTAAGTACGGAGCCAACAAGGAAAGGGTTATCACTGGTCTCAAAAGGATATCGAAGCCAGGACTCAGAGTGTACTGCAAAGCTGACGAAGTTCCAAAAGTATTGAACGGACTCGGAGTAGCAATAGTATCCACTTCAAAGGGCATGGTTGCCGACAGAGAGGCAAGGAAACTCGGATTAGGCGGAGAGGTCATCTGCTACATCTGGTAAGAATAGCTGATGGATTTCCAAAAAACAGGAGGTTAAGAAATGTCAAGAATTGGTAGAATGCCAATAGCCATACCTGCTGGAGTATCCTTTGATGTGACACCGGATAATGTTGTTACTGTAAAGGGACCTAAAGGCGAGCTGGTAAAGGCTATGCATAAGAATATAACACTTAAGCTTGAAGACGGTAATGTACTTGTTACAAGACCAAACGACGACAAGCAGAACAGAGCACTCCACGGACTCGTAAGAGCACTTGTGAACAACATGGTTGTCGGAGTATCCGCTGGATTCACTAAGACTCTGGAACTCGTAGGAGTTGGATACAGAGCAACTCTGCAGGGCAAGAAGCTCGTGCTCGCACTCGGATATTCACATCCGGTAGAGATAGAGCCTGCAGAAGGCATCACCTTCGAACTTCCAACTCAGACCAAGATAATAATCAGGGGAACTGACAAGGAACTCGTAGGAGACACCGCTGCCGACATAAGGAAGTGGAGAAAGCCTGAGCCGTATAAAGGCAAGGGAATCAAGTTTGAAGGCGAAGTCGTAAGACGTAAGGTCGGTAAGACTGGTAAGAAGTAATAGAAAGGAGTGAGACTTAATGTTCAATAAAGGTGACAAGAAAGCGTCAAGAGTAAGACGTCACATAAGAGTTCGAACAAAGATCAGCGGTACTACTGAGAGACCAAGACTCTCTGTTTACAGAAGCGAAAAGAACATATATGCCCAGATCATCGATGATGTACAGGGAGTAACACTTGTTTCCGCTTCATCAGTCGAGAAGGACTTCGACGGAGCAGGAAGCAATCTTGAGGCAGCCAAGAAGGTCGGCGAAGCCGTAGCCAAGAAGGCACTTGAGAAGGGAATAAAGTCAGTCGTTTTCGACAGGGGCGGCTACATATACCACGGAAGGGTCCAGACTCTGGCCGAGGCAGCAAGAGAAGCCGGACTTGATTTCTAAGAAGGAGGAAATAAATAGTGAGAATAGATCCCAGCACACTGGACCTTAAAGAGAAAGTAGTCAACATTGGCAGAGTCACAAAGGTCGTCAAGGGTGGTAGAAATTTCAGGTTTGCAGCACTTGTGGTTGTAGGCGATGAGAATGGTCATGTCGGAGTCGGCATGGGCAAGTCCATAGAAATTCCGGAAGCCATCAGAAAAGGCATCGAGAATGCCAAGAAGAACCTTGTGCATGTTGAGATAAAGGGAACCACAGTTCCTCATTCGACAAGAGGCATGTTCGGAACCGGTCAGGTTCTTATAATGCCAGCTGAAGAAGGAACAGGAGTACTTGCAGGCGGACCAGCGAGAGCAGTCCTCGAGCTTGCAGGAATCAAGGACGTCAGAGCCAAGTCACTTGGATCAAACAATCCAAGCAACATGGTAAAGGCAACCATCAACGGACTTGCCAGCCTTAGGTCTGCAGAGCAGATAGCTAAGCTGAGAGGCAAGACTGTAGAAGAAATATTAGGATAGGAGGGATCATCGTGGCAACATTGAAGGTAACGCTTAAGAAAAGCCTCATCGCGAGGAAGAAAGACCACATTGCTACTGCCAAGGCCCTCGGATTGTCCAAGATTGGCAAGACAGTAGAGCATAACGACACTCCTCAGGTTAGGGGAATGATCAAGAAAATAGAATATCTTCTCAGCGTGGAAGAAGCATAATAAAGAGGAGGTGCAAACTAAATGAAACTTCATGAGTTGAAGCCAGCGGCTGGCAGCAGGAAGGCTCCTAAGAGAGTCGGAAGAGGTACTGGATCAGGCCTCGGAAAGCAGGCCGGCAAAGGTATGAAAGGCCAGAAGTCAAGGTCAGGCGGAGGAGTCAGACCAGGATTCGAAGGAGGCCAGATGCCTCTTTATAGAAGAATCCCAAAGAGAGGATTCACTAACATATTCGCTAAGGAGTATGTAGAGGTAAATGTGGACAGGCTCAATATATTTGAGAATGGCGCAGAAATCACAGAAGAAGTTCTTCTCAAGAGAGGCGTAGTATCAAAGATCGTTGACGGAGTTAAGATTCTCGGAAACGGTACGCTTGAAAAGTCACTTACAGTCAAGGCTACAAAGTTCTCTAAATCAGCGATGGAAAAGATAGAAGCTGCCGGAGGAAAAGTTGAGGTGATTTAGCATGCTGCAAACCCTTAAGAATGCCTGGAAGATCAAGGACCTGAGAAAGAAGATACTTTTCACGGCGTTCGTGGTATTCATATTCAGGATGGGACACTTCATACCGGTACCTAATATCAATGCGGATGCACTGAAAAGTCTCGCAAACTCCCAGACTCTTATCGGGTTCTATGACCTGATATCAGGAGGAGCCTTCGGAAACTTCAGCATATTCGCAATGGGTGTAGTCCCGTACATCAATGCATCCATCATAATGCAGCTTATGACTGTCATTATTCCCTATCTGGAGCAGCTTTCGAAAGAAGGCCAGGACGGAAGGGCAAAGATACAGAACATAACAAGGTATGCGGCTATAGCAATCGGTGCGGTACAGGCTTATGGAACTTATGTCATAATATACAATGCAGGGGCAGTCGAAAAGGATACACCGCTCAACACGGTGCTTATCATAATGACTCTTATCGCATCCTCGACCTTCCTCATGTGGCTGGGTGACCAGATCACTGAAAAGGGAATAGGAAGCGGTGTCTCAGTACTGATATTCGTGAACATATTATCCAGATTCCCAACCCTGATGTATCAGGTATATGCGCTCTATACGGGCAAAAACATCGACATAGTCATGCTTGCGCTCTTTGTTATTGTAGTGGCTCTCATGTTCGTCGGTGTGACTGGTTTCTCACTCGGTGAGAGGAGAATACCTGTACAGTATGCCGGAAGAGTAGTAGGGACAAAGCAGTACAAAGGCCAGTCCACACATATACCTGTAGGGATAAGCAGCTCAGCGGTAATTTCGATAATATTCGCGATGTCCGTAATGCAGTTTCCTGCAACCCTCGCCCAGTTCTTCCCGAACGTGGCATGGATAAAGTGGCTGACAGAAGGTGCTTATAGCCCATTCAAGACAAATACGATAATTTACGCACTGATTTACGCGGTGCTTGTGCTGTTCTTCTCCTGGTTCTACACGAACATAACGTTCAAACCGGATGAGATGGCTGAGAACATGGCAAAATCAGGCGGATACGTGGCAGGCATTAGGCCTGGTGTGGCAACTGCCAAATACCTGGAGAGGATACTTGACAGGGTTTCAATAGTTGGCGGAATATTCGCTGCAGCCATAGCTATATTCCCAATAGTCCTTGAAGGCTATACTTCGTTCAAGGGTCTCGCCTTCGGAGGAACAATGCTGTTCATCATGATTGGCGTGGCAATGGACACAATGAAGCAGCTTGAATCACAGCTTGTGATGAGGCATTATCAAGGATTTCTTAAATAAGAATATTGGAGATGAAGCCCGTGAAGATTATATTGTTAGGTCCCCCTGGAGCAGGCAAAGGCACGCAGGCGCAGTCCATAAGCAAAAGGTTCCAGATACCGCATATTTCCACAGGAGATATATTCAGGAAGAACATCGCTGACGGAACGGAACTTGGCACCCTTGCAAAAGGGTACATGGACAAAGGCTTGCTTGTGCCGGACGAGGTTACCATCAGAATGGTCAAAGGAAGGCTCAGTGAGCCCGACTGCGAAACCGGCTACCTGCTTGATGGATTCCCGAGAACCGTATTCCAGGCTGACGAGCTCGGTAAGATGCTTGCAGCCGATGGCGAAGCCGTAGATACGGCATTGCTTATACAGGTACCCAGAGATTTCATAATCGACAGGATGACAGGAAGAAGGGTTTGTCCGTCATGCGGAGCAACCTACCACCTTGTCTACAACCCGCCGATGGCAAAGGGTGTCTGTGACGTATGCGGAACAAAGGTCATACAAAGGAAGGACGACTCCATTGATACAGTAGTGGACAGACTTGATATTTATGACAGGCAGACGGAGCCGCTCATAGAGTACTACCTGGCAAAGGGAATACTCAGGGTGGTTGATGGAACACAGGCAATACCTGTGGTCTTCGAAAGCATAGTAAAGCTACTTGGGAGCAAGGAATAATGATAATAATTAAGAACCGGATCGAACTGGACCTGATGAAGAAGGCCGGACAGCTCACAGGGATGACCCTGGAGATGATCGCCGAGCATATCAGGCCGGGGATATCCACACAGGAGCTTGATGCACTGTGTGAGGAATTTATAACTAGGCACGGAGCTAAACCATCTTTCAAGAATTATCACGGATTTACAGGATCCATATGCGCTTCTGTGAATGATGTGGTGATTCACGGCATACCAAACCGGAAGAACATACTGAAGGAAGGGGACATCATCAGCGTTGACGTCGGAGCGTTTCTTAACGGATTCCACGGAGACGCCGCAAGGACCTTTCCGGTAGGAGATGTTTCAGAGGAGGCAAGGAAGCTCATAAGGGTGACCGAAGAAAGCTTCTTCAAGGGAATGGAACATGCCTATGAAGGCAGGAGGCTTGGGGACATATCCCATGCCATACAGAAGCATGTGGAGGATAACGGATTTTCAGTGGTAAGGGATTTTACCGGCCACGGGATCGGAAGGAATCTGCATGAAGACCCTCAGATACCGAATTACGGAAAAGAGGGCAGGGGACCCAGGCTAGACAAAGGCATGGTGCTTGCCATCGAACCTATGGTAAATGTTGGCAGGTACAATGTAAGGATCTTAGACGACAACTGGACTACGGTTACAGAAGACGGAAAGCTTTCTGCTCACTATGAGAACACCGTGGCCATTACAGATGGCGAACCCGAGATCCTGACACTGATGCGGGGCATTTGAGAAAATGCTGCTTAGTTATGGATTTTGATTTATAGCTATGGCAATCAAGAGGTGAGTTTGTGGAAGACAATGGAATGAAGGGATGCCTGGTGCTTTCCAGAAAAGGCAGAGACCTAGGAAAGTACTATGTAGTATTCGAAGATACCGACCGGTATTTCGTCACTCTGGTGGATGGAAACAAGCATTCTTTTGACAACCCTAAGAGAAAGAACAAAAAGCATCTTTTTGTTGCAGCTGGAGCAGAAGAATGGACGATTGAAGGCCTCAGGGCAGGAGATCAGGAGTGCATGGTAAAAATTGCGAAGCTCATAGGGCTTCAGGCTAAGGAGGTATAAGTACCTTATGTCAAAAGAAGATGTTATAGAAATGCAGGGCACCGTCAAGGAATCACTTCCGAACGCGATGTTTGAAGTTGAACTTGAAAGTGGACACACAATTCTTGCTCATCTGTCAGGAAAGTTGAGAATGAATTTCATAAGGATTCTACCAGGCGACAAGGTGACTATTGAACTGTCACCATACGATCTCACAAGAGGACGTATCACCTGGAGAGCCAAGTAATAAAGGAGGGTTAACGAGATGAAAGTAAGACCGTCAGTTAAGCCTATCTGTGAAAAGTGCAAGGTCATCAAGAGAAAAGGTAACGTAATGGTTATCTGCGAGAACCCTAAGCACAAGCAGAAACAGGGCTAATAGAAAGAGTATTAACAGGAGGTGTAAATAATCATATGGCAAGAATAGCAGGCGTAGACCTACCTAAAGGTAAGAGAGTCGAAATCGGACTAACCTACATATTTGGAATCGGCCTTTCTACTTCGAAGAAGATAATAGAAGCTACAGGCGTGAATCCTGACACAAGGGTCAAGGACCTTTCCGAAACTGAAGTCAATGCTATAAGAGACTTCATCAACAAGAATGTCAAAGTAGAAGGAGACCTCAGAAGAGAGGTTGCCCTGAACATAAAGAGGCTTGTTGAAATCGGATGCTACAGAGGCATCAGACATAGAAAGGGTCTCCCGGTAAGAGGTCAGAAGACAAAGACAAACGCAAGAACAAGAAAGGGTCCGAGAAAGACCATAGCTAACAAGAAGAAGTAAGGAGGGAAGATAATGGCAGCGGCTAAAAACACCAAGAAGGTTGTAAGAAGAAAAAAAGAAAGAAAGAATATTGAGCACGGACAGGCTCACATACAGTCTACTTTCAACAACTCCATAGTAACCATCACTGACGCGGCAGGAAACGCCCTCTCATGGTCCAGTTCAGGAGCTCATGGCTTTAAGGGATCAAGGAAGAGCACACCATATGCTGCACAGATAGCTGCAGAAACTGCGGCAAAGGCTGCAATGGAGCACGGTCTGAAGAGTGTAGAGGTATATGTCAAGGGACCTGGATCAGGCAGAGAAGCGGCAATAAGGTCACTTCAGGCAGCAGGTCTTGAGGTTACTCTAATCAAGGACGTAACACCAATTCCACACAACGGATGCAGACCTCCTAAGAGAAGAAGGGTCTAGTTATCCTCTTGGATTGCACTATTACCCGGGCACACAGCGAAGGCTAAGCCAAGCGTATAGATCCGGGAATCATGGAATCAGTTGACCTTTGAAGACTGCATTATCCAAGGAGGGTCAAAATGTTTGAGATTGAAAAACCAAAAATCCAGTGTGTAGAGACAAATGAAGATGGCACCTATGGTAAGTTCGTAGTAGAACCTCTTGAAAGAGGCTATGGAATTACTTTAGGTAACGCATTGAGGAGAATGCTTCTTTCTTCTCTTCCGGGAGTTGCTCCCACATCAGTCAAGATTGACGGCGTGCTGCATGAGTTTTCAGTAGTACCCGGAGTCAAGGAAGATGTCACAGAGCTCATCCTGAACCTCAAGAACCTGTTCCTTAAGATGAACGGGGACGGACCAAGGCAGATATATATCGACGCCAAGGGACCGGGAGTAATAACCGCCGGAGATATCAAGACCGACGGAGATGTGGAGATCATAAACAAGGACCTTCATATCGCTACCCTTGATGAAGAAGCGAAGCTATATATGGAAATCACCATCAACAGGGGAAGGGGATATGTTTCACAGCAGAGGAACAAATCCGATGACCTGAGCCTGTCGACAATAGCTGTGGATTCCATATACACACCGGTGAAGAGAGTCAATTTCTCAGTGGACAACACGAGAGTAGGACAGATAACTGACTACGACAAGCTGACTCTTGAGATCTGGACCAATGGAACCATCAAGACTGAGGAGGCCATAAGCCTCGCAGCGAAGATACTCATAGAGCACTTCAAGCTTTTCATGACTCTGACAGATCATGCGAATGACGTTGAAATCATGATAGAGAAGGAAGACGACAAGAAGGAAAAGGTCCTCGAGATGACTATCGAAGAGCTTGACCTGTCCGTAAGGTCGTACAACTGCCTGAAGAGGGCAGGAATCAACACCGTTCATGAGCTTACCATGAAATCCATGGAAGACATGATGAAGGTAAGGAATCTCGGAAAGAAGTCTCTTGAAGAGGTTGAAAGAAAGCTCAAGGATCTGGATTTGAATCTAAGATCCAGCGACGAGTAAGGAGGTATAAAAATGGCTCAGCAGAGAAAGCTCGGACGTCCGTCCGACCAGAGAAGAGCCATGCTGAGAGGACTTGTTACAAGCTTCCTCAAGTATGGCAAGATAGAGACTACAGTAACCAGGGCTAAGGAGACCAAGAACATCGCAGAGAAGATGATCACCCTTGCAAAGAGGGGAGACCTTCACGCGAGGAGACAGGTGGCTGCCTTCGTTCAGGAGCCTGCTGTGGTAAGTGATCTTTTTGAAAACATCGCTCCAAAGTACGCCGAGAGAAACGGCGGCTACACCAGGATCTACAAGGTAGGACCAAGGAGAGGCGACGGCGCGGAAGTAGCGATACTCGAGCTCGTTTAATTGTCCCGGGAACTTAGGTTCCTGGTTGAAACAAAAGGGACTAAGCGCGCTTAGTCCCTTTTTTCCAAATATCAGGATAAGTAGTGGAATCCATGGGAATAGGATTCCAGTGCCTATCCATGAGGAGGAAGTTATGACTAACATAGATGAAAAGAAAGATATGATAAGGGCTGAAGGCCTCACTCATTATTATGACGACAGGGAGGATGCCGAGAAGGTGTATTCCCTTAACGGCATCGACCTCACGATAAAGCAGGGTGAATTCGTTGTTATCCTGGGACATAACGGGTCAGGAAAATCAACCCTTGCAAAGCATATGAATGCGCTTCTGCTGCCTACAGGGGGAAAGATATATGTCGATGGCATCGATGCCACAGACATTGAGAATACCTGGGAGGTCAGGAGAAGAGCTGGAATGGTATTCCAGAACCCTGACAACCAGATGGTTGCGACCATAGTGGAGGAGGATGTTGCCTTCGGCCCTGAAAATCTCGGAGTTCCTCCGCTCGAAATAAGGCAGAGGGTAGATGATTCTCTCAAGGAAGTCAACATGTACGAATACAGGCGTCATGAACCACACCTTCTTTCTGGCGGACAGAAACAGAGAGTGGCTATTGCCGGAATCCTTGCCATGCGTCCAAAATGCATTATCCTCGATGAGCCTACCGCAATGCTTGACCCTTCTGGAAGGCAGGAGGTCATGAAGACCGTCAGGAAGCTCAACCAGGACTTTGGAATCACCGTAATACACATTACCCACTTCATGGAAGAGGCTGTCCAGGGTGACAGGATAATAGTCATGGAGGAAGGCAAGATAATAATAGACGATATTCCCAGGAACGTGTTCAAGAATGTTGAACTCCTCAAGTCAGTGGGCCTTGATGTTCCTCAGGTGACTGAGCTGGCACACGAGCTGATCAAGGAAGGTATCCCGCTTGAAGAGGGAATCCTCAACATTGAGGAGATGGTGGAGGCGCTATGTCGATTAAAGTAGAGAATCTTACGCACATATACATGCCGGGAACACCCTTCGAGATGATTGCGCTTGACGACATCAGCCTTGAGCTGGAGGAAGGGAAGTTTTATGCGATAATAGGACACACAGGCTCAGGTAAATCAACTTTCATTCAGCATCTTAACGGACTTCTGAAGCCGACCTCTGGTAAAATCTTCATTGGTGATGTAGACATTACCGACAAGAAGACAGTAATGAGCGAGGTAAGGAAAAGGGTGGGACTTGTTTTCCAGTACCCTGAGTACCAGCTTTTTGAAGAGACCATAGAGAAGGACGTCGCATTCGGTCCTAAGAACCTTGGGCTTCCTGAGGCTGAGATACAGTCAAGGGTCAGGAAGGCAATGGAAATAGTCGGACTCGACTTTGAAAAGTTCAGGAATCTATCTCCCTTCGAGCTGTCCGGCGGACAGAAGAGAAGGGTAGCAATAGCGGGTGTCATAGCAATGGAACCCCAGGTCCTGATACTTGACGAGCCTACAGCGGGACTTGATCCCAAGGGCAGGGACGAGATACTGGCGCAGATAATCAAACTCCATGAATACTACAAGTCGACTGTCATCCTTGTAACTCACTCAATGGAGGATGTTGCGGAGATTGCTGACGAGGTCATCGTAATGAGCGATTCAAAGGTCATAATGAAGGGACTGCCAAGCGAAGTCTTTACAAAGGCTGAGCTTCTTGAAAGCGTGGGCCTCGGCGCACCTCAGATTACCTACCTTATGAAGGCTTTGAAGGATAAGGGCTTCGATGTGTCCACCGACATATTCACGGTGAAGGATGCAAAGAAGGAGCTGCTCAGGCTGCTTAGGAAGGGAGGAAGCTTGTCATGATAAAGAGTATCACGATTGGACAGTACATCCCAGGCGAATCCTTCATACACAAGCTTGATCCGAGGACGAAGATACTGATTTCATTGTTATTTATAATAAACCTTTTCCTTGTAAAGAATTTCGTAGGCTATGTGGCGGTATTCGCCTTCATAGTGCTTATGGTGAAGGTCGCGAAGCTTTCGCCCAAGTATCTGTACAAGGGAATAAGGCCTGTATTCGTGCTCATACTGTTCACTGCAGCCCTGAACCTGTTCGTCACTCAGGGAACCAGCGAAACGCTGCTGGTCCAGTTCAGTATCTTCAAGATTTACAGAGAAGGCGTATATCAGGCCATGTACATGACATTCAGGCTCATGTTCCTCATAATGGGCACTTCGGTGCTTACCCTGACTACTTCCCCTATAGAGCTCACAGACGGCATAGAGAGCCTTCTGAAGCCTTTCAAGAGGATAGGGGTGCCTGCTCACGAGCTTGCCATGATGATGAGTATAGCGCTAAGGTTCATCCCCACACTCATGGATGAGACTGACAAGATAATGAAGGCTCAGATGGCAAGAGGAGCTGATTTCGAATCAAGGAACCTCATTAAGAAGGCACAGAGCCTTATACCTCTTCTGGTCCCTCTATTCATCTCATCCTTCAGGAGAGCTGAGGAGCTTGCAATGGCCATGGAGGCCAGGAGCTACAGAGGCGGAGAGGGAAGGACCAGGATGAAGCAGCTCAAGTACACAAAGCGTGACGGAGTGGCATTCGCCTCGTTTGCAGTGCTGTTTGCTGCAACCTTTGCACTAGGACTTACGAATCTGATATGAACATTAAGCTTCTCATAGAATACGATGGAACTGCATTTTCAGGATGGCAGAGGCAGCCCAATGCAAGGACTGTCCAGGGTGACCTTGAAAAGGCACTGTCTGACCTCCTCATGGAGGAAATCAAAGTCAATGGCTCGTCAAGGACCGACAGCGGCGTACATGCACGGGAGTATCCTGTGTCATTCACAACCGTTGGAAGGATACCACCTGAAAGGATAGCTCTGGCAGTAAATGCAAAGCTTCCTGACGACATCAGGGCACTCTCCTCAATGGAGATGCCTGAAGGCTTCCATGCAAGGTACAGCTCTGACGGGAAGACATATTCCTACAGGATGCTGAGACGAAGCCACCCTTCAGCCATATACAGGAATTATGCCTGCCTGGTGGAGGAATCAATTGACCTTGAGAAGATGATGACTGCAGCAGAACTGTTCAGGGGATCACACGATTTTCGCGGATTCATGAGTACAGGCTCAAGCGACATGAACACTGTTAAGGAAATGAGGGACATAACCCTTTGCGAGGAAGGTGACTTCATAATCCTTTCCCTTACCGCTTCAGGCTTCCTTTACAACATGGCAAGGATCATAGCAGGAACCCTGATTGATGCAGGAATGGGGAAAATAGGTGACTCAGAAATACTGAGTATACTCGAGTCTGGTATAAGGGGAAGGTCAAAGCCTGCTCCATCATGCGGGCTTTATCTTGAGAAAGTATACTATTGAGCTGAACAAATGCAGCTGCACCAGCAAAATGTAGAAAATTATCCGGTTTTATCCAGTTTTTCAGATTTATTTGTTGTTTATACTTTCAAAATGATTTCGTTTTGAAGTATAATATATTGGCACACGAGTGTCACCACGATTTTTATTGACATGAAAGTGGAACATGTAATATAATAATCGTGTTTGTTAATTTCCTGTAAGGATCCACTAGCCCCGGATCCTACAGTCGAGGATTACCTAAATACAATAGGAACTTAATTGTAGAGTTTCGGGAGGAAAGAAATGAAGTCATATTTGGCAAAACCAGGTGAAGTAGAAAGAAAATGGTATGTGGTTGATGCAGCTGGAAAGCCTCTCGGTAGAGTAGCTAGCCAGGTCGCTACCATACTTAGAGGAAAGAACAAGCCGGAGTTCACACCTAATGTGGACACAGGAGATTTCGTAATCATAATCAATGCTGAGAAGGCTGTGCTTACAGGCAAAAAGCTTGACCAGAAGATGATGAGGCACCACTCCAACTACCCAGGAGGACTCAAAGAGACACCTTACAGGGAAGTAATGGAAAAGAAGCCGGAGCTCGCTTTCACTGAAGCGGTAAGAAGGATGCTCCCGACTGGAGTCCTTGGAAGAGCCCAGCTGCTCAAGCTGAAGGTTTACAGAGGATCTAGCCATCCTCATGAGGCTCAGAACCCTGAAGTTCTTGAGCTTAAGTACTAGAAGGACTGAGGGAGGATAAAAATTATGGCAAAAGTACAGTACATAGGAACTGGCAGAAGAAAGAAGTCAGTTGCAAGAGTCAGACTCGTACCAGGCGAAGGCAAGGTAACGATAAACAAGAGAGACATCACGAACTATTTTGGACTTGAGACTCTCATAACAATAGTAAACCAGCCGCTCGTTCTCACTTCCACAAAGGACAGCTACGATGTTCTCGTAAATGTTCACGGTGGCGGATTCACAGGACAGGCAGGAGCAATAAGGCACGGAATTTCCAGAGCCCTGCTCAAGGCTGACATATCTCTCAGAGGAGACCTCAAGAAAGCAGGATTCCTTACAAGAGACCCAAGAATGAAGGAAAGAAAGAAGTACGGTTTGAAGAAGGCGAGGAGAAGTCCTCAGTTCTCAAAGAGATAAGGACTACTATCCTTTCAAAAGGATTACTCCTTTCACGTATTACAAGAAAAGTTACAGAACCTTCCAGGATTTATTCTGGAAGGTTTTTTATATATAATTATGTGTTAGAAATCTTTATAAAGACAAAGATTTTGATTTGTAAATTTATAATTGTAAAGGAATGTGGTATAATACTGGAGAGGATGGTGACGAAATGCCAATTCAGTATAGGAAGTTATTTCAGCTGCTTTCAGATAAAGGGATTTCAAAAACCGAGTTGCAGAAACGAATAGGGATGTCATCTACCACAATGGCTAAGCTTTCAAAGAATGAGAATGTTTCAATGAAAATCATTGAAGAAATTTGTAGAGTTTTGAATTGCCAGCCGGGAGACATCATAGAGATGATTAGCCACATAGATAATCCTTTGCTGCAAAAGCTTAGGGAAGAGATGCAAATGAAGCTAAAGGGAGGGATATATCATCAGACTCAGGTTAAGCTGTCATATAATTCCAATCGTATTGAAGGCAGTAAACTGACAGAGGACCAGACCAGATATATTTACGAGACAAATACAATTGCAACAGCGAATGAAGAAACTGCTTCAATAGATGATATCGTGGAGACTATAAATCATTTTCAGTGTTTTGACTATATGCTGGACATAGCTGACCAGAATTTGTCGGAAGCTATCATCAAAGAGTTCCATAGGATACTGAAAAATAACACTTCAGATAGCAGAAAAGATTGGTTTATGGTGGGTGATTACAAAAGCAAGCCCAATATGGTTGGAGATAATAAGACAGTTGCCCCTTCAAAGGTTAAAGGTGAAATGGCTAAATTACTGATAGACTATAATCAGATTTCGAAGGTAACATTCGAGGATATAATGGAGTTCCATTATAGATTTGAGTCCATTCACCCATTTCAAGATGGAAATGGAAGAGTCGGGCGAATGATCATGTTCAAGGAGTGTTTAAAAAACAATATTGAACCTTTTATTATTGAAGAGAAGCACAAGCAATTCTATTATCGTGGTCTGAATAATTTCCTGGAGGAAAGAGGATATTTGCTGGATACATGCTTTTCGGCACAGGACCGATACAAGGAAATGATTGAATACTTTACGAAAGAATAGCATCTAAAGCAGTATAGAAAGGTTGGTAAAAATTCCATGGCTGACGCTTATATTAGAAACCCTGCATTAGTCTGGCACTGCTGTTCATAGACCTATGTAAAGGATAAGGATTGCTCCAGTCTGTGCGGTGAAAGAAAAGATGATGAAACTCCTTGTAGGTAACTGAAATGCTCCCTTATGAGAACTGTTTTAGTTTTCACAAGGGAGCATTTCAATTTATATTCAGGACTTGAAATGATTTATGTTAAGAATAATTTGTATCAAGTCACTGGAATCAGATTCGCAGACGCCGGGAATCATATTAAAAACCGCCTCTTGAAAGTACGACTCCCGGCTCTATTGCATTAAGGGTCAGATGGATCATTCCATTCAGGTAGTCCCTGTTGAAATCATCAGAAAGGTGAAGTCTGGGGTTTACCTTTTCAGGAAGCAAGGCCATGCATTTCTCATGGATTCTTTCCAGTTGACCTTTTGTCAGGAAGTCGCCGTTAAGTACGAAATCCCGGGGATTAAGGATGCTGGCAACTGTTGCTATCAGCTTTGCTACTGCGTCTGATGTCTTCTCCTGAGAAGAATACAATTCCTTGTCGGTCCAGTCAATTCCAAGAGGAATGAAAGACACCTCACCGGCGAAATTGCTGTCTCCTTTTAGCAACCTGCCATTAAGAAGCAGCCCTGAGCCAGGCGGATAAGTTCCTGGGAAATAGATATATGCTACAGAAGCTTTGTCATTACCAAGCTCTTTTTCAGAATATCCGATTACAGCAGAGTTGACATCATTTTCCATTATTACAGGCCGTTGGTATCTTATTCTGAGATGCTCCACAAGCGGCAAACCGATAAGTGATTTGTAGTCTGATACAATGATCTTTCCCTCGTGCTCAGCACCCGGAAGCCCCAGACCGATAGCACTGATTTTGGGATATGACATTATAATCTCGTCAATGATTTCTTCCAGGATTGGAATCTCTAGGTAAGGTACCTTGAAATCATTCCTTGAAACGGTCTCTCCGAACAGGTTGACTACAGTGCACCTTATCCTGACATTACTCTTTGCCTCCACAGGAAACAGTACCAGGGCATGCGCATGGTCTGGATTGTATTTGAACTGGTGGGCAGGTCTGCCCCCACGGGGAGATGACAGTTCAACCTCAATAGCCTCATTGCTTGCTATGAGCTGATTCAGGACAGTGGCTGCAGTAACTGAAGTCAGGCCGGTAGAAGCGGCTATCTGCTGTTTTGTATACTGGCCGCCAGACTTAAGCACATTCCTGACAAGATTCGTATTGATTTCCCTGATGACAAAGGAATTTCCAGAAATTGAAACCATTGACTTCCTCCATACTAAAAGACTTTACAAAAGAGTTTTACTAAGTTACCATAATAACGTAACATACATGATTTCCATAGTCAATATCATGTCAGAGCTAGGGAGGTAGACTTAGGAATGATTGGATGTGTACAAGTTCTGGTCAGGAGTGATTAATATGATTGCAGATTACCATGTTCATACAAGCTTCAGCGATGATTCTGTTTATCCGATGGAGGAAGTGGTCAGGAAGGCTATCAGTATTGGCCTTCAGGAGATTTGCTTTACCGAGCACGTGGACCATGGAGTAAAGACTGAGGATAACTGTGATTATCCTGCGTACGTGAAGGAATTCGGAAGATGCAGTGAAAAGTACGGAACAGAGATCGGACTTAAGCTTGGGATTGAATTCGGCATGCAGGTGCATACGATAGACCAGTTCCAGAGGGACTTTGATGAGTATGACTTTGACTTTGTAATTATGTCCTGCCACCAGGTGGGTGACAAGGAATTCTGGACAAAGGATTTCCAGAAGGGAAAGACTCAAAAGGAATACAATGAGAAATATTATGTGGAGATCCTGAAGGTAATAAGGACCTATAAGGACTACAGTGTACTTGGTCATCTTGACATGATCAAGAGGTACGACGATGAAGGCGATTATCCCTTTGAAAAGGTGGAGGGTCTGATCAGGGAAATCCTTGAGACTGTGATCCGTGACGGAAAGGGGATAGAGGTGAATACATCCTCATTCAGGTACGGTCTTAATGACCTGACTCCCTCGGTGGACATTCTTAAGCTATACAGGAGCCTGGGAGGAGAGATTATCACCATAGGATCCGATTCACACGCCGAGTCTCACCTTGGATATAAGATTGGTGAAGTCCAGGGGATACTTAAGGGGCTTGGCTTCAGTCATATCCATACGTTTGAGAGGATGAAGCCAATAGCGCATGACATATAACCCTTTCCCGGTTTCTAACCAAATAAAAATACGTTATGAGCAAACCCCGAAGCCTCTTTGGCTTCGGGGTTTTGCAGTCTCTCAATTTACAGCACTTGCAGTCCTGACTGCCTGTACACATCCGCATACTCTAAGAAAAAAGGATCATCCTTCTGTATTGAATCCGTGCCCTTCATCAGGTATTCACGGTTAAGCAGCTCATACTTGTTTTCACCGAAGCTATGATATCTGAGGAGGTGGATTTTACTTATTCCAAGTCCGCTGATAGCTTCGCTCATTTTTTCAGCATCGTGGATCGTATAGTTGAATCCTGGAATCACTGGGATTCTTCCAATTATATCAAGACCCGGTATCTGGAGCGCGCTTCTGATGTTATCGTATATCTGTCCCAGAGGCACTCCGGTAACCTTCTCATGCTTCTCGCTGTCCCAATGCTTTATGTCGCAAAGCAGAAGGTCAAGATGAATCAGTAGGGCCATGAATTTCTCTTTAGGTCCGAAGCAGGTTGTCTCTATTGTAGTATGGAGGCCTTTTAACTTCGCAGTCTTGAGCAGCTCAGCTGCAAATTCCGGCTGGGAGAGCACTTCTCCTCCTGTAAGAGTGATTCCGCCTCCTGATTCAAGATAGAATGGCTCATCCTTCATTACTATGTCCATGACCTCATCAACGGTCCTATAGTATCCCTCATATGCTATTGCACCTTTTGGACAGGCGTTCTTGCACATCATGCATGCGGTGCATCTGTTTCCGTCTATCATGATGATTTTCTTTGATGAAGCTTCTTGGCTCAGATCCTTCGCCTCAATCATATGTATTGCGTCAAAATTGCAGGCGCTTATACAGGCTCCGCAGCTGATGCATTTTTTTCTGTCCCAGGTAAGCTGGATATCCTTCGATTGAGATTCAGGATTGGAACACCATGGGCAGTGAAGCGGACATCCTTTTAGGAAAACCGCAGTACGGATACCTGGTCCGTCATGAATGCTGAACCATTGAATATTGAATACCATTCCTTTTCTGCTCATTTGGTTCCTCCTTGCCTCGATGTATTAAGCATATCAGAATTTAGATGCAAATTGAAGAGATAAATTTCAAAAAGAATAAAAAAACTTACGAATGAAAGTAATTATTGACACTTACGAAAGTGAAAGGTATAATTTGAAGCGTAGTAATAAGAGTTTGGAGATGAGAACATGTCCAGGGAAATCGAACTTTTGAACATCATCACAAAGGAAGGAAAGGTATCTGTGGCTGACCTTTCCAGGAGGACCAATGTATCGCAGGTCACCATCAGGAAGGATCTTGACCAGCTCGAGGCCAAGGGCCTCATTGGCAGAGAACATGGATTTGCAGTTGTGCTAAATGCGGATGATCTCGCTAACAGGCTTGCAAGGAACTATTCAACAAAAAGAATGATCGCAGAAAGGGCTGCCGAGATGATACAGGAGGGAGAAACCGTGATGATAGAATCAGGGTCCTGCTGTGCGCTCCTTGCGGAGGAGATATCCAGGAAAAAGGGATTTGGAAGGATTATCACAAATTCAGTATTCATAGCTAACTTCATAAGGGACTCCAGAGGAATAAATGTGACGCTGCTGGGAGGGGAATTCCAGAGGGAATCCCAGGTAAACACCGGGCCAATGACGAAGCTATGTGCAGGACAGTTCAAGGTTGACAAGCTCTTTGTTGGGACTGACGGCTTTGACAAAAATTCAGGATTCACAGGCAGGGACCAGGTTAGGACAGATACTGTAAGGAGCATGGCAGAAAGCGCGAAAAAAGTAATAGTTCTGACAGACTCTGAAAAGTTCGGGTCCAGCGGACTCGTGCATCAGTTCTCCTTCGATGAGATAAGTACTGTAGTTACAGATAATGGCATAAGCAGAGAAGTAGCGGATGAGCTTATGATGCATGGTATAAGCGTGGTTGTAGCAAAGTAGGCTTTAAAGTTAAGAATGGGAGGAAAAAATGAGCAGATATTTTGGTGAACTGACAGCAAGGATGAACAGGTATCGTGAAAATGTCCTTGAATCTAAAAGATGGGTTTGTGTCGAGAGGGCGGTCAGCACTACTGAAGCGTACGAAAGGTATGCCGCGCAGCCCCTTGCGATAAAACGTGCAAGGATGCTTGAGACAATCCTTGACAACATGACCATCTATATTGAGGATGAGACACTGATTGCCGGAAACCAGGCATCATCCAATTGTGCAGCACCAATATTCCCTGAATATGCAATGGACTGGGTCATCGATGAGCTTGACCAGTTTGACAAGCGTGATGGCGATGTATTCCATATAACAGAGGAGAACAAGCAGATACTGAGGGACATTGCACCCATCTGGAAAGGGAAGACGATCAAGGAGAAGGCTCTTGCGGGGATGCCTGATGAGAGCCGTCTGTTCTATGATCTTGGGATCATAAAGGCTGAAGGGAACATCACTTCAGGAGACGCACATATCGCAGTGAATTATGGGAGGATAATAAGGGAAGGGCTTGAAAGCTTCAAGGACCAGACTAGAGAGGCCATGCTGAAGCTGGACCTGACCGATTATCGCAACCAGGAGAAAATGCATTTCTACAAGGGTATCCTGATAACAATCGATGCTGTCACCAAGCTTGCCGGAAGGTATTCACTTCTTGCCTCTGAAATGGCGGCAGGTACGACGGATCCGGTGAGGAAGGCGGAGCTGGAAAAGATGTCCAGTACCCTGAAGAAGGTCCCTTACAGCAAGGCTGACAGCTTCTATGAGGCAGTCCAGTCCATATGGCTGGTCCACCTCGTGCTTCAGATAGAGAGCAACGGACATTCCCTCTCGTATGGAAGGATGGACCAGTATCTCTACGACTTCTACATGGATGACCTCAGGAAAGGCAGAACTACTGAGGACGAAGCCTGTGAGCTGCTGACGAACCTCTGGATAAAGACATATACCATCAATAAGATAAGGTCCTGGAGCCATACCCAGTATTCCGCAGGAAGCCCGCTATATCAGAATGTAACGATTGGGGGACAGACTCCTGATGGAAAGGACGCCGTGAATGAGCTCAGTTACCTGATTCTCAAGTCTGATGCTAAGGTACATCTGCCTCAGCCGAATCTGACGGTACGATATCACAGGGGCCTTGACAGCAGGTTCATGAACGAGGCAATAGAGCTTATGAAGCTTGGTACCGGAATGCCGGCATTCAATTCTGATGAGGTCATAATACCCTCACTAATCGAGAAGGGCGTTTCACGAGAGGATGCCTACAACTACAGTGCAATAGGCTGTGTTGAGGTCGGAGTACCCGGGAAATGGGGATACAGATGCACAGGCATGAGCTTCCTCAATTATCCGAAGACGCTCCTTATAGCGATGAATGATGGAGTCGATCCCAAATCAGGCTCATATCTTATGGAAGGCGCAGGCAAGTTTACTGGATTCAAGTCCTTTGATGAGGTAATGGCTGCATGGGACAGGACCATCACCCAGTTCACGAAAGAGCAGGTCATAATTGATGCTGCAGTCGACAGGACACTTGAGCTAAATACCATGGATGTACTGTGTTCCGCGCTTGTTGATGACTGCATTGACAGGGGGCTTAGCCTTAAAGAGGGCGGAGCTGTATACGACATGATTTCAGACCTCCAGGTGGGAATCGCAAATCTAGCAGATTCACTGTCCGCTATCAAAAAGTGCGTCTTTGACGAGCGGCTTGTAACTCCTCAGGAGCTTTGGAGTGCCATGATGAACAACTATGAAGGGTCTGAAGGCGAGAGAATCAGAAGGATAATGAGCGAGGTACCTCCCAAATATGGCAATGATGATGATTATGTGGATTTGCTTATAAGAGAAGCTTACGACATGCATATCAGGGAGATGAAGAAATACCACAACACGAGATTTGGAAGAGGACCCATTGGCGGCAACTATTACGCAGGAACATCCTCGATTTCAGCAAATATCGGTCAGGGGCTGGGTACGCTTGCAACTCCGGATGGAAGGATGGCTGGCGAACCTCTGGCTGAAGGCTGCGCACCATGCCATAATGCTGACAGAAGCGGCCCGACTGCAGTATTCAAGTCTGTCTCGAAGCTTCCAACAAAGGAAATCACAGGAGGTGTGCTTCTTAACCAGAAGGTAAATCCGCAGACACTCCAGTCGGAAGAGGACAAGATGAAGCTTATCATGATGCTGAGGACGTTCTTCAACAGGCTGGATGGCTTCCATGTCCAGTACAATGTGGTTTCAAGAGATACCATGAGGGAAGCCCAGCAGCATCCTGAAAAGCACAGGGACCTTATAGTAAGGGTTGCAGGATATTCAGCGTTCTTCAATGTTCTGTCAAGGAAGACACAGGACGACATTATCGAGAGGACCGAGCAGATAATCTGAGAAAAGAATTAATTGGAAAAGGAAGGATCATGATGTTCATAGATACCGCAAACATAAATGAGATAAAGGAAGCGCTGAAGACTGGAATAATCAAGGGAGTAACCACGAATCCCACGATTTTGAGGAAGGGAAACAAGCCGCGCTTCAATCAGCTTGATGACATTCTCGAGCTTGGGCCCGGAATGCTTTTTGTTCAGGTAGTAGGCCGCGATACTGAAGAACTGTATGCGGACTATCTTAAGCTTTATGATTATGGGATTTCGAAGGGTAAAGCGATTGGAATAAAGACCCCGATGAGCTTCATGGGACTGGAGCTTGTAAGGCGCATCAAGGAACATGACCCGGAAACCGTGATACTCGGCACGGCAATCTATTCGGCAGACCAGGCAATACTGAGCTCCATAGCCGGATGTGACTACCTGGCGCCCTATGTCAACAGGATGAAGAACTGCGGCCTCAACCCGTACGATGAGATTAGCAGGATGCGATCTTTCATCGATGAAAGGGGACTTACTACTAAGATTCTGGCAGCTAGCTTCAAGGAAGCTTCTCAGGTAACGGATGCCCTGAATGCAGGTGCGCATACCTGCACGGCACCGCTATCTATATTCAAGCTCATGATGGACAAGGACGCAGCACTCTCTGCGATTGAGGTTTTCAACTGTGATGGCGAATCCATTGGATAGGCTGGAACAAGGCCCAAAATAAAATGTATGCAGCAGGGTCCTTTAATTTAAAGGATCCTGCTTTTATCGTTTCAAACGTTAAATCTATGTTAATTCACATTACACTCCATTAACAATTGGTGAAGATTCCTGTATCATGTTAACTGGACTTACATGTGTAGTTTTCTGTAAACGGAGGAATAATTGTGGATTTTGAAATGATAATAGGTCTGCTCGGGGGTCTTGGACTTTTCTTTTATGGAATGAAGATGATGGGAGACGGACTTGAAAATGCTGCGGGGTCGAAGCTCAAGTTCATACTCGAAAAGGTAACTGCCAATCCGATCAGTGCGGTTCTGGTAGGTACGATAGTAACTGGAATAATTCAGTCCAGTTCGGCGACAACGGTCATGGTAGTAGGATTTGTAAATGCAGGACTCATGAATCTGGTTCAGGCAACCGGAATAATCATGGGAGCGAATATTGGAACAACTGTAACCGCATTCATAATCTCCCTGAATATGGATGCCATAGTTCCAATCGCCATATTCTTCGGAGCCATAATGTTCATGTTCTCGAAGGCTAAGAAGAGAAGGGACCTTGCCAGCATACTTCTTGGATTCGGTCTTCTCATGGAGGGTATGGAGCTCATGAAGGTTGCCATGTCTCCACTGAAGGAATCGGCAGCATTCGAGCAGATAATACTTTCAATTGGAAGCCAATGGTATCTGGGACTCATACTTGGAGTTGTTGCTACAGCAGTAATACAGTCAAGCTCTGCAACGACAGGAATACTTCTTGCGATGACTTCAACTGGAAAGATAACCATGGAGGTTGCATTCCCGATGCTGCTAGGTGCCAACATAGGAACTTGCGCTACAGCCCTCCTGTCATCCATAGGAACCAACAAGACCGCCAGGAAGGCAGCGGTAATACATCTTCTCTTTAACTCAACAGGAACGCTTATATTTATGCCACTAGGGACACTGATGATTGGAGCAGTTAGAAGTGTCACATCACCTGAAAATATAATGATGCAGATAGCATACCTTCATATCATGTTTAACGTGCTTAATACGATCATACTTCTTCCATTCTCAAATCTGCTTATTGCAGCAGCAAACAAGCTGATCGGAACGGACGAGGTAACTGTATCTGTCACCGACAGGCTGGATAAGAGGCTTCTTCAGACACCTTCCATAGCTGAAGGCCAGGTAATCAACGAGACTGTAAGGATGGCTGAGATAGCCAAGGAAAACTTCAAGCTTTCATTTGAGGCATTCCTTGAGAGCGATGAGTCAAACGCAGAGAGGATATTTGGAAACGAAAGGACAATAAACGAGCTTAATGAAGGAATAACCAACTTCCTTGTGGAGCTCTCTTCAAGCGATATAGACATCAATGAGTTCGGAAGGATAGCTTCAACCTACCATGTCCTGAACGATATCGAGAGGATAGGCGACCATTCAGAGAACATTATGGAGCTTGCTCAGGAAAAGATACGAAAGGGCGTTGAAATGACTGAAGATGCTGTCGAAGAGCTCAAGTCGATGTTCACGTACTGCATTGATGCGCTTAACATAGCTATTGAAAGCTACAAGAACAACGACAAGAAGCGTGCGGAGTCAATGTTTAGGGTCGAGAAGCGAATTGACGAGCTTGAGAAGGAATACAGGGAAACGCACATCAGAAGGCTCACCCATGGGAAATGTACCCCTATAGCTGGAATACTATTCCTTGACCTGATATCCAACATGGAAAGGGTAGGAGACCATGCGAACAATGTTGCTGAGGCAGTTCTCGGCAGATATGAAGAATAGCTGAAATTCATGGACCGCGTAAAGCGGTCCTTTTTTTGGCAGAATGTTCAAAGAAACTTTCACCAGAGGTAACAAAGATAGTATATAATAAACACATATCTAAAAGAGGGGGGTGATGTATTTGAAGAGATGGAAGCTTAATATGATTAATGGAGTGCTGCTTGTTTTACTCATAGCGGTAGCTTATGTCATGTTCAGAAACATAGTCACTCCGGAACTGAAGGCAGATGAAGTGACCTCAGTCAGCATGTCAATCAGGGCAACTGAGGATGCCGTAAAGCATGTGACTGGTAAGGATGACATGAGAAGGTTCATCAAGGTCTTCAACTCCATTGACCTGAGATACTCGCCGCTTGGAGGAAATCCTGCAGGATGGGCGATGAAGGTACAGGTAGAAGGAGAGGAGACTTTAGATATCCTTGTGCAGGACGACATGTTGAGAATTGGAAAGTCCTGGTACAAGGCAGATCGCAGTAAAATGACAGAGCTTCTGTTCCTTTATCCGGAATTCAGTTATCCTGCTACGAATTCACCAGAATAGTATCAGTAAGGCCACGACGAAGCATTGCTATGAAGACTGCTGATATTTTGAAGTAATTGGATAAAGCAAATGACTCAGCTTAATCAGGGCTGGGATAAAATTGAAAGTAAGGCTGAGGTTCTGTTCACTAAGAGCCTTAAACAATAAAAACAGACCATCATAATATGGTCTGTTTTTTTTGTGTTATTTGACAGTATTCAATTTGTTCAAATTGCAGTGTCACTCAGCAAAGGAGCCAGCTTGAATCGTCTTTCCAATATTATCCGTATTCTTATGTTCTCCGGTCACTGAAAAGATTACCCATTCGGCAATGTTCTGGGCATGATCTCCAATTCTTTCAAAGTATTTAGCAATCATAATCAGATCGATTGCCTGTTCCCCGTTGTTAGAATCCTCGCGGATCATATCAATAAGTTCTGTTTTAACGGTAACGAACAGGTTATCAACAATATCATCATCGATACAGACCTGTATAGCTAACTTTTCATCTTTATTGACATATGCTGCGAGGCTCCTTTTTACCATGCTTATGGTGACCTCAGCCATCTGCGGTATATGGACCAGGTTCTTTATGAATTTTTTATTTTCGAACAATTTCGTAATTTCAGCAATGTCTTCTGCATGGTCTCCGATACGTTCCATGTCAGTGATCAGCTTCAATGCAGCTTCTATCAGTCTCAAATCCGAAGCAACCGGCTGCTGCTGCACTAGCAGGTTCATGCAATGTTTCTCAATGATTTTTTCCATCTCATCAATTTCGATTTCCAGGTTATTCACTATTTCTATAAGGGACATATCCTGATCCACCAGTGCGTTTACGCTGGTTTCAATTGCAGTTTCAATGAGACTTCCCATTTTGATTATTTCAGCGTTAAGTATTTCTAGCTCTTGGTCAAACCTTTTTCTCATACTTCCATATACCTCCAAAACTTACAATTTGTCTCTCAGTAATTAATTTTCTGGAATTTCACACCGGTTCTCTAAATCTACCACAGCATCATCTGGTCAATAGTTTTGATGAACAGGCTAGTCTCAATATATACAGGCTGGATTTTGCGGCAATTTTCTTAGCCGAACCTTCCGGTAATATAGTCACTTGTTCGCTGCTCCTTAGGATTAGCGAAAACTTCCTCAGCAATACCCTGTTCTATCAGATTACCCATTAATATAAATGCGACCTTGTCAGCAATTCGCGCTGCTTGTTGAACAGTATGAGGTGCGATGATTATGGTGAACTGGTCCTTTAGCTCTCTAAGTGAATCCTCTATTTTAGCTGTCGATACCGGATCAAGCGCTGAACACGGTCGGTCCAACAATATTACCTCCGGTTCCAGTGCCAAAACTCGGGCAATACATAGTCGCTGCTGCTGTCCGCCGGATAATCTAGCAGCAGGAGTGTGCAGCCTGTCTTTGACATCATCCCATAGAGCAGCCATTCTCAAAGCTTTTTCTACCTTTTCACTCTGTACTGCCTTGGATTTGACTCCACCCATACTAGGCCCCAGAGCGATGTTATCAAAAATGGACATGGGCAGAGGCGTGGGCACATCAAAGACCATACCTACCTTGCGGCGCAGCTCAGCTACTGACATATCCGGATGATAAATGTTTTTTCCATCAAGGAGGATTTCGCCCTCCGGGCGTGCGCCTGGAATCAAGTCGCAGAGACGGTTCAGTGTTCTCAGCAAAGTCGTTATCCCGCTGTTGGCAGGTCCGAAGCATGCCAGGATCTCATTTGCCGTAACCTCAAGGTCGATACCATGAATTACCTCTTTTTCCTTATAATAGAATTTCAACCCTTTTATTGTTATCTTCGATTGTTGATTCATCTTCCACCTCCTAACGACCTTTCGCAATGAATCGATTGACAAGCATATTGAAAACGACATTTATCAGAAAAATGAGTGTGATCAACAGTGCTGCTGTGCCATAGGCATTCTCAATCGATATTCCTTCCCTGGCCAGTATATAAAAATGTATTGCCATGGTCCTTGTCGGTGAAAATAGAGATGTTGGCATACGCAGGGCTGAACCGGCTGTCAACATTACAGCAGCCGTTTCGGCCACACATCGGCCTATGCTCAAAATCACTCCATTGGCTATGCCAGGAAGCGCTGATGGGAATACAGTCTTGGTTATGGTCTGCCACTTTGTGGCTCCCAGTGAATAGCCTACCTCACGATACAGGTTTGGTACTGTACGAATTGCCTCTTCTGATGTTCGGATTATTGTCGGAAGTATCATGATTGCCATAGTCAGGCCGCCTGATAGAACAGACCATCCCAATTTCAGGTATGTGACAAAGAATATGAATCCAAAGAGTCCGTAGACAATGGATGGAATCCCTGCAAGCGACTCAGCGCTGAAACGGATAATACGTGTGATCCTGCTTTCACGGGTATACTCTGTAAGATAGAAAGCCGTTCCGATTCCAAATGGCATCGCTACGATGACCGCAACTGATGTCACAAGTAAGGTACCAACAATTGATGAGGAAATGCCTCCGGAGCGACCCATATTTCGCGGAATTTCAGTCAGAAATTGCCAGCTTAGAACAGGTATGCCTTTCGCAAGTATGTAGAGAATTATGGCAAGCAAAATCACAATTACTAGAAGTGCGGCTGACCAAATAATAACTTTGGCTATGTTTTGTGAAGTTCGTGCACTGATTTTCATACTAGCCTCACCTCTTTCTCGTGATATATTGGGCGGAAGCATTTAAAACCATGATTATTACAAACAATACTATACCTGTGGCGAACAGTGCATGCTGATGGTCACCGGATGCGTAACCCATCTCAATACCTATATTAGTTGTCAGAGTCCTTACCGGATCAAGAATCGACTGTGGGATAGCTACCGCATTTCCAAGAACCATTATCACCGCCATGGTCTCTCCAATTGCGCGTCCTATTCCCAGGATTATTGAGGAAACAATTCCCGACTTTGCAGCAGGCAACAGCAAAAAATATATTGTTTGCCAATGGGTCAGGCCCAAGGCTAATCCACCTTCCTTATACTGACGCGGCAGGGAAAGCAGGGACACTTCAGATATACTGATTATCGTAGGCAAAATCATTATTGCGAGAATGATTGAACCTGCCAATATGCTTAGCCCAGGTCCACCCAGGTATTTCCTGATCGCTGGAACTATGAACAGCACTCCCCAAAATCCGTAGACTACTGATGGTATGCCAGCCAGCAGCTGAATGGCAGGTCTAAAGATGTTTCTTAGTGCAGCTGGGGCAAACTCAGCCAAAAAAATACTGCAGCAAATAGCGATTGGAACTCCCAGGATTGCTGCGCCAAGTGTGACTGATACTGAACCGACAATCATGGGGAATATTCCGAATGCCCCCTGGCTCGGGGCCCACTTCATTCCAAATATGAAGTTGATCAGGCCAACCTTGGAGATTATCGGCAAGCCCTGGATTATTATGAATACTGTTATCAGCGCAAGTACTGACAGAGACGAAAGCGCCAAAATGAGAAAAATGCCTTCAGAGAATCTTTCCTTGAAATGTTTCATTTCTCTGCACCTTCCTTTGAAGGAATTAGTCCCTCATTGCTCAATATTTTCTGCCCTTCAGCAGAGAGGATAAAGTCGATAAATTGCTTGATTTGTCCCGAAGGCTGGCTGAGCGAAACGAATAGGAATGGTCTTGACAGACTGTAGCTTCCATTTCGTATATTTTCCTGGGTTGCTGCAATACCTTCAAGATGCAATGCTTTCACAGTGTCATCTACCAGACCTAAAGAAATGAAGCCTATGGCATTAGGATCATCCTTAACCAATTGCTTTACTGCCCCATTGGAGTCTTGAACTATGGCTTTTGGAGTGATTTCAGTTTTTTCCATAACCAAGTCCGCGAATGCGCCTCTAGTACCTGACCCTTCTTCACGTGTAATAACATGGATCTTCGAATTTGAACCACCAATCTCGCTCCAGTTTGTGATTTCAGATGAGTAAATTTTGCGGATCTGGTCCAAAGTCAGATTTAGAATCGGATTGGCAGGGTTTACTATTATACCTAACCCGTCCTTGGCAATTTCAATGCTCCACAAGTTTTTCTCTTCGTCGTTTAGAGATCGGGATGACATACCGATATCAGCAGTGCCAGACTTGGCTGCAGAGATGCCGGCTGATGAGCCACCCCCCTGAATGTCAATGACTGAAGCGGGGTTTAGAATTGCGTATTCTTCCGCTAAAATCTCGGCATAAGGCTGCACAGAAGTGGATCCGGCAACAATAAGGCCTGCTTCTGAATTTATGCTGCAGGCGGACGTCAGGCTCACAGTCAGAGACAGCAGCACTGCTCCCAAGGCTTTGACAGATCGTCTTTGATTCTTGCAGTTAAGATACATTGTTTTCATATTCATCACACAAAATCAAGAACCAGAATCATCGGTGAGGATAATATCGGTGCCTGATTTCCTCCATTCCTATGTTATTAAGGTTACCCATTCGAGTGAGGAAAATTAGCCGGATTCTTCTGCAGAACAACTTTCAATGACTTTGCACGGAGCTTCCAATCTCCTCACAGCATTTCTATGTTCAGTTTACCCAAATCTGCCTGTGATATAGTCCTCAGTTCGTTTGTCTCTAGGGTTAGAAAAGAGTTCGGCTGTCGGTGCATATTCAACAAGGGTTCCCGCCTTATCCTCTTCCATCATCATGAATGCAGTCATGTCAGATGCTCGGGCAGCTTGCTCCATGTTGTGAGTAACGATGATTATAGTATATTTTTTAGCTATGATTTGCATTAAGTCTTCAATTTTTAGAGTGGATTCTGGATCAAGTGCGCTGCATGACTCGTCCATCAATATTACTTCTGGTTCTACTGCAAGTGCGCGTGCAATACATAGCCTTTGCTGCTCACCTGGCGAAAGGTCGAAGGCAGGCTTTTTAAGCTTATCCTTTACTTCTTCCCACAAAGAGACCTCTCGTAAGCTCCGCTCAACAATATCTGTTATCTCAGAAGCATGTTTTTGTCCATGATGCCGTGGACCAAAGGCGATATTATCGTATACTGACATCGGGAATGGATTTGGTCTCTGAAATACCATGCCTACTCTTTTTCTGAGAGCAACAACATCCATATCCTTATCATAAATTGAAGCATCATCCAGCAAAATATTGCCTTCAACCTTAACTCCAGGTATCAGGTCATTCATCCTATTTAAAAGCCGCAGAAAGGATGACTTGCCGCACCCTGACGGACCAATCAGGGCAGTTATCGTACATTCTTGAATATCAATGGAAACGTTCCTCAAAGCTTGAAATGACCCATAGTACAGGTTTACATTTTGTGTTTTCATTTTAGTTCGTTGCAGAGACTTTCTGATTTGATTATCCATTCAATACCTCACACATCCTCTCCCTATCAGGCTATTAATAAGAAGGACTATTACATGATTTATTATACCACTTCATTTTATATAGAGATATTATACTCTGTCTTCGCAACACCACACCACAGATGAATAGCAGTATCCTTTATGTTGTCATTTGAAAATGGATGGCATCTGCGAAAGGCTTCTGGAATGATGGAGAATGGTAATCTCCATCTTCAAATACATTTGGAACTAAGTTATTTTTTTGACAAGATGTTTATATGTTATAATTTTCTGTATGTGATAAGAAAGTGATGGTTAGACGAAATGGAAGAGATTAATAAAAAGAGAAGCGGAAAACTGAATATATACGCATATATCAAGAATCCTGTGAAGGCGGATATCATTAGGCTTTCGTGGCCCATAGTGCTTGAGCTCATCATGGGCACTCTTTTCGGGATGGTTGACATGATTATGCTTGGGAGGCTTGCTAACCTTGGAGAGGCTGCAGCATCAGTGGCTGCGGTTGGAATAACCAACCAGCCCATGTTCGTAGGACTTTCGCTTGTACAGGCCCTGAATGTAGGCGGAACTGCCATGATAGCGAGGTATCTTGGCTCGGGCAAGAGGGACAGGATTGAGAGTACTCTGAAGCACACTATAATACTGAATCTTCTGGGTCTTGGAATACCGCTGGGAGCATTGGGAATAGTTTTTTCAAACCAGATAATGCAGTTCATGGGTGCGGGCCAGGATGTAATAGGAATAGGCAACGCATACTTCAAGATAATAATGGTCGGCTTCATATTCCAATCCTTCAACATGTCGATAACGGCTGCTCTCCGCGGAGTGGGACAGACGAAGGTTCCCATGAAGATAAACATTATGGTTAACTTCCTGAATGTTGTAGGAAATGCGATCCTGATATACGGCCTTTTGGGAGCTCCAAGGCTTGGAATAACGGGAGCCGGAATATCAACATCCCTTTCCAATGTGGTTGCAAGCATGCTGCTCCTTGCCTTTGTTCTGAAGGGCGACAGCGTGGTAAGGCTCAACTTAAGGAACAAGTTCAAATTCAACCGGGACATCATGACTAACCTTGTGAAGATAGGTGTTCCAGCTTCACTTGAATCCCTGGCCTTAAGAGTTGCCATACTTATATTCGTCAGGATAGTGGCAGGTCTTGGAACTGTAGTCTATGCGGCCCACCAGATTGCGCTGAGCATCCTTGGACTATCTTTCCAGCCGGGACAGGGCTTTGGCATAGCAGCATCATCACTGGTCGGCAGGTCACTCGGTGCCGGAGATCCGAAGAAGGCTGAGGAGTATGCTAAGGAGACAAGGAAGATGGGCTCAGTGGTCGCGACTGTAATAGCCCTATTGTTCTTTTTCTTCGGAACGGATATCGTATCCCTATACTCCACCGACCCTGAGATTATTAGGAATGCATCAGGTGCACTCAAGATAATCGCGCTGGTCCAGCCATTCCAGGTATCCCAGCTCATACTTGCCGGAGCTTTAAGAGGAGCCGGTGATACTTTCTGGCCGCTGATTGCGACTTTTATAGGCGCTCTCCCGTTCAGGCTGATCATAGCCTATGTTCTTGTCAACAATTTCGGCATGGGACTTACGGGAGCATGGGCAGCCGTACTTGTAGACCAGCTGATAAGATGGTTCTTTGTAATGATGAGGTTCAGGACCGGAAAGTGGAAATACATTAAGATAAGGTAGAAATAGGGCGAAGCCGATGAATTTCATCGGCTTCGCCCTATTTGTCCTAGAATATATCAAGCCCGTGCTTAAGCTTGCCTGAATCGATCTGCGAATAGGTCGGTATGTCGTCACCAAGATTCTCTGCCTTCCTTACAGCTTCGACTATAGCCTTTTCAACTGCCATAGCTGCAAGGGTTCCAAGGAAGCTGAGGTCTGTTTCCTCGCTGCCATTTGCCATGACGAAAAGGGTATCTCCGTCAACCATTGTGTGTACAGGTCTGATTGCCCTGGCGAAGCCGTCCTGTCCCATTGTGGCAAGCTTGTTGGCCTGAGCCTTGGTCAGCCTGGCATTGGTCAGGATGCAGCCAATTGTAGTGTTTCCCCGGAATTTTGCCTCCATGCCCTTTATCATCAGATCTTCGGTGGAAGCCGGGATTCCGGCAATCCTTGGTCCTGCCATCAGGCTTCCTCCATCGTATACGCTGCCGAAGGCATTTACAGCTACTATTGCCCCGACCCTGACGCTTCCAACCTCATAGGCTGCTGAACCTATGCCGCTCTTCATGGCGTTATGTGGTCCCATGATCTTTCCTACTGTGGCACCAGTTCCTGCACCTCTTGAGCCGTCCTCGTAGTTTCCCGGGTATGCGTTCCTGCATGCCTCATAGCCCATTTGAAGGTCAGGCCTTATTTTGGCTGACCTGTACGCAAGGTCGAAAAGCACTGCGGATGCAACTATTGGGACCTTTGCAACACCGGTGTCGAAGCCGATGCCCTTTTCCTCGAGGAATCTCATTACTCCTGAAGAGGCATCCAGTCCGAAGGCGCTGCCTCCTGCGAGCACTACACTGTGGATCCTTTCAACCATTTCCCTCGAATCGATCAGGTCGGTCTCCCTGGTTCCGGGTGCTCCACCTCTCACATCCACCCCTGGAACTGCACCATCCTCACAGAGGATGACAGTCACACCTGTCCCGCCGTCTTTGTCCTCAGCGTTTCCTATCCTGAAGCCTAATTCCCTTATGTCTATTTCTTTCAATCTATTCACCCCTTTGTAAGCTTCCTATCAATAACTAAATTATATATCACAACCCTCCCGATTGCTCATGGCTGAGTGAAAAATTGAATAATTCACCATCTATGCATATTTACTGATTTTTTTCATGAAAATATCCAATATGCTTTTCATGCGGAAAAAATCATGATAAAATCAAATACATTAAGTTTCAACGGGAAAAGGGGCTTTTGGCCCTTTAGTCGGGCATCATGGCCAGGAGGTAGGATATGGCATATTATTCACAGACAACAGATTTTTATAAGGGGAATGACCCTAAGGAGCTTCTTGTAAAGTTCGGAAGCCCCCTTTACGTATATAGTGAGGAGATTCTGAGGCAGAAGGCAAGGGATATGAAGAACCTTGCAGAGCTTCCCAATTTCCAGTCCAACTATTCAGTCAAGGCGAATTCAAATGTAAGCCTTCTTAAGATCATCCACGAGGAGGGCCTCTATGCTGACGCAATGTCTCCGGGAGAGATACTGGCCCTTGAGGCTGCAGGCTTCGAGCATGAGAAGATATTCTACGTAGCGAACAACGTAAGCGCTGAAGAGATGAAGTTTGCCCTGGACAGGGGAATCATAGTGAGTGTTGACTCACTGGACCAGCTTGATCAGTTCGGCAGGATAGCTGACGGTCTTGAGGTCGCAATCAGGTTCAACCCTGGTGTCGGCGCTGGTCACAGCGAAAAGGTAGTAACAGGCGGAAAGAAGACCAAGTTCGGCGTTTCCATGGATGACATAGATAAGGTCAAGGAAATACTGACCAGGAATAAAACCACGCTCATTGGAATCAATCAGCACATAGGCTCGCTCTATATGGAGAAGGACCCATTCCTTGCTGCAGTCAAAAATCTCCTTGAGATTGCAAAGAGCTTCAAGGGGCTTAAGATAATTGACTTCGGCGGCGGTTTCGGAATTCCATACAAGAAGCAGACCGGGCAGGAACCGCTGGACATAGCATCCCTAAAGGCTGAGTTTACAGAAGTACTGAAGGAATGGATGGCAGAGACAGGAGAGACACCGCTATTTAAGATTGAGCCGGGCAGGTATGTGGTGGCTGAGTCCTCAATACTTCTTGGAACAGTCCATGCTGTAAAGGACAATGCAGGTACCACCTATGTGGGAACAGACCTTGGGTTCAATGTACTGGCAAGGCCGATGATGTATGACAGCCATCATGACATAGAGGTCTATCCAAATGACGGAAGGGCTTTAGGTCAGGAATTCGAGCAGACTGTGGTCGGAAACATCTGTGAATCCGGAGACATCATGGCAAAGGGAAGGCTACTTCCTGAAATCAAGACCGGAGACACCCTTGGAGTAATGGATGCTGGAGCATACGGTTTTTCGATGAGCTCCAACTACAACAACAGGCTTAAGCCTGCCGAGGTTCTGATAAGGGCGGACGGGTCTGTAAAGCTCATAAGAAAGATGGATAATTATGAAAGTTTACTCATAAATATGTTAAATTTGTAAAAATATCGCATGAATATATTGCTGCAGGAAATTTCATTTCCTGCAGCTTTTTCTTTGTTTTTCCATAAATACGATTACATTATGAAGGATACCATTTTGAAATATTCAAAAACGCATTAATTGGAACCTAATGGACTCATAAAATTCACAGAATAGATGGTAAATATTATGAAATTGGACTCTAATGGACTAAAAAAAGCCTTGCATCATGCGTCCAATGTGGTACTATTAGGGTAACAAGAGATGGGAAAATTACCTGCAGGAAACAGGTGACTAAAGGAAACAGGTGACTGATTTGAACATTACCCTTAACAAGAACAATGGCAAACCGCTTTATAAGCAGCTATATGACCAGGTCTCCGAACTCATAAAAAAGAGGGAGCTTGAAGCAGGCTACAGGATGCCGGCTGAAAGGGACCTTTCATTGGAGCTTGGAGTAAGCAGGAATACCGTCAGTTCAGCATACAGGGAGCTGGAGGCATCAGGACTGCTGACATCAAGGCAGGGAAAAGGCACCTTCGTATCTGATGATGCGGCAGGATATGGCAGGGACAGGTATCTGAACCTCCACAGGCTGCTGGACCAGGCAATAGATGAGGCTGCTGCTCTGGGAGTGGATGAAAAGAGTCTTTCAGTGATGCTTGATGACAGGATAAGGGTCAGGACAAACGGCTTGTCGGGTGCCAGGTCCGTGTTCCTCGAGTGCAACATTGAACAGGCAAAGTTTTTTGCAAGGGAGCTCACTGAGCTTACCAGGATTCCATGCCAGCCACTGACAATCTCAGACCTGGAGACCATGGATGACGAGACCGCAAGGAAGCTAAGGGAAGCAAGCGTAGTCATTGCGACCTTCAATCATGTCAGGGAAGTAGTCGACCTTGTCGGCAGCTTCGGGAAGGAAGTCCTGGGAATTGCTATAAATCCAGACCTGGAGACCATAGTCAGGATAGCGAGATACCCTGACAGCAAAAGATTCGGATTCCTGTGCATATCAGACCAGTTCATGCAGAAGACAAGGCAGGCCCTTGAATCTGCAGGACTCGGCTACCTCAGCATTGAGTTTTCAAACACAAGGGATGAGGATGAGGTCAGGAAACTCGTTGAAGACAGCGAGGTCCTCATAGTATCACCAGGCAGGGTCAAGGATATAGAAAAATACAACATCGATGGCAAGGAAATCATAGAATTCCAATACAACCTTGATGAGGGCTCGGTAAAGGCCCTGAAGAGCAAACTGATAGAACAGAGCCTTATGTAGGCAGAAGGAGCGATTAAGATGGAAAAGAAGACAATAGTACTTGGAGTTATAGGCTCTGACTGTCATGCAGTGGGCAACAAGATACTTGATTATTCATTGACCGAGGCAGGTTTCAATGTTGTTAACATTGGGGTGCTTTCACCACAGGAGGATTTCATCAATGCGGCAATTGAGACCAATGCCCAGGTGATAATGGTGTCATCGCTGTATGGCCATGGAGAGATCGACTGCAGAGGAATGAGAGAAAAGTGCGACGAGGCAGGACTTAAGGACATACTGCTCTACGTTGGTGGAAACATTGTAGTAGGAAAGCAGGACTTCAGCGAGGTCAAGGCAAGATTTGAAAGCATGGGCTTCGACAGGGTTTATCCCCCGGGAACAACGGTTGACACGGCGATCCACGACCTCAGGGAGGACCTGGGAGTTGCAGAAGAAGCGTTAGGGGCATAGCATGAGGGATGCGTATCTCTTCATTGATTTCGGAAGCACCTATACAAAGCTCACTGCTGTGGATGCGAATGCCGATGAGGTAATTGCAACGGGCAAGGCATATACAACAGTAGAGACTGATGTTAAGGAAGGCTACCTGAATGCGATGAAGGAGCTTGAAGGCAAGGCAGGAGAGCTTAACTACATAAGGAAGCTTGCGTGTTCATCGGCTGCAGGGGGCCTGAAGATAATCGCCATAGGACTGGTTCCTGAGCTGACAGCAGAAGCGGCCAAAAGGGCAGCTCTCGGAGCAGGAGCAAGGGTCATCAGGGTATACAGCTTCAAGCTGAACAAAGATGAGATGCGGGAGATAAAGGAATCGAACGCTGACATGATCCTTTTGGCAGGTGGCACTAATGGCGGAAATTCGGAGGTCATTATTCACAATGCGAAGATGATCAGAGAATTTGAAATCGGGATTCCTGTGGTGGTCGCCGGCAACAAGAGTGCGGTGGATGAAATCAGGGATATTTTTGGCAATGCCATAGATTATCATATGACGGAAAATGTCATGCCGAGCCTTAATGATATCAATGTGCTTCCTGCAAGGGAGACCATAAGGACCATCTTCATGAAGAGGATAGTCAAGGCCAAGGGCATGTCAGGAATGGAAGGCATGATCAGCGGCATCCTTATGCCGACTCCGGCTGCAGTCCTTAAGGCAGCGGAGGTTCTGTCCATGGGTACCAAGGATATGGAGGGTATAGGTGACCTTGCGATAATCGACATTGGTGGTGCGACTACAGACGTCCACACCATAGCCGAAGGGGCGCCAAGTAAGCCCTCTGTTATTTTGCGCGGACTTCTTGAACCTCTCTCAAAAAGGACTGTTGAGGGGGATCTTGGGATGAGATATTCTGCCCTGTCTCTTTATGAGGCATCTGGCAGAAGACTTGTGCGTAAATACCTGGACGAGGGGAAGTTTGATTACGAAAAGGAGTTTTCGAGGCGTCACGACAATACGGCCTTCGTCTCAACAAAAGAAGCCGACATTGAGTTTGATGAAGGAATGGCAAAAATCTGCTGCGACATGTCAATGAAGAGGCATGCTGGCACTGTGACTGCCATCTATTCTCCGCTTGGAATGATGTTCGCTCAGGAAGGCAAGGACCTGTCTGAGCTGCCCTATGTCATTGGTACTGGCGGGGTAATAGTGTACAGCAGGAATCCGAAGGAGATCCTCAGGGCTTCAGTGTTTACAATGGACGACCCTGATTCCCTGAAGCCGAGGCGTCCGGGATTCCTGTACGACAGGGACTACATCCTGTCAGCAATGGGGCTGCTTGCAATGATAGACAGTGAAAAGGCTTTAAGAATGCTGAAGAAATATATGTTTAGCTGTTAGGAGTGGGGGATATGAATCTAAGGAACAGGAAGCTTACAGAGGAAGAATTCATGAGGATAAGGGAGGACGTGCTGACGCACTGGCCGACCGGAAAAGACGTAGACCTTAATGAAGCTGTGGAGTACCTGAAGAAGGTGCCTGACGAGAAGAATGTGGCTAAAAAGCTCAGGAAAGCCAAAGAGGAAGGTATTACCCTGGCCCAGCCAAGGGCAGGAGTCGCGCTTATAGAAGACCACATCGAACTTCTTCTCCACCTTGAGAAGGAAGGGGGGGCTGACCTTCTGCCTTCAACCATTGATTCCTACACAAGACAGAACAGGTATGATGAGTGTCAGGTAGGAATAGAGGAATCCAAAAGGCTTGGAAGGTCAATGCTGAATGGATTCCCTGCGGTCAACCATGGGGTTGCTGGCTGCAGGAGGGTATTCGAGGCGGTCCATGTGCCGGTGCAGGCAAGGCACGGTACACCGGATGCGAGGCTTTTGTCTGAGATAATCCATGCTTCAGGCTGGACGTCGAATGAAGGCGGAGGAATTAGCTACAACATACCGTATGCTAAGAGTGTTTCCATGGAGAAGACCATAACCGACTGGCAGTATTGCGACAGGCTTGTCGGGTACTACGAGGAGAGAGGAATCGAGCTCAACAGGGAGCCATTCGGACCTCTTACAGGGACGCTCGTACCGCCATCAACCTCCAATGCGGTGGCGATAATTGAAGCTCTTCTTGCTGCAGAGCAGGGAGTGAAGAACATTACAGTAGGCTACGGCCAATGCGGAAACCTTATACAGGACATTGCAGCCATCAGGGCCCTTGAAAGCCAGACTAACGAGTACCTTCACAGGTTCGGATATGACGGAGTGTATGTTACGACAGTTTTCCACCAGTGGATGGGAGGATTCCCCGAGGATGAGGCAAAGGCCTTTGGTGTGATCTCATTGGGCTCAACTGCAGCAGCTCTTGCAGGTGCAACCAAGGTCATAGTCAAGACGCCCCATGAGGCTCTTGGAATACCGACTAAGGAAGCGAACGCACAGGGGATAAGGGACACCAAGATGACCCTTAACATGCTCAAGGGGCAGACGATGCCGATGAGCAAGGAGCTGGCTGCTGAGATAACGATCATCAAGGCTGAGACTGCCTGCATGATAGAGAAGGTGATCGAGGTAGGAAAGGGTGACCTCGCAAGGGGAGTTGTAGAGGGCTTTAGGCTTGGGTTAATAGATGTGCCTTTTGCACCATCAAAATACAATCATGGAAAGATGATGCCGGCAAGGGACAACACAGGTTCAGTAAGGTACCTGAACGCAGGCAACGTACCTCTGTCCAAGGAACTCCTTGATTTCAACAAGGCTAAGCTTGATGAGAGGGGAACCTTTGAACACAGGAAGGTCGGCTTCCAGATGACAGTTGATGACATATTTGCAGTGGGAAAGGGAATGCTTATCGGAAGACCGGAGGATGGTGAAAAATGAGGATTGTAGACTTAGTTTGTTCAGAAGGAAAGACCGGATTCTACTTTGACGACCAGAAAGCCATTGTAGGAGGAGCCGGACACGATGGTTTCATATATACCGGTGAGCCCACAACTGAAGGCTTCAAAAGCATAAGGGTTCCGGGGGAGAGCATCTCGGTAATGCTGATACTTGAAAATGGAGAGGTTGCTTACGGAGACTGCGCTGCAGTACAGTATTCAGGAGCAGGAGGAAGGGACCCCCTGTTCCTTGCGAAAGACTTCATACCGCTCATAGAAGGCGAGGTCAGGGACGCTCTGCTAAACAGGGATGCATCTTCATTCCGTGTGCTTGCAGATGAGATCGACTCAATAGAGGTTAACGGGAAGAAGCTCCATACAGCTGTAAGGTACGGTGTCACCCAGGCTCTGCTTGACGCAGCTTCAAGGAGCAGAAGGCTAACCATGGCAGAGGTCGTAAAGGAAGAATATTCCACCGGGGTTGAGCTAAGAAGGATCCCAATATTTGCACAGAGCGGGGATGACAGGTATACCAACGCCGACAAGATGATAATAAAGGGCGCTGATGTCATGCCCCATGCCCTCATCAATAATATCGACGAGAAGCTCGGACGGCATGGTGAAATCCTCAAGGCCTACATTGAGTGGCTGAGGGACAGGGTGCTTCTCCATAGGGAAGAGGATAACTATAGCCCCATATTCCACATAGACGTCTATGGGACCATAGGCATGCTCTTCAACCAGGATATGGACAGGATGGCTGATTACCTCAAGACCCTTGAGGAGGCTGCAAGACCCTTCAGGCTAAGGATTGAGGGGCCAATGGACAAAGGCGGCAGGAAGGAACAGATGGAGGCCTTAAGGGACCTCACTGCACTCCTTGACAGTCGTGGGATAAATGTTGAGCTTGTTGCGGATGAATGGTGCAACACATATGAGGATGTCATCTATTTCGCTGACAACCGTTCAGGCCACATGATACAGGTGAAGACTCCTGACCTTGGAGGAGTGAACAACTCCATCAAGGCGATTCTATACTGCAAGGAAAAGGGCATCGGTGCTTATCTTGGTGGTACCTGCAATGAGACCAACAGGAGCGCTGAAGTTTGCGTGAACATAGCAATGGCCTGCGGTGCCAGGCAGACACTGGCAAAGCCGGGAATGGGCTTTGATGAAGGCTATATGATAGTTAATAACGAGATGAACAGGGTTCTTGCCTTGGCAGGAAGAATAAGATAAATCAGCGCCGGCTGCAATTGCTGCCGGCGTTTCTCTGCTCTGTGTAAAAAAGAGGATCATTATAGTATAATCATGGGAGAATAAGGAGGTGCTTGAATGAAGGGAATTGATGCTGCTCTGGTCACGTCTGAGATCAGAAGGCTTGTAATGGAAGCAAACTACCATCTGCCGAAGGATGTGGCGGATGCGCTCAGGAAGAGCAAGGAGAATGAAAAGTGGCTGCTCGCAACGGACACTCTGGGAAGGATCATAGAGAACGCTGAGATTGCGGATACTGAGAATGTGCCAATGTGCCAGGATACGGGGATGGCGGTTGTCTTCGTTGAGATAGGACAGGAGGTCCATATAACAGGAGGTGGCTTTGATGACGCGATAAACCAGGGCATAAGGGAAGGCTACAAAGATGGCCTGCTTAGGAAATCGGTTGTTGGAGACCCGCTTGCGAGGAAGAACACCGGGGATAACACACCGGGAATAATACACTACAAGATAGTTCCTGGAGATTCACTTAAGATCATGGTTGCTCCAAAGGGCTTCGGATCCGAGAACATGTCAAGGCTCAAGATGCTTAAGCCATCTGACGGCCTTCAGGGTGTGAAGGACTTTGTCATTGAGACTGTTGAGCTGGCAGGACCTAACGCCTGCCCTCCATTGGTTGTAGGAGTGGGCATAGGTGGCTCATTCGACAAGGTCACATACATTGCGAAGAAGGCTCTGATGAGGAGCCTTGATGAGTGCAACCCTGACCCGTTCTATTGCGAGCTGGAGAAGGAGCTGCTGGAGAAGATAAACAGCCTTGGCATAGGACCTCAGGGCTTCGGTGGAAGGACAACGGCGCTGAAGGTTGCTATTGAGACGTTCCCGACCCATATCGCAGGGCTGCCTGTTGCAGTGAACATAAACTGCCATGCCACAAGGCACAAGGAGGTTACTCTTTAATGGATATAAGGATAAATGCCCCATTCACCAGAGAGTCCCTTGAGAGCCTTAAGCCGGGAGACAATGTCCTGATTTCAGGAAAGCTGTATGCCGCAAGGGATGCTGCCCATAAGAAGATGATTGAGCTGCTCGATAACGGCGGAGAGCTGCCGTTTGACATCAGGGGAGCTGCCATATACTATGTGGGGCCGACGCCGGAAAGGCCAGGCGAGCCCGTAGGTTCTGCAGGTCCTACAACAAGCCTGAGAATGGACGCCTATACGCCAAGGCTTCTTGACCTTGGTCTTCTCGGAATGATCGGGAAGGGCGAGAGGAACGACGCAGTTAAGGCGAAGATAAGGGAGCATGGCGCAGTTTATTTTGCAGCCATAGGCGGAGCCGGAGCCCTCATAAAGAAGACGATTGTGGCTTCAAGGGTCATTGCCTACGAGGAGCTGGGACCTGAAGCCATCAGAGAATTTGAGGTTGTTGACTTCCCAGCAACTGTCATCATCGACTCAAGAGGCGAAGACCTGTATGAGACTGGAAGGGCTGCTTATCTTAAGTCGCTGGAATAGGAGTTTACAGAACATAAATTTTACCTTTGAACAGGCACTTCCGAATTCGAGGCGGTTTTTACTCAGTGTAATCTGGCATTGCAGGATAATTGTATCGAATAGGATGATGGTGCTGGTGGATAATCGCCGGCACCTTTTCAATTCACTGGATGATGGTGCAAAGCTCCCATACGGATGAGGCTTCGGAGTAAAATGGTGATAACGATTGGCCGATAAAGTGTCTGCCAAGTTAGTTTTTTGGGATCACATTCCGAAATTAGACTAATAGCAATGATTACTGAATTATCATTGCTAAATGGATTATGGGTAAGCAAACTTGTTTGGTATATCGTAATAAAGTAAATCATGATTTAGTATATTACGATATACCAAATGATGTTATCCCTTCGATTTCAATGTTCCTTTTTCAAGTTTTAAAATTTGCAGTGTTAGCAGTTTAGTTACATTTCCTTTTTGCTACATTGCACGGCTGCTGTGATATAATTAGAGGGATGAAGTCCGAATTCTTGCTTTATTGGCAGGGAAGGGCTGAAACCATTTCCGATCAATCTGCTGCTATTCAGGTGGTGAAAATGATTTATTTCGCAGAAGAAGTCAACATCAACGACAAAACTGAATTTGAGGAAGTCAGCGATTTCCTGAAGTCATTCGAGGTGGTCTACTCAAGGTGCGACCTTACCATGGTCGTCAGGCATGAAGGTGCCATTGTAGCCACTGGATCGGTGGAGGGCAATACGCTGAAATATTTCTTCGTGCATGCTGACCATCAGCATGAAGGTCTGGCCCGCCTGATCTTCAACGGACTGGTGCAATACCTGTCTGACAAGGGGTATGTTTCCTACTTTGCCTTCACTACTCCTGAGAACATCCTGATATTCGCTGCTTTGGGTATGGTACTCGTGTACAACACCGAGAGGGCGTGCCTCATGGAGGGTGGATTCGGAAGCTATTCCAACTGGATTTCAAGGATCCAGAAGAAGATCCCGAAAAAGGAAGGCAGAAGAGGAGCAGTTGTAATGAACTGCAACCCAATGACTAACGGTCACAGGTATCTTGTCGAGACCGCATCAAGAGAGGTTTCTGACCTCCTTGTTTTCGTTGTCCAGGAAGACAGCTCGCTGTTCCCTTTCGAGGACAGGTACAGGATCGTCAAGAACGAACTCAAGGAATTTCCAAATGTCCATGTCCTCATGGGAGGACCCTACATCATATCGAAGGCGACTTTCCCGACATATTTCATCAAGAAGCGCGATGAAATGCTGGGCGTCTATACCGAATTGGACGGTGGCCTTTTCATAGACAAGATTGCAAGAGACCTGGCGATAGATGTCAGATTCTTCGGATCCGAGCCTACGGATGAAGTGACTGAAGTCTACAACAGCAAGCTCAGGGAACTGATGAAAAAAAGCTCATTGGAATCAAGGACTGTAGATAGGCTGGAGCAAAACGGGACCCCCGTCAGCGCATCGGTAGTGAGGAAGTTACTCACTGAAGACCGGATAGAGGAAGCCTATGGAATGATACCCGAGAATACAGTCAAATACCTGGAGAGCGAAGAAGGGAAAGAACTGATTTGGAGAATGAGAAGAGAACTATGAAGGTCATGGAAGGCTCAGCCTCGCCACTTATCTACATCAGGAAGGTCAAGGACAAAAGGATAGAAAGCCTGAATGAGATGTTCCAGATGCCTGTAGTGGCGCTAAGAGCGGACCTGCCAGTAACCATGAAAGGGAGTCCGGAGGAGGGAATCATCCTTTCAGAGCTTGAGAAGGCATTGAAGAGGACTTTAGGAAACAAGCTGCTCTTCGAGGAGACCTACGAGTCCGGGGTTACCCGTGAAATACTTTTCGTGGTCAGGGGTGATGCACATATCTACAAGGAAAATGCAGTGTTCACCGAAGAGAGCCATCCTCTGGGAAAGTTCTCTGATATTGACATCTATGAGTGCCAGGAGGAGTTCCCGATTTCGAGGCTTGAGATGGGTTATGCTCCGAGAGAATGCTGCATATGCGGGGATGAACGCGTGAAATGCAGCACTGAAAAACGGCACGTGGATACTGAAATCGAATCATACATCAGGCATGAGATTAAAATTTATCTCGAGGAAACAGCTGATAAGGTGCGCAGGGTATAATACAATATGCTTTTGTGGTAAAATGGATTGGATTTTCAATCCAAATAACTATATAACAACAGAAAAATATTAGGAGGAATATCGATGAAGACAGGAATTGCCGCATCAAAGGGGTACGCAATCGGCAAAGCATACATCAAGAAACATGTGGAGCTTAAAATCAGTGATTCCAGAGTTAGCGACATACCGCTTGAGAAGGAGATACTTAAGAGAGCTGCTGACAAATCGAAGCACCAGCTGCATAAGATCAGGGACAAGGCGCTTATAGATTTGGGCGAGGAGAAGGCACAGGTATTTGATGCCCATCTGATGCTTTTTGATGACCCTGAATTCATTGGTGCCATTGAAAGCGAAATAGAGAACAACTCCATCAATTCACTGAAGGCTACTCATGTCGTGACTTCAGGATATGTGGCGATATTCGAATCCATGGAAGACGAGTACATGAGGGAGAGGGCAGCGGACATCAAGGACGTAGCCAAGAGACTCATGAACAATCTGGCAGGAATCGATGAGAGCATAGAAATTGACGAGCCTGATACGATAGTAATCGCACATGACCTCACACCATCCGATACGGCTCAGCTGGACAGGACAAAGGTTACGGCCTTCCTTACGAACATTGGTGGAAAGACCTCACACAGCGCAATCATGGCGAGGACACTTGAAATTCCTGCAGTAGTCGGTCTTGGTGACATAACCGAGGTAGTCAGGCAGGGAGACATGCTGATCGTTGACGGTATCGAAGGAACTGTAATAATCGATCCAGATGAAGATACCATAGAGAAATACAAGGCTCTTAAGCTTGTATTCGAGAAGGAAAAAGAGGAGCTCATGAAGCTCAGGGATACCAAGACCGTTACGAAATCAGGAAAGAGAGTCGAGGTCGCCGGCAATATCGGAAAGCCTGAGGATGTCCTTAAGGTCATCGAGAACGGCGGAGACGGAATCGGACTTTTCAGGACCGAATTCCTTTATATGGACCGCGAAGAGATGCCTACCGAAGATGAGCAGTACGAGTCCTACAAGTATGTCCTTGAGAAAATGGGAGATAAGCCTGTTGTCATAAGGACCCTTGATATTGGCGGAGACAAGAAGCTTCCATATCTTGTAATGCCTGAAGAGATGAATCCGTTCCTAGGCTACAGGGCCATAAGGCTTTGCCTGGACAGGACAGACATATTCAAGATACAGCTGAGGGCGCTCCTGAGGGCTTCCGTATACGGAAACCTGAAGGTCATGTTCCCGATGATCTCATCACTTAATGAATTCCTTGATTCCAAGAAGCTTGTCGATGAATGCAAGGCAGAGCTCAAGGCAGAAGGAAAGGAGTTCAGTGAGAAGGTAGAGTGGGGAATAATGATCGAGATACCTGCCGCTGCCGTAATGGCGGACGAGCTGGCTAAGTATGTTGATTTCTTCTCAATAGGAACCAACGACCTTATCCAGTACACTCTGGCTGCAGACAGGATGAGCGAAAAGGTATCATACCTCTACGACCCGATGCATCCGGCTGTGCTCAGGCTCATAAAGATGACCATTGACGGGGCTCATTCGCAGGGCAAGTGGTGTGGAATGTGCGGCGAGATGGCTGGAGACGAAACTGCAATTTCAACGCTTGTAAAGTACGGACTTGATGAATTCTCAATGTCTGCATCATCCATACTGAGGGCGAAGCAGCTCATCCTGAACGAAGAATAGGAAGATTATGCAAGGAGGCTTCTCTAACGGGAAGCCTCTTTTATATGCTTATAGTATACGTTTACAAGTACTGCAATATAAGGTACTTTAGTTTTTTTGATGTTGATGGTATAATAGGGTTATCGCTATGAATGAAAGGAGGGATGAACAATGGCGGAGAAGAAGATACCTAGCCTCGACAACGCGCTCCTGATAAAGAGAGTGACGTCAGGAACCTTCGGTGATCCTTGCGGATATGAAGAAATTCTCATGAGGACAAAGAACAACAGATATGTACTTGTAAGAAGAGGCGGCGAAAGCAGCCACTGCCCGGGAGAATCCATTGACCTGATCATGAAGGCTGATGCGTTGAAATGGCTTGACATTAACTAGGCTGACAGAGAACCGATTTCGGATCGGTTCCATGCATATACTGAAAACGTTTTTAGGAAGGCAGTGCAATTTGTCGAATTGCAGTGTCTATTTTTAACGCTTTTTTTCATGTTGACAAAATTCGCGCTGTTTGTTGAATATTGTCTTAGGATGCCGTATCATCAAAATGATGAAGATTTTTGGGGTGATTTTGTGGATTGCATGTCGGTCAGACAGCATATAACAGCATACAGGGGAGCGGACCTGACCAGGACTGAAAAGGCGGCCGTACTCAGTCACGTTGAAGCCTGCCCGGCCTGCAGGGAATATTTTTCACGCGAGGAAATGATGTCAGGGCTTCTTGAAAACGGGAGAAAGAGTCCTGGACTTTCAAAGAATGCAAGGACTCTCCTTGTCATTGCCGCCTTTCTGCTTCTTGTGACTGTGCCTCTTTTCATGACAGGTATGTCCAGAAGGAAGCTCATGTCTGTAAGGCAGGATTTTCTGGGAGAATTCATAGTCCTGTGGAAGGAAGGAAACATAGAGACGATAGGCGAGCATATGTCCATCGAGGCCTATGAGAAATTTTTCATGCTCACCGAAGGGGAGTCGGTTTCAAAGGTTACCGGCATGACCTTCAAGGGATTCACAAACATCCAGGGAGTTGCAGGTGCCGCTGTTTTCAATACCTCAGGCGAGCTTTTAGGTAATCGTGACTTCAGGCTTACCTTCACTGTGGGATCAAGGGATGGAAAAATTCTTATCGTTGATGTGGAAGGCTCCTGAGGGAAAGTGATGGTACTTTGGAAAAATCCGGGGTTCACAAAACTCTGAAGTCCTGTATAATGATGACATGAGAAAAATCCGGAGGTAATGAAATGATAAATGATGTAAGCCATGTAGAATTCGCTGAAGAGCTTTCAAGCACTGAGGACCTGGTTCTTGTTGATTTCTGGGCGCCATGGTGCGGACCATGCAAGATGCTGGCACCGCTTTTTGAAGAGCTTGACAAGGAGAATGACGATGTGAAGTTCCTTAAGGTCAATGTGGACAATAACCCGCAGCTGGCTTCAAGGTACAGGGTTGGAAGCATACCCACGCTTCTTGCTTTCAGGAACGGAGACCTTGTAGACCAGATAATAGGCTTCAGACCTAAATCAGACCTCGAGGGATTCATAACCAGGAACAGATAGGATATTTGGAATTCAGGGCTCCGCTTTCAGCGGGGCTTGTTTTTTTAGTCATTTTTTCCAATCATTCCCATAACTTTATCTTAAAAAGGGGAAAACGGGTATCAAATAATGTATAATTTATTTGTATACTTTTTTACCAGGGAGGTGGCAGCTTGGAAAATCTGAATGTGATACTGAATACAGTGAAGAACATCAACATTACATCGATCATAGATATTCTTATGGTTGCTTACCTGATATACAGGGCATATAAGATAATCAAGGAGACGAGGGCTGAGCAGCTGCTTAAGGGAATACTCCTCATACTTCTTCTGATACCGGTAAGCTACATACTTAACCTTACCATGGTGTATACCATAATCTCGAAGACCATAACAATCGGCGTACTGTCGATGATCATAATATTCCAGCCTGAAATCAGAAGGGTGCTCGAGCACATAGGAAGGTCGGCATTCACTGAAAGAGGAGTCCCAAGACAGGACGAATCAATAGAGAAGGTAATCAGGGAAATCACAAATGCTGTGGACAGCCTGTCAGAATCAAAGACCGGAGCACTCATTGTCATTGAAAGGACTACAGGCCTCGGAGAAATCCTCGGTTCAGGTACCATAGTGGATGCAGTGGTTTCTGCAAGCCTCCTGGAGAACATATTCGTACCGAACACTCCGCTCCATGACGGAGCCACCATAATAAGGATGAACCGGATAATAGCCTCGGGATGTGTGCTTCCCCTTACAGGAAGCCAGGAAATCAGCAAGAAGCTTGGTACAAGGCACAGGGCTGCAATAGGCCTTAGCGAGGTATCTGATGCGGTAGTGCTGGTTGTTTCTGAGGAAACAGGGACCATAAGCCTGGCGGTAAACGGCAAGCTTGTGAGGAACTATGACAGGGAAAGGCTTCAGGCAATACTAACTAAGATATTGAAGAAGGAGGAAGGGAAGGACGAGTCGATAAGGGGGAGGATCAAGGAATGGCTAAAAATAAAGAAAACGACCTCCTGATCAAGATAGTATCCCTTATCATGTCATTCGGCCTCTGGATCTACCTCACAAATGTTGAAAATCCGACGAAGACCGTAAGGATCAACAATGTTGGCGTAAGGCTGGTAAATACGGAAAGTCTCGCTGATCAGTCTCTGGTGCTCGTACCCGGGCAGACCTTAACTGTAAACCTGTCGATCACGGGTCCTGCATCAACAGTTTACAGGGCACTTCCCACTGATTTCAGGGTGGAGGTGGACATGAGCGGCTATGACATCATGAAGGGTATAAATGAGCTACCTGTTGACATTACGCTTTATCCTCAGAACGTTGACATCACAAAGAGCAGGAACCTGAAGGCAACTGTCCGCCTGGATGAACTTGTGGAGAAGGAAGTCCCGGTAATCAGCGAGTACACTGTTAAGACCGCTGAAGGATACTTCGCGGCTCCGTCGTCGGTTACTCCGACGACTGCCAAGATCAAGGGACCTTCGGAATATGTGGAGAAGGTTGTGAAGCTCATAATACAGGGTACAAGTGAAGGCCTGTCCAAAGACCTGGATGTTTCAGTTGATGTTGTTCCAGTTGATGAGGGCGGAAGCGTTGTACAGCATGTGGAGGCTGAACCGGGAGAAGTGCAGTTCTCAGCCAGAGTATACAGGACGAAGAGCGTGGTCATTAATCCTGTAACAACAGGTACCATGAGCGATGGTCTGAGCCTTATGTCGCTTACCCCGGTCAAGCAGTCGATTACCATAGCGGGACCTGAGGATCTGCTTGGAATCATTACAAGGATAGATACTGAGAAAATAAATCTCAGGGGGATAACTGCAAGCGGTAGCTTCCTTGTTCCTATCTCAGTACCTGATGGGATATATATAGTAGGCGGAGAATCAAGTGTCGAGGTGGCAGCAGTGGTTGAGGTGCAGGGTACCAGGGACCTCAATGTTGAGATAAAGACCGTAAACCTTAAAGAAGGCCTTCTTGCATCCGTAACGCCTGCGAGCATATCCATATCAATACGGGGTCCGCAGGGCGTCCTTGATGCCATAGCAGAAGGTAGCATATTCGCAGAGCTTGACCTTGCAGGTCTTGAAGCTGGCGGACACGAGCTTGTACCGAAGGTAAGGCTTCCTGAGGGAGCTGTCCTGGAGAAGCTTAACCCTGAAAATGTGAGTGTAACGATAAGCATAGACCAAAACTGATGAAAAAGCCCGTGAGGGCTTTTTCTATGGAGGAAATATGATCAGGATAAATTCAATCAGCCTATCCCTGGATGAGCCATGGGAGGCATTAAGGTCAAAGGCAGCAAAGGCCCTGAGGCTTTCAGCAGAGGATAGATTGTCATTTAGGATACTGAAGGAATCCATTGATGCCAGGGGAAGCGAGGTGAAGCTTTCCTACAGCGTAATGGTGGAGACAAAGGATGATGAGAGGGTACTGCTTCGGGCGAGGAACAGGGACGCATCCCTGTATGTCGAGGAGCCCAGGGCTTCTGTGTCTTACGGAACGGAGGTCCTTCATGAGAAGCCTCTGATCATAGGCTTTGGTCCCGCAGGAATATTCTGCGCGATGACCCTCGCAAAGCATGGGTATGAGCCTGTTGTGATAGAACGTGGAGATGATGTGGACAAGAGGACGGCGGCTGTGGATGCTTTCATGGCAGGAGGACCGCTGGATACTGAATCCAACATACAGTTCGGTGAAGGCGGAGCGGGTGCTTTCTCTGATGGAAAGCTCACCACGAGAATCAAGGACCAGAGGGTCAGGGAGGTCATGTCTGAGCTCATCGAGGCAGGAGCGCCGGCGGAGATAGAATACCTTTCAAAGCCTCATGTAGGGACTGACATTCTGAAGAACGTAGTCAGGAACATGAGGAAAAAGATTGAGTCTCTCGGAGGAGAGATAGCCTTCAGGCAGAAGCTTGAAGACATCAGAATGGATGGCGGAAGGGTTAGGTCAGCCAAGGTGTCAGGCAAAGAAGTTCCAGCAGAGGCCCTGGTGCTTGCCATAGGTCATAGCGCAAGGGATACATATGAGATGCTGTTCAAAAAAGGCATAGAGATGGAAGCGAAGTCCATGGCAGTGGGAGCCAGGGTAGAGAACCTTCAGGAGCTCATCGACAGAAACCAGTACGGTAAATGGGCGGGTCATGAAAGGCTCAGGTCATCTGAATACAAGCTTACAAGGAAGCTTTCAGACGGAAGGGGCGCCTATAGCTTCTGCATGTGCCCCGGAGGCTTCGTGGTGCCTGCCGCCAGCGAGGATGGAAGGCTTGTTGTCAACGGCATGAGCTACCATGCGAGGGATGGTAGGAATGCCAATTCTGCCATAGTGGTATCAGTGACTCCTGATGACTACGGCAATCATCCTCTCGACGGGATCAGGTTCCAGAGAATGATCGAGGAGAGGGCTTATAAAGCTGGTGGTGGAAATTACACAGCACCGGTACAGCTGGTATCTGACTTCATTGAAGGTAAGGTTTCCACATCTTTTGGTGAGGTAACTCCCACATATGTTCCGGCAGTATGCTTTGCTGATATCGGCAGGGTACTCCCGGACCCTGTGACCAAGGGGCTGAGGGAGGCCCTTACTGACTTCAATGTCAAGATCAAAGGCTTCGCTGAAAATGGTGCAGTGCTTACAGGGGTAGAAACAAGGACCTCCGCTCCGGTGAGGATTGTGAGAAGCCATGAGCTTCAGAGCATATCCTGCAGCGGGCTTTATTTGACCGGTGAAGGTGCTGGCTATGCCGGCGGCATAGTATCTGCTGCGGTCGACGGAATAAAGGCAGCTGAAAGCATAATGAGTAGGTACAAGCCAAGGAGATAATAGATCGGCAATGCGATGCATTGCCGATTTAATTATTTTGCAGGAAAATATTATCAGATAATCAAAAATTCTTCTGTCAATATAGTGGTCATTTCCTATTTCATTTTGTAAAGGATTTTAGTAGAATTAGAATGTAAGAACAAAGAGGGAGTGATATTGATTGAAGTATGTATTGGTAATCAATCCCGGTTCCACTTCCACGAAAGTGGCCATTTTCAGCAGCGAGTCCGTAGCGCTTTATTCCGACATCATAGAGCATGACCCCGGAGAGCTTTCAGGCTTCGGGCATATAAGCGAGCAGCTTCCACTGAGAAGGGAAGCAATATCCTCATGGATTAGAGGCAAGGGACTGTCTAAGGATGACTTTATTGCCATAGTCGGAAGGGGAGGCATAGTAAGGCCCATAAGGTGCGGAACCTACCTGGTGGACGATGCCCTTTTTGGCGACCTCAAGGATGCAAAGATCACAGAGCATGCATCTAACCTTGGTGGGATAATCGCGAAGGAGATGGCTGATTCAGCAGGGATAAATGCATATATTGTGGACCCGGTTTCCTGTGACGAGATGAACGAGCTTGCAAGGGTCACTGGATTTCCTGGCATCGAAAGGGGTTCCCTTGCCCACTACCTTAACATCAAGGCAGTAGTGAGAAAGGTCTGCAGGGATAAGGGCTACGACTTTTCCAGTGATAACTTCGTAGTGGCTCACCTTGGCAGCGGCTTCTCCATAGGACCAGTAGAGGCTGGGAGACTTACTGATGTAAACAACGCCAATGAGGGAGGGCCTCTCATGCCTGAGAGGAGCGGAACCCTGCCTTTGTCTGGCGTAGTGAAGCTTGCCTACAGCGGAAAGTACGAGGAGAAGGAGCTTCTGAGGCTTCTCCAGAGGAAGTCAGGACTTCTGGCTCACCTTGGCACCAATGATGCGAGGAAGGTTGAGAAGATGATAGATGAGGGCGACGAGAATGCCAAGCTCATATACGACGCCATGGGATACCATGTGGCAAAGGAAATCGGAGCGGCAGCTGCCGCCCTCAAGGGTAAGGTCAAATGCATAATACTTACAGGCGGACTTGCCTACAGCGCATACATGACATCCCTCATTTCATCATATGTGGGATTCCTTGCGCCTGTAGTCGTAGTTCCGGGTGAAGACGAGATGAGGGCGCTGTTTGAGGGTGCCAAGAGGGTGCTTGACGGTGAAGAGACGCCGCTGAGCTATGAGGAGGAGATTATTGGATGAAAAGCTTTGATGAGATCTATGAGAAGATAAGGACTGGAAACATGAAGACTGCAGCGGTTGCAGCTGCAGGGGATGATGCAGTACTTTCTGCTGTGGTAAAGGCCAGGGAGCTTGGCATATGCGATTCCATACTTGTGGGTGACGGAGAAAAGATACGTGAGATTGCAGAGGCCGAGGGGCTTGATGTATCAGGCTTCAGGGTGATAGAGGAAAAGGACCCGAAGAAAGCTGCATTAGTTGCCGCTTCCCTTGTCAGGAACGGCGAGGCGCATATGCTGATGAAGGGGCTGGTTGATACTGCAAGCCTTCTCAGGGCAGTCCTCGACAAGGAGAACGGGCTCAGGAAGGGAGACCTCATAAGCCATGTAGGAGTATTCGAGATCAAGGGCTATGACAGGCTGCTTGTGGTAACAGATGCGGCATTCACAATAGCTCCGACTCTGAAGGAGAAGAAGGCAATTCTTGAGAATGCGGTAGACTTTATGCACAGTCTGGGAGTGGAAGTGCCGAAGGTTGCACCGGTATGCGCTGTAGAGGTTGTAAATGATGCGATGCCTGCGACTCTTGATGCTGCTATGCTCTCCAAGATGAATGAGAGAGGACAGATAAAAGGGTGTCTTGTTGACGGACCTCTTGCCTTGGACAATGCCATAAGCATCGAAGCTGCTGAGCACAAGGGCATAAAGGGCGAGGTTGCCGGAAGGGCTGATATCCTCCTCATGCCTAACATAGAGGCTGGAAACGTACTTTACAAGGCTTTCACATATACAGCTGACTGCAGGCTGGGAGCAATACTCCTTGGAGCCAAGGCTCCTGTCATACTTACATCAAGAGCTGATTCGTTTGAATCGAAGGTTAACTCAATGGCGCTTGCTGCGATGCAGGCAATGGCACAGGAGGGCGTATTTTGAAGAAGCTTCTTATAATCAATCCGGGTTCAACATCAACAAAGATTGGCATATACAATGACCTTACCGAGGAGAGCTCTGTTACCCTAAGGCATGACGCAAAGGAAATTGAGCAGTATCCTGACATTTTCTCCCAGTATGGCTTCAGGGTGAAGGCCATAACAGGCTATCTCGAGGAGAAGGGAATACCGCTCGGATCGTTTGACGCCTTCGTGGGCAGGGGCGGACTGCTAAAGCCAATCGAAAGCGGAACCTACAGGATCAGCGAGGAGATGCTTTCTGACCTTAAGTCCGGCGCCTATGGGCAGCATGCTTCAAACCTCGGCGGTGTCCTGGCGCATGAGCTTGCGAAGGAGACAGGAAAGGAAGCTTTCATAGCGGACCCTGTTGTAGTCGATGAGCTGCAGGAGGTCGCGAGGATTTCCGGTATGCCTGAGATCAAGAGGAGGAGCATATTCCATGCTCTCAACCAGAAGGCTGTGGCAAAGAGATATGCCAAGGAGACCGGTAGGGAATACGAGAGCCTGGACCTCATCGTCTGCCACATGGGCGGAGGAATATCAACTGGAGCTCATCACAGGGGAAGGGTAATTGATGTCAACAATGCCCTGGATGGTGAAGGTGCTTTTTCACCTGAAAGAAGCGGGGGACTGCCGGCAGGTCAGCTTGTAGACATGTGCTTCTCAGGTATGTACTCACAGCAGGAGATAAGGAAGAAGATAACAGGAAGAGGCGGACTTGTGGCCTATCTTGGGACTAATGATGCAAGGGCTGTGGATAATCTTGCCCAGTCTGGAGACAGACAGGCGAGGCTCATATTCGATGCCATGGCATATCAGGTATCGAAGGATATCGCAGCAAATGCTGCTGTACTCAAGGGAAGGGTAGATGCAATAATTCTTACCGGCGGCATAGCCTGGTCGAAGAGCATCGTTGAGATGATAAGGCAGAGCGTTGGCTTTATTGCTGAGGTTGTGGTATATCCCGGAGAGGATGAGCTTCTTGCACTCTCAGAAGCTGCCTTAAGGGTCCTGAATGGCGAAGAAGAGGCAAAGACATATTGATTTTCAAGGCGGGACACTTGTCCCGCCTTTTGATACAAAAAAATAATTTTTTGATGAAAATGTTATTTTGCAATCTAATATTCGGAAGTTAATAGAAAAGTAACCATAATTTTATCAAATAATAGATTTTAAGAATCTCAGCACATAAAATCGCAGGTATTTTAAGCTATTCATAATAAATATAAAAATTGGTCTTTGTAACCGTTTTAATGTAAAATTATAGGTGGAAAACATCCGGATTCCGGATAAATATAAAAAAGGGTTGAAGAACTTGGAAAAGCTTATAATCATAACCGGGCATTTCGGCAGCGGCAAATCTGAGATAGCATTGAACCTGTCGAAGAAGCTCAGGAAGGAAGGGGAAAAGGTAGTCCTTGTTGACATCGACATCGTGAACCCGTACTTCTGCATAAGGGATTTCAGGGATGAGCTGCAAGCCGAGGGGATCGAGCTGGTATCTGCCAGTCCGCACCTCTCCAATGCAGAACTCATGGTGGTTCCGCGTCAGGTGTCTGGAGCCTTCTACAGAGAGGATTCCTGCGTCATCATGGATATCGGCGGAGACGACATGGGTGCAGTGGTCCTTGGCCAGTACAACGCGCACTTGAAGGACAAGCCCTATGAGATGTATTTCGTGGTAAATACTTTGAGACCCCTTACGTCTGACGGAAGGTCGGTCATGGAGTACATGGAGAGCATCGAGAGGAGCTCAAGGCTGAAGGTGACGAAGCTGATATCAAACACCAACCTGTCATATGAAACTACAGCAGAGGACATCATCTCCGGCGAGGAGAAGGTCTTCGAGATATCAGAAGCCACAGGGCTGCCGGTAGCGTATACGGTGGTGAGGAGAGACCTGGTTGACGAGGTCAAAGAAAGGATAAAGGGCGAGATCCTGCCCATAGACATATACATGAAGCCGCCATGGCGATAATTAGGGAGGAGAGCAAATGCCAAAAGTAGTGTTCAGGGAAGAAAGGTGCAAGAGCTGCGGCCAGTGCGTAATCGCTTGTCCTGTGAAGATAATTTCCTTCACGGAGAGAATCAACGAGAAGGGCTACAGACCGGCGGGGATACCGGAGGAGCTCATGGAGAAGTGCATAGGCTGCACATCTTGTGGAAGAATGTGTCCTGATCTTTGTATCACAGTGTATAAATAGGGGGTGGGGAAATTGAGCGAGAAGGTTCTCATGAAAGGGAATGAAGCAATCGGTGAGGCTGCCATTCGTGCAAACTGCAAGTGCTTCTTCGGATATCCGATAACTCCGCAGACTGAGGTCGCGGCGTATATGGCAAGGAAGATGCCTCTTCTTGGAAGAGTATTCCTGCAGGCTGAGAGCGAGGTTTCAGCCATCAACATGGTCTACGGTGCAGCAGGTACCGGAGTAAGGTGCATGACGAGCTCGTCTTCACCTGGAATAAGCCTGAAGGCTGAAGGAATATCGTATCTTGCGGGAGCTGAGCTCCCATGCCTAATCATAAATATCGTGAGAGGCGGCCCGGGACTTGGAAGCATACAGCCCGCACAGTCGGACTATTTCCAGGCTACAAAGGGCGGCGGACATGGCGACTATAACATGCCTGTATATGCACCGGCATCGATACAGGAGATGGTAGACCTTATCCAGGAAGCCTTTGATGTGGCTGACGAGTACAAGTCCCCTGTAATGGTTATGGGTGACGGTATGCTTGGCCAGATGATGGAGCCGGTTGAGTTCAAGGAGAGGACTACCACAAGGGTACTTCCTGAAAAGACCTGGGCAGCTAATGGCAGGAATGGCAGGGCTACCCATAACGTGGTGAATTCCCTTTACCTGAAGTCTGAAGAGCTTGAAGTGCACAACCACCATCTCCAGGCTAAGTTCAAAAAGATGAAGGAGAACGAGACAAGGTACGAGTCGTTCAACACAGAAAATGCAGACCTCATCATGGTCGCTTACGGCACCACATCAAGGATATGCAAGAATGTAATCAAGATGGCGAAGGCTGAAGGCCTGAACCTTGGACTGATAAGACCTATAACGCTCTGGCCGTTCCCTGTCAAGGCATTCACTGAGACAGTGAAGGACGTGAAGTATGGATACCTGAGCGTAGAGATGAGCGAAGGCCAGATGGTAGAGGACGTAAGGCTCTCTGTCGAAGGCCAGAAGCCTGTATACTTCTACGGAAGGTCTGGCGGCATGATTCCTGAGCCTAAGGACATCATGAAAAAAGTAAGAGAAATAACGGGGAGGGGATAACATGGAAAACCAGGAAATGAAGGTGCTTTTCAAGCCGACAACCGGCATGCTCGATGTTCCCACCCATTATTGCCCGGGCTGTACGCATGGAATCATCCACAGGCTTGTGGGTGAGGTACTTGAGGAGCTCGACATCATAGACAAGACCATAGGAGTCGCTCCTGTAGGATGCTCTGTACTTGCATACGACTATTTCGCCTGTGACATGTTCGAGGCTGCCCATGGAAGGGCACCTGCTGTCGCTACAGGAATAAAGAGGGCAAATCCCGACAAAATAGTATTCACTTATCAGGGAGACGGCGACCTTGCTGCTATCGGTACTGCTGAGGCAGTACATATAGCAGCAAGAGGCGAGAAGATAGTCACCATTTTCGTCAACAACTGCATATACGGAATGACAGGCGGACAGATGGCTCCTACCACTCTTCCGGGTCAGGTCACAGAGACCTCGCCATATGGAAGGGATGTAAAGACACAAGGGTTCCCTATAAGGTTCTCTGAGATGGTTGCACAGCTTGACGGGGCACACTATGTAGAGAGAGTATCCGTTGACAAGGTGGCTGCTGTAGCAAAGGCCAAGAAAGCGATAAAGAAGGCCTTTGAGAATGTCATTGCAGGCAAGGGCTTCAATCTGATTGAAGTACTTTCAATTTGCCCGACTAACTGGGGCCTCAGCACGGAGGAAAGCCTCAAGTGGCTGAGAGAGAATATGATTCCATACTATCCTCTTGGTGTTGTTAAGGATATGGATGCTGTCAAGGAGGTTGAAGCGAAATGACCTATGAGATACTTTTCGCCGGCTTCGGCGGACAGGGAATAATGTCCATGGGAAAGTTCCTGGCTTATGGCGGAATGGATGACGGACTTCATGTGTCATGGTGTCCTTCATACGGTCCTGAAATGAGGGGAGGAACAGCCAACTGTTCGGTGATCCTTTCTGACGATGACATCGGAGCCCCTGTAATCACAGAGCCTGATGTTCTGGTTGTCATGAACAGGCCTTCACTGGACAAGTTCGAACATATCGTAAAGCCCGGTGGCCTTATCATCGTAGACAGTGACCTGGTCAACAGGAGCGTTGAAAGGAAGGATGTCACTGAAATAAGGATACCTTCTCAAACTATCGCAGCTGAAATAGGTGCCAAGACCATCGCAAACATGATCCTCCTTGGAGCTGTTGTAGAGAAGATAGGTGTAATCCCAATGGAAGTCCTTCTCGCTTCACTTAAGGAACATGGCAAGGCATCGTTCTTCGATATGAACAAGCTGGCAATAGAAAAAGGAATAGAGGCTGTAAGGAAGGAACTCGTTACAGCGTAATGCAAAAGGAAGCCTCGCGGCTTCCTTTTTTGCGGGTTAGTTCACTTAATGCTGTACTTTACGAATAGTGGAGCAATCCCAATGACAATGACAACCCAAAGCAGATAGAGAGCCGTTTCAATCTCAATCCGAAGATCCATCAACGGATTAAAGACAAGCAGCATGGGTATTGCCGTAGTAAAAAGAACCAATCCGATCCTGGACATAAAGCTTATGTCATGTGTACTGCTGCAATTGGTACAACTGATGGGCTTGTAGCCCCATAGCAGTGATTTTTGAATAGCTTTCCATGTAAACTGTTCGGAGCAATTCTGACATTTCTGTATGGTTTTCACCTCCTGAAAGCTTAAATTAAATAATAATTGCCAATTATAGATTACTTAATATAAACACTAATATATATAATTATACTTTATATGCAAAAATAGTCCATTTTAAAAATAAGATTTAGAGTGTAAAAAAACTATTTACAACGTAACAATGTTATGTTACATTGTTCTTGAGAGGTGAGGACAATGGAAGATCTCATATCAAAGAAGGAGCTGTTGGAGCTTACTGGAATCTCCTATGGTCAGCTTTACAGGTGGAAGAGGAAGAACCTTATACCTGAAGACTGGTTCATAAAGAAATCAAGCTATACAGGGCAGGAGACTTTTTTCCAGAAGGACAGGATACTGGAGAGGGTAAAGCAGATAATGGAGATGAAGGATGATGTGTCTCTTGATGATTTGGCTGAAAGGTTTTCTCCCAGCATGCCGGAAGAGATGGTAATAAGCGGTGAGGATATAGCGCTACGGAACATTGTTTCAAAAGATATACTGGCATTGTATACAAACATGTATCAGGGGAAGAAGGAATTCACATTCCAGGACCTCCTATACATGGAGATGGTATCGGAGCTGATTGAGAAGAGGAACCTTTCACTTGAGGATGCCGAGAAGGCCATAAGGATTGTTTCTGAGAACTATGGCGAGCTGAAGGATAAGGACCCTGCAATAAGCATATTCAGGAAGCTGGGTGTGACCATGGTATTCCTTCACAGGTCTGACGGATATCTGAAGGCTGATGTTGATGCTATTGTTTCTGGCTACAGCCTAAGGACTGCTGTAGAGAACCTCAAGCACAAGCTTGGGTAGGAGGGATTGAAATGGATGAGAGAGACCTAATAATGACGGGGGCTTCAGTAGTCTCTGGTGGCAGATTCAGGAATGTAAAGATTTCGGGTGCAGGAAGTGTGACATCCCCTATCCATGCTGAGACTGTCAATATAACCGGTGGAGTTAAGATTGACGGAAGCGTTGAGAGCAGGGAAATCAGGATAACCGGTGGGGTTAAGATTGCAGGTGACGTAACAGGGGATGAGATTATCATCAGCGGCGGAGTATCCATAGACGGCAGCATAAGGGGAGAAAAGATGGACCTTGCCGGCGGTACCAGGATACGCGGTGCTCTGAAGGGTACGGATGTAAGGATAAGTGGAGAGTCCACAATAGGGCTTGATATGGAGTGCGAGACACTGACAGTTCATGGAGGAATATTCTGTGGAGGTACAGTAAACTGCGAAACCTGCGACATAGACCTTGCAGGGGAGTCTGAGATCAAGGAGCTTGTCGGAGGAAGGATTACTGTAGTTAACAAGGGCAGGGACAGAGGCGGCTTCAACCTGAGTTTTAAGAAGCTTAAGATCGTTACCTCGGGAGACTCAGTCCTCAGGGTGCAGACCATAGAGGGAGACAGGATAGAGCTTGAGAATACAATTGCTGAGGTTGTTCGGGGCGGCGACGTGTCGATAGGACGCGGATGCAGGATCGGACGCGTTGAGCATACAGGTACCATATGGGTATCCCAGGATTCAAAGGTTGACGAGGTAATCCACTGATGGCGAAGAAGAGCATGCTTTCAAAGGAAAAGAAGGAAGGGCTGATTTCAGAGATCAGGACCTACTTCCTGGCTGAGAGAGAAGAGGAGCTGGGCGACCTTGCCGCAGCTCTTCTTCTCGATTTCTTCGAGGAGAAGATTGGACCTGAATTCTACAACCAGGGAGTTATGGATTCATACCTTCTGATGAAGGACAGGGTGGAGGACATCATGTCCCTTGAGAAGCCATAGGGGTGAATGATTTTTAATTGGTGTAGATGGTGATATAATTTATTAGGAAAGAATCGTTGAGGGGAAAAGAATGGCCATCAGATGCAGGAAAGCATTGATGACCCGAATGCAATTTTTCCGATTGTAC
>NZ_JAGGKC010000010.1 GCF_017873395.1 Youngiibacter multivorans | reverse complement strand
TTCAGCTGACTCATACTAATAGATCGAGGGCTTGATCAAAAAGAATTGAAACGTTTCTCAGGTATATGGAGTTTTGAGGGAGCATATCTCTCAATGATGAAACTTGTTTCATCTAATGCAGATGAATAGTTTGCATAGCCGTTCTGCGATTCTTCGAATCTGTAGGAACGGATAAATGAACCCATGGTTCATTCGGCTTCATAGCTCAGTTGGTAGAGCAGAGGACTGAAAATCCTCGTGTCCTTGGTTCAATTCCGAGTGAAGCCACCATGGCGCCATAGCCAAGTGGTAAGGCAGAGGTCTGCAAAACCTTCACCACCAGTTCAAATCTGGTTGGCGCCTCCAAATAAAAAACTCTTTAAGGCAAATGCTTTAAGGAGTTTTTTGTTATTCACTTCAAAGTTCGGACTACAAAGGGTAGAATTGAATATAATGAAGGATTATGGGAATTTGGATTTTACGGAGGTAATCAATGGTACATGACTTTGAGACAATTGTTAACAGACACGACACCGGATCTGAAAAGTATAATCAGATGAAGGAATGGAACCCGTCGGTGACTGAGGATATAGTTCCATTTTCAGTGGCAGATATGGAATTCAAAAATGCTCCTGAGATAATAGAAGGGCTGAAGGAATATCTTAATGATGTTATCTTGGGCTACGCGGTTCCGACAGAGGATTACTACAGTGCTGTATGCAGCTGGATGGAAAGAAGGCATGGCTGGAATATAGAGCCTGAGTGGATAATCGGCTCACCGGGTGTCGTACAGGCCTTCTATAATGCTGTCAAGGCGTTTGCAGAACCAGGTGAAGGAGTCATCATTATGACACCTGTCTATTACCCATTCTACGGTGCGATAAAGAAGACGGGACGAAAAATTGTGAGAACAGCTCTTGTTGTAAGAGGTGACAGATACGAGATCGACTTTGATGAGCTTGAAAGACTTGCATCAGAACCCAGTAACAAGGTACTGCTGTTCTGCAGTCCTCACAACCCTGTGGGCAGGGTATGGGAGAGATGGGAGCTGGAAAAGATATCTGAGATTTGCTTGAAAAATGGCGTGACGGTAATTTCGGATGAGATACACAATGACCTGGTTATGCCGGGCTTTAAGCATACTGTATTTGCAGCTTTGTCAGATGAGGCGAAGAACAACTGCATCGTATGCACCTCGCCGAGCAAGACCTTCAATCTGGCAGGCATGCATGTATCCAATGTCATCATTCCTAATGCTGATCTCAGGATGAAATATCAGGACGAACTGGACAAGACCGGATTCTTTTCACTTAATATGCTGGGCTATAAGGCCTGCGAGCTGGGATACGACAAAGGAGAGCTTTGGCTTGATGAGCTGCTTGTGACAATACACAACAACTATTTTGCGCTGAAAGATTTTCTCGCAAAACGGCTGCCTGAAGTCAAGGTTTATCCACTGGAGGGAACGTATCTGGTGTGGATGGATTTCAGACCGCTGGGGATAGATTTCCTTGAGCTCGAACGGATACTGCATATGGAAGCTATGGTGTTCTTCGATGAAGGATATGTTTTCGGAAAAAGAGAAGGCGCGGGCTTTGAACGGATGAACATTGCCTGTCCGAAGCAAGTCATGATGGACGGGCTCGAGAGGATGGCTAATGCATTGAGGAAACACGTAAGGTAATTCTGTCAGAGGAGGTAAAGGATTATGATACAGATGATAGCTGCCAGTATAGAGGATGCATTGACGATAGAGAAGGCAGGTGCTGACAGGATAGACCTTAGAACAGCGTTTTCCGAGGGAGGACTCACTCCGAGCTATGGACTCATCGAGCAGGTGGTAAGGAATGTTTCAATTCCGGTGTTTGTGACAATTAGACCTCATTCCAGAGGATATGTGTACAACCATAGGGACCTTGATGTCATGAAGGGCGATGCCTGGATGATAAGCGAACTGGGTTGCAGCGGTACCAGCATAGGTATACTTAATCCGGACGGGATGCCCGATATTGCAGCAATTGATTATGTGCTTGGCAATACAAACCTGAAATTCACTTTCAACAGGGCGATTGACAGGTCATCGAACGTTATGGAGTCGCTGGAGATTCTCAAGAGGTATCAGAGGTGTCAGGAGATCCTGACTTCAGGCGGTCCTGGTTCGGCATTCGAGAATTTCAGGATTCTTAAGGAAATTGCTGACAAGAAGGGCAGACTCGGACTTTTTGTGGGGAGTGGGATAGAGTACCATAACATACAGTTTCTGACAAAGACGCTTAAGGGCTGCCATCTTCATGTTGGAACAGCCATAAGGAAGGGTGAGAGGCTTAATCCGGTTGACCTTGAGGACGCCAGGGAGCTGGTTGAAAAATACAGGGCTGCAATGTCCGGGCATTAGAGAGTTTTCCTCGAATTAACAACGGCATGACATAGCCATAATGATAAAAAGATAGAATTGGCATATAGGGAGGTGCGGAATGAACTTCTTCACACATCTTAGAATGGCTGATACTATCTTTGAAATCCTGAATGGGGATATTATTATGGACAGGAAACAGTTCAGGTACGGCAATGTCCTGCCGGACCTGGATAAAAGGATGAACAACATAAAGCACACCTTCGAGGGAAGCATAGGACTTGTCGAAAGTGTTTGCGCCGCTATTGCCTCCGAAAGGTTGGATATCGGTGAATTTTCAAGGAACCTTGGAATAATCACGCATTTTGCATGTGACTACTTCTGCAGGTATCATCTTGACGATGAGAAGCATGATGACTATTTTGACCACTTTTTCTATGAAGCCAAGCTGCATTCTGAGTATATGCTTATAAAGGATGATCTGAATCTCACCGAGGGCGTCCACATCACTGAAGGAAGGGATGTGCGCACTATTATAATGGATTTGCGGAAAACTTACCAAAGGGCATCGGAGTCATTGGAAAATGACATCCTGTTTGCCATTGGCGCAGCACTTAGCACATGCGAAATTGTTGTAAGGCAGCAAGCCTTGTCAGGCTTTAAACTGGATAGGGAAAACTTTACGGCTGTCATGACCAGATGAGTCATTGGCAGCCTTTGCGGCGCTCTGGATATGGTTACTGGAGAAACTAATGACATATACCGGGGGAAGTAGAGATGATAAAAATATTCAAAACTTTTGGCACCGAGGCAATTGATGCATGCTTCGGTATGCTTTTGGCAAGTGTTGCTTTTCTTTTGGTTTCCAGATTTGGAGTCATAGGGGCTTCAATAGGTTTTTTAGGGGTATACATATACCGTTTTACCTGCAAACTGCTTAAGGGTAAGGTAAAAAGAAAAATGAACGAAGGTTTGGAGATACTTTATAGATAGTCACAGCTTCAAAAAAATCCGACTGAGAGGAGTTGGATAAAATTGGTAAAGATAGGGTTGTCATGACCAGATGAGTCATTGACAGCCTTTGCGCGCTCGTAGATAATGTTGATTATAGGTGTACTTACAGTGCGCAAGCGGGGGGTGCAGAATGGCACAGGACAAGCTATTGAAGGAGCTGGCGGAAAGGCTGAGCTTACAGGGCAGCGGGAACAACATTCACGGTGATTATGGCGGATACTGGTTCACATTGTATATCGACCAAAGCAACATGCTCAACCTGATAACCTCAGTTGATTTTGACGGAAAGGGAAGGGAGTCAGACCTTAAGGATCATCTTGAGTCCATAAGGAAACCGTATAGGCTTACATACAGGCTTGACGGCGGGCATGCCATGAGTATGGTCCTGCCAAGGTCAATGTCAGTGAAGGCTACTGTCGAAAAGGCCATGGAGGTTCTTGAATCAGTTACCTCTGAATTCAAAGCCCTTGGACTTGCAAATTCCTGCTACAATTGCGGAGCGAATGGAAGGTATCATTCCTACTCCATTGGAGGAATAAGCACTGAAATCTGTGGAAGCTGTGTTACAGGGATCGAGGAGGAGTACCGGAATGAGAAGGAGACTCTAATGGTTTCCGGGAACTATTTCACTGGAGCCATCGGAGCCATAATCGGAGCGCTGCTTGGAAGTGTTGTATGGCTTGTGATATCATATTTTGGGTTCATAGCCGCTTTAGCGGGCTTTGCCATGGCATACATGTCTTACTTCGGTTACAAGATCCTGAAGGGCAAGGTGGGACCGGGAATGCCTGTGATAATAGCCATATCGGTCATAATAGCGATAATTTTCGCCAATGTTGTAGAGGTTGCAATGAGTCTTGTATACAGCGACTTCGGGCTGACATTTGTCGATGCTTTGGTTATAGCGCCAAGGGCGCTGTTTGACAACGAGATGTTCTATGTAGTGGAAGTATGGAAGAATATTGGTCTTGGTCTTCTCTTTGGAGTAATGGGAAGCTACAGGGTCATAAGGAATTCAATGGATGAGGCAAAGTTCAAGAGGTATGAGATAGAGAGGACAAAGCTTTAAAAATGGTGAGCCGCTGCATATCAAATTGATATGCAACGGCTCATTTTAAAACATATCGCGTTTTTTGAGGAACCAGGATACTAGAAGAGTGGCAATAAGCATTATGGAAATGACGAATCCGAAGCCATAGGGGTTATCAGCCATTGGCATGTTCCGTACATTCATTCCGTATATTCCGGCTATGATTGCAGGTATGTTCATAACGATCGTGACTGCGGCAAGGAACTTCATTACCGCGTTGACGTTGTTCGATATGACAGATGCGAATGCATCCATGGTGCCCGTGATCGTCTCTGAATATATGGTAGCCATCTCAATGGCCTGCTTGTTGTCTATGATGACCTCGTCAAGAAGGTCCTGGTCTTCCTCGTATCTGTTGACAAGATCTAATTTCAGCAGCTTCTCAAGGGTTACCTCGTTCGATTTAAGTGATGTGTTGAAATAAACGAGGGATTTCTCAAGGGACAGCATCTGTATGAGCTCTTTATTCTGCATGGACTTGTACAGCCTCTTCTCAATGAGGACGCTCTTCTTGTCAATCTGTCTCAGGTAGAGAAGGAAGTGCATGGATACTCTCTGCAGGAGCTGGAGTATGAACCTTGACTTCTTGAAGGTAAAGAAGGATTTCATCTTCCCGTTTATGAAGTCGGTAATTATCTTGGAATTCTTGAGACATACGGTTATGAGCTCATTCTCAGTGTGTATTATCGCAAGGGGGTATGTGTCGTATACGAGGCTGTTGTCCTCCATCTCAGTGAACGGGATGTCCACGAGTATGAGATGGACCTTGTCCTCGATATCGATTCGGGAGCTCTCCTCATCATCTAAGGCAGCCTTCAGGAATTCGAGAGGTACTCCGGTCTTCCTGGAAACCAGCATGAGTTCTTGCTCAAGAGGAGCCACCAGATTGATCCATGACCCTGGTTCAATGTTTGTTATCTGCTTCAATCCACCCTGTGGAGTCATGTCGCTTTTGTATATTGCAATCATATCAAGCACCTCCTTGGCCGTAACAGGCTACTTTATTATACCCCAAGAACTAAGCCATTTCCATAGCGCAGGCCTCCGGTAAAGATACTAAATGACTGTATGATGATTTGTATTTTCCTTTGCAATCGGTTACTGTCTGACTTGTCAAAATCAGGCAATCGGACAGGCTCGAAAATGAGCGAAAACAGGAGATAATAGCATGTGGAAGCATCCCAGATGCATAAATCGGGGGCTGAGGCTGAAATAAGATTTTTTAAGCCGGAATCAAACGAAAGAATCTTTGCGTATCAAAGGGAATGTATGTATAATACATCTATTGGGTCCTGCGGAAACTGCAGGGACAGGCTCCAACGAAGGAGCTGCAATCATCGGAGGAAGTATGGCTTGCATTTACAATGAAAAAGTAGAGAGAAAAGGAACACCTTTGCTTCTCGGTCTCATAGCGCTGACACTGTCGCTTCTTGTAGCTTCATACCTTTCAAAGGCAGCAGGCGTTACTGGAACATACAGGATTATCGTGGACACGGTTCTTGTATTGGGATTCCTGTACCTGATGTACAGTTCCTTTACTATGTCCAAGGAGTGCTACAGGTATTCCATAATAGCTGATGACCTTCTGATACACAAGATGACTGGAGATAAGCCACTTTTGGTGGAAAGAGTCAAGGTATCTGATATAAGGTACTTCGGTGAGGTTGGCAAGAATCCCGATGTTTCAAAAGTCAGGGGAAGCAACTACACATGCGAATTCATGAAAGGCAGGTATTGCCTGGTATATGAGGATGGCGGAAGGGAAAAGAAGTTCTTCTTCAAGCCAAGTACCTGCATGACTATAAAGATACAGAATTCGATGAAACTATACAGATAGATATGAGCTCGGCTTAGCCGGGCTCTTCTTGTTATGTAAGCGATGTGTGAAGTATAATCTAAGAGGAGGCTTTAGCCTTATTATATAGAAACGGAGAAGCTTATGGGTAAAGGGACAGTCATTGTAATAGAGGGAACCGATGGATCCGGAAAGCAGACCCAGTCGGAGAAGCTGTATAAGGCACTTCTTGAGATGGGACTCACGGTAAGGAAGGTTCAGTATCCGGATTATGATTCAGAGAGTTCAGCTCTCGTGAAGATGTACCTGAGGGGCGATTTCGGCATGGATCCTGAATCCGTTTCGCCATATGTGGCGTCCTCATTTTTCGCAGTGGACAGATACGCATCCTTCAACACGAGCTGGAAAGACTTCTATGAAGAAGGCGGAATAGTGATTGCTGACAGGTACGCGACTGCAAACATGGTCCATCAGGCATCAAAGATAGCTGACGAGAGCGAAAGGGTAAAGTTCCTTGACTGGGAATACGACCTTGAGTTCAACATTTACAGGATTCCGGTTCCTGACATAGTCTTTTTTCTCGATGTGCCTCCTGCTGTGTCAAGGCGGCTTACTGCTGACAGGAAGAACAAGATAACCGGGGAAGACGAGAAGGACATACATGAGAGCGACCTTCACCATATGGAAAGCTCGTATCAAAATGCCCATTTTGTTGCCGATAGGTATAAGTGGGAGAAGATAATGTGTACCTATGGCGGAGAAATGAGGCCTATAGAGGATATATTCTCAGAGGTGCTCGGAACTACCGTGGCAAGGCTGAGAAAGACGGGGGCCATACCGTGCAAATAAGTTGACACTTATAGTATAATAGTATAAACAGGGTTCCAACGGACCCTTATCTGGAGGTGGAAGTGATGAAGCTTATCATAGCCATAGTAAATGACGAGGATGCGATAGATGTCATTGACCTTCTCAATGAGAAAGGTTTCAGGGTCACGAAGCTCGCCACTACAGGAGGCTTCCTGAAGTCAGGCAACACGACACTTATGATCGGAGTTGACGAAGAGAAGGTTGAGATCGTGCTTGGAATCGTTGAGGAAACCTGCAGGACGAGGCACCAGGTGATAACTAATCCGTCGCCTCTGTCTACCACTACCGGAGTATATGTACCATATCCGGTGGACATTGAAGTGGGAGGAGCCACGATATTCGTCGTGGATGTCGACCAGTTTATAAAGATCTGAATCGGAGGGTATTGTGATGATTGGTTTCGACAAGCTTAAGGAAAGGTTCTTGAAGGCCATTTCGAGCAATACCCTTTCCCATGCCCATATCATAGTGGGGCCAGATGGTATCGGCAAGTCTGCCTTTGCAGAATACCTTGCCAGGGAGATTCTGGGTATCAAAGGAAGGGATTCTGTTGACATAGTGAGGGTAAGGCCTGAAAAGACCACCGTCACAGTGGGACAGATCAGGGAAGTCGTCGTTGAGGCCTCCCTCAAGCCTTACGAAGGCGAGAGGAAGGTCATTATAATATATGAGGCTCACAGGATGGGAAGGGAAGCTCAAAACGCTATCCTGAAGACCATTGAGGAGCCGAATCCAGGTGTTTACTTCTTTCTTCTCACGGACAACGAGATGTTTCTTTTCGAGACTGTGAAGTCAAGGTGCCATATGCACAGGCTGCTTCCGCTTAACGAGAGGGACATGAAGAAATACGTGGAATCCTTCGTTCATTCATACAACAAGAGCGAAGAGGACCGATTCAGGGAGGAATCGCTGAAAAAGGAGATAGAAAAATCCAGAAAAAAGGTGGAGCCGCAAAGGACTCTCAAGGTATCGAAGGAGAGCATCGACGAAGTGGTGTCACTGTCCAGGGGCATACCCGGAATTTCTGAAAACATAATACTGAAGGGCATGAGGGAAGATTCTCTGGACCTATCAGTCAATATCCTTAAGGGCCTGGTTGAGGCAAGAAGGAGCAGAGGAGCTGACTACTTCAGGGTACTAAAGTATCTTGAGGCTGTATCAACATCGGAGCTTCCGGATTTCATTGATGACTTTGCCTATGCCGTTGATTGCATTCTCAAGGAAAAGTCACTGTCCGAAAATCCAATCAAGGACAAGATCCTGATGGAGGACATTTCATTTCTCGCAAGGGAAACTACATACAGCACTCTGCAGAGATATCTCGACATCCTTTATGGCATGAGGGGATATGTGATGCCGGGGCTTAACATAAACAAGGAGACTGTGGTCTCCGGACTCATGCTTAGATTATTGGAGGTTTAATCATAAATGGTAAAAGTAGTCGGAGTCAGGTTCAAGAAGGCTGGCAAGGTATATTATTTCGACCCTCTTGAATATGACATACAGAAGGATCAGCCTGTGATAGTCGAGACTGCAAGAGGAATAGAATTCGGGCAGTGCGTCATCGCTGGCAAGGAGATAAATGATACGGAGATAGTGTCCCCGCTGAAGCCGGTCATTAGGGTGGCGTCAGAGGCTGACATAGACAGGAACAGACAGAACCAGATAAGGGAGAAGGAAGCATTCCCCCTTTGTGAAGCGAAGATAATTGCCCATGGGCTTGATATGAAGCTTGTGGATGTGGAATATACCTTTGACAACAACAAGGTCATCTTCTATTTCACGGCAGACGGAAGGGTGGACTTCAGGGAGCTGGTTAAGGACCTTGCGACCATATTCAAGACAAGGATTGAGCTGAGGCAGATAGGAGTCCGCGACGAAGCCAAGATGATCGGCGGAATCGGTCCCTGCGGAAGACCACTGTGCTGCTCCACCTGGCTCGGAGACTTCACATCGGTTTCCATCAAGATGGCAAAGGAGCAGAACCTTTCGTTGAATCCTACAAAGATTTCAGGAATCTGCGGCAGGCTTATGTGCTGCCTTAACTATGAGCAGGATTCCTACGAGACTATAAGGAGAAAGCTGCCAAGAGTCGGATCCATAGTCAACACAGTGAAGGGCAAGGGCGAGGTTGTTGGCAACAGCGTAGTCAAGGAGAATGTGAAGGTAAAGCTGAACTTCGTGACTGAAGAGGTCATTGAAACCTTCAGCATTCATGAGATTGAGCTGCTTAAGGGACATTACGAGGATACCTTCGACGAGAAGGACATCAAGATCGACCCGAACTCTGTAGACAAAGAGGACTTGAAGCTTATAAAGAAGATATTGAAGGACGAGAAGTAGAAATTGAGGGGAACCATCAGGAGATTAGCATCTTTTTTATTGGTTCCCCTTTAAAAAATATCAAAGATTGTGTACAATTAATTAAGTTTTTCAATTCCGATGAATTTGGTCGGATAATTTAACCTTTAGTTCAGATATTCCCTGTAGAATTGGTATAATATATTTGTGGACATCTTTGGTAAAGGCTAAAGCATAAGAGGTGATCGGTATGAGTTACGACAATTTCTTCGGCTCATTTTTTGACAGGGTCGGAGACCACGAACATGAGGAAATGAGATGCCCCAATTGCGGGCTTGAGTTCAGGTCTTTCAAGAAGACAGGTCTCCTTGGTTGCAGCGTATGCTATGAATACTTTGCTGAGTACCTTGTCCCTTCAATAAAGAGGGTGCAGGGAGGGCTTGTCCATATCGGCAAGTTTCCGAAGCATGCGGCTATTGAGATGACAAACAAGAGAAGGATGGAAACCCTTAAAAGGCGTCTTCAGGAAGAGATAGCGAAAGAGAACTTTGAAGAGGCAGCAGGTATAAGGGATGAAATAAATCAGCTGAGGCGGGACATGAAGAAGGAAGGTGAGACCAATGCTTGAAAAGGAATCACTTGTACTGATGAGCAGGGTAAGGTTCGCAAGGAACCTTGAAGCCGTACCTTTCCCGCATATGCTCGACCGCGAGAGGGCAAGGGATATCGTATCTAAGGTAGAGGATGCCTTCTATGTCAGTTCGGCGATAAAATCTGATTACACTACCCACAGGATGTGGGACCTGGGAAGGACTGATATCCTGGTCGGTTTTGAGAAGCACCTGGTGAGTGCAAAGCTCATCAATAACAGCGACATCTCGGCATATATCCTTGAAAACAGGGAAATGGTTAGCCTGATGGTCAATGAAGAGGACCACATAAGGCTGCAGTGCATGCAGAATGGATTCGGTCTAAGGGATATATTCAAGAAGGCTGACATGCTTGACGACCTGCTTTCTGAAAGGCTTACTTTCGCCTTTGACAAGAACCTGGGGTATATAACTGCATGTCCAACTAACCTTGGTACTGCAATGAGAGCTTCGGTCATGGTACACCTTCCGGGCTTCACGCTGGCTGACAAGGTAAGCCATGTGGCCCAGGCATTAGCCCAAATGGGGATGACCATCAGGGGAATTTATGGAGAAGGCTCCCAGGCAGAAGGCAACATATACCAGATTTCCAACGAGGTGACGCTTGGACTCTCCGAGGAGGATATCCTTACGAACCTCGAGAGTACGATCCTGAGCATACTGGATGAAGAGCAGGTGAACCAGATGAAGCTGCTTGGCCAGTACACAAGTGAGATAGAGGACAAGGTGTACAGGTCCCTTGGCATACTCATGAATGCAAGGGTGATGGCTTCCAAGGAAGCACTTTACCATCTGTCCATGGTGAGGCTCGGGATAGAGCTTGAACTATTGAAGGACATTGAGCTTAATATAATTGATAATCTGATAATAAGTACACAGCCCGGAATGATGCAGAAGGCATACGGCATAGCCCTCACTGAAAAGGAGAGGGATGTGAACAGGGCGAAGATAATAAGAAGCATTTTTTAGACAAGGAGAGTGTTAGTAATGTTTGAGAGATTTACAGAAAGGGCGAAGGCAACGCTCATGCATGCCCAGAAGGAATCCCAGAAGTTCCAGCACGGCTATATTGGTACCGAGCACATACTTTTCGGTATAGCCAGTGTTGAGGGTGTAAGCAAGAATATGCTTAATGAAAACGGGGTGACCGCAGAGGTCATTGATGCCCTGATAGAGGAAAGTGTCGGAAAGGGCAACAACATGACAATGGGACCGGGGCAGTTCGCCCTGACACCCAGGACAAAGAGGCTGCTTGACAACAGCTTCAAGGAGGCAAGGAACCTTGCCCAGAACTATGTGAGCCCTGAGCATATGCTGATTGCGATACTCAGCGAGGCTGAAGGCATAGCGTACAGCATACTTACGAATTTGCAGGTCGACATAAACAAGCTTAGGAGCCAGGTGCTTGCATCCTTTGCAGGACAGCAGGGGGAGTCTGGCGGTGAAGGCCAGTCATCTGAAAAGTCGAACACCCCGGTCCTTGACCAGTACGGCAGGGACCTTACAGCAATGGCAAAGGACGGAAAGCTTGATCCAGTAATAGGAAGAGGTGACGAGACTGAAAGGATCCTTGAGATACTTTCAAGGCGCACGAAGAACAACCCATGCCTCATAGGAGACCCGGGAGTTGGTAAGACTGCAATTGCTGAAGGCCTTGCCCAGAGGATAGTGAAGGGTAACATCCCTGAGCTTCTTAAGGACAAGAGGGTAATAAGCCTTGATATAGCTTCAATGGTAGCAGGATCGAAGTACAGAGGTGAATTTGAGGAAAGGCTTAAGAATGTCATGGAGGAGATCAGGAAGGCAGGTAATGTCATCCTGTTCATAGATGAGATACATACCATAATCGGAGCCGGAGGAGCTGAAGGCGCAATAGATGCCTCAAACATCCTTAAGCCTGCACTCGCACGTGGCGAGATACAGGCAATAGGCGCTACTACCATAGAGGAGTACAGGAAGCACATAGAGAAGGATGCCGCCCTGGAGAGAAGATTCCAACCAGTCACTGTCGGTGAACCATCCCTTGAGGAAGCGCTTCTTATTCTCAAGGGGCTCCGGGACAAGTACGAGGCCCACCACAGGGTTAAGATAACTGATGAAGCCCTTGAGGCAGCTGTGACGCTGTCAGACAGGTACATCACTGACAGGTTCCTTCCGGACAAGGCAATTGACCTTATGGATGAGGCAGGGGCAAAGGTGAGGATACAGAACCTTACCGCGCCGCCTGATGTGAAGAAGATAGAGGAAGACCTTAAGCATGTAGCCAAGGAAAAGGAAGAAGCCGTATCGCTCCAGGATTATGAGAAGGCAGCAAAGCTTCGTGACCGCGAGAACGAGCTGAAGAAGGACCTGGAGGATTCCAAGAAGAACTGGAAATCCGGAAGCACTTCGGTAAGCAACCTTGTGGTAGGCGAAGAGGACATTGCACAGGTGGTCTCGAGATGGACCAAGGTCCCTGTCAAGAAGCTGACTGAAAAGGAATCCGGAAGGCTATTAAACCTGGAGTCAATACTCCATAACAGGGTCATCGGACAGGAAGAGGCGGTAAAGTCAATTTCAAGGGCTGTAAGGCGTGCAAGAGTTGGACTTAAGGACCCCAAGAGGCCAATAGGCTCATTCATATTCCTCGGTCCTACCGGAGTAGGAAAGACTGAGCTTACCAAAGCATTAGCAGAGGCTATGTTCGGGTCTGAGAAATCCATGGTCAGGATAGATATGTCCGAGTACATGGAAAAGCATACGGTTTCCAGGCTTATAGGCTCACCTCCGGGCTACGTCGGCTACGATGAGGGCGGCCAGCTGACAGAGGCTGTAAGAAGAAACCCATATTCGGTAATACTTTTCGATGAGATAGAGAAGGCTCATCCAGATGTCTTCAATATCCTTCTGCAGATACTGGAAGACGGAAGACTTACTGATGGCAAAGGCAAGACTGTCAATTTCAAGAACACCATCATAATAATGACTTCAAACGCAGGAGCGATGACCATCAGGAAGCAGAAGTCCATCGGATTCGTGACGTCAGCCGATGAAAAGGCCAGCGACTATGAGAAGATGAAGGACAATATACTCGAGGAGCTCAAGAGGACCTTCAGGCCAGAGTTCATAAACAGGATAGATGACATTATCGTATTCCATTCCCTTGAGGAGAAGGACCTGGACAAGATAGTGAACCTTATGCTTAAGGAAGTTGCAAAGCGTGTAGAGGAAAAGGACATTTTCCTTACCTTCAGTGAAGATACAGTAAAGTTCCTGGCAGCCAAGGGCGTAGATACAACATATGGAGCAAGGCCACTCAGGCGTGCCATAACAAAGGAGCTGGAGGATACCCTCTCTGAAGCGATGCTTCAGGGAAACGTAAAGCCAGGTGACGAGGTTACTGTAGATGTTAAGGACAAGGCTCTGACCTTCATCAAGAAGGGTGAAAGGGAAATTGCACCTGAGGAAAGACGGGAATCTGAGGAAAAGATCCTTGAGGAAGAGAATCAGGAAGGTAAATAAGCATTGATTTAGAGGCCGGTTGTGAAACCGGTCTTTTCTTTTGGGGAGAATTCTGGGTGCCTTTTTGGTATGGAATGAATTTCACAGACTTAATTACATCAAATGGCGTTATTGAGGATAAATATGGGTATGCGTGAAACGTTTCGCGTGAAATGAGCTTGAAATAAAAGGGTTAAATTCTGCCTTGTGATTTGAAATGTTGGATTCGGCATAGTATGCATAAACTCTGTAAATCATTCATTGCCAAGGATTAACGGGGATTTGTAGATTGGTGCGAAATATGAAATACGAATGAAACGCGATTCGTTAAATAATTAACGAAAGATAGTATTAAAAATAACAAAGAAACCAGTAAAGGCAATTCTGTGAAATGAATTTCTTGACTAAATCGGGACGAAATTCTAGAAAATCGCGAAACGTTTCATGAAACGTAAAGGGCATGCTATTCAAAAAGGGATGAAAACGGATGAAATGTAAAGGATTTGGTGATTTTTCCATGAAACGTTTAGTCGTTATTTTTCATACTCTAAAAGACATCGATTGCAAAAAGATAAAATAATTTATTATTGTAAAAATCTCATAAAACTCATGCCTGGATAATAAATCTGTCAGAATACCACCCGGATTTTGCAGACTGAGGGGAACGAGCAATGGCTAAATCTTCAATTATCATTTAATAACACTACAGATAATAGTTAAAAGTGATATATAGTTAAAGATTTAACAGCTGTTGACAACGGTTTCTTACTGGACTAATATGTGGGCAAGAAATTCATTCCAAAACAAAAGATGAAAACGTGAAATGAATTTGATGAATTTCATGTGAATAACAAGAAGAGGGGGGAGAAAAGATGAAAGCATTCAATTCAAGTTCAAGGAGCACTGAAACTATCGACAGGATCGTCAGCCACTATGATTCATACTCGGAAGTGGAGAAAAGGGTAGCGGACTATATATTGGAGAATCAGGAAGGAATATCCTCCATGACTACAGCTGAGCTTGCCAGGCATTGCCAGACAAGTCCGGCATCAATCATAAGGTTCAGCAAGGCTATTGGCTTCAAGGGATTCAATGAGCTCAAGTACTATATGGAAAACCAGATACTCTCGAGCTACGGCATAGAGCAGGCAATCGGAAAAGATGATGACATCGCAATGATCAAGCAGAAGTTCGCGAAGCTGAACCAGCTTATAATCGACGATACGATGCAGATGCTTGACAACCGGCAGCTGGAAATTGCCATAGACAAGCTGGTCAATGCAAACAGGATTCTCGTCATCGGCGAAGGCGGATCAGGAGCCATTTGCATCAGCACCTACAACCTGTTCCTTCAGCTTGGATTACCGTGCGCAGTAGAAACAGATGCGTTCCTTCAGGTAATGGCAACGACACACCTTAATGAAAATGATGTGGTAGTTGCAATCATACATAGTGGCAGGTCGAAGAACACTCTGGACAGCATGAGGCAGGCAAAGAAGAACGGTGCGACTGTCATATGCATCACAGGCTACCAGAAGTCACCGATGTCTGAGGAAGCCGATATATTACTGTATTCAACGACTAGGAGCACTCTTTCACTGAGTGATGTTCCATCCGCAAGAATCAGCGAGCTTTGCATAATAGGAGTTCTGCAGCTGGGAATACTGGCAAAGAATTTCAATAAATACACGGTAAATATCGAGAAGTCTAAAGAAGCCTATAAATTGAAGAGAATCTAAAGACAAAGTAACCAGGGGGAAAGAGTAGATGAAGAAAAAGATCATAGCAATAATCGCGAGCCTGATGCTTGTGATGCCAATCCTTGCAGGATGCACGAGCTCAACAGGCAGCTCAGGTACTGGAGATGAGAAGCTTTATCCCAAGATGAAGCTGAGGATGACGGTAAACGGGACTGACATTGCAACTGACACCAAGACAGCAAAGAAGTTCGCTGAGCTTGTAAAGGAAGGGTCAGGAGGGAACATTGAAATCGTAGTTTTCCCAAATGATCAGCTCTCAGGCGGTAACATGACCAAGTCTATCGAGATGGTTGCACAGGGAGCCACTGAAATATCAGCATATGCCACGAGTGCGCTGGGTGTCCTCGATCAGAAGCTTCTGGTAGGAACCATACCATGGATATTCGACAATTACACCCAGGCCAGAGAGACTATAGATTCAACAGGCGGAGCATATTATGCAAAGCTTTTGGCAAATAAAGGTCTGACTTATCTCGGTTCCGTGCACAACGGCTTCAGGCAGATTTCGAACAGCAAGAGAGAAGTCAAGACACCTGAAGATGTAGCTGGACTAAAGATAAGGGTTCCAGGTGGCGAGGTTTACCTTAATTTCTGGAAGGCGCTTGGCGCTGATCCTGTGGCAATGAGCTGGGGCGAGGTTTTTACAGCCATTCAGCAGGGTACTATAGATGGTCAGGAAAATGGGTTCAGCGTTACAAACTCTGCTAACATATATGAAATCCAGAAATACATGACAGTATGGAATTACACTTATGAGAACTATCTGTTCGTTGTAAATTCTGAAAAATTCGCCTCAATGACACCTGAAACTCAGGCTCTTCTGAAAGAGAAGGCTCTTGAAGCATGCGAATGGGGCAGGGATATGGTTGAGGAAGGTGAGCAGGTGTTGATGGAGAAGTTCAGAGCGGCAGGAATGACAGTCACCGAGCTTTCATCTGAAGAGCTGGAGCCCTTTAAGGCAAAAATAGCAGACCTGCAGAAGTATTTCATACAGAAGTACGGCACTGAGGCTGCTGAAGCCTTCGGACTCAAGTAACAGAAGATAGAAACTGATTATGGGGGAAAATATGAAAAACGCATTTGATAAACTTGAAGAGATCATTGCAGCTCTCGCATTGAGCGCCATGACAATACTGGCTTTCGTCAACGTAATAGCAAGATATGTGTTCAGCGCATCCTTGTCGTTCACAGACGAGATAACGACTAACCTGTTCGTACTTCTTACACTAATTGGTGCATCAATCGCGACTGAAAGGAACGCACACCTCGGGCTTGGTATCATAACAGACAATGTATCGCCAAAGCTTAGAAAAAACCTTGCAGTTCTGGCAAATCTTCTTGGTGCCGGATTCACAGCGGTACTTACATACTACGGAGTTGTTATGGCATACAACGAGTACAAGCTTCAGCAGGTTACATCGGGAATGCAGCTGCCTGAATGGATATTCGGCTCGTTCGTACCGATTGGAGCAGCACTGCTCCTGGTAAGGTTCCTGCAGAAAGCAATCAAGATAAGCAAGGAAGAGGTGAAGTAGCATGACGACATTCATACTTTTTGCATCATTTCTAGTACTGCTCCTGATGAATGTGCCAATAGCAATCACTCTCGGACTTTCATCACTCGTTGCTCTGCTCGCTGAAGGCATTGACCCGATAATTGTTCCCATGAACGTTTATGCGTCAACAAGCAAGTTCGTACTCCTGGCTATCCCATTCTTCATACTCGGCGGAAACATAATGGAAAGAGTCGGTATTTCAAGAAGACTGATAGTCCTTGCTGAAAAGTTTGTAGGTCACCTAAAGGGTGGAATGGCCATAGTCTGTGTTCTGGTTGCATGCTTCTTCGCAGCCATATCAGGATCAGGCCCGGCAACAGTCGCAGCCCTTGGTATGATAATAATTCCTGCGATGATAAAGACTGGTTATTCACCGGAATTCTCATCAGCACTCATGGCAAGCTCTGGCGCAATCGGTGTCATCATACCTCCTTCGATAACCTTCGTAGTGTATGGATCAATCGCAGGAGCATCCATAGGAACACTGTTCATAGCTGGAGTAATACCTGGAATACTGGTTGGGCTTGGACTTGTTGTTGTGGCACTGGTAATCGGAAAAAAACTAAACCTTAAGACCTCTGAGAAGGCAAGCTGGAGAGAGAGATTGATAGCTCTTAAGGATGCTTTCTGGGGACTGATGATGCCGGTAATCATACTCGGTGGAATATACGGCGGTATCTTCACTCCGACAGAGGCAGCAGCAGTATCTGCAGTATATGGACTCTTCGTAGGGTTATTCATATACAGGAGCATAAACGTAAAGGAGCTCTATCAGATACTTGTTGATTCAACATCTCAGACAGCTGTAGTAATGCTCATAACCGCAACAGCCAGCCTGTTCGCATGGGTAATCACGGTTTCAGGAATAGGAGCTGCAATAACTTCACTTTTCATAAATGTCAGTGGAGGAAGCACAATCAAATTCTTCATCATTGTAAATGTGATACTTCTTATTGCTGGAATGTTCCTTGACTCCACATCAGCGCTCTTCATATTCACCCCTCTCTTCCTACCGGTTGCGAAGGTGCTTGGAATTAACCTGATACATCTTGGAGTCGTAATGATAGTAAACCTTGCTATAGGACTTGTAACCCCACCGGTCGGAGTAAACCTGTATGTGGCTTGTGGAATAGGAAATATAAACCTTCAGAGGATATCCAAAGCTGCCATTCCGCTGCTCCTGGTGTCACTAGCAATACTTCTCGCGATAACATATGTTCCGCAGATATCGCTCCTTCTGCCTGGACTGATGTAAAAACAGCATACATATAGATCAACAAAAGATAGAAGCAAGTTTAAAACACGAATGTAGAAAAACTGAGAAACAAAAGATAAAGCTTAGCTGAAAAACAAAAGATGAGATCATTTAAAACAAAAGATGAAGAAATCCAAAGAAACTGAAGATGAAGCTAACCTGAATGAAAAACAAATGATAAAGCTTATTTTGAGCTGATTAACTTACGCGATGAAAAACAGGAGGAAAATCAATGAAAAACATTACTGTCACCGAACTCAAGGAAAAGGCGAAGGAACTTCGAAAAACTGCGCTGACCATGATCTACACAGCACAGTCAGGTCATCCTGGCGGATCGCTTTCTGCCGCTGACCTTATGGCTGCTCTGTACTTCAAGGAGATGAACATTGATGCAAAGGATCCGAAGTGGGAGGATAGGGACAGGTTCGTGCTTTCAAAGGGACATGTCGCTCCAATCCAGTACTCGGCACTTGCTTTAAATGGATTCTTCCCGTATGACACCATATATACCCTAAGGCAGTATGGCTCAATACTTCAGGGACATCCTGACATGAAGAAGACTCCTGGGATTGACATATCAACTGGATCTCTCGGACAGGGATTTTCAGCAGGCGTAGGAATGGCGATAGCAGCGAAGATGGACAGGAAGTCATACAGGACATTCGTTCTTGTAGGAGACGGAGAATGCCAGGAAGGACAGATATGGGAGGCAGCTGAGACTGCTGCGAAGTACAAGCTGGACAACCTTGTGGTGTTCGTTGATGACAACGGCCTGCAGTGCGATGGTGCATGCGCTGACATAATGCCTACACTGGACCTTGAAAAGAAGTTCGCAGCTTTCGGCTTCGAGACCATAAGAATCGATGGACATAAGATGGAATCCATAGTTGCTGCTCTTGATTCCATAAGAGGTTCAAGAAATGAGCTTCCAAAGTGCATAATCCTTGATACGGTCAAGGGCAAGGGCGTTTCCTTCATGGAGGATGTTGCTGGATGGCACGGAAAGGCTCCTAACAAAGAGCAGTATGAACAAGCGATAAGGGAAATTGACGGAGGTCTGAACTAATGGAACAAATGAAACAAATGAAAAAGGCTACAAGAGAAGCATTTGGTGATGAGATACTCGAGCTTGGAAGAGTGAACAAGAACATCTGCGTTATCGATGCGGACATCGGTAACTCCTGCAAGACTGGCCCGTTCTCCACAGAACTGCCAAGGCAGCATTTCAATGTTGGTATAGCAGAGCAGAACGCATGCGGAATAGCGGCAGGACTGGCTACAACAGGCAAGATACCTTTCGTATCCACATATGCGGTATTCGGATCTCTGAGGATGTGCGAGCAGATCAGACAGACAGTATGCTATCCTTACCTGAACGTCAAGATCGCATGTTCACATGGCGGACTCACTCCTGCAAATGACGGAGCGAGCCACCAGAGCATAGAGGATATGGGAGTACTCAGGACAATACCTAACATGACTGTGGTCATGGGAGCTGATTATAACTCAACCAGGAAGCTTGTAAAGCAGGCTGCCGAAATATACGGACCGGTATACCTCAGGTTCACAAGAGATGCGATTCCTGTAATATACGGAGAGGACGAGGAATTTGAGATAGGCAAGGCAAAGCAGCTGTCAGAAGGAACTGATATAGCGATAATTGCCAACGGCGATACAGTTTATCTTGCCATTGAAGCAACGAAGATACTCAAGGCTGAAGGATATTCAGTGAAGCTTTATGACATGCATACCATAAAGCCACTGGACAAGGATGCTGTACTTGCTTCATTGAAGACGGGAAAAGTAATAACTGTAGAAGACCATAACATATTGAACGGACTTGGAAGCGCAGTTTCTGAAGTAGTCGCTGAAGAAGGCGGAGCTATAGTAAGAAGAATAGGCGTACAGGATCAGTTCGGACAGTCAGCTCCATATGAGAAGCTTCTTGAGCTCAATGGAATAACAATCGAAAACATAGTTGAAACTGCAAAGAACCTAATCGGGAAAAAGAACTAAAGAGGAGATACGGATATTATGATGGATTTTACAAACAGAGTAGCGATAGTAACAGGCAGCGGTTCTGCAAGAGGAATCGGAAGAACGATTGCTGAGACATTCTCATCTCTTGGATCGGCTGTAGTTGTTGCAGACGTCAACCAGGCTGGAATAGACGATACTGTTAATTTCCTTAACGCAAATGGCGGTAAGGCAATCGGAACAGTTGTAGATGTAACAAACGAAGACTCGGTAAATGCAATGGTAGCACTCACACTTGAGAAGTTCGGAAGGATTGACGTACTTGTCAACAACGCCGGCATCTCACAGAAGGTCACTGTCGCTGACATGACACTTGATGACATGAAGAGGATCTTCAACGTCAACATGTTCGGTCTGTTCCTCTGCACAAAGGCTGTCCTTAAGACCATGAAGGAGCAGAAGTACGGAAGGATCGTCAGCCTTTCATCTGTATCTGCTAAAAGAGGCGGCGGCGTATTCGGCGGAGCACATTACTCAGCATCGAAGGCAGCTGTTCTCGGATTCTCGAAGAACCTTGCAAGAGAAGTTGCCATGGATGGAATCACAGTCAACTGTGTCGCTCCTGGCCTTGTAAACACTGACATATGGAAGTCCATGCCAGCAGAAATTGCTGCCGGAGTAATTGCCGGAATTCCTCTTGGCAGACCTGGTGAAACCAAGGAGATCGCTGCTACAATAGCTTTCCTTGCATCAGAGGAAGCTTCATACATAACCGGCGAAGAGATCGACATCAATGGCGGATCTCACATGGACTAAGCCCCATGGATTATGGCCTGAAAAGATTCATCTGTAAACCGATAAATCAGGCAACGGCCTATTGCAGGTATAAACGGTAACAGTGAAAGGATTCAGTTCATAGGAAGTTGGCTTATATCCATTATGGTCAGACATAATCATCAAAAAGCTATTACCTTAAATTTCGATATACTCCTAAAACACTCCTAAAACAGAGTAACCCGTGAAGCGCACACTTCACGTGTTACTCTGTTTTAATATGAAAGATGGTATTTAATAAGATGAACCTGCTGTTTTTGGATGGATTGCCATGGCTGAATTCCTCATAAGGTGATGCAGATATGGAAAGAGCGGGTATTTTGGAATACAATCAGATAAGTAATACTCATTTGAAATGGTCAGGGGTGAATAGATGGAAGACATGTCGAAGGTCCGAAGGATGATGGAAGATATTGAAAGCATTATGGCGATTGTAAGAGATTCATCAGAAAGTATATCCGGAATCGGTAAAGCTGAAGAGCTGCTTATCGGGATTAGGAACACATATGAGGACTTTACCAGGAATTATCTGGACTTCAGGGAGATTGCTGACAATCTTTATGATGGAATATACATCTCGAACGGAAAGGGCGATACCCTGTTCATCAATGATGCCTATGTCAACACCACTGGCATCAGGAAGGAAGAGGTAATCGGGAGGAATGTCGGCGACATCGAGAAGGAAGGGAAGCTGTTCAGAGGCTCAGTAACAATGCAGGTTATCAAGTCAAAGAAGATGGTGAATTCACTTGGGACCATCGTCAGGCAGAACAAGGAAGTACTTGTAACCGGCAGGCCAATATTTGATGAAAATGGGGATATCAAGCTTGTTGTAATAAACAACAGGGACATTTCTGACCTGAAGGAGCTTGAAACGAAGGTTGCCAGGCTTCAGGTTGAAGGCAAGATGTCAAATGAGGAAATAAGGTTCCTCAGGCAGAAGCAGTTAACTGACAAGAAGGGGATTTTTGCAGACAGGTGCATGACTGATTTGATAAGACTTGTAGATACAGTTGCTCCTACGGATACCACAGTGCTTATTACAGGTGAGTCAGGTACGGGTAAAGAAGTCATAGCGGATAGGATCTATGCAAACAGCAACAGGAGCGAAAAGCCGTTCATCAAGGTCAATTGCTCTGCGATTCCTGCAGAATTGGTTGAATCAGAGCTGTTCGGGTATGAGGCCGGTGCGTTTACTGATGCCAGCAAGCAGGGTAAGATCGGCCTGTTCGAGCTTGCCAAGGATGGCACCATACTTCTTGACGAAATAGGGGACATGCCGCTTTCCATACAGAGCAAGCTTTTGAGGGTACTCCAGCAGAAGGAGTTCATCAGGGTAGGTGGAAAGAAGACAATTAAGATAGATGTAAGGGTAATCGCATCCACTAATAAGGACCTTAAGGCCGCTGTAAAAGAAAACAGATTCAGGGAGGACCTGTATTATCGTCTCAATGTGGTTCCTGTATTAATACCGCCGCTCAGGGAAAGGGCGGAGGACCTCAAGGCTCTGATTGCTGAGTTCATTGATGTGAACAACAGGAAGTACCGGAAGGAGGTTTCTCTGACACCTGGTGCTATGAAGATTCTTCACGGATATGCATGGCCAGGCAACATAAGGGAACTTGAAAACTTCATAGAAAGGATGGTTGTCATTACCAGGAAGGAACGAATAGATATCAGGGACGTCTCAAGGATGCTGGGAATCGAGAAGTCATCCGATGAAAGCGACAGCCTTTATGATGGGATTGACCTGAAGGAGGCTGTCCACAACCTGGAGAAGGAAATGATAGCAGCGGCCATAAGAAAGTACGGGTCGACCAGAAAGGCATCAGAGCATCTTGGCATAGACCAATCCACCATAGTCAAGAAATGCAAGAAAATAGGATTGGATTTGAATAAACTTTAACGATTGATGAAATTATTCATCGAAACCCAGCGAGTTGTTCTGAATCTGAGCATTTATTGAGCTTCTGATACCCCGGAAATTACTCGTAAAACAGATATGACAATAGTTAAAATCATTGTGTGATGAATTTATTCATCGCGATAAACGTTGAAAATCAAGCGAAAAACAAGGCGTTCAATGAAAAACGATTACAGTAACAGAGCTATGATGAAATTATTCATCATAGCTCTGTTCAATGTGTGGCAAATTTTAGTATTTAGCGGGAAAATGCCTTAAATGAGCGGTTTTATCCCTGAAAAACCTACCTTCTTGTTTGGCACGATTATTGCTCTTATATCTACGAACAAGTAAAGGAGGTTCAAGAATGGCAAAGACGATTATTACTGTGGCCACGACGGGTGCATGGCCAACCAAGAAGGACAATCCAAACGTACCGATGACTCCTATAGAGATAGCTGAGGATGTCTATGCATGCTACAAGGCTGGTGCCGCTATCGCTCATCTTCATATGAGGGATGACGAAGGCAAGGGCACAATGGACAGACTGAAGTTTGAAGAGACTGCAGCGCTTATAAGGGAAAAGTGCGATATCATAATCAATTGCACTACCTCGGGTGACCTGAATGCAACTGATGAGACAAGGCAGGCGCATCTTAGGACTGTAAGACCTGAAATGGCATCGTATGACTGCGGAAGCATGAACTGGATGCATACAGGACTGTTCCTAAATCATCCTAAATTCCTTGAAGAGCTTGGAATGACGATGCAGGAATACGGCGTGAAGCCTGAGGTTGAGGTCTTCGATGCCGGCATGCTATACAACTCACTGTACTATGTCAAAAAGGGCGTGCTTAAGACTCCTGTGCATTATCAGTTTGTTCTGGGTGCTGCGGGTGGAACTGATGCTACTGTTGAGAACCTTGTGTACCTTAAGAGCCTTCTTCCTGAGGGGTCGACATGGTCTGCGCTGGGAATCGGCAAGGGACATGTTCCTATACTTTATGCGACTTTGGCTTTAGGCGGACATGTCAGGGTAGGCATGGAGGACAATGTAGTTTATCGAAAAGGTCAGCTTGCTGAATCAAATGCGCAGTTCGTCGAAAGGGCAGGAAGGCTTATCAGGGAGTTTGGTAATGAGGTAGCAACTCCAGATGAAGCAAGGGAGATGCTCGGACTAAAGAAGTAAGGGGGTGAAACATATGATAAAGCGTATTGCTGTGCTTGGTGCAGGCACCATGGGTCACGGAATAGCAGAAACCTTTGCAATGAACGGATATGATGTAAGCCTTTATGAGGTGTTCGATCCTGTAAGAGAGAAGGTCATGGGAACGATCAGGTCGGAGCTTGAGATTCTTGCCAGATATGAGGTTATCGATGCGAGAGAGATTGAAAAAATACTTGGCAGGATAACACTTTATAAGGAGCTCGAACCTGCAGTAAAGGATGCTGACTATGTTATCGAAGCAACTCCTGAGAACCTGGAGCTCAAGCAGAAGCTTTTCAGGGAGCTGGATGGCTATTGCAAAAAGGATACAGTTTTTGGAAGCAACACTTCAAGCCTTTCGCTTGAGAAAATGACTGAAGGCCTTAGCGAAGAGAGAAAGGCGAGGACAATGGTTTGCCATTGGTACAATCCCGCTCATCTAATGCCTCTTGTGGAGCTATCGTATTTCGGGAACATGGAGCAGGAGGTATACAAGGAGATTGAAGACCTCTACAGGAATGCAGGAAAGCAGACAGTGAAGGTTCTCAAGGATATTCCGGGACTTGTCGCCAACAGGATCCAGCAGGGAGTTGCCAGGGAGGTTTTCTCGCTTATCGAGATGGGAGTGGCCGATCCTGCGGAAATCGACAAGGCATTGAAATTCGGACCTGCATTCAGGTATGCTACAACTGGGCAGTTTGAGGTGGCAGACCTTGGTGGTCTTGATATCTGGTGTGTTGTAGGAGACAACCTTCTGAGTGTCATGGACAACAGGAAGGAAGCTAATCCGCTGCTCAGGCAGAAGGTTGCTGAAGGCAAGCTCGGCTTCAAATCTGGGGAAGGATTCTTCAGCTATCCGGAGGATAAGAAGAAGGATATCATGGAGAATTTCACTAGGAAGCTGATCATTCAACTTAAGACATCAAAAAACTATATTGAATAACTGGGGGAAAGTAATGGAGAACACAGCAAAAAGCAAAGGCTCTATATTCTGGAGAATAAGCAAGAAGTTTCAGTTTGCTGCAGACAAGATCATTCCTGACTCATTCGTATTCTGCCTTATACTTACATTCATAGTGTTTGCTCTTGGAATGGTATTTACAGGAACTGGTCCAGTTGCTATGATTCAGCACTGGTATGACGGATTCTGGTCTCAAATGACATTTGCGTTCCAGATGTCGTTCATGGTCGTCACATGTGCTGCAGCTGCGAAGGCTAGGCAGGTCAAGAAGGTCCTCGTGTGGATCGCGAAGATACCGAAGACACCTGTATCGGCCATGATACTCCTTATGATGTTCGGATATGTATCAAGCTTCGTCAACTGGGCATTCTGTACAGTTGTAACACCTATACTTGCAATGCAGCTGTCAAAGCAGATAAAGGGACTTCATTTCCCGATGATGATCGCTGCAGGCTATTCAACCATGATACTTGGACAGTGCCTGGGGCCATCAGCTTCAGTTTATGCGCTGCTTGCTACTGACAAACATTTCCTTGCTGACAAGATCGGCGTACTGTCTCAGTCTGTGACTGTATACAATCCTGTCAATGTTACGATGTTTGCAATTCTCGCCATATTTACAATGATACTGAGCGTAATGACAATACCACCTAAGGATGAGATAGTCGAATTCAAGACTGCCCTTGATGATGTTGAAGACGCAGAAGACGAGGAAAAGATAACTCTTGCTGACAAGATGAACGGAAGCAAGATAATAATGTACCTTGTCGGTATAGCTGGAGTTATTGTAATAGCCAATACCTTCATGAAGAAGGGGTTCCTCGGAGCACTCAACATAAACTTCGTAATCTTCATATTCGTAATACTCAACACATTCCTGTACAGCTCACCGAGAAAGTTTGTTGAAGCCTATAAGGACAATATGAAGCTTTGCACAGAGATCATGATGCAGTTCCCGTTCTATGGCGGAATCGCAGGAATGATGACAGGGTCGGGATTCGGAGCAGTCATAGTGGCTGCCATACTGAAGGTCGCTTCAGCCGCTACAATGCCTCTCTGGTCATACATATCGGCATCTGTAGTCAACTTGTTCATACCTTCACAGGGTGGACAGTGGATAGTACAGGGACCGCTTCTGGTTGATGCTGCACAGAGCATCAATGCCAACATACCTCATGTAGTCAATGGATTCGTATACGGAGATGAAGCTACAAACCTTCTTCAGCCTCTATACGTCATACCTGCACTTTCTGTAGTCGGAATGAAGCTCAAGAACGTCTGGGGATTCATGGCATTCATATGGTTCTTCTGGGCGATAATAACTTCCCTAGGACTATATTTCATCCCGATGTTCTTCTAAGTAGTACCTAAGAAAATACCGCATATTGAGGTATGGCTCTCGTCGGCCATACCTCACTTTTTTGTTTGCTAAAGGATCCTTAAATTGTGATATAAATTTAAATGGCCTGATTCCATTGCCAGTGGAATTCTCTTGCCATATAATTTATATAAAGTGATTGTGAAATTGGAGGCTTGTTATGAATAGAAATAGGATACTTGCCCTTGTACTGTCATCGATGCTTCTGCTGTCAGGCTGTGGAAAAGCGTCAACACCCCAGGCACAGGAACCGACACCTACACAGACTATCGCTGAAACAAAGCCACAGGAGACTGCAGCACCAACGGAAACCATGCCAGAGCCTATTCCTGTAGCTATGTATGAAAATGTTCCTGAAGGAGTGTCACCGCTTACCGGACTTCCGTACGAGGGTGATGGCAAGGCAATAATGGTTCAGATTGAGAATACCCCGGAGGCAAGGCCTCAGAGCGGAATAACAAAGGCTGATCTGATATATGAAATGGAAGTTGAAAGCCAGATAACAAGGCTTACAGCTTTCTTTTTGAGTGAATACCCGACTAAAGTCGGCCCGGTGAGAAGTGCGAGGAAGCAGCATATGTATCTTTGGAGCGAGTGGGACTATATGTATGTATTTTATGGTGGGTCAGAGGTAGCAGGCCAAAATGTGTACAGATTAAAAGAAGATTTGGAAATATCTGCTCCTAAAATTGACGGCATGGCGGTATCAAAAGGCTTCAGCAGATCAACTGATAGAAGTGCTCCTCACAATGCCTATATAGACTTGAATTATCTGATAAAAAACAAATACGAATATAATCCTATTCAAAGGACACTTTACTTTGATTCAAATGAGAACTTTGAAGGTGAACCTGCCATCAATATCAATTTTCAATATGCGTCCAATAATAGAATAAGCTACATATTCAACAAAGAAAAAAAGATGTATGAAAAATTTATCAATGAAAAACCGGTGACAGATAAAGAAGATGGGACTACTCTTTCTGTTAAAAATATCATCATCCAATACACAAGACATTATCATGTCTCTGGAACTGTATATACTAATATTGATCAGATAGGAAAGGGTAAGGCTGAGTATTTTACAAACGGTGTTATGAGAACCGGTTCATGGGAAAGAAAGGATTTAGATTCAATTACAAAGTATTATGATGAAAACAATCAGGAAATTGCATTTATACCTGGAAGAACATTCGTACAAATCGTAAGAAATGAAACTGAGGTTAGTGTCGGGAAGTAGTAAAATTCGAAGAATAGTAACCTTACTCAATAACGCAGCAAATAGTTGAGTGAAAATTCTTGGTTTTCATAAACGCTAACTAATCATCGAAATGTATAGTATAATATAGGTTGGGGATTTTGTTGATTTTAAATACCTGAGGGGAGAGATGTGAGTGGATATTCTAAGAAGGTGGAGAATACCATTTCAAATTTTGGTTGATGCTATTTTTGTGATGTTCGCTTATTATGGAGCTGCGTATTTTAGCTACACCTCCAATATCCCTAATTCAACCTTAATAGTTTTTAAGAATGCATTAGTGGCATTTATTGTTATATATATATTGATATTTTATGTATTTGGAATATACAAAATACTATGGACATTTGCTGGAACAGACGAATTTTTGATTGCAATCGCAGCTGGAATAATTTCGCACTTGGTTTGTGTTGTATTGAGTAAATTAATGAATTTCGAAATTGAATACTCCATTCAACTATTGGCTGGCATATTCGCAATCCTACTGTCATGCAGCTTTAGAATTTTATTCAGAGTGCATCGACGTATTCAGGTGTTAAGGGGTAAACACTCCAGGACATTAAGGAAGAATGCATTAATAGTTGGTGGTGGTGCTGCAGGTGCAATTGTTATTAAAGAGATGAAAAAATCAGTGAATGATGAATACAATCCGGTTGCAGTAATTGATGACGATAAATACAAACTGGGAACAAGTATATTAGGGGTTAAGGTTGTAGGTAACAGGTATTGTATTGAAGAAATTTCCAGAAAATATTCTATTGATGTTATATTGCTTGCAATACCATCAGGATCTACGGATGATAAAAAAGAAATATTGGACATATGTAAAAAGACAGACTGTAGGATTCAGTTGGTTCCTGGAATAGACGAACTTTTTGATGATGAAAATATCTTGAGCAAAGTTCGAGATGTTGACGTAGACGACCTTCTGGGGAGAGAGCCAGTAAAACTGGATATGCAGGGAATTACTGATTATATAGAAGATAAAGTAGTGCTCGTAACTGGAGGCGGGGGTTCAATTGGATCTGAACTATGCAGACAGATTGTAAAATTCAAACCTAAGATGTTGATTGTATTGGATATCTATGAAAACAATGCTTACGATCTTCAAAACGAACTAAAATATAGCTGCCCTGATATAAACCTTAAAACAGTGATTGCCTCAGTAAGAGACAAAAAAAGACTTGATAGCATCTTTAGGGAATACTCCCCAGATGTAGTTTTTCATGCGGCAGCACATAAGCATGTTCCTTTAATGGAGTATAGTCCGTCAGAAGCTATTAAAAACAATGTATTCGGTACACTTAATACTGCTGAAGTAGCTGACAAGCATAGCGTAAAAAGGTTTGTTCTCATTTCGACTGATAAGGCTGTAAACCCAACAAACATAATGGGAGCAAGCAAAAGAATGTGCGAAATGATCGTTCAAGCTATGGACAGGGTAAGTGATACCGAGTTCGTAGCAGTAAGGTTCGGCAATGTACTTGGAAGTAATGGGTCGGTTATACCTCTATTCAAGAAGCAGATCGAGCGAGGGGGTCCTATTACCGTTACTCACAGAGATATAACCAGATTTTTCATGACTATCCCTGAAGCGGCACAACTAGTAATGCAAGCAGGTGCATACGCACAAGGGGGAGAAGTTTTTGTTCTTGATATGGGAAAACCAGTTAAGATATATGATTTAGCTTTGGATCTAATCAAACTTTCAGGTCTCAAAGTAGGAATTGATATAGATATCGAAGTGACCGGACTAAGGCCTGGTGAAAAACTTTACGAAGAATTACTTATGGATGAAGAAGGCCTTCGAAAAACTACGCACAATAAGATTTTTATTGGCAGGCCAAGTGAAATAAACATTCAAGAACTAAGAGAAAAACTTGATGAGTTACGATTTATTATCGATAAGGATGGTAAAGTGGAAATTGCTAAGAAAATTTCAGAGATAGTTACTACGTATGATAATTCTAAATTTGTTGATGAAGACAAGATGCTTATATAGTTGAACGTCATTCAATGACTAAATAATAATTAGTTCTGATAATCTAGCATATCGATAGACGTACTTAAGTATACAGTTATCATAACATTGCACAAAATCATCTTATGAGAGGTAGACCAATGAATGATTTGGAAACTAGAAATATTACTTTTTCTCCACCCGACATTACAGACCTGGAAATTGAAGAGGTTGCAAGTGCTTTAAAATCAGGTTGGATAACAACAGGTCCGAGAACAAAATTATTTGAAACAAAGATAGCGGAATATGTTGGGGTCAATAAAGCAGCATGTCTCAATTCTGCAACAGCGGGAATGGAACTAACACTAAGAATACTTGGTGTCGGGCCGGGGGATGAAGTAATAACCTCAGCTTATACGTATACTGCGTCAGCATCAATAATTGATCATGTTGGTGTGAAAATTGTCTTAGTAGACGTAGCTGCAGACTCCTTTGAAATGGATTTGGCTAAATTAGAAAGTGCAATAACTGAACGTACAAAAGTGATTATTCCTGTAGATATTGCTGGGAAAATGTGTGACTATGATGAAATTTATAAGGTAATCGAAAAGAAAAAGAATATATTCAAGTCAGGAAATAACCTGCAGAATAAATTTGGAAGAATCATCGTTTTAGCAGACTCAGCACATGGATTCGGGGCAAAATATAAGGGCAGAAACAGTGGACAGGTAGCAGACTTCACCTGTTTTTCATTTCATGCTGTAAAGAATTTGACCACCGCTGAAGGCGGCGCTGTTGTTTGGAGAAATGATTTAGGGCTTGATGATCAGGAAATATACAGTCAGTTTATGCTTTATAGTTTGCATGGACAGTCAAAAGATGCATTGTCAAAAGCACAAAAAGGATCATGGGAATACGATATTGTGTACCCTGGATACAAGTGCAATATGACTGATATACTTGCAAGTATAGGTCTTGTGCAGCTTAGTAGATATGGCACTTTGCTTAAGAGGCGATCTAATCTCATTGAAATGTATGATAAATACTTATTGCCTAATGGTGTCGATAGTTTAATGCATTTTAGTGAAGATTTCCATTCCTCGGGACATCTTTATTTAGCACGAATACCAAATATTTCTGAAAGCCAGAGAAATCAAATCATTACCATTATGGCAGAACAGGGAGTAGCAACTAATGTACATTATAAACCGCTACCAATGTTCACAGCATATAAGAAGTTAGGATTTGAAATAAGTGAATATCCAAATTCATATAATCAGTATAAGAATGAGATAACACTTCCGCTTCACACGTTGCTTAGCGATGAAGATGTTGAGTATATCTCACAAAAATTAATTGAAGCAGTAAGAACGGTAACTAATTTAGTATAGCCAGATATTGTAGGAGTGGGAATATTGTTTCTGAAGAATTGGGATGAACTGCCAACTGAGTATAAAAATGATTCAGTTAAAGAATATTATGAGATTTTATATAATAAGCGCTTTCATATTTTTATAAAGCGCATCTTTGATTTTACAGGGGCTTTATTCCTATTGCTGATTCTTTCACCAATCTTTTTTATTATTGGTATCTTGATCAGGCTTGATTCTCGTGGACCTATTTTGTTTCGACAAAATCGCGTGACCCAATATGGTAAGGTGTTCCGGATATACAAATTCCGGTCAATGATCTATGAGCCAATAAACGAAGGATCATTAGTTACAATCAAAGGGGACAACAGAATAACAAAAATTGGCAGTGTGTTGAGAAAATATAGATTAGATGAGCTGCCTCAGTTAATTAATATAATTTCTGGAGATATGAGTTTTGTTGGCACTAGGCCTGAAGTGTTGAAATACGTTAATCAATACTCAGAGGTTATGAGGGCTACTTTATTATTACCTGCTGGTGTTACATCAGAGGCAAGTATCCAATTTAAAGATGAAGAGAAATATCTTTCAAACTCACAAAATGCAGACATAACGTATGTTGAAGTGATATTGCCTAAGAAAATGGAAATTAATCTTAGATCAATCCGTGAGTTCACATTTTTCAATGAGATAAGAACGCTATTTAAAACAATATATGCTGTTGCAAGGAAAGAATGATTCATAGCCGGATATTGTTGATTGGAGAGAAGATATTGAATATATTGTTGATTAATCATTATGCAGGTTCGTTAGACTACGGTATGGAGTTCAGACCATTTTACTTTGCTAGAGAATGGGTAAAAATGGGACATAAGGTAGACATAATTGCAGCTGATTATTCTCATCTACGCAGGAAGAATCCGGTTGTAACCAACGATTTTCAAATAGAGATAATTGATGGAATTACTTACCATTGGGTTAAGACAGGAAGTTATAAAGGAAATGGTTTTGATAGAGCAAAAACAATGGCAAAATTTGTATCGAAATTGTATTTGAATGCAAATAAAATTTCTGGAAGCATTAATCCGGACGTTGTGATAGCATCTTCCACATATCCACTGGATACATTTCCAGCAAAAAAGATTGCAAATCTCTCGAATGCTAAGCTTATACATGAAATTCATGATATGTGGCCTAGCACACTCATCGAAATAGGAGGAATGGCAAAATCCCATCCTTTTGTAAAGCTAATGCAATATGGGGAGAATGCTTTTTGTAGACACTCGGATATTGTGGTTTCTCTGTTGCCATGTGCTAAGGACTACCTTGTTGAACATGGAATGGATCCAAAGTCATTTAGATATATCCCAAATGGTATTGTTCTGGATGACTGGAAGGCTCCTAAAGATTTGCCAGAAGAACACATGCAATTGTTTGATAAGCTAAAAAAGGAAGGAAAGTTCATAGTGGGCTATTTCGGAGGGCATGCTGTTTCTAATGCTCTCGATTTATTTATTGAAGCAGCCAATAATATTGATGATAATTCCATACATTTTGTATTAGTTGGAGATGGGGTGGAGAAAACAAACCTTATCGAACTGGCTAATAAGTATCAACTTTCAAATGTGTCTTTTCTGCCACCAGTTGCAAAATTAAGTATTCCAAACGTGATTGATAAATTCGACTGTGTTTATATTGGTGGGAAAAAGCACTCATTATATCGGTTTGGCGCAGCTCTGAATAAACTTTATGATACAATGATGGCCGGTAAACCAATAATATATGGAGTTGATGCACCAAATAATGATGTGAAGGATTTTGGATGCGGCATATCAGTAAGTCCAGGTGATGTTGACGGTATAATGAAGGCAATAACAGAAATGAAACAGATGGATACTAATGAGCTACACTCAATGGGAATGAAGGGCAAAAATGCCGTGCTAGAAAAATATGAATATACGGTACTAGCTAATAAATTTGATGCAATTTTCAAAGAAAAGTAAATCCAGTATTTATTTGTATTAAGATGATGAGATTGGAGATTATAAATGAAAGAGAAGCTTTTGAAAAAAATTAGAGATCGAAAAATAAAAGTCGGCGTAGTTGGTCTTGGATATGTTGGTTTACCACTTGCGGTTGAAAAAGCTAAAGCTGGATTTGAGACAATTGGTTTTGATATACAATCCGAAAAAGTTAAGATGGTTAACGAAGGCCTTAATTACATTGGTGATGTTGTAAACGAAGATCTGAAGGCAATTGTTGAAAGTGGAATGTTAAAGGCTACTACTGACTTTAGTTTCGTTGGAGAAGTTGACTTTATTGCTATATGTGTACCTACACCTTTGGATATTTATCAACAGCCGGATATTAGTTATGTCAGGGATTCAACGATTGCTATAGCAAAGTATCTTAAGAAGGAAACGATGGTTGTACTGGAATCAACTACTTATCCAGGAACAACAGAGGAATTGCTTAAACCATTATTGGAAGAGGGTTCAGGACTGAAGTGTGGAGTTGACTTTTATCTTGGATTCTCTCCTGAAAGAGTCGATCCAGGTAATCTTATATATAAAACCAAGAATACTCCTAAGGTCGTTGGTGCAATTGGTGCAGATGCTACAGAAGTTATTTCTGAAATGTACCAAACCGTACTTGAAGGAAGTGTTTACACTGTTTCAAGTCCTGCAATAGCAGAAATGGAGAAGATTCTAGAGAACACTTACAGAAATGTTAATATTGGATTGGTTAATGAACTTGCAATATTATGTAACAAGATGGGGATAAACTTCTGGGAAGTTGTAGATGCAGCTAAATCAAAGCCATATGGATTTCAAGCATTTTATCCTGGTCCTGGTCTTGGAGGTCATTGTATTCCATTGGATCCGTACTACTTGTCTTGGAAAGCAAGAGAATTTGGTTTTCACACCTCGATGATTGAAAGTTCAATGATGATCAATGATAAGATGCCTGAATATTGCGTTGAGAGAGCATCAAAAATACTAAATAGATTTAAAAAATCACTTAATGGATCTAGAGTCCTAATTCTTGGAGTTGCATATAAGCAGGATATTGATGATTATCGTGAAAGCCCCGCTATACGAGTTATTAATGAACTTGAAAAACAGGGTGCAGAGGTGATATACTATGACCCTTATGTATCTGAGTATAAAGAACATGGGATTAGAGTGGTTGGAGAAAAACAATTAACTCAAGACCTGCTAAGAGGTGCTGACCTTGTTATCATAACAACAGCGCATACTACACTCGACTACAATTTTGTTCAAGAGAATTCACTGTTTGTATTTGATACGAAAAATGCTATGAAAAATGTAAGTATCAGAAGTAACATCGAGTTGCTATAGGAGGGCTATATGAGCTTAAAATATGCTTTAATAGGATGTGGAAGAATTTCAGTAAATCACATATCAGCTGCAATAAAAAATGAGCTTAATATAGTAGGATTGTGTGATTTGATCCAAGAAAACATAGACGATAAGTTCAGGAGGTTTGAACTTAACGAATCAATAGGAAAATATATAGATTATAAGGAAATGTTGAATACTGAAAAACCGGATGTTGTAGCCATTGCAACTGAAAGTGGACTACATGCTGAAATAGCATTATACTGCATCGACCAAGGTATAAATGTTATTATCGAAAAACCTATGGCTATGAGCATCAAGGATGCAAATGAGATAATCAAACGCTCAAACCAAAAGGGAGTCAAGGTAGCTGCGTGCCATCAAAATAGATTTAACTTGGCTATTCAGGAATTGAGAAAGGCTATAGATTCTGGAAGATTTGGGAAATTGTCACATGGATCTATCCACGTTCGTTGGAATAGGAATGAGAACTACTACACACAAGCTCCATGGCGTGGTACGTGGGCACAAGATGGTGGTGCATTAATGAATCAGTGTATCCACGGGATTGATTTGCTTCGATGGGTTATGGGCGATGATATTTCAGAAATATATGGTGCGACGCGTCAGCAGTTCCACGATTATCTTGAAGCTGAGGATGTTGGTATGGCAGTCATTAAATTTAAGAATGGTGCTATCGCAACCATTGAAGGAACTACCAACGTATTTCCACAGAATTTAGAAGAAACGCTATATCTATTTGGGCAAAAAGGTACCGTTAAGATTGGTGGAAAATCTACAAATAATATAGATGTTTGGGATTTTGCTGATGAAACAGACTATGATAAGAAGAATAAAGGACTTCAAGAGCCGACAAGCAATGTGTATGGCAATGGGCACTCAAGCTTGTATGCAGATATGATAGAGTCAATAATGAATAATAGAAAACCATATGTAGATGCTATTGCAGGAAAAAATGCTCTGGAGGTTGTCTTAGCAATCTATAAGAGTCAAAAAGAAGGGAGACCTATAGTATTACCACTTGATGAGTTTTCCTCACTTGACATGGTTGGGGAGTTTTAGGAGTAGTTATGGAAAATAAAATAGTTTCTAAATTCAATATTGTATCCGCTTCTTACATCGGGAGTCCGTTAGACAACACTGTCATGTACGTAACAAAAAAGGTAGAGAGTCTGATTGCTAATTTGAAGGATGCTAAAGAATGCTTAGTATTTTGCGAATCGACAATTGATGTTCCGAAGGAACTTGAAGATGCACACGAATTCATATTGACTCCTAATCCACAATTCGATTATGCAATATACGTTAATAATCTAGCAAAAGATAGAGAAGAATTCAATAGAGCGAGAAAGTATACTATGACCGAAACCGGTTATACAATAGGTGAAAATGTTACTATTGGAACGAATTCAATAGTTGAACCTTTTGCATTTATTGATCACGATGTACAGATCGGAGATAATGCAAGAATCTTTGCTGGGGCTAGAATAAGAAATGCAATAATTGGGGACAACTTTATTGCAGGCGAAAATTGTGTAATCGGTACGTATGGCTTTACAATGGCCAACAATGAATGTGGGGATAAGATCAGAATTCCTACACTCGGTAAAGTGATAATCGGTAATGATGTTGAAGTAGGAACCTTAACAAATGTTTCAGTTGGTTCTGGAGGAAATACAATTATTGGGGATCATGTTAAGATAGATACCTTGGTACATATCGGACATGATGTTAAGTTGGGGAAGAATGCAGAGCTTCCTGCAGGAGCAATTACAGGTGGATACGATATCATAGGAAACAATGCGTTCATTGGAATTAATGCTACTTTGAGAAATAGAATTGTGATTGGTGAGAATTCCATAGTTGGTATGGGGAGTGTTGTTACAAAGAGTATCCCGGCAAATTCTGTTGTTGTAGGAAATCCGGCGAAACCAATAACAAAGTCATAATACAATATTGTGAAGGAAGTAAATGAAATGCAATTTAGGGACCTTAATGCTCAGTACAATAAGTACAAGACAGAAATTGACAATGCAATACAGCGAGTTCTTGACAAAGGGGTTTTCATTGGTGGAGATGAGGTGTCTGAACTTGAAAGCAGGTTAGCTGCTTATACGGGTACGAAACACTGTATAACATGCGCTAATGGCACTGAAGCTATGACACTGGTTATGATGGCTTGGGGAATAAAGGAAGGCGATGCAGTATTCGTCCCTGATTTTACTTTTTTCTCAACAGGTGAAATTGTATCTTTTGTTGGAGCAACTCCAGTATTCGTTGATGTAGATGCAGACACATTCAATATGGATCCCAAAAAACTTGAAGAAGCAATAGAAAATGTTTTAAATGAAGGAATATTAACACCGAGAGTAATTATTCCAGTAGATCTGTTTGGATTGCCTGCAGATTTTGATAACATTTCAAGAATCGCCACTAAATATGGATTAAAAATACTCGAAGATGCAGCACAAGGATTTGGTGGAAGTATAAATGGCAAGAAAGCCTGCAGCTTCGGGGATGCCTCAACTACATCCTTCTTTCCCGCGAAGCCACTAGGTTGTTATGGCGATGGCGGGGCGATTTTCACGAATGATGATGGTTTAGCTGAATTACTCAATTCTTATAAAGTACATGGTAAAGGCAACAATAAGTACGATAATGTGAGGATTGGTGTTAACTCAAGGCTAGATACAATTCAAGCTGCAATACTTAATGTTAAGCTTACCGCATTCATAAACCATGAGTTAGATGATGTGAATAGGATATATAGACTTTATACAGAAAAATTGGATGGTATAGTAGAGACACCAGTAATACCAGAAGGTTATGTTTCAAGTTTCGCGCAATACACCATTAAGTTAAAGAGCGGTAGAGAAAGAAACGACTTACAATCAAAGCTATCTAGTGAAGGTATACCAAGCATGATATATTATGTAAAACCAATGCATAGGCAAGGCGCCTTTAATAACATAGTTTCTGATGATAACTATTATAAAGTATCAAATTTGTTAAGTGACACAGTGTTATCATTACCAATGCATCCATATTTGAATGAAGAGGAAATTGAACTAATATGTATGTCTATAAAGGCATATTTTGGATTGTCCTAATTAATGAGACATTCATCTAAAATCTTTTTAATTCATGACTAATAAAGTTAAAAGTCATAACATTAGTACATTGTACGAAAGTTAGGTTCTAGTATGAAAAGTAATACACTTTATATCATCACAAATTCATATCCAGAAGAAAAACATGCTTTTTCTAGTGATGAATTTGAATATGTATTAAACCACTATAGTAATGTCAAAATACTGAGTTTTTCGAAGTATAGACCTCGCGAAATTAGCTCAAAAATAGAGTACATTTCAATTTTACAGGGCATTCTTGAAATATTATTCCCTAAAAAAATCAAACGTAAAAATATGGTATCAAACATATATGGTATTATATCTTTAAATGATATTAGAGAGTCTCTAATGAATTTGTATTCTTTTATTTGTGCGATGAGTATAATCCGGGTTAATAATTTGCAAGATGAAGATCTTTTGTTCAGTTATTGGTTATCAAGATCCTCAAGAATTGCATATTATGTTCATAACTTAATTAATACTAGATATATTTGCCAAGGACATGGCTCTGATATTTATAAATACCCACCTAAAAATTTAGATAAAATATTGAAGGCTGCTGAATATATCGTTACAGTAGGTAATAATAATAAAAGGTTCATAAGCAACACATATCATATCTCGGAAAATAAAACTCGTATTTTTAGGCTAGGTATTGGATCTGAAATGGCAAAAAAGATTTCAGAGAGAACTAAGGTTATCGAATCTGATACTGGAATAAGGTTTATTACAGTAGCGAGGTTTGAAGAAGTTAAAGGAGTAGATATTTTGCTAGAATCTATCAAACTCCTTAAGGAATCAAATATGCTTAGTGAAAGTATCCATTTTGATATTTTTGGTGATGGAAGAAAGTTTCAAGAGTATTTTAGTTACATTGAAAAGTATAATTTGAGTGATTATGTTACTTTAAGAGGGTGGATAGACAGAGATGGATTGGTGGATGAATTAGCTAAGGCAACAGCATATATTCTGCCCAGTCGAAGTGAAGGTTTACCAGTAGTATTAATGGAATCATGTGCTGCTGGATTGCCTATTATAGCAACAGATGTTGGAAGCACCACAGATATTGCAATTGAGGGTAAAAATGCTATTGTTTGCTCTTTACCTAATTCAGAATTACTGAGTGAAGCAATTGTTAGATTTATAAATTTGAAACCAGCCGATATTTCAATCATGAAAGACTTTTCGTTTGATATATTTGGAGCAGACTATAGGTTGGAAAAAAATCTAAGTGAAAAATATTCGTTTATTTATGATATAGCAAATGGTACATATTAATGAAGTTAGATGAAAGAAGTGAAGTTGTGAATAAAGTCAATTTTTGGGAAGCTTATAACAATATCTCACTTAAAAATAAACGATTAATATTGATTGCTTGCATTATTTTATTATTAATATATGCTATATTCGGAGTGCAAACCTTACTAATTTTGTTAATTATTATTATTGGATTCCAACCATTCACCTATATGTTATTTAGTAGAAATTCCAACGCTTTCCATCCTAGCTATATTATCCCATTTACTTATTCATTTTACGCATTAGGCCCAATGTTTAATGTGGATAAGTTTTCTCAGGGTGTAATTAGTTCCTATTTGTTCATTCAACTTATAGGTTTGATTGGGCTAAGAGTTGGATTAAAACAACAAACTAAATATAGGAGCCAGGATTTCCATTTGCCAAGAAATTCTGATGTAGAAAATAACATTCTATATGCAGGAATTTGCATGGTTTTGATCTCAATTCCTTCAATAATTTTAGAGATAAATGCTTTTGGGGGAGTTGAAGAATTTTTTAACGTAGGTTACGGTACTGAAAGATATTTAATTATGCAAAATTCAACCACGTTTGGTGCTAGTTTCCAATGGTTAATTTTATCGGGTGTTATAATCGGATTTTATGGAATGAAAACAAGATCTTTAATATACAGCTTTATAGGAGCTTCTATATTTAGTGCTACAACTTACTATTTTTTTATGATTGGAGGAAGAAGCACTTTAATATATATTATTATATATTGTGCAATACTCTTATTCTATAGCATTAAAAAAAATATGAGTAGGTTTATTGGTAGCTTTGTTATAATTGGTATGATTTTTGCACAAGCAATTTCATACGCAAGATTTTATTTATCTCAAGGATTTATAGGTGCAATGCATCAAACTTGGCTTTTATTTTTGAAGAAACCACTTATTTTTTTGCCAATCTATTCTAATGAGTTCAGAATGCCATCAAGATCTCTAATGGAAGTATTGCAATTTGGTGGTCCAGGTCTTCAGTTCGGAAGGACATATCTATCTTCAATTACGGCTATAGTACCATTCCTTACAAGGCTTATTCCCGATGTTGGTTTTGATCCAGTAAAGTGGTATCTGACAGAGTATCACAATGATTTGCTGTTAGCTGGCGGAGGTCTTGGATTCTCACCCGTGACTGAAGGATATATCAATTTTGGAATTGTTGGTGTATTTTTTCATATGTTCATTTATGGATATATAATTGTAAGTTTATATAACTATTACCATAAAACAAAGAATGTAGCATCACTTATATTATATGCAGGTGCATTCCCAATGTTTATGTTAGAGGGTTTAAGAATTCATTCTACATCCTTTTTGTACAAACTATTTAGGATATATTTGGTTCCGTTTATTGTTGTAACAATAATTCGTTTTGTTCAAAGTAAGATGAAAGTGCGCGAATAGCTGTAATAAGTTAGTATAAATTGTATGAGGGTTGAAATGAGATATAAGATTTTGCATATATTACCTAGTTTTGGAATAGGTGGAGCAGAGAAACTGGTGCTAAACCTACTGTCAAAGTATGATAAAGACCAATTTGAAATTGAAGTAGTATGTTTGCATTCAAGAATGAACACAATATATGAAAGTGAACTTGATAGAATTGGAGCGAAAGTCATTTATTTAGATAAGAAGAGTGGACTTAACATAGGCACTATTTTTAATTTGAATACGCTATTTCGAAAAATAAAGCCAGATGTTATCCATACACACCTATATACTACTAAATATGCATTGATTCCTGCATTTCTGAATAGAATTAAAGTTAGAGTACATACGGTGCACAGCATCGCAGAAAAGGAACTAAATCGTAGAGATATAATTATCCAAAAACTTGCATATCGAAGTTTTGGATTCATTCCCATAGCTATATCGGATATTGTAAAGAAGTCAATCAAAACTGTATATAAGTTCGAAGCTGCACCAGTCATATATAATGGAGTTGAAGTTAGTAAATATTATCATGTCGACAATACAGATAATGATATTATCAGACTAATAAATGTAGGTCGTTTCTCAAAAGTAAAGAACCATAAATTGCTAATTGATGCAATAAGATTAGTTGCAGTGACACATAAGAATATTAAACTTACTTTAGTCGGAGATGGGGAAGAAAGAAAATCGATTGAAGATTTAGTAGATAGATATGATCTGAAAGAAATAGTATGTTTTCTCGGAGTAAGAGAAGATATTCCAAAGTTGCTGGCTGATAGTGATATTTTTATAATGTCTTCAAATTGGGAAGGGCTTTCATTAGCAATTATTGAAGCAATGGCATCTGGGCTTCCAATCATTTCGACTGATGTTGGAGGAATGTCCGAAATAGTACATAATGATAAGAATGGGTTGTTAGTAGAATCACAAGATGAACAAGGCCTTGCAGATGCAATTTGCTTACTTGTTGAAAATTATGAATTGCGAAAAATGATGTCCAAAGAAAGCAAACAGTTATCCGGCAAATATGACATAGAAAATACAAATAATAAGTATCAGGAACTATATAGAAAACTAATAAATGAGGCAATGACTCAGAATTAATATTTAGGATACTTGAGTTTTATTGAGGTAAGGATGAAATATGAAAAGAACTATTTCTCTAATTATGGTTATTGCTATTGTCTCTAAACTGCTCGGTTTTTTCAGAGATATCGCACTAACCTATTATTATGGCGCTACTTACATCAGTGACTCATATTTAATAGCGTTATCAATACCGAACACTCTTACTGCAATCATCGGAATAGGGATTGCAACATGCTTTATTCCAATTTACGAAAAGGCGAAAAAAGAAAGCGGAATTGATCGAGCTGATAAGTTCACTTCGAATATTCTAAATATTATTTTAGTAATTGCCACAGCTATCGCACTAATTGTTTTGCTCAGAACAGAAATATTTGTAAGAGTATTTGCATCAGGGTTTAGTGGTGAAACATTACAACTGGCAATTAGGCTAACAAGATTAAGTATTGTCGGGATATATTTCTCTGTTATAATTTTTGTTCTTAACTCTTATTTGCAAGTTAATGGTAATTTTATTGTTCCTGCAATGATTGGCATCCCAATGAATTTAGTTGCAATCGCATCCTATTATTTAGCATCAAAGAAAAATGTGGATATTTTGGCGTATGGCATAGTTGCATCTTTAGCGGTACAAGTAGTCTTTCTAATTAGAGCTACAATAAAGAAAGGATATAAATATAGTTTCATAATAGATTTAAATGATAAATATATAAAAAGTATAATGATGTTGTTACTACCAATTATAATTGGTGTGTCTGTGAATGAAGTTAATGTAATTATTGACAAAACTATAGCATCAAGATTAGTTGAGGGAGGAATCTCTTCATTAAATTATGCAAATAAACTTACAGATGTGGTAATTGGTCTTTTTGTAGTGCCAATTACTACAGTTATTTATCCTTCTATTTCTAAGATGGCGATTTCTCACGATTTTTCTGAAATACGAAAGACGATTAGCAAGTCATTGACTCTGATAAGTTTGCTAGTAATTCCTTCAACTGTTGGAATAATAGTATTGTCTTCTCCTATAATAGAATTTTTATTTATGAGGGGGGAATTTGACCAAAGGGCAGCACTGATGACATCAAATGCACTACTTTACTACTCTATAGGAATGATAGCTTTTGCTTACAGAGATGTTTTTTCAAAAGTTTATTACTCGTTGAACGACACTAAAACACCCATGATTAATTCCGTTATAGGCGTTATTTTAAATATAATATTGAATATTACTCTATCTTATTATTTGGGTATAAGTGGATTAGCTTTAGCAACCAGTATATCTGCGTATATTACATCTTATTTACTTATTTTTGGATTAAAAAAGAGAATAGTCGATTTTGAATTTAGAAAAGTTTGGATTAACGTATCTAAAATATTTATTTCGTCACTAATAATGGGTACAGTATCCTATTTTGTATTTCAGTTCACAAATATGAGATTAGAATTAGGGCTTGCTCTCCTTATTTCAGTACTGATATCAATGTTTGTATATTTAATAGTCATAATAACCATTAAAATTGATGAGATAAAATATATTATGGAAATAATCAACAAGAAAATCGGAAGAAAAAAATAACAAATTAATTGCAAAAAGAACATAGAGTTCTGACGTCAAAATGCCTAAATACCGCAAACTCAGTGTATCTAGTTCAGTTGTGAGAAAACTCTTAAGTGATTCTGCATCAATTTGCCAAAGGACATTTTGAAAAACAGGTTGACTACAGGGACCTGGAAAATCGAGAACTTAACATCATAAATGATTCCTTCGATATCAAAAACACTGGTGTGAAGAGAAGTATTTTCAATCAAGGTATGACAACTATGGCTGATAAAGTTATGACTTCATTCCAGAAAGGGTCAATGAAAAATGAATACATTTGTAGAGCTGAATTCGTATCGAATAAGGGCCTTTTAAAGGTTGTTGGTAATATGAAGTGATGACTCAATGTGAGAAGGGCAGCGCTATTATCGCAGAGTAGTCATAAGCAAAGTTTTTATAAGTTAGTAGCTCCGATATCATGGCCTTCTCAAAAAAGGTGTCTCAAGAATCTCCTTTCAGAAAATACTATATAGAAGTAAATCTATAGAATAATATGATTAACGTTTAACATTTTAGTTATATACTCTATTAGGATAGTATAATTAATTGTAGTATCTTTAGAATTAATTAGGAGGGAAGCACTGAACTACACTTTTGATTTCATGGGTTCATGATTGAGTATGTATGCTGATAGAAGACGGTTTACTTAGCATGTTTTATTATAACTTTGTCCATAGTTCGATTAAGTCTCACCTAGGCTTTTAAGTTTGTGTAGCGTTTTATTGATGGTCTGAAGATCTACAACACAACCGCTATTTAGTTCCAGTTATTGAAGCTATGCAAACCTGTTTCGCATTCAAAAGTGGCCTAATATGTCGATTATCAATACCGGACCAATATATAATAATTAGTTATAATGTAATATTCTAACTCAGTATCTTACGATGTATCTTTTTTGTTAATAACAACTATCCTATTTTGATGACGCTTCATGTGCGTTTGATTTCGCACTTTAGAATTTACCTATCTACTAATAAGGGTAGTGAAATCATTAACCAGGTAAACTGTAATGCCGTATTATTAAGACATAATTCATCATATTTTGAAGAATAAACTTGGAGGTGGTTGTGATTCTAAATAATATTAAGAAATATCTAATGTGGAAATTAAGAGGTGAGGTTCCGGTAGAATACCTTAAAAAAATGGGCTTAAAGGTTGGATCAAATTTTCACAAGCAATATGGATGCATTATTGATTCTTCTCACTGCTGGCTGATATCAATTGGAGATAACGTTACACTTGCTCCAAATGTTCATATTTTAGCTCATGATGCGAGTACCAAAATGTATTTAGACTATACTAAAATAGGCCTTGTTTCTATAGGAAATAATGTATTTATCGGTGCTGGGAGCATTATATTACCTAATGTTTCTATAGGAAGTAATGTTGTTATCGGGGCGGGTTCAGTTGTCTCTAGAAGTATTCCTGATAATTCTTTAGTTTTAGGAAATCCTGCAAAAGTAATTGGATCTGTTGATGATTACATTGAAAGACAAAGAACTCTACTAAATGAAGCCGTAATATATGATGAGAGTTGGACCATAAATAATATAACAGAAACGAAAAAGGAAAAAATGATAGGTGACCTGAAAAATAGAGTAGGGTTTATCAAATAAGATGAAAGTGGAAATTGCTATGAACTGTTAGAGCAGAGAACTTTTGACAAAGAGTAGTAATGTTTACCTGAACGTAAATTGACGGATACACTGTCAGAGAGATAGAATTGAATGGGTAAAACCAGCGTAAGCGGAATTCTGTTGTGAGACTGTGCACAGCAAAATCCGCTTACGAATTTTTATAAGGTGATATTTCAGAAAATAAACAATATTGAAACAATGTGAATCCTAATCTATAATTAAAGTGTTACATTAAGTTGCCTTGGTGATATTAGTATAAATTTGATTAAATTAAAATAATAGACGAATCATGGAAGGGATGATAATTACGTAAAAGAAAACGTTTAAGGACTATTTTTTTTCTAATTCGGGCACTAATAGATATCAGCATTCCGCAGATCTATATTGCAGCAAAATTCGTAGATGATGGAACCCCGAATATCGTAGCAATGGAATTTAAAGAAATATTAAATAGGAGGATGAAAGACAACTAAACAAAGATGTTAAGTTTCAGTATAACTAAAAAGGGGATACAGGAGATGAAAAAGAGATTATTTGCTTTGGTAACATTAATATGTATGATGTTCAACTTAAATATTATGCCACTTAAATCTAGTACTGTCTATGCAGAAACAACTATCATTGCTTCAGGCACTTGTGGATCTAATCTTAAATGGGTATTAGATAGTTTAGGGGTACTAAATATCAGTGGATCAGGTAATATGGATAACTATACATCTATAAATGGCTATATATCTTCACCGTTCTCTCAATTAAGTTGGCAGATTAAATCTGCTACTATTGAAAATGGTGTTACAAGCATAGGGGATTACGCATTTTATGATTGCTTTAACCTTACGAGCATCAGTCTGCCAGAGGGATTATCAAGCATAGGGAATTTAGCATTTAAGGGCTGTTCTAGCCTTACGAGCATCAGTCTGCCAGAGGGATTAACAAGTATAGGGAATTACGCATTTAAGGGCTGCTCTAGCTTTACTAACATCATTCTGCCAGAGGGATTAACAAGCATAGGGCGTTTCGCATTTGAAGACTGCAGTAGCGTTACACTCATCATCCTGCCAGAAAGTGTGACGAGCATAGGAGATTATGCTTTTAATAAGATTTACAAATGGCAGCTTAAATTTATTGTTGTACCAAATTCTTACGCGTATAACTATGTGTTAAATAATGGATTATATTATCAGTATTTAGTTGATCCAAACATTAAATATTCGACGGATTCTTTTCTTAGTTTCCGTGATGATTATCTGTATCTTAAGCCATTAGAGATTCGTTCTTTATCAGAACTAATCAATTATTCAACAGATATTCCTTTTGAAAACATCTTATTTTCAGTTTTAGATGATTCTATAACAATGATTTCTGATGGCAAGATAGCAGGAATAGGTGAAGGAAGTTGTACAGTGAACGCCACTTATGGGAATCTTTCAGATTCGTTCAACGTAGTAGTATCAGCATCAGAAAATTCAATATCCGCAACTGGAATCAGCTTAAGTGAAGATGCCTTGACCATAAATAAAGGATTAAAAATAGCTGTAAAAGCGACAATCGAACCAGTTACAGCTACAGATCGAACAGTCACGTGGACAACATCCGATATGTCGGTTGTAACGATTCAAAATGGAGTCATTACATCGGTAGCACCCGGAACAGCTACTGTTACAGCATCCATAAATGGATACAGCGACTCGATAGCAATAACTGTAAATGCACCTCTACTAGCGTTAGGAGTAGATGATGATGATTTTGCGGTTAATAAGAATGAAACCCATAAGATTTACTGTTATCATTATCCTTATTATACGACAGATGATAAAACAGTAACATACACGTCTTCGGATGAAAGCATAGCAACAGTTGATTCTAAGGGAATTGTAACCGGTATTAGTCTGGGAACAGCGACAATATTATTAACTAATGGATCTATACAAAAATCTGTAAATGTTACAGTAACTTCACGACTTACTGGTATTTCTTTAAATAAGACAAGCATTAATGGCATTAAAAATTCTAGTGAACAAATATTTGTAAATTATGATCCAGTAGATACGACCGATGATAAGACCATCACATGGTCTTCAGATAATGCATCTATTGCAGCAGTAGATAGCACTGGATTAGTGTCATATATTTCAAAGGGAATCACAACGATAACAGCTACTGTTGAGAGTTATTCGGCAAAATGCACGGTAATAGTAACTGAAATCCCGTTAATATCCATATCACTTAATTATTCGGAAATTGACCTATTGTATGCGGATACCATTAGTCTGGCTGTAGCTTATGAACCCTCGAACACAACAGATGATAAAAGTATTACCTGGACATCAAGCGACGAGTTGGTAGCAACAGTAAGTTCAGACGGAACTGTAACAGCAATCGGAAATGGAACAGCAACAATAACTGCAACAACAGCGGATGGAAATAAGACAGCAAGCTGTATGGTAATAGTTGCAGTGCCGGTAATTGGAGTAACACTTGATCGTAGCGAACTTAGTTTCACTAAATTTGGCCAGACAGACAAACTTATAGCCACAGTTGCGCCATCGAATGCTGCGAACCAGAATGTGACCTGGACATCAAGCAATGAGTCGGTGGCAACTGTTGATAAAGATGGGACGGTTAAAGCAGTTGGTAATGGAACTGTAACAGTAACTGTAGCAACAGAGGACGGAAAAAAGACAGCGAGTTGCGTGGTTACGGTCAAGGATTACAGTGGTGAATACCATATACAATCAAAGAAAAGCAATCTTGTCATGGATGTTTACGGTGGAGGAAGAGACATTGGTACTAACATCATACAATGGAGATTCCATGGAGGATTGAACCAGCAATGGAGATTCGAATCACTTGGAAATGGGTACTATAAAGTAACTTCTGTACTGAACCCAACATACTCGCTTGATGTATACCGTAGTGGAACTGAAATAGGAACGAATGTGATCCAGTGGACATACCATGGAGGACCAAACCAACAGTGGAAGATAATTGAGAATGTAGATGGCAGCGTTTCACTGATGTCGAGACTGGCTGAAGAGAGTGGTACAGGATATATTCTTGATGTATACGGAGGCGGCATGGATGAAGGTGTCAATGTCATCCAATGGACTGCACATTATGGCGATAACCAGAAATGGTATCTGGAACCGGTACAGGATTATACTATGAATTACGAGAACAATGGCGGAAGTGCTGTAGTATCGTCAATAGTGACAACTGGTCATTTGGTAACTGAACCACAGGAACCAACAAGAGAAGGCATGATATTCAAAGGATGGTTTAAGGATACTGCATTAACAATTCCTTGGGATTTTGCTGCAGATAAAATGCCAGCTCAAGACACGACTCTTTATGCCAAGTGGATGGATAGTACATATTCTGTTATCTTTGATAGCCAGGGTGGAAGTGCAATAGAAACCAAGAAAGTAGATCCTGATACTTTAATAACACCGCCAGAAGCACCAACTAAAACTGGTTACAGCTTTTGTGGTTGGTACAAAGAGGCAGACTGTATAAATCAGTGGAATTTTGATGTTGATACAGTTATGGCAAATACGACCCTCTATGCGAAGTGGATAAAGGATTGGGGTGGAACATATTTCATAAGATCCAAGAAAAGCAATCTGGTAATGGATGTGTTTGGTGGCGGAACAGAAATGGGAACCAACATCATCCAATGGAGCTATCATGGAGGCTTGAATCAGCAATGGAAATTTGAATCACTGGAGAATGGCTACTACAAGATTACTTCTGTGTTGAATCCGCAATATAGTCTGGATGTCTATGGAGGCGGAACGGATTTAGGAAACAGGGTAATCCAGTGGAACTATCATGGAGGAATAAACCAACAGTGGAAGATAATAGAGAATGATGATGGCAGTGTTTCTCTAATGTCAAGACTGGCTGAAGAGAGTGGAACAGGATATCTACTGGATGTCTATGGAGGCGGAATGGACGCAGGAGTCAATGTCATCCAGTGGACTGCACATTATGGAGACAACCAGAGATGGTATCTTGAGTCAGTTAATTAAGATTATAGACTTGAATTGGGAGCTTCGGCTCCTTTTTTAAATTGAATCAATGAATTAGGATTATTGTAGTACTGCTGATATAGTGATATAATTCGAGTAAAGAAGAAAGAGTATTCAGAAAATTATCGGTTGGGATTTCCCAGTTGATTTTTTCTGAATGTTTTTTTCAGTGAGAGGGGAGATACTATGAGAAGGTACACTAAGAGCGTGGCACTCATGTTGATCGCAGCATTCCTCTTTACTGCAACTGGATTTTCACTCAAGGCTGATGCGGCTGGACCAAGGAACTTCAAGGCGTTGGAATCATCTAAAACAGCGGTTGAAAAGGTGATCGGAAAGAACGTTTCGTTGAAAGATGCAGCGGATGTATATAAGGATAGCGATAATGTAAGGTTGATTGTGGAGCTTAAAGGTAAACCTGTAATCAGCTATGCAACAGAAAAAGGGGTCAAGGTAACCGACCTCGACAAGAATCAGGTTCAGAGTATCAGGAAAGCGCTTTTGGCAGAGCAGAAGGCCTTGAAGGCAGAGCTTAGGGCAAAAGGGATAGGATATAAGGACCTGAAAAATTTTGTGAACGTTGTAAACGGTGTCAGTATTGAAACTACCTTCGGAAATGCCAAGAAGATCTCAAGCCTTGCAGGAGTCTTATCGGTATCAATTGCAAATGAGTATGAGAGACCAGAACCAGATATGACTTCGAGCAAAGATATCGTAAATGCAATAGAGACCTGGGAAAATACCGGCTACGACGGATCAGGCATGGTCATTTCCATAATCGATACTGGCATAGATCCAACACATAAGGATTTTGTAATCACAGATCCGTTGAGTGTGAAGATCATGGATACTGGATTTGGAGAACTGCCTGGGACCTACAGGACGGTAAAGGTACCATATGGATACAACTATATGGACGAGAACCAGGAGATTCTTGACCTGGGACCGGATGCTTCGGAGCATGGGATGCACGTCGCGGGGATAGCGGCGGCAAACGGTGACGAGGAAAACGGCGGAATAAAGGGAGTAGCTCCAGAAGCACAGCTTCTGGCAATGAAGGTATTCGGAAACAATCCTGAGATGCCTTCAACGTTCGGTGATGTAATAATCAAGGCCATTGATGACTCAATTGCACTTGGTGCTGACGTCATAAACATGAGTCTGGGATCGACAGCTGCATTTGTTCAGGAGGATGACCTTGAGCAGGTTGCTGTATGGAGAGCTGTTGAGAATGGCATTGTATGTGCAATCTCAGCAGGTAATGCAGGCCAGTTCAGCGAGGGCTACGACCTTCCATATGCATCCAATCCTGACATAGGAGTTGTAGGAGCACCAGGACTTGCTGCTGAATCAATACAGGTAGCATCAATAGAGAATACATACATTTCAGCCAAGGCACTGACGTACATGTATGGAGGGGTTGAGACATTCGCTCCTTATATGTCAGCAGGTCCGACTGACCCGATAGATGTGTTTGAAGGGCCGGTCACATACCTTGCAGCAGGGCTGGGTTATCCGACCGACTTTACAGGACAGGACTTCACTGGAAAGATAGCTCTCATACAGAGAGGCGAGCTTGCATTCGTAGATAAGATCATGAATGCACAGAATGCAGGAGCTGCAGGCGTCATAGTATACAACCATGAGGCAGGCGGAGAAGAGCTCATAAACATGATGTATCCGGAGGGTGGCAGCATACCTGCAGTATTCATAGGACACTCAGACGGAGTCCGACTTATGGAAAAGATCCTGGAAGGAACAAACACGGTTGAGTTCAATGGTGACCTTGCAAAAGCCATGAATCCTGAAGCGGGAAACATTTCCGACTTCTCATCATGGGGCACGACACCAAACCTGGACTTCAAACCAGAAGTCACCGCTCCAGGCGGAAACATATGGTCAACAGCCCAAGGGGATGACTACCAGAGCATGAGCGGAACCTCAATGGCCGCGCCGCATGTCGCTGGTGGTTCAGCGCTTGTACTGCAAAGGGTAGAGGATCTGAGTGACCTTGAAGGTGACGACAAGGCAATCTTCGCAAAGAATCTCATCCTGAGCACTGCGGCAGCACATCACGATACAGGACTGTACAACGACTACTATGGCCTGACAGCCTATAACTTCACCTCCCCGAGAAGACAGGGAGCAGGAGTAATGGACCTGTATGCAGCAACTACAACACCTGCAGTTGCGTACGAGAAGTCGTCAGGGGAAAGCAAGGCCGCACTAGGACAGATAGGCAGCAAGAAATCTTTTGTCGTGAAGGTTGATAACTTCAGCGACAAGCAAGTGACATACAATGTCAAAGGTACTGTACAGACAGACCTTGTCATCGACGGTTACAACTACCTGGAATCGCAAGGCGTTTATATTGCCAGTACCATTAAACAGAACGGGCCAAACGGCTATTGGTCAGGCAAGTTCCCTATAAGCTTCAGCAAGACCAGGGTCACGGTGCCTGCCAATGGATCAATTGAGGTAATAGTAACCATAGACCTGAGCAAAGCTGTGGACTGGGCATACAACGCACCGTTACCAGCCATATTCCCTAACGGAACGTACATCGAAGGGTTCGTGGTATTTGAAGACCCTAAGGACATCAACCCAGAGCTAAGCATACCTTATGTAGGGTTCTATGGAGACTGGGACAAGGCACCTGTAGTAGACAAGTCCATATACGAGGACAGGTCGTACTATGGTATAACCTCAATGACCTGGTACCATGCACCGACAGACAACCTGTATTTCCAGGGCATGGATGCAGATGGAAACGTAAGTATGGACAACATAGCATTCTCACCTGATGGAAACGGGATAGCGGACAATACCGTTCCTCTGCTTTCATTCCTGAGGAACGCAAGGGACTTCGAGGTCAACATCCTCGACTCAGACAGGACAAGGATAAGAAGCCTGCACATGGATGAATTCATAAGAAAGAACTTCTATGATTCAGGATACAATCCGATGTATACTGTGAGCCTCGACTGGTTATGGGACGGTACGGCAAACAATGCCCTCGTACCAGAGGGCCAGTACTACTATGAGATAAAGTCGGTGGTGGATTTTGGAGGAGCAGACTGGCAGACAGTTGTGTTCCCTGTAAAGGTGGATATCACAAGGCCAGTCATAAGCGGAGTACAGTACGACAAGGGTACAAAGGTACTCACCATAACGGCAAGTGACAGCTTCAGCGGGATATCAGGCTACCAGATCTATGAGGATGGCAAAGAGCCGATGATGAACACTACGGGCGTATTCGACCTGAGTTCAGCAAGCTTCACATCAAAGGCCTATGCGATTGTGACTGACTTTGCAGAAAACATGACCTATTATCCATTAAGCGACATTTTGAAATCAGGCAAACCCGCAGATCCAATAAAACCTGAAGAGCCTGTAGTTCCGACACCGATCCAGGAGCCAAAGGACATAATTGCCGGAGATGCAACAGCACCAGTAGCAAGAGTGCTCTATCCTGAATTCTTCGGAATCTACAATATGGGAACTCTTGCGGTCCAGGGAACAGTATCAGATGAATCCCCTGTAGAGTACCTTAAGATTGACGGAGTAGAGGCTGAGCTTACCTGGAACAACAAGACCGGATTGTGGGATTTCTCGGTACCTAAGACCTTTACCGATGGGTACCACACGATGAACATAGAAGCTCGTGACATGGCAGGCAATTATCTTGCCTATGCGCACAAGATATTCGTCGATACAGCAAGTCCTGTAATCATGCTTGAAGGATTGCCGCAGGAAACTTCAGAGTCCAGCGTTAATGTAAGGGCTCTTGTGACAGACAACCTGCCAAGCATGAAAGTTAGGCTTAACCAGAACATACTCACAAACATCGCACCTGACTGGTCCTACTTCGATGACCTTCCCCCAGCCTCATTTGAGCTTGATGAGATAGTCGAGCTTCAGATGGGAGAGAATCTTATAGTCATCGAAGCGGAGGATGAGGCAGGGAATGTCACAACACAGGTACTTACAATAACCAGAAACTAGAATGAATACAAGGCTGCTGCAATTATCTTGCAGCAGCCTCATTTTTTTACATCAGTCTTATGGCATGATAGCCTTCATGGACTGCGGTCATGATCTTCCTTGGCGAGCTTGCGTCACCTACAACACTCAGGTCCTTGACCTTGTCTTCGAGTGCCTCTGCAAGCTCATTGTTGGATGAGTATCCTGCGGCTATGACTACAGTGTCACAGGGGATGAAGCCTTCTGCACCATCCTTGGTGTATGCAACACCTGTCTCATCTATCTTTGTAACCCTTGCACCAGCCACGATATCCAGCTTGAGGTCCGCAATCATGTCCCTCAGAGCCTGGTCATTGTTCTTGCAGTGGTTTGCGGTTAGAAGAACATCATCAAGTATTTCTACTATTGTTACCTTCTCTGCCCTTGATGCTATGTCTGCAGCGGTCTCACAGCCTACCAGGCCGCCTCCGATTACGACGACGTTCTTACCCGTCGGAGCACCCAGAAGCACCTCTGTGGACGTCCTGACGTTCTTGCTGCCTATACCAGGTATTGGAGGCATGAGAGGTCTTGATCCAGTGGCCACTATTACCTTGTCGAAGTTCCTTGAAATGATCTCCTCAGGAGTCGCTTCCTTCATGAACTTGACCTCAACACCTGACCTGAAGGTCTTGTTCTCAAGATAGGTAACGAGCTTCATGACATCCTTCTTGAATTCCGGAGCTCCTGCAGCAAGCAGCGTTCCACCGAGTACTGACGACTTCTCCCAAAGCTCGGCATCGTATCCTCTTTCCTTTGCAGTAATCGCAGCCTCCATTCCGCCAGGGCCACCACCTATTACAAGCACAGACTTCTTTTCGCCAGTCTTTGTAAGTGGATAGTCCGTCTCATGGTAGGTATGCGGGTTGACTGAGCATGACCAGCACTTGCCTGCAAAACCGGCATAAAGGCACTCGTTGCAGCCTATGCAGGGGATTATGTCATAGGTGTGGCCTTCCTTGACCTTCTTTGGCCAGTAAGGGTCTGCCAGCATCTGGTGTCCGAGAGCCACGAAATCGGTCTTGTTGTCCTTGAGGACTGATTCCGCATATTCAGGGTCAAAGAGCTTTCCCTGTCCGATTACAGGCACGCTTACGACCTTCTTTACTTCTGAGAATACAGGTACCTGATGGCCTTCCTCCTGGTAGACAGTGGAAATAGCCTTATACCATGCCTCGTAGCAGCCTACATCTACATGTATTCCGGAAACCCCGGCCTTCTCAAGTATCTTGGCCATTTCAAGTCCTTCTGCAAGCTCCCTGCCTCCAGGTACTCCATGGTATGGGGTGTATTTGACAAGTACCGGGAAGTCCTGACCGCAGTTCTTCTTAACTTCAGCGATTATCTCGGTTGTGAACCTCATCCTGTTCTCAAGTGATCCGCCATATTCATCAGTCCTTATGTTCCACTGGCTGGAATGGAACTGGTCCATCAGGTATCCGCCATATGCATGGAGCTCGACAGCGTCAGCACCTGAAGCCTTGGCGAGGTATGCACCCCATCCCATGCGCTGTACAAGGTACTTTATGTCATCAACGGACAGCTGCTTGCATTTGAGTCCAGGGAACCAGAAGGATTCCACTTCGCTTGCAGAGTAGGGTGGAGTGAACGGATCTGTGAAGACCATCCTGCCAAGACCGGGTGTAATCTGTATGGCGATCTTAGCGCCATGCTGATGTACCTTGTCAACAAGGATTCCAAGCCTGTCAACCTGGTGGAAATTATCCAGCTGATTGCAGGGCCTGTCCTCATACTTTGTAGCAACTATATTGGCTCCTGTTATGATGAGACCGGCACCGCCTTTGGCCCTCTCCACGAAGTAGTCTATGGACCTCTGGTTATAGCCTCCGTCAACATCAGCAGTCGTACCCATAGGCGCCATTACAATCCTGTTCCTAAGCTTCATGTTTCCGATAGCAGCTTTTTCGAATAGTTTCAGCACATTGTTCACTCCTTTTAATTAAGTTTGATAATTAACTAACCAACATACCTACATCATAATGTTCCCTAATACCGTTTACAATGTGCAGTCTTGAGAAAGTGCGCACGCACAATTGTGCATATGCACAAAGGGAAAATTCTGTGATATGATGAAGGTAAAACCGGGCGAATTGCAAATGCTTTGATATATCAGGAGGCTATAACGCATGAATGCAAAGGATTATGAGGAGCTGTACATAACACTTCTGGATGCTGCATCAAGCGGCAGCTTCAGGGAAATTGCAGAGGCTGCCTACAGAATCATCAGGCACCCCATTGTTCTGATAGACGTAGAATACAATGTTGTTGTGCAGGTGCCACAAGAGCCTATAGGTGACTACATATGGGATACACTTCTTAAGGAAAAGCTGGTTCCTGCTCAGATGGTCTGGAACTTCAACAAGTTTGAGTACGTAAAGGCCAACAGGGAATCTGAAGGGTCCATACAAGTCGACTGGGGTATGGTTGAGCAGCTTCCCAGGATAATGGGTGGAGTAAGGGTAGGCGGGGAGATTGCAGGATACATAGGAATACTTTATCCTGAAGGGATCCCGGACGAGGATATAAAGGCAGGAGACATACTGATGAAGGCATTTGCCATAGAGTTCAGAAGAAGGATGAGCTTTCCAGCCGAGGTACATCCTCTCCGGAACGTATTCCTTTCTGAAGTGTATCATTGCAGGATAAAGACAATGGAAGAGCTTGAGGAATGGCAGAGGCATGCCGGAATGACAATTCCCGGCGGTTACAGGATGATCTGTGCGAAGCCAACAGGAAATGTCTACGAGTCTGCACTTATCAAGTATATTAGCAGCCAGATCGAGAAGAGACTTAAAGGCTCCTATGCCATTGCAGCCGATGGTGCGATCAACATACTTCTTTCAAGGCAGGACATGAGACCTGATCAAGCAGAGTCGGACAAGAACCTACTTGATATCCTGAAGCCCATTCTCTCTGACCTGAAGCTTCAGGTAGGCATAAGCGGGAGGTTCGAGAGCATCCTGGAAATAGGTCCATACATATACCAGTCAAGAAGGGCAGGAGAGCTGCTTGAATCAATTGAGAACGCAGGAGCATCCGCCTTTTATTCAGATACCGTGCTTGAGGATATATTCTCTAAAATTCGTGCTGGTATAAGTGAAGTGAATTCTGTGCATCCAGCAATATTCAAGCTGGCAGCTTCTGACAAGACAAACGATACCGAATATCTGTCCACATTAAGAAACTACCTGAAGCAGATGAAGGACAGCTCAAGGACCTGCAGGACCATGAACATCCACAGGAATACTTTGCTTTACAGGCTCGAGCGGATAAGGCAGATAGCAGGAATAGACCTTGAAGATGTCAACACCTGCACTCATCTTCTCATCAGCTTCCATCTGATAGGATAGTTGAACATGCCAGATAATATCCAGTGTATATCTTTTAATGGTATAATTTGCTTATCAGCTTAGAACAAAATTTATTTTCTACGTCGGAGGAGGGGTGTAATATGCGAAGCAAGCCTGTCATAGGAATTTCAGGAGGAATTGATGTAAGCAGGGGGGGGCCGCTTGGTGATATTAAGTCCAGCGTGCCACAGGACTATATCCATTCAGTAGAGAAGGCTGGAGGGATAGCTATAATACTTCCGGTAACAGAAGATGAGGAGTCTGCAAGGATAATCATGGAGCTGACTGATGGACTTCTTCTGACCGGGGGCCATGATGTGGACCCTGGGACTTATGGCGAAGAGCCCTTGCCTATGCTGCAGGAAACGCTTCCAATAAGGGACAGGTTTGAAAGCCTGCTGATTGAAGAGGCGATGAAATGCGGGAAACCTATCCTTGGCATATGCAGAGGTGCGCAGATACTGAATGCATCGCTCGGAGGAACACTCCACCAGGACCTCTCATACGCAAACGGAAGCAGACTCTGCCACGATCAGAAGACTGACGGCAGATTCCCATCCCATAGTCTTTTGGTCAATGAAAATACGATACTCTCAGAGATCATGGCAAGGGATCAAAAGGTCAACTCCTTTCATCATCAGTCAGTGAAGCACACAGCGCCTGGATTCATCGTGTCCGCGATAAGCAAGGATGGCGTTATTGAAGCCATAGAGATGGAATGGCCCCATTCCTCAGAGATGGAAGAGAAGCCATTTGTCGTAGGAATCCAATGCCATCCTGAGGCTATGGTGGATGAAGAGGTATGGGCTCTTGAACTATTCAGGAGATTTGTGACAGAGGCGAGGAGGGTGATGAAATGATGAAATTTGACCCTGACTTCTATCAGTTCAATTCCAGAAGGAACGTGGTCTATGCTAGGAATGGCATGATAGCGACAAGCCAGCCGCTTGCAGCACAGGCAGGACTTGATATCCTAAAGAAGGGCGGCAATGCTGTTGATGCTGCCATAGCCACAGCTGCAGCTCTTACAGTCGTGGAACCGACCTCCAATGGGATAGGAGGAGACAATTTTGCGATAGTCTGGATAAATGGCAGGCTGCATGGAATGAATTCCTGTGGCAGGTCACCAAAGACTCTGACAAGGGAGAAGCTTGATCAAAATGGCTTAAGCACTCTCCCTAAGCATGGCTTCATTCCAGTAACAGTTCCAGGTGCTCCTGGAGGCTGGGCAGCGCTTTCAGAAAGGTTCGGCAATCTGTCTCTTTTTGAAGCATTGGAGCCTGCGATATCCTATGCAAGGGATGGCTATCCAGTGAGTCCTGTGGTGGCTAGAAACTGGAAAAAGGCATTTGATAGCTACACAGGCTTGCTGAAGGGAGAGGAATTCAAACACTGGTTCGAGACCTTCGCCCCAAACGGCAAAGCACCAGAAGCAGGTGAGAAATTCAGGTCAGAAGACCATGCTAGGACACTGGAGAAAATTGCCAATACCTCAGCACGGGATTTCTATGAAGGTGAAATTGCAGGAAAGATAGATGAATACTCAAGAAAATACAACGGATTAATAAGGAAAGAAGACATGGCTGCTTTCAAAGCAGAATGGGTGGAGCCAATTTCGGTCGGATACAGAGGATATGACATATGGGAGCTCCCTCCAAACAATCAGGGTGCAATTGCACTCATGGCGCTTAACATTATGAAGGGCTTTGAGCTTGAAACCAGAGACTCTGCATTCTTCCACAAGCAGGTTGAAGCCCTTAAGCTTGCCTTTTCAGATGGGCTGGCGGAGATTGCGGATCCGATGCACATGAGGTCAGATATTAAGAACTACCTGTCTGATGAGTATGCCAAGATAAGAAGAAAGCTGATAACGGAGAAAGCAATCATGCCTAAACCAGGGAAGCTGCCTCCGGGAGGTACTGTTTACCTTGCGACTGCTGATGGAGAAGGCAACATGGTATCCATGATCCAGAGTAACTATATGGGCTTCGGGTCAGGGCTTGTGGTGCCAGGTACCGGGATAGCCCTTCATAACAGGGGACTTGGCTTCAGCATGGAGAAGGGTCACCCAAATGAGGTTGGTCCGTCAAAGAAGCCGTACCATACGATAATACCCGGATTCGTCACAAAAGGCGGAAAGGCAGTAGGACCATTCGGCGTAATGGGAGCATACATGCAGCCGCAGGGCCACCTTCAGGTCCTGATGAACTCCATCGACTGGCATATGAATCCGCAGGATGCGCTTGATGCTCCGAGATGGCAATGGGTTGAAGGAAAGAAGCTGCTCGTAGAAGATACGTTCCCGGAAGAGATGGTTTCAGATCTCATATCACGAGGCCATGAGATCGAGATAGCCAAGGACAATTCAACCTTCGGAAGAGGGGAGATAATATGGAGGAATGACTCTGGAGTCCTCTGCGGCGGAACGGAGATGAGGGCAGATGGATGCATAGCTGCATGGTAACAGGATTATAAAGACAGGCACAGTGAAAATAATTGAATGCAAAAGGTGCGTACAGCGTTTTAATAGAGCCATATGTACGCAGTCAAAGAGCCATTAACGCGCAGAATGCAGAGCCAGTGGCGCGAAGCGCGAGAGCCACCCCGAAGGGTGGCTTTCAAAATTTACTATATTGACCTCATTGACTTGGTACCCTTTATCGTAATTCTATGCGCCTTTGTTGATACTCTGTCGGTGATTGATTCTGCGGCAAGGTGAACAGGAATCTGATCCAACCACTCAGCAGGTTCTAGTTGGGAGACTACAATAGTAGGACGAAGATTCTTGCGGCGGTCAATGATGGAAAGGAGATTCTCAGTATCTTCAATGCATATCGGGAATAGGAGCCATTCGTCGATAATAAGGAGACCACATTTCACGTATTGCTTTCTTAATCTGGTGAATACATCGGGTCCCTTATCTTTGGCTATCCTTAGCTCTTCAAGCAGGTCAGGCAACTGGATGTATTTGGTAGAAATGAGCCTGCGGCAAGCAGCTTGACCAAGGGCTTGTGCAATATAAGATTTCCCAGCACCCGTCGCACCAACTATTACGATGTTCTGACCATGTGGTATGTAGTTGCATGAGGCCAGTTCGAGGATCAAGTTGCGATCCAGCTTACGGTCTATTGCATAGTTGATATCCTCAACACAGGCGTCGGGATTCTGGAATTTCGCCTGGCTGATTAATAGCTGGAGGCGATTGTGCTGACGCTTGCTATATTCCCAGTCAACCAGAAGATTGAGCCTTTCCTGGAAACTCAATTCTTCGTATCCCGGATCTTGTTCTTGTTGCTCAAGCGCTTCTGCAATCCCAGTCATTTTCATATGCCTAAGTTTGTTCAACATTTCCTGATTAAGCATTATCGTCACCTCCAAAATATTCTGCACCACGCCTAAAGCCTTGTGGACCCTTATCTGTTGGCGTATCATCCTTTACAATAGCCGATTCCTTGCTTTCTTTTTCAAGCATGTTTTTAATTTGCTGATATGTAGGGTTTGATGTAAGAGACAGAATCGTGGAACAAGCCCTCTCAAGACGCAGCTCAGTATACTTGTCTTTGAGGCTCAAAACACCAAAACATGAGCGATAAGCTTGTTGCTCTATTACAGATCTTTCTATGATCAGTTCTATGACTTTACCTGTGGCTGGACCTATCGATTGACTCCACTGGAGGAAACGGTCTTTGTTCCAGTCGGTGAAGAATATCTTATCGGGAGGCATGTGTTCTTTGATTGTGGAATAAGTTGCCTTTCCCAACAATCGTTTGTGTGACGAGATGCGCTGGTGGTGGTAGAATATTTCTATCGTCGATTGAGTTGCCCTTACATCTACTTCCTCGCCCAAATGCTCAAATGGAACGGAGTAGAATTTACGCTGGTAGGCGATGTGGCAATTAGGTTGGACTTTGGCTTTTCCCCATTGAGCCAATTCATATGGGTGTTTGGGAAGCGGGAGCATGTATTCTTTTTCCTCAGCCTGGTAAGCTGTCCAACGGCTCTCGCTTTTTCCTGTCAAAGGTGTTTCGTTAACTTGCTCAAGCGCTGTCTTGACTTTCTTTTGCAACTCGGAAAATGAGAGAATCTGTACATTCCTAAGCTTTGCCAGAATTCTTCTGGATGCAATCAATACCGTATTTTCCCCTGAGCTCTTATCACGAGGTTTCCGAACACGCGCCGGCAAAATGACCGTGCCATAATAATCCGCCATATCGTTGTACGTCTTATTAAGTACCGGCTCATAGAAGTTCGCATGCGTAACGCCACTCTTCAAATTGTCTGGAATGAGAGTTTTGGGGACTCCCCCAATGTATCTGAATGCATTGATGTGACCAGCAATCCAGGATGGTAGCTTTTCGTCCCTGAAGGGCTCAGCATAAACTAACTGGCTACATGGCAAAACAGAAACGAATAACGAGGCTTCACTCATTTCTTCAAGATCATTGTCGTAGTAGCCGATTCTGGTGCCAGCCCAATCTACCTCCATAGACAAGGCTGGCTTGTGGTCAAGTCTTATCGTAGCCTTGTTGATCCTGGCATACTTATGGTAATAGCGTCTGAACTGGGTCTCCATGTAGAATCTGTCCCCGTTATCCTGACATGATTTCACGTATTCTTCCCAAAGTAGTTTGAGTGTGACATAGGGTTTAGCCAGTTCCGAGTGGACATATTCGTAGTCTGGCATCTTAAAGGTTGAATCTCTGCCTTGAGTGGCTATGGTAGGCAGATTCATTGTGAAATGGGCTTCATCCAGTGGTTTAAGATCTTCAAGAGTGAGCCATCCTTGGTCTCTCGCATGACGTAAGAGCAGAGCAATGGTATTTCTGGATACCTTGTGGGTCGCAGCAACCTGACGTTGGCTAAGGCCGCTATAGACGGCCTTGACGATAGTGATGTTGTCTGACATGCGTTTTTCCTCCTAAAAAAATAAAATTAATGCAAGAATGCACTAATTTTATATTACAGCAGGAATATATTATTGGCTCTGTAGTTGCGTGTTAGATGGTTCTTATATTGCGCGCAAGTGGCTCTAAGCCTCCGCGTTACTGGCTCCCAATCGCCGCATTTCGCAAAAGGCATGGATCATGCGATCCATGCCTTTGAATTATCTGGTTTAGAATACCATCGGGGCTATCAGTGTTGCGAGGAGAATGATGAATGCTCCACCAAGCCTTGAGGATATCTGTGCGAATGGCATAAGCTCCATCCTGTGAGCGGCTGTAAGAACTGCAACGTCTCCGGTTCCACCCATGTTAGCCATGCAGAGGCCGGCAGTCAATGCAGCTTCTATAGGATAGAAGCCCATGAGCTTTCCGACTATCATAGTTCCGATTACTGCTCCAAGGACTACAAGGAAGCAGAGGAATATGTAGAGCGGTGTCATGGCTGCAAGTACCTGTCCAAGGTCGGTGTAGGCTATGCCTATACCCATGAGCAGTGCAGCTGTCCAGTTCTTTGCAACGAAGTTGTACCAGGTTGCACAAGCCTTCTCAAACTTCCTTGGAAGAAGGTTAAGTGCCTTTGCTACTGCAACAGATATTATCATCCATGCATATGAGTGTATGTCTACTCCGGTAACCTTCTTGAAGAGGCTTGCAACTATTACTCCGAATACAAAGAATACGCATGCTATTGCTATGCCTACTCCATAGTCTGAGAGCTCAAGCTTTTCGTTTTGATCTTCCTTCTCGTGGAGCTCCTCATCTCCAACTTCCATGAGCTTTCCGTTTCCGGTAAGCTCAGGCCTTGCCTTGCCAAGCTTGTCAAGAAGTCCGCCTGCAACTATAGCCATTGCATTTCCAAGAGCTACTGCTGGAACGAGCTTTGAGAGTATCTGTTCAGCTGGGATTCCAAGTCCGTTTGCAAATACCTGCGATATTGGAACCGCACCTGCTCCCATTCCGCCTCCCATTATTGGGATTCCGATGTAAGCTATGGATTCTCCTGGTGCCTGGCCGAACAGAAGCCCACCGAGCGCAACGAATGCAAGGGATACGACTACTCCGCCGATTATGGTCGGGAAGTATCTGAGCGAAGCCTTTATGAGAAGCTTCTTGTTCATTCCAAGTATTGATCCTGTTATAAGTGCTGCGATGTAGAAATCGAGGAATCCGCCGCCCTTCATGAAGGTATTGACGTTCTTTACCACCGATTCCGGAAGAATATTGTAGTAAGCGAGTGCAGCAGATCCGAAGATGATAACAATCGGGCCGCCGCCGAAGAATGTCTTAACGATCGGAGTGTTGTTTCCTATGACGTCAAGCAAAGCTCCGACGATCATCATGAATGCGAATGCACCGATCATTCCTGCAGGAAGAATGTCCATTACGATGGCTACGATTAGGATTGCGAGTAATACTAAGTAGAGCGGCAGGCTGATGCCCATGATTTTGTAGTCTTTCATTTTTTCCCTCCAATAAAATATTTATCTTGCGGTAAGCTAAAAGCTTCCCGGTCAGACCATGTAGAGCACGTCAAGGATAGTTCCATCCCTGTATTCGCTGACAGCGACAATCCTGTCGCTGGTTTCGAGCTTCTCCGGTATACCTGTGAGGCCATCCGCAATTTCCTTAAGCTCGCCTATAGTAAGGATTTCAAGGTTTGTTTCAGATTTGAGCTTTTCTATAAGCTCATGATGCTTCGGATTTATGGCAATACCCCTGTCTGTGACAAGGATGTCTATTGTTTCTCCAGGAGTAGTGACTGTAGTGACCTTGTCCACCAGACAGGAAAGCCTGGCGTTCATCAGCTTCGACACTATTATCGCAAGCTTTGCGCCAGCAGCGGTATCCGCGTGGCCTCCTGAGCCTCCGAGGATTATGCCGTCTGTTCCGGTTGTGACGTTTACGTTGTAGTCCAGGTCGATCTCACTTGCTCCAAGGATTACCACATCAAGCTTATTTACCACGTTGTCAGGATTGTTGATGTTTGCATATTTGTTGGCATCTATCTTGATATGATTGTCCCTGACCTTGACGGATTCGACTGCATCAAGATTGAAGCATTGAACGTCATACAGATTCTCGAAATACCCTTCAGCAAGCATCTGAACCAGATAATCGGTAGTTCCTCCAGAAGCGAAGCTTCCTTTAATATTTCCCTTCTTCATGAGCTTCTTGACTTCATTCGCGACAGCAAGCGATATTCCGCCTGCTCCTGTCTGGAAGCTGAAGCCGTCCTTCAGAAGGCCTGAATGCGCAATGAGAGTCGCACAGTCCCTTGCAATCTTCAGTCCAACCGGATCTTTCGTTATTACAGTCGATCCGCTTACTATCCCTTTTGGGTCTCCTATGGAATCGACATTTACGACATAGTCCACCAGATGGTGTGGTATCTCAGGCTTGTTAACGACATCAGCAGTGTAGTCAGTTACTGCAACCACCTTGTCTGCCATCTGGGCATCTGCCACAGCGTATCCAAGTATGCCGCATGCTGAAGGTCCGTCAGATCCAGTAAGGTTTCCATCCTTGTCAACTCCAGGAGCCGCTATGAAAGCAACGTCGATCTTAAGCTCACCTTCAAGTATTGACCTGGGTCTTCCGCCATGAGTGCATACTACACAGATATCCCTGCATTTGCCTTCGCTTATGGCTTTTGCAACAGGTCCCTGCAGATATGCTGTAATGACCTTTGTGACAGTACCATCTTCGAACATATCGACCAGGCACTTGTGGCAGGGGAATGTGGATGTCGCAGCTATTGTAAGGTTCTTTATTCCTCTTGCCTGAATCCTCCTCATCACCATGTCAAGGACAAAGTCACCGTTCCTAAGGTGATGATGGAAGCTAAGAGTCATTCCATCCTTAATGCCAAGATTATCAATGATCTCATCAAGGCTTAAGTCTCGTTCGGGATGTCTTGAAAGGTCAGTCTTGACCGGCTTGTATATGCTTTCCTTTACATTTGCGAAGGCGCCCAAAAATGGGTTCTCAAGGCCTTCTCTTCCAATGGAGTTCCTCATTTCACAAGCCCCCATTTCCTTGCGGATTCCATCAGGGTCTCCGCTCTTTTTATTACAGGCATGTCAACCATCTTGCCCCTGTAGCTGAATACTCCAAGGCCCCTGGCCTTTGCATCCGCAGCTTCAGTGAGTATCGCCTGCGCTTCCTCTATCTCCTCCTCTGTAGGGGAGAACACCTCAAGTATTGTTTCAACCTGTCTTGGGTTTATTGCAAGCCTTCCTGTGAAGCCTATTGATTTGGCGAATGCCGTATCTCCTGCAAGACCTTCGACATCATCGATATCCGTATAAGGAGTATCGATGGCATCCATCCTGAATGCCTTTGCTGTAGTAGCTACAACAAACCTTGCATATTCGATTTCCTTGTTGCCTTTGGTCCTTTTGATGGCAAGGTCGCTTGACAGGTCTTCAGCTCCAAGCAGCAGAGCCTTTATCTGAGGCGAGCTTGCAGCGATGTTCCTGATGTCCACAAGACCCATGGCGGTCTCAATGATGAGAAGAAGGCTTATATCTTTCTTAAGACCACTCTCCGCCTTGATCCTTTCGATTTCTTTTGACATTGTCGTCACTGATTCCACACTTGCCTTGGGTATGACAATTGCATCAGGTAGCGATGGTATGACTGTTTCAAGGTCATGAAGCCAGTAGGGTGAGTCCAGAGGATTTACTCTCACTGCCACCTCGCTGTGTGTGAACTTAAGGAAATCGAGTGCTTCCCTTACAAGTATCCTTGCAGCATCCTTCTCATCAAGGGATACCGCATCTTCAAGGTCAAGTATTACAGTATCTGCTCCCAGCACATCGCCGGAAGTCAGCATGCCTGGATTGTTGCCCGGCATGAAAAGCAGACTTCTTCTACTCATTGGCTCTCTTCACCGCCGTTTCCACTCTCGCTCTTATGGTGTAGTCAAGCGCTCCCTTGTCTTCAAGGAAAAGCCTGCAGGATGTCACTCCCATTTCAGCAAGGGTTTCCCTTGCTACCTTTTCTATCTGTTTTCCGAACTGGGCCATGACAGAGCTTTTAATGTCGAGGTCTATCCCGTCGTCATGGGGATAGAGCCTTATGAAGCAGTCGTTGGACTGAAGAGTCCCGCAGACAGCCTGTTTTGCTATCTCCAAAATCATATCTCCCCTTTCAGTTTTCTATAGTTATTCTTTATAAGATGCGCAAAGACTGTGGCTCCCACAAGGTCTGCACTTCCTCCTGTTGAAATGTTCTTATCAATGCACCAGCTTTCAAGGGCTCCTGTGTCAATCGCACCCCTTTGAGCAAGCCTTGACTTTGACTGCAGCTCCCTGAGGCTGTCGATTCCGGCCCTGTGTATCACATTGGTATCATCGGCATCGGACATCACGGCAAGGGATAGCCTGGTAAGGTCGAAATCTTCCTCAAGTACCTTCAGGTAGTCTCCGAATAGCTTTGGAAATCCACCAGCAGCCTCGCCCCTTATGCCAAGGATACCGTGCTGACGGTAAGCCCTGAGGCCGTTAGAGTCATTTTGACCCCCGAAATCCTCAAGTACAGGCCTTGAAATCCTCTTTATCTCCTCTTTGACATTCCCATAGCTGCTGCTTTCAAGCAGCCCCTGAAGCATGAGGAGATATATGAATATGGCGCCTTTGTGGGTATTGATGCCGCCTGTTGCATTGAACATCCTTTGCTCAAGCTCGAGACCGAATTTCCTCAGATTATAGAAATCGTTTGCACCGACGGACGTGATTTCACCGAAACCTTGAGACACTGTCCGTATGCTTCCTGTGAATGTCCAAAAATCCATATCCTTATGGGATCCATTTGATTCTACATTGACGCAGCCAAAGCCTGTTTCCCTGCAGAGCTCAGCAAGTAGTGAAAAAGAGGTCAGTTTTTCGATTGCAGCAGCTAACGTACCGTCAGTCAGATACCTTTCTACGGTATGACTGAAGAATTTCGTTATTTCGTTATATCCGTGCCTTGCCGACCTGGTGCAGGCAGCGGCGTAATCTTCGCAGATGTAGCACTTCCTTGGAAAGAGTCCAAGGTCTGTTCTCGAGAGGCTGCCTTCATCATCCGTTACATCTATGTCAGCAAGTCTGCCGAGAGGATGGCTGTCTTCGATATCGACACATGTTCTTTTTACTACATCTTTGCTCCTGTCTGACAGAAGAAAGAGGATAAGTCCTTCCTCATCATGGGTTCTGTGGATGGCTTCAGCTTCCAAGGCGCTTTCGACTTCATAGGCTAAAGAGAATGAAACGAAATTCGAATGAATATTTCTTTTGTCACTGCCAGGATAGTTTGGCCTGACAGTAATAAGGGTCTTACCTGATGAACTTGCTATATTCTTCTCGTACTCATCCCTTTTCTCTCTCAGGTCAAGAATGCTTGCCATAGTTCTCCTCCAGATACCTGTAGGTTACATCCGGCACCAGTTCCCTGATTGCATCGAAGTTGCCATTGTCAAGCTCGCGCCTGACAGTAGAAGCGCTTATGACCTTTTCATTAAGGGTCTTCCTTGGGATCACTATTACCTCGCATTCAGGCGGCAGGACCTTCAGAAGGGTTGAATTGTACAGATTGGTAGTCATGTCGATAGGCTCTTCACCAAGGAATCTTTTCCTGATGTTGAAGTGCTTAACGAAATACTCCTTGAATATCTTGGAATCCAGTATCGCATGCTGCTCGTCTGCCATCTTAGTCTCCTTGAGGAAGTAGGATGGGAATGTGGCATTCGATATTATGTACTGGGTGGAAGGGAACACATGGACATTCAGAAGGTCCGCTACACCTTCCTTTACCAGAGTGTACCTGTCCTTAAAGGGAAATCTTGAAGCATCATTCTCGACTACGAACACAAGAAGCTTGTCGACCTTTCTGCTCGATGATTCGATCAGATACCTGTGTCCCTTAGTGAACGGATTTGCATTTACTACTATGGCACCGACAAGGTCAGAAGGCAAAATCTCAACCTTCATCCTGTCAAGTACCTTGCTGACAGTGTTGGGACCTCTGTGAAGAAGCACCACGCTGCAGGTATCGGCAACAGGGGAGAAGCCGAAAGATGCGAACATCTCCCCGTAGCCGGACTTTGTGTAGATGAAGAGGTCCTCGTAGCCCTGCCTGTAGCTGTCAGTTACGAGAGCTGTAACCAGAGTATCAAGTAACGCCTCATTCCGTCTTGTTTCATCCAGTGCAAAGCACTTCAGCACATTCCTGTACCTTCCGCCGCAGCCTACCCACTTGTCCTTTTCATCCGTGAGGACAAAAAGCCTTTCAAGCTCTTCCATACGGAGGCCATGGCCTTCGAGGAAGGAAGCGGCCGCTTCCTTGTTCTTTTCAATTGAAAGGTTCAGTTCTGCACATTGGATCATATCTGTCTCCTCAGGCTATATTCTGGCCAGTCCCTGCTCTATTGCCTTTTCTGAAACTGCCTTTGCTACCGCTTCAGCAACTCTTGGATCGAACGGGCTTGGTATTACATATTCCTCTGTGATGTCGGACTCAGCTATAAGAGCAGCAATTCCTTCTGCCGCTGCCATCTTCATCTCATCAGTTATCTTCCTTGACCTTACATCAAGAGCTCCTCTGAAGAGACCTGGGAATGCAAGCACATTGTTGACCTGGTTCGGGAAGTCAGATCTTCCTGTTCCTACGACCCTTGCTCCTGCTTCCTTTGCATCATGGTAGCCTATCTCAGGCTCTGGATTAGCCATTGCGAACACTATGGCATCCTTCTTCATTGATGCTACCATTTCTTTTGTGATGACCTTTGGAGCTGATACGCCTATGAAGAGGTCTGACTCAGCCATAGCTTCTGCAAGTGTAAGCTTCTTGTTGTCATTGTTGGTCATCATGGCGATTTCCTTGACGACGAAGTTGTACTTGTCCATGTCGTCCCTGTGTATGACTCCCTTTGAATTGAAGGCATATATGTTTGCTACGCCGAATGCCTTCAGCATCTTTATGATCGAGCTGCCTGCAGCTCCTGCTCCTGATACTACCGCAGTTATGTCCTGAGGCTTCTTCTTTACTATCTTTAGAGCGTTGATGAGTCCTGCAGTTACGACGATTGCAGTTCCGTGCTGGTCGTCATGGAATACAGGAATGTCGAGCTCCTCTATGAGCTTTCTTTCTATCTGTACACATCTTGGAGCGCTGATATCCTCAAGGTTGATTCCGCCAAAGGTTGGAGCTATCATCTTGACGATGTTTATGATCTCATCAGGATCCTTGGTATCAAGGACTATTGGAATCGCGTTGACTCCGCCGAATCTCTTGAAGAGAACTGCTTTTCCTTCCATTACAGGAAGTGCTGCTTCAGGTCCGATATCTCCAAGTCCGAGAACCGCAGTTCCGTCTGAAACTACCGCAACTATGTTGCCCTTCCAGGTGTACTTGAATGCGTCATCCTTGTTCTTCGCTATCTCGAGGCATGGCTGTGCAACTCCGGGTGTGTATGCAATCGACAGGTCCTCTTTTGTTTCAAGCGGAGCCTTCAATTCTACAGTGAGCTTGCCCTTCCATTCAGCGTGTTTTTCCAATGCGATTTCGTAGATAGTTTTCATGTTATCCTCCTTAGATTGTGTTATGGTAAGTTTCGTTCAGACCGGTTCCATTTCCTATATTCATGAGTTGGCAGAAGCCTTGCAGGCTTCTGCCAAAATATCGGACGTTCTATGATAACGATTGTATACTCACAAGTTAACATATTGTTCAAACCCTTGTCAATCTCATATGAATACAAAGGTAGGACCAATTTGGATTTCAAATTTGACAACCTTTGAATATCAAAGGAATTCGCCTGCATCATTTTTTGGATTATAAATTTAACGTAAACATATTCCGAAACGATGCTTTTATTTCAATAAAGTGGTAGAAATTTGAACAATGAGGAACAGCTATGCACTTTATTGAAAAGATAATGGCAAAGGCTGAAGGATGGAAACCTGTAGAAATCTGCAAAATTATAATGGTGTCCGTGGATTTTGTAGATTTCGACACCCTTGATTCCAGACAGTATGTTAATCCTCAGGGTTTTTCTGGATTCATATTTCTATAGGTAGTAGAATCAACATATGGAAGCGAAGGAGGGATGAACTTGAAGAAATGCATAATAAACGGAGTCGTCATAACAATGGATGACTCAAGAAATATAATCGAAGACGGATTTGTAATAATTGACGGTAATGAGATCAGTGAAATCGGAAACATGAAAGACCTTAAGGTGTCAGGCGATATGGACGTAATAGATGCCAGAGGCGGAATCGTCATGCCGGGCTTCGTCAACTGCCATACCCATATTTCAATGTCGGTGTTCAGAGGACTTGGAGAGGACATGCCTGACAGGCTCAGAAGGTACATGTTCCCAATGGAGGATGAGCTGCTTGATGAAGAGATGGTGGGGATCGGAGCAAGGCTTAGCCTCATTGAGCTTATACAGGGTGGAGTCACAACCTTCTGCGACATGTACTACTTCGAGGATGAGGTGGCAAAGGCCGTCAGGGATTTCGGGATGAGGGCGGTCCTTGGAGAGACCATCCTGTCGAAGCCTTCACCGGACTCAAGCGAGGCCTACGGTGGAATTGAATACGCAAAGAGATTCATATCAAAATGGAAGGGTGACAGCCTGATTACTCCAGCATTTGCACCTCATGCGCCATATACGTGCGATGATCAGCATCTTATGGAAATAAAGAAGCTTGCTGATGAGCTGGATGTACCAATTACGATGCATCTCTCGGAGATGCTCCACGAGATGGAGGAGTTCGATTCAAAATATGGTAAGACTCCGATAAAGCATCTTGAGGATATCGGATTTCTTTCGGAGCGTCTCATAGCGGCACACCTTGTTTACGTGGATGACGAGGACATAGAAGTACTTAGGAGAAATGGAGTTGGAGCTGCCCACAACGTGGTAGCGAACGCAAAGAGCGGAAGGAAGGTATCTCCCGCACCTGCAATGCACAAGGCAGGCATGAACGTTGGTCTCGGAACAGACGGCCCTATGAGCGGCAATCATCAGGATATCCTGTCACTTCTTGGTTACTATACCAAGATCCAGAAGCAGGCAGCTCTGGACAACAGGATCTGTCCCGCAGTTGAAGCTGTTGAGCTCGGTACAATCGGGGGAGCCAGGGTACTTGGAATGGCAGATGAGATAGGGTCGATTGAAATAGGCAAGAAAGCCGACATCATAATAATCGATACCTCGGCGCCTAACATACAGCCGATTTATGACTACTACTCGGCGATAGTGTATGCTGCGCATCCTCACAATGTGGTGATGACTATGGTCAATGGCAGTGTTCTCATGTCGGACAGAAAAGTACTCGTTCAGGATGAGGATAGGTTGATAGACGAAGTCAGGGAGGTTTCTAAAAGGATATCAAGATTTGCAAGAGAACTTGACCAAAGAGCGAGACTCTGATGAAATGCATCAAGGAGGCAGAGGAATGGGTAAGATACCGGTAATAATAGATACGGACCCCGGGCATGATGATGCTATTGCCCTTATGCTTGCAATATCCAGCGATATTTTGGATATCAGAGGAATAACCGTTTCAGCAGGCAACAGCACACTTGATAACACGACAGGAAATGCATTGAGGATCCTCACGCATCTCTCTAGCAGCGTTAAAGTTTATAAAGGGGCTGAAAGACCTATACTTTCAGTTCTTAAGCCATCAAAATCCATACATGGTGAGAACGGGCTTGCGGGTACTTCTCTGCCAGAACCAAAAGGGATGGCGGAATTAAGGAATGCTGTGCAGTTTCTGGAGGATGAGGTAAAGCATTCAGTAGAAAAGATTAAAATAATCGCACTTGGCCCGCTTACAAATATTGCCACATTCATCTTATCTTCACCTGAGCTCAGGCACAGGATAAGTGAGATATTCATGATGGGAGGAGCAGTTTTTGGTGGAAACAGGACTCCTGCTGCTGAATTCAATGTCTGGCAGGATCCGGAGGCTGCTCATATCGTATTTGAGTCAGGGATTCCCATCGTTATGTGCGGTCTGGATGTGACAAGGAAATGCGGAATGCTCGAAAAGGATATGGAAAGGATCAGGAAATCCAAAGGGAAGGCTTGCGTCCTTGCTACCGAAATCATTGATTTCTTCGGTAATGCAACCGGAAACAGTGAGGTCATATTCCATGATGCAGTAGCAGTAGCGAGAGTACTTAGACCAGAGCTGTTCAGGGCTTCAAACTACAATGTGGTAATTGACCTTGACGGGAGATATACGAGGGGCTGCACAGTAACAGACACCATAGGAATAAGCGGAGGAAGGATAAATGCTGAGGTAGTGATGGATGCAGACAGGGAAGGAGTATCTGCATTTATTGCAGAGTCACTCCTTAAGCTTGATGGGGAATCCGGGAGGGTAATATGTTAAAGAAGCCTATTATACTTGACTGTGATCCCGGTGTGGATGATGCCTTTGCGATTATGCTGGCAAACAGCAGCAATGGTCTGGATATCCGTGCGGTAACTGCAGTATCCGGGAATGTGGGTATTGAACATACATCGAGGAATGCAATCCGTCTTTGCTCAGTGCTGAATATGGACATAAGGGTAGGGATAGGTGCGTCAATGCCGTTGATCATAGAACCAAGATTTGCAGGGCATATGCATGGCGACAATGGACTCGGAGGACTTGTTCTCCCTGAGGCAGACCTTGTTTTTGACAGCATGAAGGCCTGGGACATAATATATGACGAGGCAGTAAAGCTGGAAGGGGAGCTTGAAATCGTTGCTGTAGGTCCCCTCACTAACGTTGCCATAGCATTGCTTAAGTACCGGGACCTTAAGGGCTTTATAAAGAGAATCACAATGATGGGTGGTTCTGTAACCGCTGGAAACCATTCGCAATATGGTGAGTTCAACACCTGGGCGGACCCTCATGCAGCTGAAATTGTGTTCCAGTCAGGAATCTCAATTACCATGTTCGGACTTAATGCAACGACCCAATGCGCTTTGCCATTTGATGATCTCAGGCGTCTTGGTGAAAAGGATTCTATAGTAAGTGAACTGATTCTTGGAATATACGATTATGTGAAGTCAACCAGGAGGGGGGCAGGCAGCAGGATAACGCTTCATGATGCGATTGCTGTGGGATACCTTATTGATGAAAGGATTGCTGATACAAGGAGTGCATTTGTTTCATGCGAAGCCGCAGGAAAACATACGCATGGGATGACGATAGTCGACTTTGAGATGCGAGAAGGAAAGTCTCCAAATGCTGAAGTGGCAATGGTTGCCTATCCAGAGATCTTCGGGAAGCTGCTTGAAGAAATGGTAGGATTTTATATGATGAGTAAATGAGGATAAGAATTTCGGATATTTGTAATGGACAAGGAATTTACAGTTATTGAATCCGTAAGAACCAAGAGAAAATAATTCTTATGGCCTTCAAACAAAATGTAGTAATGGATCATTGGCAAAAGGCACTTGCGTAGCGATACCTGAGCTTTGTAATGGGATGGAACCAATAAGTTTTAAGTTTCACAAACTTCCAATACTATTGAGAGATATTGGCAACATCTGTTATAATTGGAATATCCAGACAGAGATTATAGACTGCAAAAGCAAGATTTCTATTATTTGCCCGGATGCTGAATATGGCTATACATATTAATATATATAGCGACCTAACACAATAATACCAAACGTTGGAATACCTCACGACCCGTCCAGTCGCGAGGTATTTCAACGTCCAAATATAAATATCTGATTTTAGTTTTCAGATGTCCAGTGCTATCCTGCCATCCTTGATCTCAATTATCCTGTCTGCCTTTTCTGCAATCCTTCTGTCATGGGTTATGATCACGAAGGTTGTCCCGAACTTTTTGTTTATATCCCTCATCAGGTTGTATATGTTCTCAGTTGAATCAGAGTCAAGGTTTCCTGTAGGCTCATCTGCAAGTATTATCCTCGGATTGTTCATTAGTGCTCTTGCGATTGCTGTCCTTTGCTGCTGTCCGCCTGACATGTTGGAGGAGAGGTTGTTCCTGACCTTTTCAAGGCCTACCAGCTGCATGAGCTCTTCAGCACGGGCTTTTGTTTCCTTGTTGCTTTTTGCCATTATGTTGTTTGGAAGAAGCACGTTCTCAAGGGCTGTGAATTCAGGCAGCAGATAGTGGAACTGGAATATGAAGCCAATGGTTTTGTTCCTTAGTGCAGCAAGCTCGTTCTTTACCATGCCGTCAGTTCTTTTTCCGTCTATTATGACCTCGCCGCTGGTTGGCTTATCCAGTGTGCCTACAATATTAAGAAGGGTGCTTTTTCCGCTTCCCGACTGACCTATTATGGATGTGAAGCTGCCTTCCTTTATGTCTAGGCTCAGGTCATGGAGAACCTGGGTCTTAACTTGGTTTCCGTATATCTTGTTTATGTTCTTAAGCTTTATGATGTCAGCCATTTCTAATCACCTCTATAGGATTGAGCTTTGAAGACTTCCGTGCTGGTATAAGAGCTGCAAGCATCGATGCAAGAACAGCTACCATTGCCGAAAAGGCAATGAACCTGTAGTCGATGAAGAGCGGTACCACAGGAGTTCCGTCTGGGTTAAGGGCAAACTTTGAGAAGGAGAAGAGAAGGCCGAAGCCGAATGCTACTCCAAGCACTGCACCGGCCATGCCAAGAAGCAATCCCTGAAAGAGGAATATGAGGCTTGCAGTCCCATCCTTTATTCCCATAGCCTTTAGTATTCCAATCTGCCTTGATTTCTGAACTACAGTTATGGCAAGGATGCTTGCTATTCCCAGCAGCACCGATATCATTACAAACACCTGTATCATTATGCTTGATACGCTCTGACCGTTAAGTCCGCTGAGAAGCTGAGCATTCTGGTCCTTCCAATTGTCGACAAGGATTTCGTCCCCTGCAATTTCAGCTACTTCAAGTGCCATTGCATCAGCCGAAAAGACTTCATTAACCTGCATTTCGATTGAAGTGACACCCTCATCATAGGAGAAGACCTTCTGTGCAGTATCAAGGCCTGATATCAGCCATGACTTGTTGAGACTGGCTACCCCAAGGTCAAAGATTCCTGTAATCTTGAACTGCTCGGTCTGGCCAAGGTTTGTTATGAGCTCAAGTGAGTCTCCAATCTTCAATCCAGCTTCATTCATAAGGTCAGTACCTGCAAGTGTCTCGAAGTCATTAGCTGGGAGAACTCCTTCAACCAGGCTGTCAGAAATATTGTAAATTCCGTCAGCCTTTTCTATGTCAAATCCCCTTAAAAGAACGCTGTATGTATCCTCATCAACCTTTACAAGTGCCGGACCATCTGCAGATGCTGATATTGCTTCAATATTACTGATCTCTGACATTATCTTGTCTGAAAGAATGGAATAATCCTTGATCAGACCATCATCATTCTTCGATGTCAGGGTAATGTGCGGCTGGCTTCCAATGGTCTTATCAACAAGGCTTTTCTGAAGCCCCTGGATAAGCGAGCCTATGAATATCTGAACCGATACTCCAATGGCGATACCTATCGCTATCAATATTGTCTGCCCTCGGCTGGAGCCAAGGAACCTTACTGCTATCCTAAATGGTAGTTTCATATTCCCTGCCTCCTCCTAATTTCTCGATATCCTCAAAGCTTGTGAGATAGCTGTCTGCTCCAAGGCTTGATGCCTTATCATGCAGCTTGGAAAGTGCGCTTCCGCCTGCAAGTATCTTAACTGAATGATCAGCCTTTCTTATTAGCTCTATGGTATTCCTTGCAGAAACCAGGTTATAGGGGTTGGTTATGCTTATAGCTATGTAATTTGGCTTGTCAACATGTATTCCAGCCACAAAGACTTCCTTTGGAGTGTTGCTTCCCACGAAAGTAGTATCATACCCGTTTATAGTAAAGTAGTCAGCTATCATCCTGGCTCCGATTTCATGGTACTCATCTACCGGGCATACCACCGCAACCTTTTTGAGTTCAGGGTGAGAATTCCTCTTTTCCCTTTCCTTTATTACATATGGATAGCAGTTCTCAACGATTGTTTTAATGATTGAGCTCCGTACATGCTCCTTCCAGATATCCGTCCTTTCGTCTCCTGTCAGCTTCATCTCATTAAGTGATTTCGCCAGGACTTCCTCATAAACCTCAACTATCCCTGCTTCGCCTGACTCCAGTTTCCCAACAATATATTCCAGTGCTTTTGCTCTGTCTTCCGTTTCAATTATGGATATGAACTCTTCAGCCATACTGTTCATCTCATACACTCCTAATAACTATTATTTCTTAACAACTATTCTTGATTATATGATATACCACGATATGAAATATAGCAAGGGTAAAATTAAATTTTATGAAATTAATACCACAATATGGGTTAATATCAAGTGTTAGAGATGAGAAGTATTTTTGGCTTTTCATCTGAAGTGTAAGTTCATCAGATAGACCGCAAAATAATTCGGATTTTTCAATGCTGAAGGCATCCACTCTTACAATGAGAATGTGGATATCGAGGATGTCCAGAATGCTGGTATGATATATATCCTGTCCCTGTGTGACCTGCTAGGTCTATAAAAAATGCGGCAAGGCTGAGCTTTGCCGCATTTTTGTGTGTTGAAAAGTCTAAGGATGTGGCACAATGTAATTAGCATTTGTTGGAGGTATTGTTATGAATGAAAAGGATTTGAGTACCTGGAAAAGACTTTATGAAGCAGCGAACCTGCTGAAGGTTCAGAAGCCCTGGGATCTTATTGATGATTATGACTTTGTGACCATTGAGCTGAAAGGCAGGAAAGAGGCGGTTTATTGCAGAGTTTTAGGGGAGCTTGAGAGGGCTTATATTATAAATGTCTTTGAGTCTTCTGATGCTCTGTTCGATGCTATATATGAGATGGAGCATGATGAAATTCCATGGCATCAGAACTCGAGGTACGTCAATTGCTTAAGTGTCGTATATTCCGACAGGGAGATTCTCATTCCGGAAGACAGGAGGATGATAGATCTGCTTGGACTTAAATATCGGGGCAGAAAGGCATGGCCACTTTTTAGGTCTTATGAAAAAGGATATGCTGGAACGCGGCTTAATGCAGTGGAAGCCACCAGGCTTGCGGAAGTGCTAGAGCAGCTGGCTCAGGCTATAGCTGACATGCGTGCTGGAAATCTTGAACTTGACATCGATGGTGAAGAGACGATACTGAGAAGATTCAATAAGAAGACCAAATCCTGGGAGACGCTGGTGGCACCTCTTAACGATGAACCGAAGCATATCGAAAGCTTCAGTTTGACAGATGAAATCATGATGAGCCAGCTAAAGAGGATCAAGAAGCTTCAGAAGGTAGTGGAAATAGATGTAATGCATCATATAGTAAGCATAGATAATGCTGCAATTAGAAAGCGCAGGCTTGCCCGATTCGCAATGGCTTGTGAAGTGGATAAGCCTTCAGAACCTTACATTACTTCCCCTTTGGAACCTGAGGATGATGAAATTTCGACGATTCTCAATATCCTGATCGGATACATTAATGAGATTGGAAGACCCCGTGAAATCATTGTAAGGGATGATATCATTGAAATTGCGATACAGGAAATATGCAGAGAGCTTGGAATAAAGACATCAGTATCTGAATCACTTCCTGCAATCGATGCAATCTTTGAGTCTATCACAGGGTTGGATGAGATTGATGAGGATTGATTCCGGGCTCGAACGAGTCCATGCTTAATGTTGACTTTTGGCAGAAATAAATGAAGTGAGGCGGAGAATGGATACTGTAGTTTTGTCACATGCACTGTATAAGGATGGAATGGATGTCTTAGAAGGCAAGGTAGATATGGTCATCACGAACAACGGGAAAAGCGATGAAATCCTGGAAGAGCTGAAGAAAGCGGATGGGTTCATACTTAGAATCGGAAAAATCGACAGGAAGGCAATAGAAGCATGTCCTGGGCTCAGGGTGATTACCCGTACAGGCGTAGGTTGCGACAATGTTGACCTGAAAGCTGCAACTGAAAATGGGATACCTGTGGTATTCTGTCCTACTCAGCATGCCAGAGCGGTAGCTGAACATACTTTAGCTATGATATTCGCGCTATCCAAGAATCTGATAGAAAGCCACAATGAGACACTAAAGGGAAATTTCAACATTAGGAACAAATACCAGGCAGTCGATGTCAAGGCTAAGACAGTCTCTATAGTCGGATTCGGAAATATCGGGAAAGAACTGGCCAGCTTGTGCAAGGGTATCGGCATGGACGTGCTTATCTGTGATTCACTTAAGAAGAAGGAAATGGTAGAAAAACAGGGGTACAGATTCACTGACAAACTGAGTGAAGCAATAGCAGCAGCAGATTATCTGTCCTTGAACATACCATACCGTCCTGAGACAAAGGATATAATCTCTAAACCTCAGTTAGACCTCATGAAAAAGAGTGCATTCCTTCTGAACTGTGCGCGTGGCGAACTGGTTAATGAAAAGGACCTTCATGATGCTCTTTTTGAGAAGAAAATTGCAGGAGCAGCGATAGATGTCATGCAGGTGGAACCCATTCAGAAGGAGCATCCTCTCCTAAGTCTGGACAATATCATTGTAACGCCTCATATGGCTCCGTTGACCAAGGAAACTACAGCGGAAATAGTAAAGATAGCTGCAGAAGGGACGCTTGCTGTCCTTAGCGGTCAGAAATGGCCTTATGTTGCCAATCCTGAAGTATACGACCATCCAAGGTGGAATTCATAAGCCGTTTCTTAAGAAGAATATTATAATACAACAATTGGCTCCTCTGAAGTGTGTGTAAGAAACATCTCTTCAGAGGAGCATTTTATTGTCATTGGAATGTGACTGTTATGTGCCATGAACTGAATTGAGAACATAGGGGACTTTGTAAGCATCCAAATGAAAGTGACCCCTGTCAGACAGAGGTCACTTTAAACATCACGATTAATATGTATTTACTTTAGATGTCTCCAGAGTGTGGTTCGGCTGATTCCAAGCTGTTTGGCTGTGGTTGTGAGATTATCGTTGTTAAGCTTAAGACACCTTTTTATGACCTCTTTGCTGATATCGTCCAAAGTCATGGAGGCATCCAGCTTCAGGTGGATGGTATCCTCAGAATCAATCTGTGCGCTGGAGCTGTTAGCAAGAACCGCTGTTTCCTTTTGAAGTATGGATTTGACATTATCCTTTGTTATATATGGAGTAGTGGTAATCAGTGACAGTTCATTAAGTACGCGCTTGAACTGTGTGTAGTTGTACGGCCAGTCGTATTCCTGGAGCAGCGCTATCGCATCTGAATCAAATCCGAGCACCTGGTTAGTGGTGTTCAGGTTTAGATTCCCAAGATAAAGGCTGGAGGCGTCAGGTATCTCTTCAATCTTTTCCCTTAGAGGGTCCATATGGATATTCGAGCATTGGAGCTTGTTCATGTACTCCAGGCGTACGGCGAGCTTTGACTCATCCGATGTATTGACGCATGAGATTATCAGCTTGTTGCGCTTATGGAGAACAAGGTCCCGTATCAGCGACAGAAGATCCAAAGCGCTCTTTTCTGATAACTTGTGCAGGTCACTGATGAATATCACATTTGATTTGTCCAGCAGCGGCGAATTTGTATTCGTGGTCAGGAATTTCAAACCCTTTTCATTAAGGAGGCCACAATCAATATTTACCATCGGATTATTGGAATAAGGATGATAAGTATAAAGCAGGTTGGCCATTTGTGATTTTCCGGTACCTACCTCACCTGTGAGCATTATCGGGGATTTATTGAGACTTAGCTGCTCGATATCATAATGGTTCTTGCTGGTCGTGTTGATGATGCTGAAAAAACTGTTGAAGAATGAATCTTCAACCTGAGCCTTGTTATAATAGTTGATTCCGTTAAGCTGTCCGGTTGAAGGTGCCTTGTCATATCTGAAGTAGTAGACTGCATATTCCCTGTCCTGATTAAGGATTTTTCTACCTTGGATTGTGAACAGGTTTTCGTTTATGGTCTTGTACAGTTTATGGTTTCCGAGTTTCAGTGTATTAGGGATCTCGCTTCTCAGTAGGTCCGTAATGGTTTCAATATCATCAGACGTAATGGAATCAAAGATTATATTGCTGTTGTTATCGAATACGATGACGTTGTCGCCATTTCCCCTGATGATTTCTTCAAGGAACTTATTGTCCTCTTTGACATGTATGTAGCTTTTGTACAGCTTCACGGCCTGGTCTATTGCACTTTTGATGCTTTCCTCACCGGATGTTATAAGGATGGCATTCATCCCCATCCTCTTGGCAAGGGTCGTTGTTATCATGTCGCTAAGCACCATCTTATATCCCTGTGCCTTCAGCATCTTCAGGGTTTCGTTGGCTTCTTCCTTGCTGTGGATAGTAAAGTGGTCGATGTTCGACTGCAAAACATCACAAAGGAGCTGAGCGCTTGTTATGATTGCAGGATATCCAACGATAGCGTATTTTTCGGAATAGTTTTCAGCCAGCTTGATAGTCCTCAGGATATCATATACTGATATGCTGATCTCGATCAAAGGGATTTCTGTGATTTTGCTGATCATCTGGGCGGTACCGCCTCTGGAGATGATGACATCGCAGTTGCTTCCGATATTCCGCTTGGCGATTTCCACTCCTTCATTAAGGTCGCCAACAAAGACATTAAGGTCAATATCATCTCTTTGGGAAGCGATTCTTGTCATTGTTGACTTCATGCCTTCATAGGGTGCTATGCCTAATATTTTAACTTTATTTTGACTCATGATTATGCTCCTTAAATCGATTCCCGATTTCGTTTACTTATGAAACAATGATAGCACAAACTAAAAATAGAATCCATAATTTTGTAAACTGTTTCAAAATTAAACGTAAAATGAATGATAATACAGTTGTAAACGATAAATTCATCAAGTAAAATTGAAACATAAGTAAGAGGTTGCAAATGAAGTTGCAAATTGAAACGAACTGAATGGAGGTAAACAATGGTGAAATTAATAGTAATTGCAGATGATTTCACAGGAGCCCTTGATACAGCCGTTCAATTCGCTTCCGAGGGTGCTAATACAAAGGTTGTTGTGGATTCTAACTATCAGCTCAGTCAAATCAATGAAGATGTTGAGGTACTGGTCATAAATGCCGAGAGCAGACATCTTTCATCTGAAGAAGCATACCTGGTTGTTTATAGAATTGTAGAACAGGCTGTGATTTTAGGGATACCGAATATCTTCAAAAAGACAGACTCTGCCTTAAGAGGAAACATCGGAAGTGAATTGACTGCAGTAGTGGATGCTTCGAAAAAGACAGTTCTTCATTTTATCCCTGCTTTTCCGCAAATGAGAAGAACGACTAAGAATGGAGTCCACTTTATAGATGGAGTACCAGTGCATGAAAGTGTATTCGGGAAGGATCCGTTTGAACCTGTGAAAAATTCGGTGGTATCTGATATCATCCGGGAACAGAGCAAGATTAATCTCATCAATGTTTTTGAAACAGAAGATGTGGCAGATGTCAAAAATCCTACTATCAAGATATATGATGCGGGGACCGAAGGAAGGCTGACAGAGATCGTAGAAGGGCTGTATGTTGAAAATCAGCCGCTCCTGATTGCCGGATGCGCGGGACTTGCAGCAGTACTCTCCAAGAAGCTCAGCTTCAGTAAAGGAAGAGACAAGAATCCGATAATTTGCAGGAGTCTCCTGGTGGTGTGCGGAAGTGTCAATCCGATAACTCTTACACAACTTGAGCATGCGGAGAAGAATGGTTTCAAAAGGGTGCATCTGACAACTGAGCAGAGAATGATGGATAGCTACCTGGAAACGGATGGCAGCACCAAAGCTGTTAAGGGATGGATGGATATCTTCAGTCATAATGACAAATGCATTCTTGACAGTCAGGATCCGACAGACGGCTTAGCTGACCAGGACTTTATTGACGAAAACAAACTTACCATAAATGATGTGAGGATGAAAATTTCAACAAATATGGGAAGAATCATTAAAAGGCTTCTCCAGGAAGGCCTTGAAAGCGCAATCATGATAACCGGTGGTGATACTCTAATGGGATTCATCAACCAGACAGATATAAAGGAAATCACACCTATTGAAGATGTTGTTTCAGGAACAGTCCTCTTCACGATTGAGTTCGAGGGAAGGACGATACAGATACTTAGCAAGTCAGGCGGATTCGGTGATGAGAAATTGCTGATTACACTGGCAGAGCGGATGTTCGCGAATAGAAAGGAGATTGCACATGCTAGATAAATACAATCTGAAAATGCCCAAGGAAGTATACAGCGGGGTTAACGCGCTTGATAAGCTGAAGGATATCCTCAAGGGCAAGAAAAAAGTAGTCATCTTCACTGACAAGGGGATAGCAAACTCAGGGCTTCTCGAGATACCTCTTCAATATGTAAAGGAAGCAGGCGTCTCATATGATCTTCTCGATGACCTGAAGGTAGAGCCTTCATGCGACGAGGTCCAGGAAGTCGTTGACAGGTTCAAGGCAACGAATGCAGAACTTATAATAGCAGTAGGCGGAGGCAGCGTCATGGATACCGCGAAGCTTGCTTCGGTGCTGTTTACAAATGAGTATACAGTAAGAGACCTGCTTGCTGATCCTTCCAAAGCAGTTAAGAACATAAAGACACTCATGATACCTACGACAGCAGGAACAGGTTCTGAAGCAACACCGAACAGCATAGTGCTTGTACCTGAGAAGCAGATGAAGGTCGGAATAGTAAACGATGAGATGATATCTGACTATGTGATACTTGATGCTGTGATGATCAAGAAGCTTCCAAGGAAAATAGCGGCAGCTACGGAAATCGACGCACTATCACATGCAATTGAATGCTATACATCAAACAAGGCCAACCCGTTCAGCAACATGTTCGCACTTGAATCGTTGGACCTTATCATGAACAACATAGAGGAAGCCTGCAACAACCCGGAAGCAATGGAAGCAAAGAACTCGATGATGATCGCTTCGTTCTACGCAGGAGTCGCGATAGCCACATCAGGAACTACAGCAGTCCATGCACTTTCGTATCCACTGGGAGGAAAGTACCATGTACCTCATGGAGTGTCGAATGCAATAATGCTCATGCCGGTCATGAGGTTCAACGAGCCGATGTGCAGGGAGCTGTTTGCAAAGGCATATGACCGTGTAAGCAGGTCAAACCCAGCGCTGACTGTTGAAGAGAAATCCAAATGGATGCTGAACAGGCTTCAGGAGATCCTTGTGAACCTGGACATACCGACTAACCTCAAGGATTATAATGTTCCGGAATCAGACCTGGATATACTTGTTGAATCAGGAATGGAAGTCCAGAGACTGCTTGTCAACAACATGAGACATGTCACTCACGAAGATGCCAGAGCGTTGTATCTGGAAGTACTGTAAGGAGCGCAGAAGAGATGGTAGAAATAAAAGGTATAATTCCAGCTATTATAACCCCGATGAACGCGGATGAGACAGTAAATGAGACTGAACTCAGGAAACAGATACAGAGACAGCTTGAAGCAGGCGTACATGGAATATTCCCTTTCGGAACGAATGGTGAAGGCTACATACTTAGCGAGGCTGAAAAGAAGAGAGTACTTGAGATAGTTGTGGAAGAGGTCAACGGAAAAGTTCCGGTATATGCAGGCACAGGCTGCATCGGTACTAAGGACACCATAAGACAGTCACTTATTGCAAAAGAGGTTGGAGCGGATATCCTTTCAATAATAACTCCTTCATTCGCACTGGCTTCACAGAATGAGATCTATGAGCACTACAAAGCGGTAGCTGAAGCCGTTGATATGCCGATCGTACTGTATAACATACCGGCAAGGACCGGAAACTCCATAGCACCAGCTACAGTAAGAAAGCTCAGCCAGATTCCCAATATCGTGGGAGTAAAGGACAGCAGCGGAAACTTTGACAACCTTCTGCAATATATAGAGGAAACCAGGGACAGAAAGGATTTCGCAGTACTTGCCGGAAATGATTCACTTATACTATGGAATCTATTGGCTGGTGGAGCTGGCGGAATTGCCGGATGTGCAAATGTTTATCCTAAGACAATGGTAGGGATATACGAACACTTTCTGGCAGGGGACATGGAAAAGGCACGTGAGGCACAGGACAGCCTGAGAAGCTTCAGGAACTGCTTCAAGTTTGGAAATCCTAACACAATAGTTAAAAAAGCCGTTCAATTGTTAGGTTACGAGGTTGGATCATGCAGAGCTCCCTTTAACCAGGTATCTGCAGAAGGCGTAGAAGCTGTACAGAAGGTCCTGGATGAAAATAAAGCAAAAAATATGTGGTAGGAGTTGAGAGATGAGCGAAAAGCTGAAAATCGGCATCACAATGGGTGATCCTGCCAGTATAGGTCCTGAAATCACAGTAAGGGCATTTGCAGACAAGTCACTGTATGAGATGTGCAGTCCGGTTGTCATCGGTGATGCTGCTGTTATGGCAGAAGCACTGAAGATTGTGGGAAAGCCGGAGATAAGGATCAATTCAATCGACAAGATATCAGACGCTAAATTCGAGTACGGTACAATAGATGTTTATGACATGAAGCTTGTTGACTTAAGCAATTTTGAAAGAGGCACCGTTTCAGTCACATCAGGTGAAGCAGCGTTCCAGTATGTAAAGACAGTCATAGAACTTGCTCTTGCCGGTGAGGTTGATGCAACAGTCACGAATGCACTAAATAAGGAAGCGATAAACTTAGCCGGTCATCATTATTCCGGACACACCGAGATATATGCGGATCTGACTAAAACAGCTAAATACTCGATGATGCTTGCACATGAGAACCTAAGGGTAGTCCATGTCTCAACACATGTATCACTTAGAAAAGCATGTGACCTGGTAAAGAAAGAAAGAGTATTGGAAGTCATAAGGATTGCATACAAAGCCTGCAAGGACCTCGGAATAGAGAATCCGAAAATAGGTGTCGCAGGACTTAATCCTCACAGTGGGGAGAACGGGCTTTTCGGGGATGAAGAAATACTTGAAATCATCCCGGCAATCAATCAGGCAAAACAAGAAGGCATAATTGTTGAAGGCCCAATACCGCCGGATACGATTTTCTCTAAAGCAAAAGGGGGAATGTATGACATAGTAGTTGCCATGTATCATGATCAGGGTCATATTCCGCTTAAGGTCCTGGGGTTTGTGTACAACCAGAAGGAACAGAAGTGGGATGCGGTGTCAGGTGTAAATATCACTTTAGGGCTGCCAATCATCAGGGTTTCTGTTGATCATGGTACGGCGTTCGATCAGGCAGGTAAAGGTACAGCCAGTGAGCTCAGTTTGAAGAATGCCATCGAGTATAGTATTCTTTTGGCTAACAGTAAAAAAAATAACTAATTGGAGGGAAATTATGTTAAGTTTAAGGAAAAAAGTTCTTAGTCTTGGTCTTGCAATGATGATGACAGTAGGTATGGCAGCGTGTGGTGCAAAGACACCGGATCCGACTCAGGCGCCAACAGTTCCCGGAGCACCAACAACGGCTCCAAAGCTTGACCTTGATGCAAACGTTCTTTTTGCTACCTTTGAAGTTGGAACAAGCAACTACAATATCTCAGCAGAATTCGGAAAGCTTTGGGAAGACAATGGAATAGGAACTGTCGATGTACAGCCTATATCACCTGGCGGAATGGGAGCTCCTTACCTGTTTGAAGGCGGAAAGGCCGATATGGCATTCATAAACGGCGCACCTGCAAGATGGGCTATGGAAACCGGTACTCTTGGAAAAGCACCTACAGACGGATACCTTGCAATGGTTGGAGAGCTTTCAGCGGTTTCAGCTGTAAACTTCCTCACTAAGGCATTCATCGACAAGTACAAGGTTAGCACCATAGAAGAAGCAATCAGGCAGAAGCTTCCAATAAGGATAGGCTGCAGCCCGATAGGATCAATGGACAATGAAGTTGTCATGATACTGCTTGATTTCCTCGGAGTTACCGAAGCTGACATCAAGTCATGGGGCGGAGACATCGTCAGAGGCGGAGGTTCAGACCTTGCAGCTATGGTAAAGGACGGCAAGCTTGACTACATGCTTGACCACACTTCTGTAAACTCATCCACAATGCAGGAAGTTGCAATGTCAGTAGATGTAAAGTTCCTTCAGTGGGAAGATGCGACTATAGAGTATTTCGTCAAGGAAAAGGGATTCCAGAGAGTTAACATAGCACCGAACTCATGGAAGGGACAGACTGAGGCGATAGTCAACGCTGGAACACCTGACTGCCTGTTCGTAAGAGAAGATCTTGACGAGGAAGTAGTTTACCAGATGACTAAGATACTTTGCGAAAACAGGGATTACCTTGTAAAGGTATTTGCATCACTTGCGCCATTCAACCCTGCAACTGCATGGGAATCTGAAAGAATAGGTGGAGTTAAGCTTCATCCTGGCGCTGAAAGATACTTCAAAGAAGCTGGTTACATGAAATAATCAAAGGGTAATATCAATATTGGAGACCGTATGGTGCGGTCTCCAATAAAGATATAATAGGAGGAAATATTAATGGCAGATAAAGTCGAAGTACTCATCAACACGGACGATGGCCTTGTTGAGAAAGCGAAAATGTCGAAGACAAGATATATTGCGCTGATTATAGTTGCAATTTGCTTTATAGGATTCCAGATGTATTTGGCACTAGTAAGGCCTATGGATAGATGGCTGCAGGTTCCCTATCATCTTTGTTTTGGATTGCTCGCAACGTTCCTGTTCAAACCTATGGCTACTGGAAAGAAGAAGAAATGGGCTATTGCCTTATCGTGGATTTATGATGCGCTTTTGTTTGCAATGATCGCATATATCGCGTACTACTTCACTGCTAATCTGTCGTATCTCCAGAATCGAATCTATAATGTCGATACAATGAGAACACCTGACCTTCTAGCCGGATATATGATGGTGTTTGTGGTAATGGAAGCAGTAAGACGTACCATGGGAATGGCGCTGTTTGCCTTCATCACCTTCTTCATCGCTTATGCGTTCATCGGACAGAAGATTCCTGGAATATTCAAATTCAGAGGAATGTCCTGGCAGGGATTTGCTGAAGTTATGGTTATGGATGTCAATGGTATCCTTGGTTCTCCACTTACCGCATCCCTTAACACACTATTCTACTTCCTTCTGTTTGGAGCCTTCTTCTCTGTATGCGGCGGTGGCCAGGTCCTCATAGACCTTGGAATGAAGCTAAGTGACAAGACTGTTGGAGGACCTGCGAAAGCATCAGTAATATCCAGCGGCCTTATGGGAATGATCTCAGGAAGTGCAGTAGCAAATGTTACTACAACTGGAGTCCTGACAATCCCTCTCATGAAGAAGTCGGGATATGAGCCTCATCAGGCTGCTGCAGTTGAAGCTGTCGCATCTACCGGCGGACAGATAATGCCTCCTATAATGGGAGTCGGAGCCTTCATAATGGCTGAGATGATTGGCGTGAGCTACCTTAAGATTGCGACATCAGCCTTGATTCCTGCTCTTGCATACTACGGTTCGGTATTCCTTCTTGTACACTTCATCGCAAAGCGTAAATCGATGGTAAATCTCGGTGAAGAAGTAAAGTATGAATCAGATCCGATAGTTCCAAGACTCTATCAGCTTATTCCTATTATCGTACTGGTTCTTATCATAGTAACCGGTGGTTCCCTGACAAGAGCGGCTATCGTCGCAACTGCACTGTCTATCGCTGTAAGCTTTGTCAGCAAGAAGACAAGGATGAATGCTAAACAGCTTATCAATGCAACTCTTGATGGAGTCAAGCAGGCTGCAGGAATAGTAATTCCAACCGCAGCGTGTGGAATAATGATCGGTATCGTTGTCCAGTCTGGTGTTGCCAATAAGCTCACCAAGATAATCGCACAGACTGGTGATTCGAGCGTAGCATTGGCACTTATCTTCGCCATGGCTGGATGCCTCCTTCTTGGAATGGCACTGCCGACAGTTGCGGCATACCTTATAGCCAACATACTGTTCAGCTCGACATTAATCAATCTTGGAATCGGTGCACTGCCAGCCAACATGTTCATATTCTACTTTGGAGTTATTGCTCAGATAACACCTCCAGTATGTCTTGCTTCATTTACAGCAGCAGGAATTGCAGGTGCAAGCTCATGGAAAACAGGATGGACAGCCTTTGGATATGCATTCGTTTCATTCCTGGTACCTTTCGTATTCGTATTCCAGCCGGAGCTTCTCCTTGTATCCGGAACGTTTGTTGATACAGCCATTGCAGCAGCAGTTCTTGCATATGGAATAATCTTCCTAGCATCAGGATTGACAGGATACATGTTCATACCGTTTGAGAACAAGCTCATAAGGGCTTTGATGATAGCTGTTTCTATAATGATCATCATTCCTCACACCGGAATCACAATCGTCGGAAGTGCAATCGGAGCAGCTCTGCTAGTATACTACTTCCTTCAGTTCAAGAAGCGACCTAAAGTCCAGGCTGCAGCGTAGGCGGAGACAAAATATGATTGTAGATAAAATTAAGAACATTGAGCTTTACAAAAGCATGATACCGAACCTGAATAAGGGGCTGGAAGCTATACAGGAACAGATGGGCAAGATGGAGACAGGCCGCTACGAGTTTGATGGCGGATTCTTCATGGTCCAGAAGGGTGAATCGAAACCGATGGCCGAAGGCCTGTTTGAAGCACACAGGAAGTTCATCGATATCCAGATTGTGGTTGCAGGCGACGAAGAGATCGCATGGGCAGAACTGGGTGATTCGACTGAAAAGACTCCATACGATGAGGTCAAGGATGCCGCATACTATGAGGCTTCCGAGAAGAATAGCCTGTATGTATCAGAAGGGATGTTCTATGTCGCTTTTCCTCATGATGCACACAAGGCGATAAGGCACACATCCAATAGCCACAAGTTTGAAAAGATCGTCCTTAAAATGCCTGTAGGTCAGAAATAGTGGCTTAAGGCCAAATAATCAAGGGCAGATTATCAAGTAATAGAGGAGTATTTGCATGAAGAGCAGAAACATCCCAACGCTATATCCGCACAACCACGCATCTAACCTATTGCTTCTCAGCAATGGTGATGTCCTGTGCACATGGTTCGGGGGATCCTGTGAAGGAAAAGCCGATATTTCAATACACCTTGCAAGACTTGCAAGTGGAGCAGAAGAGTGGGGTAAACCAGTTATACTTTCTGATGACACTGAGCGTTCGGAACAAAATCCGATACTCTTTGAAATAGCACCAGGTGTCATATGGCTCATTTACACAGCACAGATTGGAATCCATCAGGATACTGCAGTGGTCAGATGGAGAAAGTCTGAAGACTATGGTCAGACCTGGAGCGAGATCAGGAATTTGTTCAGTGAAGCCGGTATCTTTGTAAGGAACCCTCCGGTTGTTCTGGAGAACGGCGATATTCTACTTCCAGCGTATTACTGCCTGAAGTCCAAATCAGGATTCCTGGGCGAAGACTATAGCGTAGTCAAGCGTTCAAGCGACATGGGCCTAACATGGAGTGAGACTGTCATCGATGGAAGCGCTGGTCTGGTGCACATGTCCCTGGTGGAGACAAAGGACAAGAAGCTTGTTGGTTTCTTCAGGAACAGACGGGCAGACTACATCTTCTCCACTGTATCGGAGGATGGGGGAAAGACCTGGAAGACTCCATACCCATTGGATCTTCCTAACAACAACTCATCGATACAATGCACAAAATTGAAGGACGACAGCCTTGTCCTGATATTCAATGATGTCAACAAGCACATGGCGCCACCTAAAGTTAACAGGCCACCATGGTTCGATAAGAAGGACATGGACAAGATTGAGCTCGATGCCACTGATGAACCAAGTTCAGTTTGGGGAGTCAGAAGAAATCCTCTGGTAATAGCAAGGTCTGTCGATGGTGGATTGACATGGGAAAGAGTCAGGACTGTCATTACAAAGGAAGGTATTGAAGGAGAACCCGAATTCTCATATCCTTCAATCAAGCAGGCCTCAGACGGAACTATTCATGTATCATATACCTATATGAGACAATTTATAAGACATGAAGAACTGACAGAGAACTTCGAATAAGAATAAGACAACCGGCTCCCCCAATTAAGCCGGTTGTCTTATTTATTGAAACATTTAAAACATGATGAAAATTTCGGGGATTATTATCCTCCACCCAGTATACCGAGCAGGAAGACCTCATCCCCCTCGTGGAGTATCGTGCTGACACCTGCATTCTTCTTGTTGACCATGTAGGTGACACTCCTGAAGTTATCCCTGCTGGTTCCGGGTGAATCGTCAATCAGGCTTTGAATCAGCGCATCAATGGTAGAGTCTTCAGGAAGGATGACAGTCCTTCTGATATTGGTCATCCCACCTAAAGGGACCCCTATGTACTTCATCTCAATGCGCATTTCATCATCTCCGTATCTTTACATGCCGTTTATTGCATCATCGACTGCCTTCTGAAGAAGCTCTATGAATTTGGGAAATGGCGTGTTCTGGAAGGAGAGGAGTCTCTGCGATTCCTCGGTATCGTACCAGTCACCGTAAATGGGCTTCTCTGGATACTCAGCATCCTCAGCAGGAACATCAAGTACTGCCAGGAACTTCTCAACAAACTCGCTTCCTCTCATCTGCCAGGTCTTTCCACCTGAAACTATGAGAACCTTGTTGGCTGATTCCTCGTTCTCGACTGCGCCTATAAGGGCACTTACCACATCGCCTCTATAGACGAATTCCACCCTCTGGTCTGCAATGAAAGGCCATGATGGAGGATCCATGAGGGCTGCAAGTACAACACCTGCTACCCTTAGTATAGTATAGTTAATACCTGATTCAAACACGTACTTTTCTGCTGCAACTTTAGATTCGCTGTAGAAGGTGTTGGGCTTCTGCAATGTAGTCGGCTTCACAGGAGGTTCATCCATTGTGCTGTCACCATATGAAGCGACGGTGGAAGAGAAAATGAGCCTTGCCTTGCTTCCGTCAGCCTTTATCGCATCCACAAGGTTGGAGGTACCCTTTACGTTGACTGCAAAAGTCTTGTCCCTGTTTCTCTCACTTACAGGCGGAAGAAGTGCTGCAAGATGTACAACCATATCCATTCCCCTGACTGCTTCGCCTATTGAAGCTGGGTCTGTGATATCGCCCTTGATCCCTTCAATTCCATACTCTTCCAGTCCATCATAATTAGCATTCGGTATGTCATAAGCGTATACCTTGAAGCCTTTCTTTGAGAGGGCTATGGAGAGCTCCTTGCCCATGCTTCCAGCACCGCCAGTTATAAGCAGTTTCTTCAATATGAATCCCACCTTTGCTGCTTGGTTTTGTAATTAATTTTTAGGCCGCCCAGGATTTAGCTGGGCGGCCTGGAGTGTTTAGTAGAAATCCTTGGCTACAAAGTCCAGACCGAGGTTCTCGTAGCTTCTCTTGCTTGGGATTCCAGTCTCTGGGTCCCATCCTGCAAATGCGAAGAAGTTAGCTGAAAGCCTGTCAACGTCTATATCTACTCCCGCAAGTGGTCCAGCTGTCTGTGGAGGCTTTCCGACTGCCCTGTCGGTAATTGTCATGTCGGCAAGTCTCTTTCCTTCCCTGAGATTGAAGCTGTGTCTGAGATCAAGGATCCTTAATCCTGTTGACATCTGGTCCTGTGACTTGAATGAATTTCCGGTTATTGCCTCGAGATACTCAGCCTCTGCTCCCTGTACTCCTGAGAACATCAAGAACAGACAGAAACCAGCTGCGTTGTTGATCTCCTGGCCGGTAGTGAGTGTGACATCCAGGAATCCAGTGGACCTGTAGTCATACTTGTCGCCGAGTGGTACTCCTGATGCCTGTGCGAGTCCCAGTCCGCCCTTTACGTGCCTTCCTGGGGTTGGGTCAAACTTGTAGGTTCTCGCAAAGCCAGGTGCAAGTTTAGGATCATGCATCGGAAGCTCTATTCCTGACGCTGTCTGAAGGTATTCTGCACCCTTTCCAAAATGTTTTGCAGCATATGCCGATCCATTTGCAAGTACTGCTCCAACGCCTTCGCAGTCTGCTATCTTCTGGGTCAGGGCAACTATAGCCGCTCCATCTCCCCACTTGAGGTCTATACCGTCCAGCTCTTCTTTTGACAGGACGCCCTCATTGTAGCATTCCATTGCCCAGGCTACAGTCATTCCGGCTGATATTGTATCAAGCCCGTACCTGTTGCAGATCTCATTGCACTTGAATATCGAATCCATTTCCGAATTAAGGAGTGTCGATCCGAATGCGGCAAGAGTCTCATACTCAGGTCTCTCTGTTGGACCAAGAGGCCATCTGCCGTCATTTACTTCATACTCTGCTCCACAGCCCATAGGACAGTTGGCGCATGCATATTTCTTTGTCTTATAGGTTTTGTCAAAAGTAGGGGTTGCTACCTTTCCTGCAGCCTCTTCTCCATAATCCACAATACCGACTCCGCCCCAGTTCTTGACAGGGGAATCTCCGTTAAGTGCAGACGCACCAGTACCGACTCCTGTTCCATATTCTCCGAAGCCCTGTGCCGGCGGACTCTCTTTTAGGGCTGCTGTGACCTTCCTGTTTATGGCATTTACCTTTTCAGGAGAGAATACAGGTGTTTCCTTGGTTCCATAAGCTACTATCGCCTTGAGCTTCTTGGATCCCATTACCGCACCGCCGCCGCCTCTTCCAGGGGCCCTGTGTCCGTCATTTATCGGGCAGGAGATGTATGCCATCTTTTCACCAGATGGACCTATGGCGACTACTCTCGCCTTTGGCTGACCGGTAGCTTCCTTGAGAGCTTCCCAGGTCTCCTTGGCATCCATTCCCCATATTGCAGAAGCATCCTTTAGCTCAGCCTTGCCTTCATTGACATAGAGGTAAACAGGAGTCGGGGATATTCCCTTTATGAACACAGCATCAAAGCCGGCCTTCTTAAGCTCTGGTCCGAAGTAGCCACCTGAGTTCGCATCATTCCACCCGCCTGTGACAGGGGATTTGCAAACCAGAGTGTATCTTCCGCCGAACATTGCCTTCGATCCGTTAGCCGGTCCTGTTATGAATCCGAGAATACTCTCGGGACCGAGCGGATCTGCGCCCTTTGGCATTTCCTCGTAAAGTACCTTAGCTCCGATTCCATAGCCGCCTATGTACTTGTCGGTTATGTCCTTAGTAAGTTCCCTTTCTTCAATGGCACCGGTAGTAAGATCTACAAACAGCATCTTACCCATGTATCCATATAACATGTCTCAATTCCCCCCTCATATTAAAGTTAGTGCTGCGATCATCCTACTCTTCATCAAGTATTGATATTTCGTCTATCTTTCCCTTTGGCTTGATATGAAGCTCTGCGAATGAGAGTCTTGGCAGGTCGTAGAAATACTCACCAGGCTCGTAGTTTCCGCTTCTCAGTGCTTCCTTGTTGACCTTTCCGTATACGTTGTCCGGAGTGTATGGCGGGAACCAGAAATCAGTCTCTTCAGCTGGCTCTGATTCAACAAGTACATACTCTGTCGATCCGATTCCGTTGTACTCTCCTGCGTTACACTGAGCCCACTGGCTGATCTTGGCTACGCTGGATACGTTTGTGAACCTTTCAGTTCCAGGGTCGCCGAAACCAAATTCGTCTGCTTTCGATTCAGGAAGTGCTGCCCTGGCCTCTGAAGCTTCTATACATGCAAGGTCTATTGCAACAGGATCCTTTGATGCAAATACTCCGATATTGGAAACAAGTGGCCTGTCATGGAAGTTTACGCAATCACACCATGGAGAAATATCCATTGCATAATTGACGAAGAGGAACTTATCCTTGCCTATGGCGTGGATATAGCCTGATGCTGCATCTGCAATTGTAGGAGCCCATGTAGCTGTAATTTCTGGCTTGAGTGCCAGAAGTCCTGCAAAGAGGGCGGAACTGAAGCAGCCTGCGCACTTACCGCATTTCTCGTTATGGAAGTAGAACACTCCATCCTTCCATTCGAAGGCATCAAATGGACATCCCTCGACAGCCCTGTCGACTAGGTTAGGATGAGGTGCCTGTGCTAGCTGTTGTGCAGCTGCCTGGTTAGGACCCATTGCCTGGAGTCCATATACAGGATGGTTCAAGAAATGCGTCGATATCTTTCCTCTCTTGGAGCCCATGCCGATACCTACATTCTTGAGAGCTCCGCCATATACTCCCATGGGGTGTCCCTTGAAGTGGGTGACTACTATGCATGCATCAAGTTCAAGCAGCTTCTTGCCCATGAAGGTGTGCTTCATGTATACGCCGTGAGGGATCTCAACCTGAACGTCGTCAAATCCGTAGTCTCCGTCGCAGATCCATATCGGACAGCCCAAAGCCTCTTCTGTGAAGCCATGTCTTGCAATCGCTCTTAGATGGTCCGCCTTGATACCTCTTGAGGTATAGTCTCCAAAGGTTATCGTGTTGCAGTCGACGATGACGGGATTTCCACCAAGTTTCTTGACCTCCTCAACGATTGCTCCTACCCACTGAGGCCTGAGGTTAAGGGAGTTTCCATACTCACCCATGTGGATCTTGATGCCAACTGTGTCGCCTTCTTTGAAAAGTGTCTTGATTCCGGCGTCCCTGAGCAGCTTGACAGCCTTGAAAGGAGTGCTCTCCTGCAGGCTGTTGGCCCTGTCGTTCATAAAGTATACTTTCGATGCCAATTTACTTCCCCCTTTTCATATTTCTTATTTATTAGAGATCATCAAGTCATAACAGATGCTTTGGTGGCAATGACCTTTGCAAGTGATTCGAGCTTGTAGTTGAGGCTTGCGGCTCCGTCAAGCGACTCTGACTTACCCATGGCTTCATTCAATGCAACTGCAGCATTCAGACATCCCTGAGCAAGGTCGGTACCTTCCTTTGATCTCAGCCATACCTTGTTCCTGCACTTTTTCGCCCACTCAACAGAACCAGTAATGGTTTCGAGAAGCTCTGCATAATGTTCCTCTGGATAGCTTTCCTTGAATCCCTCCAATGATTCGAGAGTACCCTTGACCAACTTGTAGGTCTCGTCGATGATTTCGCGTCCGTCACTCATTTTCATTCCTCCCCTTTACCCTGTATATGCGCACTCACTGAAGCTTGCCTGAAGTTCCTTCTCATCCGGCAGACCCTCACCGATAACAACAACAACACTCTTGCGCTCCTCTCCGTCTTCCCACTTCCTGTCAGCCTTCGAATGGAAGGTTTTCCTTACAGCCTGGAATTCAAATCTGTCTTCAAAGCCCTGAAAATTGAAGAATCCTTTGCTTCTAAGCATCTTAGTCCCATCCTTCATGAAGAGGCTCTGAAGCCAGTTGTTTACCTTCTCCTTGTCCATGGGTCTTGTTTCAGTCAGGGCTATTGTCCTTATGTCATCCATTCCAAATGCTCTCCTTCCTTCCTTTACTCTGACGTATACTTCATCAAGCTGTTCATGAAGCCCAATGTCAGTTACCATTTTCGGATCGACCTCTCCGAATTTCGCACGTACTATCCTCGCCATCATGTTCATACCCCTGATGCGTTCTTCAAGCTTGTCGACTTCAGCTTCATCAGCCAGGTCGGTCTTGTTTATGATCACTACATCCGCCAGTGCTGCCTGTTCCCTTGCAATCCTGTATTCATCAAGGTCCAGGCCTCCGTATTCGGCGCTTACTATAGCTATGTAGCTTCCCAGCCTGTAGTTTTTTGAGACGTCTCCCAGGAAGAATAGCTGAACCAGGTCCTCGGGCTTGTCCAATCCGCTGCTTTCCATGAGGACCGAATCAAAGGTCTTGCCGTACCTTTCATACAGGGTGTCAAGGAATCCGTAAAGCATCAGCTGAGGGTCATGATGCATGGAAACCCCTGGGAACACATGGACTCTGTCCTTTGGAAGATGAACAAGCATGTCATCGATGGAAATCGATCCGAATTCCCTGACAATGACATCAACCCTTGTGTCATTTGATGCCTTGATCAGATGGTTTACATGTGTAGTCTTGCCTGAGCCTAAGAACCCCCCGATTACTGTTACAGGAACCTTTGGTCCCTTGCTCGTCGGTCCTTCCTTGTCATCCTTGTGGATATGCTCGTGCATTCTTCCCATAGTGTCGTTTGAATGCAGATGTTTGGTATGACTATGGTCATGTAAATGACTTTTGTCATGTGAATGACCTTGGTCATGGTTATGTCCCTGATGATTGTGCGAGTGCTCCATGAGTACCTCCTGACGTCATGAGATAGAATATTCCGATAATTCTTTGCGTGATTAAAAAGTCTTACCGAACGTGTTCAACATAATCGTAATACTAAAAAACATACTTGTAAACGATTGCTAAATCGATAACAAATATAAAACAGAGCAGTTTATATATACAAAATAAATAGATGTTGCGATTCTATGAAGAGGATCCTTCATAAATATGAGTCTGTAATGGCTTAACCAAGCCGTCATGCCGTTTTAAAGCAGACAAAAAGCCTGAAACTGCTTGGTTCTTTGAAGAAATCAAGCAGTTTCAGGCTTTTATGGCATTATAAACGTACAGAAATTTGTTCCAATAAGAAACAAAAATACCTGTTCACTTTACAATAAATTCATATTCTTAACTATAATGTTACAGCTTTTTTCATCAATTCTGAAATAGCCTGCTTAATTTTAACAAAGGCTGCTTCAGGGTCATATATTCCGGTAACGGACTGCTCAAGCGGACATTTTCCGTCATTTGTCCTGTTTATGATGTATGGGACTGTCTCCAGGGCTTCAATGGTAACTCCATGAACTCCTGCAGCATCGAGTGCTTCCTCGCTGACAAGAGGAGTATATATGTTTTTAATACCCAGCTTAACTGCCATCAGGAGAGCTGCCTTTCCAATCACCTTGTCCACAAGGACAAGGCTTCCGGATCTTTCTTCCAGTGGCTTTTCCATGAATGCAATCAGGGGCTTTACCCCGATTCCAACATGTGTAAAAATTATCTCGTCGTTCCTTAGTATGATGCATGCGGCACCATGCTGTTCAAGCAGCTCCTTAGCCAGCCCTGCGTTCACTGTACGCTACACCTGCCTTTTCAAGGGATATTACAAGGAATGGAATCAGTATGAGCTGTATTGCTATTCCTGGTATCCCGTTCACTATCGCTCCTGTCATGTAGACAATAGGAGAAAGCTTAAGACCGAGAAGAGGCTGCAGGGTGAATACGGTCAATGCAAGAGCTGCTCGTCCTGTGAGCATTGCGAGGATAAGAGATACGAATACGTTCTGATGCAGCTTCTTGTAGAAGAAGCCTGCAGCAAGTCCATAGACTGTAACCTCGACCAGCATGAAGTAAAGTACAGGTGGCTGAGGCATGCCTGTGAGAAGCGAGCTGAGGATTACAGTAGCAAATCCTGCGATTGCAGCATACCTGCCACCTATGATGAAGCCTGCCAGCAGCACAGGAATGTGCATCGGTAAAAATACAGGACCGGTTCCCCCGAACAGATGGAATACCTGCGGTACCAGGATTCCAAGTGCTATGAACAGAGCTGACAGGGTCAGTGATTTCGTGTTTGTTCTCATTTTGTTCCTCCTAAAAATAAATAACGCCACAGAAGGCTACAGTGCCTTCGTGGCGTCGTAATGTCTCAGAAGTTCGTCTACTGAGAAGTCCAATAATTCGTTGATATTTAGGTTTCTGGTTCCCGGTATCTCAACATTGCACCTGTTGAGTGGGATAAGTATCTTCAGCGCCGGACTGTTGCCGATCGCCAGTGCCATTGCCGGAGTGATCTCGCCCATGATCGAGTTTGGTATCACGATGGCCATCGGTCCCATTATCGCATCCACTTTTGGAGCGTTGACCAGAACAGCGTTTTCACCAGTCGCACCGACATCTGCCCCGGACCTCTTCATGCCCGCGGTAGCCATTGAATTCGTTCCAAGGGCTATTATCTCGAATTTGTCAGGATGCAGCTTCTTTATTCTCTCGATTATGCTCTTTCCGATTCCTCCGCCCTGTCCGTCGATGATTGCCACTCTCAATGTCATCACACCTATCCTTGGGCTTTAGTGATTGATAAAATACTTAACAACCTTTTCAAGATTCATTATAAATAAAACATCATGGTGTGTCAATTATGTTATTATTTACCACAGGCATGATAAAATTAGGTAAACTAATCTGAATGCTGAAATCTAAACTGGAGGTATCTTATGGGAGCTGCATATTTTGACTGCACATGCGGAATAAGCGGGAATATGGTGACGGGAGCATTCCTTGATATGGGTATGCCGGTTGAGTATCTTGAAGATAGGATCATAAGGGTACTTCCTGAGTGGAGCTTTGGTCTTGAGATTGAAACACTCTCACTTGCCGCTGGGACTGCCACTTATTTTAATACCACAGTATCTGAAGAAACGGAAAAAAAGCTTGGAGTGAGGACCTCAGGAGAGGTAATTGAGATGATTCTCGGGAGCGGACTCGAGGAACCAATAATAAAACAAACGTCCAGAATTTTCGAAAGCATGGTAAAGGCAAAGGCCAGAGCTCATGGCTGTTCCGAATCTTCGCTTAAATACAAAGGGGAATCACTTGTAGATACTTTGATAGATATCATTGGAGCGGTTTCAGGACTTGAATATTTTGGCATCGGCAGTGTTATCTCCACACCTATTCAGGTCGGGTCAGGGAAGATAAGGCTCTGGAAGGGTGACATGGACATACCCGCACCGATGACCAGGATACTGCTTGAAGGGGCGCCCTATTATTCCACAGGAATGACCGGTGAGATGGCTACTCCAACTGGAGCAGCGATAATTACAAATATTGCTGAAAGGTTCGGTTTTGAAAGAGAACTGTCAGTCAATAGAGCCGGGTACGGAGCAGCGACTGTCGATTCTGGTCCTTCCGGTATACTGAAGGTCTATCTCTAGATGGAGGGTTTTCAATGAAAGACATAGTGGTGCTTGCACCTATAGAAGACATATATGACAAGGCTGTGAACCTTGTAAAAGAAAGGAACTACAGCAATGTTGAAGTCATCCTGGGAAACATGGGTGAAGGGCTTATGATTGCAAGAGAGCTTGTAAAGAACGGGGTGAAGATAATAGTCACCAGAGGTGGAACATACAAGCTTATTCAGACTGACCTTTCAATACCGGTGGTGGAAATCAAGGTTAGCGCGTTCGATGTGCTTGAAAGCTTCGACAGGATTGGTGACAAAGACGAGATTGTGGGAGTTGCAGGATATACGAATGTCGTCTATGGCTTCGACATACTGAAGAAGCTGATTCCAAACAAGGTTGTTAAGGTCGAGATCACCAGTGAAGGGGACATCCACAGCATAATCGAGGGTTACAAGAACAAGGGGATAAAGACATACATCGGCGACGCCAACATAATAAGGATAGCCGAGGGCTTAAGCTGCAAGGGTATAGTCATCCATTCACAGAAGGAGTCTATACTTTCAGCAATACAGGAGGCAAGAAGGATACTGAAGGCTACAAAGGACGAGCTGTTCAGGGCTGAGCAGGTATCCACAATGGCTGACTTCGTTAGGGACGGTATAGTTGCAATAGATTCAAAAGAGCTTGTCACAGTATTCAACAGGACAGCTGAGAGAATATATGGATTACCGAGCAGGGATGTCATTGGAAGGAAAGTTGATGAGGTCATACCAGGAACTCTGCTCCCGTACACAATGATCACAGGAGATATCCAGACCGGCGAGCTGGCAAGCGTCGGAGATACTAGGATCACATGCAACAGGGCTCCTATTATCGTGAACAACGAGGCTGCCGGGGCTGTTGCCACCTTCCAGGAAATTGCAGAGCTCCAGAGCCTTGAACAGAAGGTCAGAAGGAGCCTTGATGACAACGGATTTACGGCAAGATACCATTTTTCAGACATCATCTGCCAGAGCAGGGCGATGAAGGAATGCATCGAAATAGCCAGGGAGTATTCGAAGTATGATACACCTGTCCATGTGTGCGGTGAATCAGGAGTCGGAAAAGAACTGTTCTGCCAGAGCATGCACAATGAAGGCACCAGAAAAAACGGTCCATTTGTTGCTGTCAACTGTGCAGCCATTCCTCCAAGCCTCATCGAGAGTGAATTCTTTGGTTATGAGGAGGGATCGTTCACCGGTGCGAGAAAGAAGGGTAAACCTGGAGTTTTCGAGCTTGCACATAACGGCACACTGTTTCTTGATGAGATCAGTGAAATCCCGCTGGAGCTTCAGGGAAGGCTTCTAAGAGTGCTTCAGGAGAAGCAGGTGATGCGTATCGGCGGAGGTAAACTCATTCCGGTTGATGTGAAGATAATCACGGCGTCCAACAAGTATCTGAAGAGGATGGTAGATAATGAGCAGTTCAGGAAGGACCTTTTCTTCAGGATAAATGTGCTGACCTTAAGGCTTCCTCCTCTTTCCAAGAGGAAGGAGGACATCCCGGTCCTTGCAGAGCACTTCATCAGAAAATATGCTAAGGTGTATGGAAAGAAGCCTCTTGAGATAAATCAGAAGATAAAAGGGATCCTGATGAACAGGAGCTACGAGGGAAATATCAGGGAGCTTGAAAATATAGTTGAGAGAAGCGTTATACTCGGCTCCTTCGACTATCTGAAGGATGAGGTCATTTCTCCAGGCTCAGTAAAGCCGGAAAAGGGCACAGTACAATCAGGTGACCCTATTCTTGAAATAGCCATGAAAGGCATGGACCTAAAGACTCTTGAGGAAAGATACATAGAAAAGGTGCTGGAGTCCTCCTCCGGAAATTTGGGGGAAGCTGCTAAAATACTCGGAATAAACAGGACCACACTCTGGAGGAAGATCAAAAACGAAGAGAACTAGGAATGTGTTATGATGCATTTGGCAACAGCTGTTGCAAGATGCATCATTTATTTTGCGATATGCAACGGATTTGGCAGGTCTGAAAATGGCGGATTCCTAAAAGGTAAAGCATTTCAAGGGCTTTAACAGTTGGCACGCTAATTGCTAATATATTATCGAACTGATCAATAATAAATTTTCAGGAGGTCAACATGCAAATACTAAAGACAGTAAGAAGGATCCCCGGAGGACTCATGGTAGTTCCGCTGCTCTTGGGAGCTGCAATCAACACGTTCTTCCCTAGTCTGCTCACTATAGGTGGTTTCACTACACACCTGTTCAAGACGGGAGCACTTCCGATACTCGCTGTATTCCTTTTCTGCAACGGAGCACAGATCAATGCCAAGCAGGCGGGAGCTCCACTTGCCAAGGGTATAGCACTGACATTAACAAAATTTGTAATAGGTGCAGTATTGGGAGTCCTTATAAACACAGTTTTCGGTCCTGCAGGAGTGCTTGCAATTTCGCCGCTCGCATTCGTTGCTGCTATAACCAACTCCAATGGAGGACTGTATGCAGCGCTTGCGGGTGAATATGGTGATTCCACTGACGTAGGAGCAATCTCCATACTTTCTCTGAATGACGGACCTTTTTTCACAATGCTTGCATTCGGAATCACAGGGATAGCGACAGTTCCTATAATAGCACTGGTAGCTACGATAGTTCCTATCCTCATAGGATTCATACTTGGAAACCTTGATGAAGAGCTCAGGCTATTCCTTGACAAGGGAACCACGATACTAATACCTTTCTTTGCATTCCCGCTGGGAGCTGCACTAAACTTCGGGCAGATAATCCAGGCAGGACTTCCTGGAATTGTACTTGGAGTTGCTTGTACACTTATCACAGGAATCGGTGGTTACTTTACCATGAAGCTTCTCAAGGCAAAGCACCCTCAGGTAGGTGTTGCAATAGGGACCACTGCAGGGAATGCGGTAGCTACACCTGCAGCGCTTGCTGCAGTTGACCCGAGCCTTGCAGCAATATCAGCACAGGCGACAGTACAGATAGCTGCTGCCATAATAGTAACAGCGATACTGTGCCCGATGTTCGTGAACTACATGGACAAGAGGGAGAAGGCCAAGATAGCAGAGAAGGCTCAGGCTGCATAGGATTCCATTAAGGAGGATTTATCAATGACGAACATAAAATTGCCTTATGGCCAGGGATATCTTGAAGCAGAGATACCTGATGACAGGATAGCCGGAATACTTGTTTCCGACATGCATCACTACAAGCCCGCTGAAACTCAGGTGGAGATTGTAAGGAAGGCCATGGAGAATCCGATCGGTACGCCAAGGCTCAGGGAAATTGCAAAGGGAAAGAAAAAGGTTGTCGTGATAGCAAGCGACCATACAAGGCCTGTGCCAAGCAAGGTCATAATGCCTTTGATGCTTGAAGAGATAAGGAAATGTAATCCTGATGCAGACATAACCATACTGATATCAACAGGATGCCATAGAGGAACTACAGAGGCTGAGCTCCTTTCAAAGTTCGGTCCTGAGATAATGGCTTCTGAGAAGATATATGTCCATGACTGCGACGATGAGAGCATGCTCGTAAACATAGGGACACTTCCTTCAGGTGGAGAGCTTATAATCAACAAGCTCGCAGTCGAGGCTGACCTCCTTGTTTCAGAAGGTTTTATTGAACCGCACTTCTTCGCAGGCTACTCAGGCGGAAGGAAGAGCGTGCTTCCTGGTATAGCGAGCAGGAAGACTGTCATGTTCAACCATAACGCAACCTTCATAGACAGCGACAGGTCAAGGACAGGTATTGTCGACGGTAACCCAATACACAGGGACATGCTGTATGCAGCAAGGGCAGCAAGGCTCGACTTCATTGTCAATGTAGTTATAAACTCAGACAAGGAAGCCATATTTGCTGTAGCAGGAGACTGCGACCTGGCTCACATTGAAGGAAGGAATTTCCTAAACAGCCAGTGCAAGGTATCAAGGATCCCAGCAGACATAGCGGTAACCACGAATGCCGGATATCCTCTGGACCAGAACATATATCAGGCTGTAAAGGGCATGACAGCCGCAGAAGCGACGCTTAATGAAGGCGGAGTGATCATCATCGCGGCAAAGTCGAATGACGGTCACGGCGGTGAAGGCTTCTATAAGTCCTTCAGCGAGGAGCAGGACGTCGAGAGGATGATGGCTGAATTCCTTGCGACGCCAAGCGAGGATACCATACCCGACCAGTGGCAGTCGCAGATATTCGCAAGGATACTCAAGAACTACAAGGTCGTATACGTATCTGAAGCGCCTGACAACATTGTGGAGGACCTGCACATGATTCCGGCGCATTCTATCGAAGAGGCCATAAAGAAGGCAGACGAGATTCTCGGAAAATCTGATGCGAAAATCACAGTAATTCCTGACGGAGTATCAGTCATCGTATTATAATGATATAGGAGCCTTGGGCAAAGCCCAAAGGCTCCTAAGCAACATACAAGGGGGATAACATGAAGAAAGTAGTACTCATACCGGATTCATTCAAAGGTACGTTAAGCTCATCAAAGATTTGTGAGATCATCGGGGGAAGGGTAGAAGAGCATTTTCCGGGCTGTGAAGTGGTTTCGATACCAGTAGCTGACGGAGGAGAGGGAAGCGTTGACTGTTTCCTTACAGCACTTGGAGGCGAGAAGGTTCACCTTACAGTCAAGAATCCATATTTCGAGGATATGGAATCATTCTACGGAATCATAGACGAAGGAAAGACAGCCGTCATAGAAATGGCAGCATGCGCAGGTCTTCCGCTTGTTGAAGACAGACGCGACCCTAAAAAGACCACAACCTACGGAGTAGGCCAGCTCATACTTGATGCCGCCAAGCGTGGCGTAAGCAAGATAGTTGTAGGACTCGGCGGAAGCAGCACGAATGACGGAGGCTGCGGAGCAGCAGCTGCCATAGGTGTAAACTTCTATAACGAGAAGGGTGAGAAGTTCATACCCACAGGCGGAACAACCCATGAAATCTCAAGGATAGACCTTTCTGAAAAGACCAGGGAGCTTGACGGAATAGAGATAGTAACAATGTGCGATATTGACAACCCTATGTACGGAAAGACAGGAGCGGCCCATGTATTCGGACCGCAGAAGGGTGCTGATCCCGAAATGGTCCTGTTCCTCGATGAAGGAATAAAGCATCTGGCAGAAGTCATAGGCAAGGATCTGGGAATGGACCTTTCAGTTGTTCCGGGAACCGGAGCAGCAGGAGCAATGGGAGCAGGAATGATTGCATTCTTCAGCTCGAAGCTCCAGATGGGAATCGAGACTGTGCTTGACACTGTAAACTTCAGCGAGGTAATCGAGGGAGCCGATGCCATATTCACCGGTGAGGGAAAGATTGATTTCCAGAGCCTTAGAGGCAAGGTTGTCATCGGAGTAGCACGAAGAGCAAAGAAAAAAGGTGTTCCAGTGATCGTCGTTGCCGGCGGAGCCGACAATGACATCGAAGAAGCCTATGAAGTTGGTGTATCCGCAATATTCACAATAAACAGGCTGCCTGAGGCATTCGAGACAAGCAGGTATAAGAGTGTGGAGAATCTCACGTTCACTGTGGACAACATTTTGAGGCTTGCAAAGTCACTTAAGGCATAACTCCAATATTCAAGTAATTGAAGAAAGGCTGGAAATCCGAATTTGGATATCCAGCCTCTTTTTTTGCTGCATTATTCGCTTTCCTAAATCTACAATGGCTCATGAAATGGAAGGAGCCGCCCTGAATAATCAGGTCGGCTCCCCTCCAACAGTGAAATAAGAGGTTTATTTGTAGTTGGCAATCAATAATTTGTGCGGTTCAGGTATGCATCTCAAAAAGAGTATACAGCCTTACGCTGCAAAGCTATTTCTTGGCCTTAGCCTTTGCGGCATCTGATATTATCAGCTCGGCGCCAGTTGCGGCCTGAACCTCTTCGATGGTGAATTCCGGATTGATGTCGTCAAGCACGAGTCCTGCAGGCGTAACCTTTATGACAGCCATTTCAGTGATTATCTCGTTGACCTGCGCAGCCGCAGTAAGAGGTAGCGTGCACTGCTTCAGTATCTTGTGAGCACCCTTCTGGGTATGCTCCATAGCTACTACAACCTTCTTGGCTCCTACTACAAGGTCCATTGCTCCGCCCATTCCAGGTATCATCTTGCCTGGTATCATCCAGTTTGCAAGGTTACCCTTCTCATCAACCTGAAGAGCACCGAGAACAGTCATGTTAACATGGCCTCCCCTGATGATTCCGAATGAGGTGGCTGAGTCGAAGAATGATCCATGAGGAAGTATTGTAACAGGCATTCCGCCAGCATTGAATACTGAAGGATCTTCCTTGCCTGCCTCTGGTGCAGGGCCTAGTCCCAGGAAGCCGTTCTCTGACTGGAAAGTTACAGAGATTCCTTCTGGAACGAAGTTAGCGACTGCAGTGGGAAGACCGATTCCGAGGTTGACAACGTCTCCGTCCTTGAGCTCCTGTGCCACTCTCTTGGCTATGAAATTTTTGATTTCGTTCTTATCCATTAGTTCTTCCCTCCGTTGACGATGTATGTCACGAATATTCCAGGAGTCTTTACATCGTTCTGGTTGATCTCACCAATCTCAACGACTTCGCCGACTTCTGCGATGGTGATGTCTGCTGCTGTTGCCATTAATGGATTGAAGTTGCTCTTGGAGCCTGCATACACAAGATTACCGAACTTGTCAGCCTTCTCAGCATATACGAGTGCAACATCAGCCTTGAGGGGAAGCTCAAGGAGATATTCCATTCCATTGATTACCATCTTTTCCTTGCCTTCCTCGACTATTGTCCCTACTCCGGTTGGTGTGAGGAATCCGCCAAGGCCTGCACCTGCAGATCTGATTCTCTCTGCCAGGGTTCCCTGTGGAACCAGGTCGACTTCCATTTCATTGGCTATCATCTGTCTTCCTGTCTCAGGATTTGTTCCTATATGGCTTACGATTACCTTCTTGAACTGCTTTGTTACAACGAGCTTTCCTACACCCTTGTCTACAAAGGCGGTGTCGTTGCAGATGAGTGTGAGGTCCTTTACTCCTTTGGCTACGAGAGCATCGATAAGCTTCTCAGGCGATCCGCCTCCGAGGAAACCTCCAACCATTATTACGGAGCCGTCCTTGACATGGCTGATTGCCTCTTCTATGGTGACTATCTTGTTCATCAATATTCCTCCTGTAACCTATTTGGAAACTATGACAGCAGTTCCCTGTCCGCCGCCTATGCAAAGCGTAGCAAGTCCTGTCTTGGCATCTTCTCTCTTTGCCATCTCGTGTATCAGAGTGACAAGTATCCTTGCTCCTGATGCTCCGATAGGATGACCAAGCGCAATTGCTCCGCCGTTTACATTTGTCTTCTCAGGGTCAAGCTCGAGGTCATGCATTACTGACATAGCCTGAGCTGCAAAAGCTTCATTGGCTTCGATGAGGTCGAGGTCTGCAACTGTCATTCCGCCCTTTGCAAGAGCCTTTCTGACTGCAGGAATTGGTCCTGTTCCCATTATCTTAGGGTCTACTCCTGCTGAAGCATATGACTTGATTGTTACAAGAGCTTTCAGTCCGAGTTCATCTGCCTTTTCCTTGCTCATTATTACAAGTGCTGCAGCTCCGTCATTTATTCCTGATGATGAAGCGGCTGTGACTGTTCCATCCTTCTTGAATGCTGGCTTGAGCTTTGCAAGTCCTTCAAGGGTAGTTCCGAACTTAGGATATTCGTCTGTGTCTATTACAACTGGGTCGCCCTTTCTCTGAGGGATGACTATTGGAACTATCTCGTCAACAAACCTTCCAGCCTTTATTGCAGCTTCAGCCCTGTTCTGACTTGTTGCTGAGAACTGGTCCTGGCCTTCTCTGGTAAGTCCCCACTGATCAACTATGTTTTCAGCGGTGACGCCCATGTGGTAGCCGTTGAATATGTCTGTCAGACCGTCCTTGACCATGTAGTCCTCTACAGCTGCATCGCCCATCCTCATTCCCCATCTTGAGGTCTTGAGGAGATATGGTGCCTGTGACATGTTCTCGGTTCCACCGGCAACTATTATGTCAGCATCTCCTGCTATGATCGCCTGTGCTGCAAGCGCAACCGCCTTGAGCCCTGATCCGCAGACCTTGTTTACTGTGAATGAAGGAACCTCTATAGGAATTCCAGCATGAATGGATACCTGTCTTGCAACATTCTGCCCAAGACCTGCACCAAGAACGTTTCCGAATATTACTTCTTCGACGAGCTCAGGCTTTACTCCGGCCTTTTCAAGAGCACCCTTTACCGCTGCTGTTCCTAAGGCTACTGCAGAAACTTCCTTGAACTTCCCACCGAAAGCTCCGAGTGGAGTCCTTACGGCACTTACGATTACTACTTCTCTCATTTATTAAACCTCCTATAACTTTTGGTTTCACTTATGTAATAGCAAAATCCGTGCCAACGGGTCTGAATTTTTTCGAAACTCTGTAAAGCATTGACCTTGGCGGGTTTAGGGAGACTCAAGAGAATTGTTCGCCATAATCTGCAAATTGGGTTTTGTGTATCCAATTAGGTACACTTTGTGGTATGATGATTTTGACACAGTGCTAAAACCCAATAAAATGAATGAAAACGTTGTGATTTATGCATTTTGCAATTGTATCCAAATGGCTACATTTGTCAGATTACTGTATAATTTCAGGTACACTGACCTTTAGCCATTAATGAATAGAAGTCAGTAAAATCAATGAAAAGCGGGTTTGTTACCTAAAAGTTTACTAAATGTTAATATTATATCAATGGAGGCAGAGATGGCTACTGAGTATTTGGATAAAATCGACGAGGAGGAACGCAGGCAGCTTGAACTCCTGAAGGAAAGCCTGGTAATGCTGGAGGATATCCTTACATATGCATATGAGGGATATGTCCTTGTGGACAAAGAGGGCAGGATAGTGAAGATCAACTATGAGAAGCTGCTCGGTATCAAGGAGGAAGATGCTGTCGGAAAGGATGTCAGAGATGTTCTGGAAAATACCAGGATGCATATAGTTGTAAAGACAGGAGAGAAGGAACTGAGGGATGTCCAGAGACTCCAGGGTCACGATATGATCACTAACAGGATACCCATAATAAAGCATGGAAAGGTAATCGGCGCCGTAGGAACAGTTCTCTTCAAGGATATCAGCGAGGTGAAGGAGCTTGCACACCAGCTGCTAGACCTACAATCGAAGATAAACAAGTACAAGGGTGAGATTGAAAGGATAGAGGGAACCAGGTTTTCCTTTAATACTATAAATACAGTCAATCCGAAGATGCTGTACCTGAAGAAGGTAGGGGAGATGGCAGCGGAGTCAAACTCGACGGTTCTGATTACAGGTGAAAGCGGAACAGGAAAGGAAGTGTTCGCACACGCGATACACAGCGCCAGCTACAGGAAGAACGGACCGTTTGTACCCATAAACTGTTCAGCCATTCCAAAGGAGCTTCTGGAATCAGAGCTTTTCGGATATGAGGAGGGAGCATTCTCAGGAGCAAAGAAGAAGGGTAAGCTGGGTAAGTTCCATATTGCTGAAGGCGGAACGATATTTCTGGATGAGATTGGAACCATGCCTCTTGATATGCAGGTAAAGCTCCTGAGGGTCCTTGAAGCAAGGGAGTTCGAGCCTGTGGGAGGAAACAAGACCATATCGCTTGACGCAAGGATAATTGCAGCAACAAATGAAAACCTTGAGGAGAACGTCAGGAGCGGCAAGTTTAGGAAGGATCTCTATTACAGGCTCAACGTGGTAACCATAGACATACCGCCTCTCAGAGAAAGGCTTGATGACATTCCAATCCTTGCCGAGGACCTGCTGAGGGGACTCGAGAAGGATTTCAAAATAGGAAGGAAGACCCTTGATGACAAGACGGTCACTCTTCTCATGAACTACAGCTGGCCCGGAAATGTAAGAGAACTTAGGAATGTCCTGGAAAGGGCCTTGACCCTTTCAACCAACAGGGTCATATTCCCCTCAAGCCTGCCTGAAAGGCTCCAGAAGAAAAACAAGGGGCTTGGGCTTCAGGATATTACCCCAATAAGTGAAATAGTTGAGAAGGCGGAGACTGAGGCGATAATAAACGCCATCAAGAAGTCGAACGGAAACAAGACAGAAGCAGCTGAAAAGCTTGGAATACACAGGACAGCCCTTTACAAGAAGATGGCAAAATATAAGATAGAGATGTAGCGGGAAATGGTGATTGGAGGATCAATATGCTTGGACTTGATTTGATGGAACTTGTGATGCTTATGATTGCTGCCATGCTGACAGGTTTTTCGAAGACGGCGGTCTCCGGAGCAACGCTCCCTGCAGTTGCGCTTGTGGCATACAGCTTCGGCGGAAAGCTTTCTGCAGGGATTATGCTTACTATGCTTATGGTCGCGGACCTTTTCGGAGTTTATAACTATGGTAAATATGGCAGGCTAAAGGACCTGCTGAAGGTACTTCCTCCTGCAATTGTTGGAGTCTTCCTTGGTGCTGCAGTCGGAAGCTATCTCAATGATGCACAGTTCAAATTCCTGATAGGAGTGACGGTAATATTCTGCCTTGTGCTTCTCATATACATGGAAACCGTAGGCAGGAATGCGAAGATGCCGAGCAGTGCTCTTTTCCACGGGGCAACAGGGGTAGTCAATGGCTTTGCATCAATGGTTGGAAATGCAGCCAGCCCAATTTTCAGCGTATACATGTTATCCATGGGATTTACTAAGAACAGGTTCATCGGCACCGCAGCCTGGTTCTTCTTTGTAGTAAATATTGTAAAATTCCCCTTCCATGTATTCTTATGGAAGACAATAACACTAGAGACAGCAAGATACACTCTTTATATGATTCCTTTCATAGTCGGAGGTGCAGCCCTCGGAGTGTTCATGATAAAAAGGGTCAGCGAAAAGACCTTCAAGTATATAGTGATTGGAATGACTGCATTGGCATCACTCCGTCTGATGCTTTAGGCAACAGGCTCCGGAAACTATCCGGAGTTTTTTTATTTTCGGAGCACTCAATAGGTTACAAAAACAACTGATTTTCGAGGTTATGGAAGGTTTTAGAACAGCGATTGCCGATGTATGAATCTAATTGAAATAAAAAGTGTATTTTTTGTAAAATATTACACATGTCTCAGTAAATTAACAGACAATTTAAACAATATAAGAATTAAATGTATAAATACTTAAAATTTATTAATTATACATTGGTTTATTGTGGTTAGCTCAATTAATTGCACTTTGAGATATAAACAGGAGTTGTGATAATATGTTTCTGAAAAGCTTTCCGGAATTCTGTAAATGTATGTTAAATTTTGAACAGCTGTTTTGACATTCATTTGTAAAGCATCACGATATCGAAGCATTTGGCTGAAAGGCCGTGCAATATTAGAAATGCAAGGAGGAGAAAAATGTTTAAGAAATTCACCAACGCCTGCGTCGCACTCGTCAACAAGTACCTGCCCGATGCCTTCCTGTTCGCCATCATCCTTACAATCATAACGTTCGTTGCAGGTATCTTCATGACTGGCCAGACTCCACTGGCAATGGTAAACCATTGGGGCAAGGGAGTATGGTCGCTGCTGGCATTCTCAATGCAGATGGTACTCGTCCTGGTACTTGGAAGTGCAATGGCCAAGGCTCCTATCATAAAGAGACTTCTGGTCAAGATAGCTTCAATGGCAAAGAACCCTGCACAGGCAATCCTTATCACAGGATTCGTTTCAACGGTAGCCTGCTTCCTCAATTGGGGATTCGGACTGGTTGTAGGCGCACTTCTTGCCAGAGAGATGGCAAGGGCCGTGAAGGGGCTTGACTACAGGCTTCTTATTGCTACTGCATATTCAGGATTTCTTATCTGGCATGGCGGACTTTCCGGCTCAATACCTCTGACGCTTGCGGGAGGAACACCTGATGCGCTCAAGGCACAGACTGCCGGAGCGGTAACTGCAGCTATACCTACATCGCAGACAATATTCTCGAACTTCAACCTCACGATAGTTATCCTTCTGCTCATAGGAATTCCGTTGGTATGCTATGCGATGATCCCATCGAAGGAAAATACGGTAACCGTGGATCCAAAGCTCCTTGTTGATGCTGAGGTGAAGACCTATGTTATCAAGACTCCTGCAGAAAAGCTTGAGAATTCAAGGATCCTCTGGATACTCACAATTGCACTTTCAAGTGCTTTCATAATTTACACATTTGCAACAAAGGGTTTCAATCTTGACCTGAATCTGGTCAACCTCATATTCCTCACATTGGGCCTTCTGTTCCATGGAAACATAAGGAGATACATCGACGCAATTGAGGATTCAGCAAAATCTTCAGCTGGAATCATACTGCAGTTCCCGTTCTATGCGGGAATCATGGGTATGATGACAGGTGCAAATGCAGCGACAGCAACATCCCTTGCTTCAGTAATATCCAATGCATTTGTAAGCATTTCGACAGTAACAACATTCCCGCTGTTCTCATTCCTCTCTGCTGGAATCGTCAACTTCTTTGTTCCATCAGGCGGCGGACAGTGGGCAGTTCAGGCACCGATCATGATGCCTGCAGGACAGGCTCTTGGAGTAACACCAAATGTCACTGCAATGTCCATAGCCTGGGGTGATGCGTGGACAAACATGATCCAGCCTTTCTGGGCGCTTCCTGCACTTGGAATAGCAGGTTTGTCTGCTAGGGATATCATGGGATATTGTATAATAACTTTACTGCTTGGTGGAGTTGTCATTTGCGGTGTATTCCTGGCATTCCCGCTTTTGGGGCTGATATAGTCAAATAGAAATAAAAAGATACAAGGCCGAAGCTGAAGTCAAAATGACTGAAGCTTCGGCCTTGCACCATATTATCTTGGATTTAGGGATTTCTTCTTGCAATGTCCACAAACCTGAATTTATCGGGGCAATGCCTCGACTGAGTATATTGGAGCAGCGTTCCGTTCTGGAGATAAACTAAAGTGTTGACAACTGCAACCACATCGAAGCCCATCAGGTCAAGATTTCTCTCATCCTCTTCTGTTGCCCGTTCGATCACAATTTCCTTATGAGCATAACCTATCTTCAGGCCCAGCTCATTTTCCAGATATTCGTATATTGAATCCTCGCATATCTCAATAGTAAGGTTCTCGACAATACTCTTCACAAAGTGGTCCTTGTCAAGGATCACCCGTCTTCCATCAATGGTTCTTACCCTTGTGACAGCCCATATTTCAGCGTCGTTTTCAAGACCAAGCTTTTCACGGACATATGGGTTCCCTTTGCACGACTTCAGATTGATTACCTTCGTCGCTGAATTGCCAATCACTTTGCTTGATGACAGCTCCTTGAAGGTAATGAGCCCTGCAACAGGGAATTCAAACCTCGTGAGCTCTGTCACGAATGAGCCTTTTCCACGTATCTTGGTAATAAAGCCGTTCTCAAGCAGTAGCTGCAGGGATTTGCGAACAGTATCCCTGGAGATTCCGTACTCTGCCATCAGTTCATTTTCTGAAGGCAGCTTGTCTCTGGACTTCAGCGTTCCGTCCTTTATCATGGAATGAAGCGTATTATATAGATTGGAGTATTTTGCCATTTCAATCACCAAGAATCATTTTAGCACGAAGGATGCTTATCCTCAACATATAAGGCGAATGACTCATAAGGCCTTATTCTTATAATTTCTCCAACCTTTGCAAGATCATAGTAATTCGAGATGAGGACTGATTCAAATGTGCACTTCCTGAAGTCGATGCTAGTTTCATAAAAGAGCTTATCAAGGTCGAACTCTGTCTCATCATCATAGAAGTTGCTGACAACCAGCATCTTACCGGTACCTTTACACCTTAAATAGCATAGAAGGTGACTGTTTTCCATGTCTGTCATCATGAAGGTCCCGTCTGATATGACCTCATATTGTTTTCTGAGTTCTATGAGCTTTCTGTAGTGGTTGAATATTGAATCAGAGGAAGCAAGGTCAGCTTCGGCGCTAATTCCCGGAACCTTTGCAAATGGCAGCCATGGGACTGATGTAGTAAATCCGTGGCCATCGGAATCATCCCAGAGCATAGGTGTCCTGCCGTTGTCCCTTGATTTCTCCCTGAGGACCTCAAGGATCTCAGCCTCAGCCATTCCTTTAGATTTCAGGATGTCATAGTAATTAATGCTTTCAACGTCCCTGTATTCTGATATGTCGTCAAAGTATGCATTGGGCATTCCGAATTCCTCGCCCTGATAGATATAGGGTGTGCCACGCATCAGATGTATGGATGTTGCAAGCATCTTTGCAGATTCCTTGTGGTACTTGCTGTCGCTTCCGAAACGGGACACAGACCTGGGCTGGTCATGGTTATTATAGAAAAGGGCCATCCAGCCTCCTTCCTTTTCCATACCTGTCTGCCAGTCGTTAAAAATCTTCTTCAGCTCCATGAAGTCGAATTCCTTAAGTGTCCATTTGTCTCCAGCCTCATAATCTACCTTCAGATGATGGAAGTTGAAGACCATGCTGAGCTCTTCTTCAAGAGGATTCGAGTATCTCACACAATTTTCGATGGAGGTTGATGACATCTCACCTACGGTTATCATGTCATGGTGCTTTCCAAAGGTATTCCTTGCCAGTTCCTTGAGATGCTCATGAACCCGTGGACCATCAGTATAGAACCGTCTTCCGTCTCCATTAAGGTCATCTTCCAGTACATCGGGCTTTGAAATAAGGTTGACAACATCGAATCGGAAGCCTACGACTCCCTTTTTGATCCAGAAATTCACCACATCATAAAGCTCTTTCCTCAAATCTTCATTTTCCCAGTTGAGGTCAGCCTGAGTCCTGTCGAACAGGTGAAGATAGTATTCACCTGACTCGCCTGCCATTTCCCATGCGCTGCCTCCGAATTTGGAAATCCAGTTGGTAGGAGGAAGGGCCTCCCGGCCCCTCCTGAATATGTAGTAGTCCTTGTACTTTTTGTCTCCTGCAATTGCCTTCCTGAACCACTCATGATCTGTGGAGGTGTGGTTGAAGACCATATCGAGCATTATGCCCAGTCCTCTTTTTTTTGCCTCACTTATAAGAACCTCCAGGTCCTCCATGGTTCCGAAGGATGGATCTATGCTGTAATAGTCTGCCACATCATAGCCGTTGTCATTCATTGGCGAGACAAAGACAGGCGTCAGCCAGAGACAGTCAGCGCCAAGACGCTTCAGATAGTCCAGCTTCATTGTGATTCCTGCGATGTCACCCTTTCCGTCACCATTTGAGTCCATGAAGGATTTGACGTAAACCTGGTAAATGACCTTGTCCTTTACGCTTTGCATGGCAATTCTCCTTTGTTAAATGATGGTTATCTAAGTGTTATTGTCCTTCCGGCAAGTACGCCCTTCTTCTCGAAGAATATGGTGAGCGTGAATGGGACGACTATTGCGATAAGCATGCATACAGCGAATATCCCCATGTATGGCCCCTGGATTGATAGTATTCCGGGAAGACCTCCAACTCCAATGGAGTTGGCCATGACACCTGTGCTGACAGAAAGGACCGCTGCTATTGCGGAGCCTATCATGGCTGCCAGGAACGGATAGACATACTTGATGTTGATACCAAACATGGCAGGCTCGGTAACACCCATGTAGCAGGATATGGCAGCCGGTATGGATACAGCCTCCTCATCCTTGTTTCCTCTGTGCATATAGATTATTGCAAGAACTGCCGAGCCCTGGGCGATGTTTGAAATTGCAATCATCGGCCATAGGTTGGTTCCACCGAATTCAGACATGAGCTGAAGGTCGATGGCATTGGTCATATGGTGAAGTCCGGTTATTACGAGCGGAGCATATGCAAAGCCGAAAAGACCTGCGAACAGCCATCCGAATGCAGAGGTAAGTCCTGAGTAAACTATGTCAGAAATGAAGCTTCCGATCTTCCATCCGATCGGTCCGAGAACCGTATGGGCAAGGAGCACTGTAGGAACAAGTGCGAAGAACGGAACCAGGATCATCGACAGGTAATCAGGGACGATCTGCTTGACCTTCTTTTCAAGGAACACAAGCGTGAAGCCAGCAAGCATTGCCGGGATTACCTGTGCCTGGTAGCCGATCATGTTTACCTGAGCAAATCCGAAATCCCAGAAAGGTATCTTCGTTGCTCCTGCGACGCCATATGCGTTGAGAAGCTGTGGTGAAACAAGAGTAATACCTAAAACTATGCCGAGTATTTGAGTAGTGCCGAATTTTTTTGCAATGGACCATGTGATGCCTACAGGCAGATAGTGGAATATCGCTTCTCCGATGAGCCACAGGAAGTGGTTTACTCCTGCCCAGAACTGCGATACCGAAGTTATGGTCTTTGTTCCGCCTTCAAGCAGAGGTACTGCATCGATGAGGTTCCTGAATCCGAGTATGAGACCTCCGACTACAAGTGCAGGTATGAGCGGTGCGAATATCTCGGCAAGATTTGCAAGGGTCCTCTGAAGCAGGCTCATGTTTGACTTAGCTTCCTGCTTGACCGCATCCTTGGATACGCCTTCAATTCCGGCTACTGCAGTAAAGTCATTGTAGAAGTTTGCTACGTCGTTGCCGATGATGACCTGGAACTGTCCGGCTTGTGTGAAGCTGCCCTTTACGGTCTTAAGAGCTTCGATACCCTTGATGTCAGCCTTTGGAGGGTCCTTCAGAACGAATCTCAATCTGGTGACGCAGTGGGAAACGGCAGTGATGTTCTCCCTTCCGCCAATTAGTTCAAGCATCCTTTTCGATTCTTCAGTGTACTTTCCCATATTTGACCTCCCTGTATGATGACTTGTACGTACAAGTTTCGATTCCAATATACACCAACTAAAAACTTCCGTCAATACGTTTACATCATCTCTTTTAAAGCAAATTTCCTGGCTAATTTGATAAATTAAATTCCATGATTTAAAAGAGATATCAGTAGAAGTTACCCTGGCAAAGTGGGAAGTGGAAGTTAATCTGACAGAAGGGT
>NZ_JAGGKC010000009.1 GCF_017873395.1 Youngiibacter multivorans | reverse complement strand
TTTCCTACTCGAGACGTCTTCCTCCAACCAATATGGAGGTGACTCAAAAAAATTTACTCTGGTCTTATTACCTATTTCTGTTTAATTTTCAAAGAACTCATCGCTCATTTAAGCGACTTCTACATATTATCATTTGTGCTTTAGGCTGTCAACTGATTTTGACACAATTTTAATCATCTTTTTGGGACAGGTACTTACGATAGCCCAATATCATGGCTTTCAGTCAATTCTATGACTGCATCCAGCATTCAGATAATTATGATTTGAGATCTTCCAACTATTTACCCGATGCCTGAAGCCTTTAAAAACCTCAACACCTGCTATCGTTTTCAATTTTTACAGGGAAGAAACTTCCTATAATAAGTATCTGAAATTATGAAGTTCATTAACCTATAATATCAGCTCAAGAAAAGACAGACTGATTTTAGCCCACTTGGGGACATATAGGTACACCGGCTCAGCCAATAAATGAATTGACCAAGCCGGTGCTTCAATTATAGATTGTCTGAAAGCCTCTTGTTCCTGCTTTTTTCTGCGACCCTAGCAAACAATATGCCGATTTCAAATAGTATAAGCATAGGAACAGCCATCAGAAGCTGTGAAACAACGTCAGGCGGTGTCAGGAAAGCTGCAACGGTTAGTATGATGATCAGGATATGCTTCCTGAACTTGACTACCGTCTTTACCTTAAGTATTCCAAACAGACTGAGGAGCAGCATGACAATAGGTAGTTCAAATACAAGCCCGAATGAAAGCAGCATATTGGTTGCGAAGCTTAAATAGCTGCTGAAGCTTATGAAGGATGAAATCCTGTCCATCTCGAATCCCGCAAGGAACTTCAGTGTCATGGGCAGTATCACCATATAAGCGAACGCTATTCCAGAAACAAAGAACATGGCACCAACAAATAGCGAAAGGAGAAGATATCTCTTTTCCTTTACAACAAGACCTGGCTTAACAAACATCCAGATTTGCATGATGATGAGCGGTGACGCCACAATGACTCCGCCGAGGAAAGCTATACGTATCTGGGAAATAAGAAGCTCTTCAGGAGCAATAGCTACAAATTCCATTCCTGGTGCTTTGTTGAGCATGTCCGTTATCAGCGTTTCAACATGGTAATAACAGAATCCGGCTCCAGCAAGAAAAAAGATTGCTGAATAGATGAGCCTTCTCCTAAGTTCACCGAGATGACCTATAAGAGTCATCTTTCTCTCTCTCTTCTTTGCCTTCTTCAGATCCTTTTCCAGATCCTCAATTCTTGCTCTCATCGTTAAGGTCTACCTTGATATCCTCCGAGACTTTGTTGGCCTGAGCCTTGAACTCGTTGATAGCCTTTCCGACAGATTTTCCTATCTCAGGAAGTTTCGATGGTCCAAATACTACTAGAGCAATGGCAAGTATGAGTATCAGCTCCGGGGCTCCTAATCTGCTAAACATATTTTTATCTCCTTATCAATTATTCTTTCGTCCTGGGTATAGACCGTAAGGTCCTTTCCCATGCATCTTCCAACTAATGTTATTCTGCACTTGTGTGCGATGTCAACTGCAAGCTTCGTCGGATTACTCATCGAGCACAAAATCGGCACTCCGGCATTCATAGCCTTAAAAACCATGTCTGCTGATATTCTGCCTGTTGTAACAATCATCGATGCATTCAAATCCACATTTTCCTGCATAGCTCGACCGACCACCTTGTCATGCGAGTTATGTCTTCCAACATCTTCCCTGGTAACGAAAAAACCCTCTGAAACAAGCGCAGAAGCATGAATTCCTCCATGGCAGATGTATTTTTCCGATTCCTTTACCATCCTCTTTACAGCCTGTCTTATCTCAAGGATGGTCACTGCATGGTCTGAATCAAGAGTCTCCAGACCTTCAATGGCATCCTTATAGTCAAAGCCCTGGCTGCAGGCAGTCGTAATGATTTCGCTGAACTTCGGGCGCCTTTTCAACGACTCCCTCAGATTCACATATACCTCCCTCTCAGCATTGCAGACACTGATTTTTGATATGTCTGTCATGCCCTCAACTGAACCGGTATCAAGAAGATACCCCAGCGCAAGATCCTTCAGGTCCTCAGGGGTACACATCAAGGTCGCGGCAACATCTCCGTTCACATATATCGATACCGGAACTTCATCAGATAGATTTAAGTCATTCATCCAAAGTCCCTCCTTAAGGTATTTCGTACTGAAGCACCTCGTACCACTCAGCAAGCTTAGTTGCATAAAATTTGGTCATGTGCTGATCTGAATATATGAATCGGGTACCGTTTGATGCTTCGGTGAACTTCAGGTCCTTGTAGTCACTCTCTTCTCCGAGGCTGTCAAGCAGCTCCTTGAGCTCATCGAGAGCTATGGAGTACGGCTTCTTGGTAAACAGGTCAGCTCTTGTCGGCCTTGGATACTTCTTAGATTCATACCTCACAGTGTCAGCTATGAGCTTCAGAAGGTCCTTGTTCTTCAGTCCCATCAGTATCTCTACATACCTGTCAGTCATCTCGCTTGCTGAATAAATGTATTCATTTCCATCCGAATCGCTTACCCTCTTCAGCTCAATGAATTCAGGAAAATCCAGCATCCTTGCAAGGAGAGGTTCAACCTCTCCCTCCTCGATTCCAGCGGTTTCCGCAAGGCTGTTCTTCGCAACAAGGTTTCCCTTTATCGATTCTTTTCTGATGAATATGACAGCTTCCTTAAGCTTGAGCATATCATCGAATATGGCAATATCCTTTCCCATTGTTTACCTCATTACGGAAGGAGGTTCAGGCTCCCCAGTTCATCAGCAACATCCTTGAGTCCAAGCCTCTCCAGCGTCGCCCTAGTAGGAGCACCAAGCTTCTCATCCCATCCCATTTCCTTATAGAACATAGTGAGCGCAAGCTGCATGTCATCCCTGTCCATCTTTATGGTTCCCTTAGTGAATGGAGCAATTCCAGGATCAGCATCATATACCCAGTCCATCATTACATCATGAGTCGCTCTCATGTCCATGGTATTCATGCATTTTACTGTTAGCGCCCTGTGGAGTGTCATAATTCTTTCACCGGCGAGATCGAGTTCAGCTTCTGTTATTTCCTTGCCTGTAACCATCGACATGAACTTCGCTTCAAGGGCAGTATCTCCCCTGTAGTTTCTTGATTTTGTCGGTGAAACAGTCATAGGCCACATCCAGTTGCAAAGCGTCAGTGCGTCATGTATGCAGTTTCTTGCAAGAGACCACTTGGCGAACTTTGCCTTGTACTCGTTCATTGGCTTGTAATCCATTGGCGCATCAAGTGCGTCAGGTGATCCAAACACTTCTCCAGCGATTTCCTTCAGTATCTCTATCGGAAGTCCCGAGCCTATCAGATTCATATGTGTATGTGACTGGGAGTCCCTGTTGAACATGCATGATATGAGCGCTCCTACCTGTCCGCCGGCCTCATTCGAATGATGCTTCGGGTATCCAAGCGGCGACCAGATTCCATATGCAGCTCCATTCCAGAAGTCCTGACCATAGTTCCATCTCTGCGCTATCCAATAGGTGCCAAGTCCCAGGTTGGAGAACTCCCCTTCCTTGAAGGCTATTCTTCTGTAGAAGTCCTTCAGGAATGCCGGGTCTCCCTTTTCCAGAAGGTCCCATGGTATCGAGTCGTATTCTTCCTTTGGCAGAACATTCTTGAGTATCCCATTGTCATAAGCGTATTTGAAGTCCTTGCCTATAAGGCCATAGTTGCACCATACACCATAGTCATCGGCAAGCTGTGCGCCAAGAGTCCTTGTGATCATGTTCGCATCGCCTTCCTCGAACTGGTCCTTGACTCCCTTTATCATTACTCCTGCAGGCGAATGGAATCCCATGCAGGTATTGGCAACATTTGGAGATACTCCATAGGTTGCAAGCTTAGGAATAGTAAGCTGTGAATGGCACCTTATCGGACAGCTCTGGCATCCGCCCATCCTGACAGTATACTTCTCAGCGACAGGTCCAAGGTCAAAAACAGACTTCATTGTCCTGTAACCGACCTTGTTGACTTCTCCGGCAGCGCAGTCTCCGGTTTCCACTACAGGATCTGCAGCTCCCCATGTAAGGCCTGCCTTGGCGGTCCATCTCGAGCTCTGGCTGTGGTATTCTGCCCATGGCTGAGGAGCATTCGGAACAACATGCTGATTGTTGGCACCGATGATATCTGCCATCATGTATCTGTTAAGTTCAACGAAGTCAGCACCTTTTCCAGCAATCGCAACTGATCCTGTTCCCTTGACAGCTACGGCCTTGAGTAATTTCGAACCGAATACTCCACCGTGACCACCTGCTGAGTGGGATGTACCGTTCATGATTACAGACAGGTTTACGAGATTTTCTCCAGCCTGACCGATTGCAGCAATCGAAGCTTCTTTGCCGATTTCACCTGCAATGATGGCTGTTGATTCGAATATCCCTTTTCCCCATACGTGTCTTGCATCTTCAATTGTTACCTTGTCATCCTCTATCCTGAGCCAAACTGGCTTTGGAGATTTCCCTTCTATGATTATTGCGTCATATCCGGCATATTTCATCACTGCCGCGAAATTTCCGCCCATATGCGAATCTGAAACCGCATTGTTTGGATTCGATGGAAGAAGGGATGTGAAGTTAGTTCTTGAACTGCAAGGTACACCGCTTCCTGTCAGTGGTCCTACAGCTATGACAACCTTGTTAGCCTCATCAAAAGCCTTTGTTCCCTGAGGAACTTCATCAAAAATGACCTTGTAGCCTATGCCCATGCCGCCTATAAGTGATTCATATTCCTTTGTTTCAGATACTGAGATATTAGCTGTAGTAAGGTTTACCCTAAGTATCTTACCAGCCCATCCAAACGATTTATCAGCCATTGCCATCCTCCTCCATTAACCTAAAAGCATTCCGTGTCTGTCCATTGCAACCTTGATGTCTTCCCATGGTATAACCGATAGGGCGCCTGTAGGACAAGCCTTTGCGCACTCCCCGCAGGTTACGCACTTTGAAGACTTCTTTGTCTCAGCATCAACATTTGGCATATGCCATGGGCATGCCTGAACACAAGTGCCGCAGCCAATGCAAAGCTCCTTGTTCACAGTCCTTGCGTTTCCGTTGTTCTTGTCAGCATATATGGCCCCGACAGGGCATGCATTTCCACAGAACGGCTCCCTGCACTGTTTGCAGGTAGAAGGCGACATCAGAAGATTTCCATATTGTCCATCAGCACTTGCAAAGTTGATTTTCGGGCCTTCTTTTCCGAAATTGTAGTTCTTGCTGACATTGATCCTTGATATGAATGGCTGAATCTTACCTTCATTCATGGCTGTACATGTGATTTCACACCTCTGGCAGCCTGTGCACTTCGACCTGTCTGCGACCAGCAGACCCTCAGCTATAGGAAATGCGGAAACTTCTTTGGTATCGCATCCGAAGAGACTGAGTATTGACAAGGATACTACTGCACCACCGATTCCTTTTCCAGTTAGCTTAAGAAAATCTCTCCTGGTTTGCTCCTTGTTGAAAAAGCTTTTCTTTTCTTCCATTGATTTCCCTCCCGTTAAGTAATAATTTAACTATTATCTCGAGCCTGGTTAGATTGTTATCAATCACAGACGCAAAATATGCATAAATCATAGTGCAAAATACTATTTTATACGACATTTTCCAATTATATTCTTTTAAATTGGAACAAATCGTCATAATATAATGCGAAGCAGAAAAATAACATGCTTTAATAGTACCATTTCATTACATATTTATAAATAATGTTAGAAAAATATTTAACAAATTAATGAGAAAATCCCATTTCGGTACAATTTGTAAACAAACAAAAGCAGCTTTTCAGCTGCTTTTGTTTGTTTAGATATGTACTTTTATATTTTTTATATTCCCTGATATACCATTGCATCAGCAACCTTTACGAAGCCTGCAATGTTTGCACCCATTACAAGGTTATCCTTGTCGCCATACTCTTCTGCCATTTTGCTCGCATTCTCGTAAATCCTCTTCATGATGCCCTTGAGCATGTTGTCAACTTCGCTCTTTTCCCAGTACATTCTCATGGAGTTCTGAGACATTTCAAGTGCGGAGACAGCAACACCGCCGGCATTGGCTGCTTTTGCCGGTGCGAAAAGCACTTTTCGCTCCCTGTAGACATCCTGAGCTTCGAGTGTCGATGGCATGTTTGCACCTTCGCCTACAAGAATGACCCCATTGTCAGCGATCTTCATTGCCTCGTCCTTGTTGATCTCATTCTGTGTTGCGCAAGGCAATACGATATCGCACTTGACATCCCAGATGTTCCTTGAGCCTTCACGATATTCTCCTCTGCCAGTCCTTGAAGGATATTCGCTTATTCTCTTTCTTTCAACGTCTTTGATCTGCCTCAGCATTTCAAGGTCCACGCCGTTCTCGTCATATATATAACCGTTGCTGTCTGAGCATGCTACAGTCTTCACTCCAAACTCAGCCAGCTTTTCAATAGCGAAAAGCGCAACATTGCCTGAACCTGATACTACTGCAGTCTTTCCGTTCATTTCAATTCCTCTGTGCTCAAGTATCTCCTTGACGAAATACACAAGACCGAAGCCTGTTGCCTCTGGTCTTCCAAGGCTTCCACCGTATACGATGCCCTTGCCTGTAAGCACGCCAGGCTCTGAAGATCCCATGATCTTCCTGTACTGTCCGTACATATATCCTATCTCTCTGCCGCCGACACCGATATCTCCGGCAGGAACATCTATGTCTTCACCTATATGCCTGTAAAGTTCAGTCATGAAGCTCTGACAGAACCTCATTACCTCCATTTCACTCTTGCCCTTGGGATCAAAGTCGCTTCCGCCCTTGCCTCCACCGATTGGAAGACCGGTTAGCGAGTTCTTGAATATCTGCTCAAAACCAAGGAACTTTATGATGCTCAGGTTTACTGAAGGATGATACCTGAGTCCGCCCTTGTATGGTCCGATTGCGCTTGAGAACTGAACTCTGAAGCCTCTGTTTACCCTTACCTTGCCTGAATCATCAACCCATGGAACCGAGAATATTATCTGCCTGTCCGGCTCGATTATTCTTTCCAGTATGTTGTGCTCCATGTACTTGGGATGCTTTTCGATTACTGGTGTTAGTGAGTGAAGGACTTCAGTAGTTGCAGCTATGAATTCATCCTCTCCCCTGTTTTTGGTCCTTACCTTATCAAGGACCTCCTCGATATAGTCATGTGCGTTCATGATGATCTCCCCTTCTCCTTGGTTTTGCATTAATGTTAAGTTGTTCCTTGTTTCTTTGCATTTGTGTCATAATTGTTTCAAAAAGATTAACAATATTATTTAGTATACCATACTTTAGATGATGTAGAATTATCTTGACACCACTTGCGAAAATTTTTTTGAACGCAAATATTTATCTATGGAGGACTGCAATGGGAATTGTAACCAAGACCGGCGACAAAGGCACCACAGGAACACTCGGAGGCGAAAGGGTACTCAAGTCATCATCGCTTATTGAGCTTAACGGACAGATAGATGAACTCAATTCATCCCTTGGATATCTTTGTTCCCTTATCGATGAAGGCGCAGATTTTGAAAGGAAAACAGAGCTCACCGATTTTATCAGATACATCCAGAACGGACTCTACAACATGGGAAGCGAAATATCATCAAAATATGAAGTCATGAGGTTCAACGAAAGTCATCCAAAACTCCTTGAAGAGAAGATAGACGAGCTGACATCGCTTATGCCTGAACAGACTCACTTCATACTTTTTTCCGGAACGAGGCAGGCAACCTACACGCACGTCACAAGGTCACTGGCCCGAAGGGTCGAAAGGCAATATGTGAGATATCTTCTCGAGGAGGAAGTGGAAACCTTCCCCCAAAGCTATATGTTCCTGAACAGGCTTTCTGATTATCTTTTCACCCTTGCCCGATACCTTAACCAGGAGCTTGGCGGTATTGAGATTACTGCAAACGCCTGGAAATAACACAAGAGGAACGTCCAGCAGATAAGCCTGGCGTTCCTCTTTACTTTCAGTAATTTATTCACTTACCATCGCTTCAGCCATGACATCCATGGGATCAACGCAAGGCATGGATAGAGATTCCTTATTGAGCACAAGTCCTATTTCAGTGCATCCAAGGACCACCAGCTCGGCACCCTTCATTATTACATGTTCACCTGCTTCAACAAGCAGTTCCACCGGCCTGCCTTCAGTCACTCCGCTCTTTATCCCGGTTCCCTCGCCATAAATAGCTTCCATTACCTTATCCTTCTGGACATCAAGGTCAGGATAGATGAGTTCCATGCCTGCAAGATACTTGTCGAATATCTTAGTATTCATGGTTCCGGTAGTAGCAAGTATTCCTACCTTCCTGATTTCCGGAAAGTTTATGTCTATGTATTTCTTGAGCTCCACCAGTGCATTCATGATTTTCATATCTACGCCGCTCTGAATTTCATCGAAGAAGTAGTGGGAAGTCATGCATGGGATGCAAGCGATATCCACACCCATTCTTTCAAGGTTTCTCGCCGTTTCGATTATCATGGGGACCGGATTCTCTCCAAGCCCAAGTATCGCCCTGGTCCTGTCAGGTATCTTCGGATTGCTGTCAATAATTATCCTGTAGTGTTCCTGGTCTCTGGAAACTTTCGTTGCCTTTATCATCTTCATGTATAGCTGGGCTGTAGCCTCAGGCCCCATCCCGCCGATTATTCCAAGTATCTTGTCTCTCATATCTTTAAGTTCTCCAATAGCAAGGTTCTTTCCTTAAGTGGTCTTAGCAAATCTTCTTCCGGCAGGTCTGGTCTCAAAGCCTTCATCGTGTTCAGGGCAATTTCAGCTCCGTAATCCATCCCCTGCGATCCGGCAAGCAGAACCATATCGCCCTTCTCCGCCTTATTCAGTGCGTAGGCAATGGCATCCTCAAGCTTATTGTAAAGCGGTGTTGCAAGTCCTGAATCCTTAAGGGCATCGAAATAAACCTCTAGCTCCTCAGGCTTGACTTCGTCCTTAGGTCCGACAAGACCTTCGCTCACTGTGCCGATTATCTCATCCATTGGGAGAGAGTCCTTCCACTTCAGCAGGGTTTCAATATTCTCCCGGTTAACCGTAGTACCGCGGTTCCCGCGTATCGCGTAGACAATATGGAGCTTTCTACAATCAGACATTGCGATGCTCTCGAGTGTCACGTCAATGTTCCTGCTGTTTGCGAAATGGTCATCTGCAATTATAAAATCCCTGTCATAGATATACTGGAATCTTCTCTCAACTCCGGTAAATCTTTTGAGGGCATCAGCTATTACCTTCCTGTCCACCCCGTCAATAAGGGCCATGGCAATCACAGACAGGGCATTTGTTATTGAATGATACCCGGGAACTCCCAGCTCCACATGGAATGTCCCCTTTTCAACCTTGCCCTCAAGGCCTTCAAAATCCAAAGCAACGACAACCTCCATTGAAGCCCTTCCAGAGGACAGGTCATAGCCTGAGCAATATATGTCTGCAGATTTGTCTGAAACAGAGTAGGTTATCACCCTTGCATGCGTCTTGCCAATCAGGCTCCTTGCATATGGATCATCGTAATTGAGGACTGCATATGCTTTCTCGCCAGCACCTGTTATCAGACTCGATTTCGCCTCAAAGTATTTCTCAAAGCTTCCGTGCTGGTCGATGTGCTCTCTGCTGAAATTATTGAATGCTACAATATCAAAATCAATATCCGCAACCCTATACTGCTCAAGTGACGATGAGGATACCTCCATGGTTACCTTAGTCACACCATTGTCTTTCATTTTCCTTAGACTAGCCTGCACTATCTTGGCATCCGGGGTCGTCATCGATGAAGGGATGTTTTCGTTACCGTTCTTGATCCTTACGCTTCCAAAAAGGCCGGTAGTGCTTCCGCTGTCTTCCAGGATGCTGTTAAGCATATATGAGGTCGTTGTCTTGCCGTTGGTAGCGGTTATACCAAATACCCGCATATCTCTCGATGCAGACCCATAGAAATTGCTGCAGATCCGAGAATGTGCACGCCTTGTATCAGCCACCCTTATCTGTGGAATCTCCAGATCATCGCTTATGGTTTCTACTACAGCACAGACTGCTCCTTTTGCTTCTGCATCCCTGAGGTACCTGTGCCCATCACTATAGTGCCCTCTGATGGCCGTAAAGAGAGATCCAATCTCCACTTCCCTTGAGCTTACAGTAATGTCCTCTATTTCAATATCTTCAGCGAAACCCTTTTTTTCGAGGACCTCGACACCGTTCATCAATTCACCGATTTGCATAGCATTCACCCATCCTGAAAATTATCATCTAATTTTATCACATATTCACATCCTGGTGAATGAGGTTTGAAAACCTAAGAAAATCATAAGAATGTGAACTGATTGCAATAGCCTGCCTGAAAAACAACGGGCATCCGTAAGGATGCCCATAATGTCTATCTGTTGCAAAGCATATGTTCAAAATCATTGAAGAATTCAGGATAAGACTTGTTTACAGCTTCATAGCCGTCAATATAAACCTTGTCCTCGGATCTTAGTGCAGCCACTGAGGAAGCCATTACAATCCTGTGGTCATTGAATGCGAAGGACCTGCCTCCCTTAAGCATCTCCTTGCCTTCGATCACTATGTCCTCGCCATCCTCCCTGGCATCTCCTCCAAGGGATGTTATCATTGCCACAGTGGTCTTGATCCTGTCTGATTCCTTATACCTTAACCTCTTTCCGTTTAGCAGCCTTCCGGTGCCCTTTGAAAGACTAAGAAGCACTCCAAGTATTGGTGTCAGGTCAGGAGTCTGTGAGATATCAATGTCAATCGCCTTAAGGTCTGACCTTCTCGCTCTGAGTCCATCCTCTGTCTCTTCAATAACTCCACCCATGTCCCTTATTATCCTTACTATATCAGCGTCACCCTGGGCAGTATCCTTTTCAAGTCCGGTTACCGTAACATCCCCGCCAAGCACTCCTGCCGCCAGCATGAAGGCTCCCTGAGAGTAGTCTCCCTCTATCTTGTAATCTCTTGCAATATAGCTCTGGCCGCCCTTTACGCGGAATGTGTTGCCATCCCTTACAACTTCTATTCCGAAGTCCTCCATTACCTTTAGTGTCATGTTGACATAGCCTTCAGATTCCAGTTCACCAGTAACCTTCAGTACACTGTCTCCATCAAGCATCGGAAGCACCAGCAGCATTCCAGATATGAACTGGGAGCTGACATCCCCTCTCATGGTGAATTCGCCGCTTGTAAGTTTGCCCTTAACAACAAGACATTCAAGGCTATCCCTGTAGAGGACAATGTCAAGGTCCTTGAAGAGCTCCTCATATACAGTAAGCGGTCTCTTAAGAAGTCCCGTCTTGCATCTGAATTCGAACACTTCGTCAAACAGGAGGGTTATTGGTATGAAGAACCTGAGCGTGGAACCTGATTCTTCCGGCTTCATCGTCCTGTCCCTGAATTGGCCGAACTTCGTTGCGTCTATCGACAGCGACCTGTCCGAAAAAATGAAATCTACACCAAGATCTTCCAGACACTTCAAGGTTGCCATGATATCCAGCGACATGTCGAAATTGTCCAGCACACCTTTTCCTTTAGAAAGCGACAGAGCAATCAGAGCCCTGTGTCCATAGGACTTCGATGCAGGGATTCGTACGGTTCCATTTACCTTTTTGCAGTTAATCTCTTTGATCATTTGTACCACGCTCCTATTTCCGTTCTGTATTCGTCTTATCTTATTGTAAGGGCAATAGGACTATTTACAAACAAAATGTCAATCTTATAACAAATCGTTAATATTTTATTCATATGGCTTCGATTTCCAGAAGAAAGAATGCATTACAATCATACGGTCTCGAAACGCTCAAGTACTTCCATCAGGAATTCACCATCTCTGTAGAATACCTCTCCATCTGCAGATATGGAGCCTCCTTTTCTCAGGTCCCCTATCATGTCCCAATGCACTGAAGAGCTGTTTTTCCCACCAGCCTCCGGCATGGAGTCTCCTATGGCCATATGGAAGGTACCGCCGATCTTTTCATCAAAAAGCGTATTCTTTGTAAAGTCCTTTATTCCGTAATTGGTCCCTATGGCAACCTCACCAAAGAATCTCGAGCCGGCATCCGTATCGAGGACATTTTGTAGAAGGTCCTGTCCCTCATCAGCGAGGGCATCAACTACCCTTCCATTTACCACTTCAAGCCTTATCCCGCGTATCTCCTTGCCTGCATAGATAAGGGGGAAGGTAAAGGAAACATGTCCGTTTATCTCTTCATGGACTGGTGAAGTGAAAATCTCACCATCTGGGAAATTCTGCCTCCCATCACAATTGATCCATTTCCTACCAGAAACGGAAACCTTTATGTCAGTGCCTTCAGATAATATATGAAGCTCTTTTTTGGTATCCAGGTACCTGACCCATCTCTCCTGCTCATGGCTTATTCTTTTCCATTCAGCTACAGGGTCATCCGTATCAAGAAGTCCTGCTCCATATACGAAATCCTCGTAGTCTTCAAGGCTCATCCCTGCTTCCTGGGCATCAGCAAAGGTCGGGAACTGGGTACCGCACCATCTCATGGTTCCGTCTCCAGTCCTCTCGGTGTATATCTTCCTCCAGGACGATGCTCCCCTTGCGGCGGATTTGATTTTTTCAGACGGAACAGACGAGGCATACTTTAGGTTTCTTGATCCCCATGCAGTAAGCCAAACATCTACCTTCTCCATCATCGCCTTCTGGAGCTCATTCTCCTTCTCAAGCTGTTCTTCGCTCGAGTTCTTAAGTACTATCTCCTGGATCTCATCTGACGTCAGCACAGTCTCGACATGAGCACCAGCCCTGATTGCTGCCTTTACTACCTCCTTGGCCCACGGCAATGCGACCTCGTCGCATCTCACGTAGACAAAGTCTCCCTCCTTTACCCCTGTGGAATAACCCACCAGCAGCTTTGCAAGCTTTTCCAGTCTTTCGTCCTTCATCATTACCCCTTTCTGTTCACAAGGAACACCCCTATTATGATTACAGCAGCCCCTGCAATCTGCAGAGGGAACACAGCTTCCTTCAAGATGAATATAGATACCACGACGCTGATCGCAGGTTCCAGGTTGATGTATGCGGTAGCCTTTACGCTCCCCAGAGCCTTCAGGCAATAAAGGTAAAGATTATACCCGACAAAGGTACAGACTATCGACAGATAAAGAAGATGAAAAATACCAGTAGGACTAAGAGGCTGCAAGCCTGTTTTCAGTATTATAGGAGAGAGGAACAGTGTCCCCCATGCATTTGTATGAAATGATGCCTCCATCGGAGAATAGCTTCCCTTAAGATTACTCATGAGTAAAGTGTATGCCACCCATGAAAGTGCTGCTCCGAGTACCAGAAGGTCCCCTAATGTGCCGGATGAGAAAAGTGAAAAGTTTTCCTTCGCAAGCACAATAAGTGCTATTCCGGCAACAGACATGGTAACACCTGCAACCTTCCATCTGTCGAGCCTGATCTTTAGCACCACCGAATTCACAAGCAGCGTAATCACTGGAATCGTGGATACTATTATTGCAACATTCGCTGTAGTTGTAAGCTTGACGCCTATGTTCTGGAATGTGAAGTATGTCGCGACTCCGAAAAGTCCTCCAAGGATGAATCTCAACCTGTCTTCCTTCAGTACCTTTTTCCCTTTTCCCAAAGCAAACACTGCCATCACTGCAGTGGATATGGCGAATCTATACAATGCTGAAAGCACCGGGTCTATCTCATTAACCACAAATCTTATGCTGAGATAGCTAAGTCCCCAGATTACCATCAGAACGATAGCCGCAGCATGCGGCAAAACCTTTTTCATTTGTACCTCCATGTGCCCTTTTAGGCCACAAGCTAATTCTATCCCATTTGGACAATCAAGTGAACCTTATGATTGTATGTTTTAGTCAGACGAAAAAATCCGATACAAACGTATCGGATTTTTTGATGGTGGTCGATCAGGGGCTCGAACCCTGGACCCTACGATTAAGAGTCGCATGCTCTACCAACTGAGCTAATCGACCGCGGTTTTTACTGACAAAGATTATTATACTTACCCACCAATATAATGTCAACAAAAAATTTCATATTTTTGTGCAGCTTTTTTTCATCCATTATCCAGCTACATGTGTCCGCCGATTAAGAGGCCAAAATATTAAAGGTAGAGGCATGGGACAATAGCCGCATGCCTCCGGTAACAAAAGACTTAATGGGAGTATCAGTCTTTTCTGATGGCAGTTCCTGAAACCTTCTCATAGTATCTGGCTATAGCAGAATGGTCGCTCTGACCTTCTCCATCAGCCTTAAGCACCTGAAGCATCTGCTGAACGCTTGCCGTCAGCGGAAGCGGAGCTCCCGCAGCAGCACCTGTGTCCAGAGCATTTGTCAGGTCCTTGATATGCAGGTCGATCTTGAAGCCAGGTTTGAAGTTGCCCTCAAGTATCATCGGTGCCTTGGCATTCATTACCGTGCTTCCTGCAAGTCCGCCCTTGATGGCATTGAACACCTTCTCCACATCAGCTCCAGCCTTTTTCGCAAGAAGGAGCCCTTCACTGAGTGCTGCTATATTAAGTGCCACTATAATCTGATTTGTAAGCTTGCAGGTGTTTCCGCTTCCAATAGGTCCGACAAGTAGAGCAGACGCTCCCATTATGTCGAACAGCGGCTTGGCCTCGTTGAAATCTTCCTCATTTCCCCCAACCATTATCGCAAGGGATCCATCTATTGCCTTAGGCTCTCCTCCTGATACGGGAGCATCTATCATCCTCAGCTTCTTCAGAGACAGAGCCTTCTCCATCTCCTTTGAAGCATCAGGTGCTATGGAGCTCATGTCGACAACCAGGGTGCCTTCAGCAGCGCTTTCGAGTATTCCGCCTTCACCAAGTACAACAGCCTTGACATGAGGAGAGTTTGGAAGCATCGTGATTATCAGGCTGCAGTCCCTTGCAACCTCAGATACGCTTGCCCCTTCCTCTGCTCCGGCTGACACAAGGTCAGCTACTGCAGCTTTGTTCAGGTCATACACCTTCAGGCTGTATCCAGCCTTCAGAAGGTTCTTAGCCATTGGCCTTCCCATTATTCCAAGTCCTATGAATCCAACTTTTTTATTCATTGATTCCTCCTATTGAAGTGAAACGATAGTATCTATTGCCTCCACAACTCTCTCAGTGGTCAGGTTCTGGTATTTGAGAATGTCACTATAACTGTGGGCGCTCCTTCCGAAGCAGTCTTGTATTCCGACGAACTCGATTGGCATTCTTTCAAGCCTCAGGGCTTCCGCTATCGCACTGCCAAGACCACCTACTATGCTGTGCTCTTCAGCTGTGACGACTCCCTTCGCTCCCTTTACAAGCTCTTTGATCCTGTTCTGGTCTAGCGGCTTTATGGTACTAATGTTCACGACCTTTACAGACACCCTGCCCTCAAGCTGCCTTGCAGCTTCCATGGCCAGAGTCAGCATATAGCCGGTGGCGAAAAGAACCACTTCATTACCCTCTTTAAGAACCGAAGGCACACCTATCTCAAAAGGCGCGTCTGAAGAAGTGACATTTGGATAGTCATTCCTGTTAAGCCTTATGTAGCAAGGTCCATTGTATTCAGCAAGTGCCCTGACAGCCTTCACTGTCTCATTGGCATCCGCAGGGCAAAGCACAGTCATGTTGGGTATCGCCCTCATTATCGCCATGTCCTCTACTGACTGATGTGTTGAGCCGTCTCCGAAATCCGATACTCCCGCTGAGGATCCGCATATCTTGACGTTGAGCTTTCCGATGGCTATTGTCTGCCTGATCTGGTCATAAGCTCTGCCAGAAGCGAATACTGCGAATGTATTTACAAAAGGTATCTTTCCAGTCTGAGCAAGGCCTGCAGCGACAGAAGTCATGTTAGCCTCTGCTATTCCCATCTCCACATGCCTGTCCGGAAAATTTTCCTCGAACAGCTTGCCTCTTGTTGAACCTCCAAGGTCCGCATCAAGTATGACGATGTTCCTGTTTACCTTTCCAAGTTCTACAAGGGTCGTGCCATATGCTTCTCTCTGATTTGTATGTTCCATGATGGTATCCTCCTCTATGAAAGCTCGGCCATAGCCTTGTCGTAGTTCTCTTTAGACAGCATTCCGTTATGGTAGCTGACTACGTTCTCTGCAAAGCTCAGTCCCTTTCCCTTTACCGTATTCATTATTATGACAGTGGGTTTGCCGTTCTTTTTGTCAGTCTCGTCAAGAGCCCAAAGTATTTCCTTCATATCATGGCCGTTTATCTCAATTGTGTTCCATCCGAAGCTTTCCCATTTGTTCTTAATGTCACCGGCATCGAATCTCTCGCATATCGGACCTGTAGCCTGCAGCTTGTTGCAGTCGACAATTCCTACAAGATTGTCAGTGTTGTAGACAGTTGCTGCCATTGCAGCCTCCCATATCTGTCCTTCCTGCTGTTCTCCATCACCCATGAGCACATAGACCTTGCTGTCAAGTCCATCCATCTTCAATCCCATGGCCATGCCAAGTCCTATGGAAAGGCCCTGTCCAAGGGATCCGGTACCGGCCTCTATGCCAGGTGTCTTCAATACATCAGGGTGTCCCTGGAGATATGAGTCGATTCTCTTGGTATTGACCAGGTCCTCTATCGGGAAGTATCCAGCTTCAGCAAGGGCCGAGTACTGGAGTATTGCCACATGTCCCTTGCTTAGAAGGAATCTGTCCCTGTCTGTCATTTTTTTGTCTTCCGGGTCATGTCTCAGCTTATGGAAATAAAGTGCTGCGACCATGTCAGCTGAAGAGAAGGAGCCTCCGATATGGCCTGCAAATCCAACTCCCATGCTTACAATAACGTTTTTTCTAAGTTTCCTGGCCTTATCCTCGAGATCGGCCACAAGCTTTTCACTATACATGTTCATACCTCCTGTGTCATATTGTCTCTGAAGAACTTAAGTGCCGCTGGAGCATCCTCTCTGAAACCTTCTGAATAGGCTTCACAGCTGACTCTGCCATCATATCCGATACCACTCAGGGCATCGAAGAAAGGTCTGTAGTCTGATTCATCCATTGACTTTGGGAATATCCTTCCTGTGGGATTTGCCATATGTACATGTACAAGGGCTCCCCTGCCATAATTTTTAACTTTTTCAGGACTTTCATCTTCAACCGTAAGGTGGTAATAATCCACTAAAACCCTTATGTTTTCTCCGCCTACATCTTCAGCCAGCCTTACACCTTCCTCAAATGTGTTGATCAGGTTGCATTCAGCTTTCCTCAGAGGCTCTATCGCTATTTTTATCCCATTCTTTCCTGCAATCGGGTCAATCAGCTTCAGGAGATCTACTACCTGTCTGTAGCCTTCATCCATCGGGAATCCTTCAGGTACCATCTTTGCAGGACCGCTTCCAAATACCACCGATTTCGCACCTATTGAACCTGCAATCGCCAAAGCCTTCTCAGCATATGAAAGGATTTCATCCATCCTGACATCAGGTCCCGTCAGACGAAAAGTCTTCGGGAACATGTTGTTGCATGCCTCGCAGCTGATTCCGGAAGCTTTAAGCCTTTCGATTACTGCCTCTCTTTCGGAGTCAGTAAGCCTGGTCAGCTCTGCCAGAGGAAGCTCCACATAATCAAAGCCTGCTTCCTTTAGTGTCTCAATGTTCTCGATACCTGTTCCATCAGCTCCGGTTGAAACCATGTTCAGACAGCATCCGAATCTCATTGGACAGCAGCCTCCTTCTTGGATGGGTCAACCACAACCTTGATTAAGTCATCAGGCGATGTATGCAGAAGCTCGAAATATTCAGGAGCTTCCCCTAGGGTTACCCTTGCACTTATGAGGCTCCTGGTATCAAGCTTGCCTGAACCGAGTATGTCAACAACCTCGCCGAACTCCTCATGAGTGTAGTTGAAGGTACCAAGCACGCTTCTTGCAGATACAACAATATCCTGCATGTTGATCTGCATCTCCTTCTGAGACATTCCAACCCAGATGGATGTACCTGCCATCTTCAGGCTCTTTATCGACTGGTTGGCAGTCGCCTGCACTCCGACAGCCTCTATTGAGATGTCAGCCATTTTCCCGCCTGTCATTTCAGCGAGTGCCTCCAGATAATCCACCTTTGATGGATTGACAACGGCATCAGCTCCCAGGGCTAGCGCTGTCTCAAGCCTCTTGTCACTAAGGTCGCTGACTATTATCATTTTGGGCTCCCTTATCTTCACAAGCTGCAATATGCAAAGGCCTATGGTTCCCGCTCCGATGACAAGAACAACCTTGCCCTTTAAGTCTCCGGCCTTCTTTACAGCACCGTAGCCTACGGCATACGGCTCCGCAAGAGCTCCGTCTTCAAACTCGCAGCTATCAGGCAGCTTGTAAAGCAGCTTTTCAGGTACCGCAAGATATTCTGCCAAAGCTCCATCCTCTGTCAGCACACCGAAAAATTTCTTGTTCAGGCACATGTTAGTGTATCCGTTCATGCAGTTTTCGCACTTTCCGCAGAAATTGATCGGCTGCACTATCACCTTGTCACCAGATGAGAATAGCTTTGACCCTTCAGCAGGCTTAACTACCTCTGCAGAGAATTCATGACCCATTGTCATCGGTGGTATCCTTCTTCCAGTAAGTCCAAGGTAGCCATGGACATCGCTTCCGCAGATTCCGACAGCCTTTACCCTTAAGAGGGCTTCACCCTCTCCTGGTACCGGTTCTTTCATATCTTCAATCTCAAGCTTCTTTGGCCCGAGATATCTCAATGCTCTCATTTGCCGCCTCCATACTGTGGCCTGAATGTGGAAAATTCCGATTTTTGCCGAAATTACCAAGGCCAATGTTTTCTTTGCACTAATAATGTGTTACCATTGAATAAAATTATAGTTGCCGATGCTTCTATAAAGATGGAGGTAGACTGTTCCCGCAGTCTACTTCCTTTTATTTTCCCTGTCGCTCAACGCCATCCTGGCACAAAGCCTGAATGCTGCTTCAAATGCACCTGTGTCTGCTATTCCCTTGCCAGCTATGTCATATGCAGTTCCGTGTGCAGGTGTGGTGATAGCATATGGCTGTCCTGCAGCTACTGTTATCCCTTTCTGGAAGCCCTTGAGCTTCATCGCAATCTGCCCCTGGTCATGGTACATGGTCACAACCGCGTCGTAATCGCCCTTGAAAGCCTTCAGGAATACTGTGTCTGATGGAAACGGGCCATCAACTCTTATACCATTTTCTGCCGCCAGTCTTACTGCCGGCTCAAGCACATCTATCTCTTCCCTTCCGCATGTTCCTGAATCTCCACCATGAGGATTGATCGCAGCAATCACAATCCTGGGATTCGTGAAGCCGCCCCTTCTTAAAGTATCGTTCGCAAGAGTTATTGCATCCATCACCCTTTCAACGGTTATGTTCCTGCTGACCTCGCTGAGGGGTATGTGGCTTGTCACCCTGGAAGTCCAAAGATCCTCAAGCACATTCATTTCTCCATGAGGAAGGTGGGCTACACCGAGTTTATCAGCAAACAGCTCATGCTCACTCTCATACTCATACCCGCCAAGCTTCATTGCAGCCTTGTTTAGAGGAGCGAAGCAAAAACCTTCAAGATAGCCTTCTTTACACCAATCCATAGTCCTAACGAGATTGTCAGCCTCTTCTTTCCCATTTGATGCAGAAACCTCTGATAGTCTTAAGCCTTCCGTATCAAGGCTTTCAGTATCCAGAAGAAGGATCCCTTCACCAGATACTATATCTTCAGGATGTGTTATTCTTTTGTATTCAAAGCTTACACCAGCTATTTCAATTCCTTTAATGAGCAATCTTTCATCGCCGATAATAACCGGGCATGAGTGTTCAGAAAGGACTCCCTTAGCAGCTAGCTTTGCTACCAGCTCTGGTCCGATTCCAGCGGCATCTCCAAGCGGTATTCCAAGTATTGGTCTCTCTTCCTTCATATTCCCTCCACGGTCCGGAAGGACCGGGCCTATTCCCTAATTCTGGGAGTAGGTCCCGTACGCTTCCAGCAGATGTTCCTTCATAAGTTCCTTTGCCAGTTCCCCATCTCTCTCCTTGAGTGCCTCGAGCAGCAGCCTGTGATACTTCTTTCCTATTCCCATACCCACTTTCTCTGTCAAACTGCTAATCGTTTCCCTCATTACATCCCTTACGATGCTGTTCATTTGCATAATCAGCGAATTCCTGGTGCTTTCCGCGATTATAGTGTGGAACTCAAGGTCCTCATCAACATATTTCTCCAGGTCCTCACTGTAGCTCTCAAGCCTGTCTACGCTTTCTTCAAGAGCGAGAAGCTCTTCTTCAGTCATCTTGTAGGCCGCCATTTCTGCTGAGCCGACTTCGATGATCATCCTGAACTCGAATACCTCCCTCATTGAATCCTTGCCAAGATATACATATGGAATTATCTCATTGACATATATCCCAGGCGTCAGCTCCTTTATGAAGGAGCCCTCGCCTGTCCTTGTCTCGAGTATTCCAAGGGTTGTGAGCTTGGATAGTGCCTGCCTTATAGTTATCCTGCTAACCCCGAAGGATTTCGCAAGGTCGTTTTCTGACGGCAGCTTTTCACCCTGTACCCATATCCCTTCAATGATATGCTTCTTCAGCTGATCGTATACCTGATCGCTTATGCTTGATTTTGTTATCTTCTGGATCTCCATTATTGTCTCCTTTTGCACAAAAGAGAGATGCAAGAATCTGAGCTTACTTTATCCCTTTTGATGCCATGAATTCACTCTCAAATTGTTTTACGAAAGTTGTGGCATCCGTGCTGTTCTTGTAGTCTGATATGAGCTTGTATATGTCGATGTAATCAGTCTTCCAGGTTGCTGAATCACTGACCTTCTTGAGAGCTTCTGTGTAGTACTTTACAGCATCAGCGCTCATGCTCTTTGGTGCTGCAACGCCTCTCCACACCGGAACCTCAACATTCTTGTAGCTTCCCACTTCGCTGAGAGTAGGCGCATCCTTAAGGTTACCCTCGTATCTCTTCTCTGAAAGTGCAAGTATTGCAGTAAGGTCTCCTGAATTGACATACTCTGATGCCGCCGCAGGCTTCGACATTACAAGGTCAACATGTCCGCCAAGTATTGCAGTTATCGCTTCACTTGTCGAGTTGTAGGTTATGTACTTCATGACATCCTTTGAAAGTCCAACTTCAGCTATCATAGCTTCGTATGTAGCGATGTCATCACCTTTCGAACCTCCAATTATGACAGGAGTTCCTGCCTTGGCTGCATCTATGGCATCCTTGAAGGTCGCATATTTGCTGGCCTTACCCTTGAACAGGAGCTGCTTGTCAACAGCCATGATCGCTATGATCTGGAAGTTTCCTGACCTGTTTGCAGTATTCTGCACCATTGGCATAAGGTCTCCGCTGTTGAAGGTAAGGAGTGTGTTGTTTGCCTTGTCTCCCTTAAGGTTTGCAACTTCATTCCTTCCTATCTCGCCATTTCCGTCTGTCTTGTTGTTTACCACGAATGTTACGCCTTCAACTATCTTGTCCTTGGTCATTATGTCTGTGATTTTCCTTGTGAAAATGTCGCTTCCGCCGCCGGCACTGGATGTGACTATCCAGTCTACCTGTGAAGCTGGCTTGAATGCTGCAGGTGTCTGATCCTTTTGTCCGCAACCCGCAAGAAGTGCGATACCCATGACTGTGACCATTAGTTTGCTGATTTTCTTAAACATTGTTTCCCCCCAATAATTTAATATATTCTCTACTTTTCAGCAGACAACTCGGTTTTTGACTCTGCCTTAGTCTTCCCAGCTTTGATTTTTCCCATGATACTTTTAAAGGCAGGTGTAATTATCAGACCTGCAAACACTATAACGAGTACAGTGCTTATCGGGCTGTCCAGGAATATCCCAAGACTTCCGCCTGATATTATGAAGGTCTTCCTCATGTTGGACTCAAGCAGCGGAGCCAGTACGAACGACAGCAGCATCGGTGCAACCGGGTAGTCGTTCTTGTCAAGCACATACCCTAGTACTCCTGTTACAAGCATCACCACCACCCCATACATGGAATTGCTTGTGCTGTAAGCACCAACAATACAGATCGATGTTATCGCCGGTACCATGTACTTGATAGGGACTGACAGTATCTTCAGAAGGTACGGTATAACAAGTATTGATACTATTACTGCAAGCACATTTGAAAGATAAAGTGAAGCTATGAGACCCCAGGTGAATACTGGCTGGTTCGTGAACAGAAGCGGTCCGGGATTTAAGCCAAACATTATCAGTCCGCCAAGGAGCACTGCTCCAGTTCCGGATCCTGGTATTCCAAGAGCTAGCAGAGGTGCAAACGCTCCAGCTGCTGCTGCATTGTTAGCGGCTTCTGCTGCTGAGATTCCCTCTATTGCTCCGGTTCCAAGCGGTTCCTTAGATTTGAACTTCTTCTGTACTGCATAGCCGAGGAATGCACCTGTTGTGGCTCCCGCACCCGGAAGCACACCTACGAATGTTCCCATTACTCCTGACCGTATTGCAGGAGGCAAAAGCCTTTTCCAGTCAGCCCAGGTAAGCATACTCCCCTTAATTGAAAGCTTTGTCAGCTCCTGAGGAGTTTCAGGCTTAATATCCTTCTTCGCATCATGAATCAGCTTAATGACCTGAGAAAATCCAACAGCTCCGATTATAAACGGTGTGAATGGGATTCCTCCGAGAAGGTACATGCTTCCAAAGGTATACCTTGGCGAGCCGGTCAGTGTATCCATTCCTATTGTTGCTAGAAGTATTCCAAACATTGTGACAAGGAGCCCTTTGCTGATATTGTCTCCAACCAGCCAGCTTATCGATGTCATCGCAATGAGAAGTACCATTGTCATCTCGGCAGGTCCGAATTTCAAGCCCACGTTCGCAAGAGCCGGACCGACTACTGTTAGGATCATTATTCCGATTGTTCCGCCTACGAAGGATGCCATTATGGCAGTCATAAGCGCCTGTCCAGGCCTTTTCTTCTTAACGTTCATCGGATATCCGTCGAGCGTCGTCATGATTGCAGGTGAATCACCCGGAATGTTCAGGAGTATCGCACTGAAGCTTCCTCCATACATGTTCGAGTAATACAGTGCACCAAGCATTATCATCGCAGTCAGAGGATTGAATTTAAAGGTAAGCGGAAGCAGAAGCGCAACTCCTGCAAGGCTTCCTATTCCGGGCATCGCCCCCACGACAAGCCCCAGAACGGCACCAAGCATTGATGCAATGACATTTTGAAGTGTCAGCGCTGTCTGAAATCCAATTAACAGATGCTCTAAATTTTCCAAAGCTTTTCCCCCTATAAAAGATTTTCAAGAAGTCCCATCGGGAACGGTACCTTGAGCCAGAACACGAATGCCCCGATTATGATTACAGACATGAATCCTGTGACCTTAAGAGTCGAAATCCAAGGTGTCTTCTCATAGAATCTCAGCCAAACTACGATATAGAGGATCACGCTGGGTATCAGCCCGATTATGTATGTCATTGCTATTACACCAATCGCACCGAGAATTACCATGAGCTCGATTTTGAAATACTTAGGACTCTCACTTCCGATGGCAACCTTCAATAAGAACAAGCTTACCAGTAGAAGTACTGTTCCAATTATTGTCGGGAAAAATCCTGGCTTCGGTCCGTTTACACCATCCCAGAATCCGAATTTACTTAATCCAAGCCAAATGAAGACCACAGATATCAACAACCCCGCAAGAGGTATGATCAATCTTGAATTTATCTTGCCCTTTTTCAAATGCTTCACTCCTTTCCATTTTTGTACTTTGCATCTCTTTCGCGAATCTGTATGCTGGCTACCTGTATTACAGGTATACCCATAATCTACAGAAATTAGTAATCGTTGTCAATAAGTCTTCACTAGAATTTTGATTACGTTTTCATTGATTGATAATTTATAGATAATACCGAAGTGTGAATATTCAACCAGATACTGACAAATCGATAATTAATCTACTCACATAATCTATATTTGCAAATATAGAGGATCTTGCAGATAATCATTATCCATAAAATAATAAAAAAATAACAGCATTAATACGGATTCACTCAAATCACCCTTTAATATTAATATGGTGTTTGCACCATTATCCATATCACCTCAACCATTCTTACTTCGTGCTTCCTGCCACATGGCACAGCATCGTATCATTATTGTTTCCATATTGTGAAGACCGCAGCAATCTGAGTCATGGTCCTTTTTTTGTGCTAAACTTAAATTGTGGATACGGTTTCCGCCTTGTCCTATGATTCTAATGGGGGGATGGATTTGTTCAATTTCAATTACCATATGCCAACCAAGATAATAATGGGTCCTGATTGTGTGAAGAAAAACAGCAGGGTCCTTAGAAAGTTCGGCGATTTTTGCCTGATTGTCACAGGTCACGGTTCTTCAAAGATCAACGGTTCTCTGGAGGATGCAATTTCCGCTCTTGAACATGAAGATATAAAATACAGGATATTCGACGAAGTGGAAGAGAATCCTTCACTTGAGACAGTGGAGAAGGCCTTCATGGAAAACTCCGTTCATCCCGTTGATTTCATAATCGCCATCGGCGGAGGATCTGCAATGGATGCAGCTAAGGCAGTATCCCTTCTTTTCAGGAACAGGATTACAGCCCGCGAGCTTCTGTCGATGAAGAATCTCAAGGGAATTCCAATACTTTCGATTCCTACTACAGCTGGTACCGGTTCAGAGACAACTCCCTATTCTGTTTTAACAGACCATCAGGAATCGACTAAAAAGAATATCGGTCAGGTTATTTTTTCTGACATCGCATTTCTGGATGCCAGATACACTATAAATTTACCCCATCACATTACAGTCTCCACAGCCATAGATGCCTTCACACATCTGGCGGAGGGGTATCTGAACAGAAACTCCAGCATAATGTCCGACATCCTGGCCGAAAAAGGGTTCATTCTTTTCGGAGAGTGCATTAGCGCCTTAAGAAACGGCTGCATAACGATACGGGACAGGGAAAAGCTGATGCTTGCCTCAACCCTTGCCGGGATGGAGATTTCCCAGACAGGAACCAGCCTTCCGCATGGAATGGGTTACCCGCTGACCTATTTCAAGGGAGTACCTCATGGTACTGCTAATGGAATCCTATATGAAGGGTATCTGTCGATTTTCAAGGACAGAAGAAAGATAGATAGGATGCTCGAGCTTGCGGGCATTTCAGGAATCGCCGAATTGGGAGATACCTTCAGGGAGCTCCTCAAATGCGACCTGGTGCTTTCAGAGGGTGAGATAACTCAATATACGGAGAGCATGCTCTGCAACGACACGAAGCTCAAAAACCATCCGGAGCATGTTACAAGGGACGACATAGCAGGCATATACAGGAGCATAAACCGAAAGTAAGGAGTGAAAAAAATGTGCGGCAGATTCCAGCTTGAGCTCAGCATCGAAGACATGGTCAACTTCATGGAGATCATTGAAGAGGTGAACAGGCGCTACAACGCACAGGACCTTGACAGATTCGCAAGAGAGAAGAAGGATGTGTATCCGGGAAACCATTCTCTTGCAATAACCGAAGAAGGCTTTCTTGAGCCTGTCTGGGGATATCCAATGGAGAAGAAGCTGATAATAAACGCCAGGTCTGAAACAGCATATGAGAAAAGCATGTTCAAAAGATCGATGTCAGAAGGGCGCTGCCTGATTCCTGCAAACCTCTTCTATGAATGGCAGGGTGAAAAGAAAGTTAAGCATATGATCTCTACTGATGACCGTCATATGATGCTTGGAGGCATCCACCAGGTTTTCAGAAATCCAGATGGCAAGCCAGAGGAACGGTTCACTATTCTTACCATGGATTCAAAGGACGAGATGGCCAAAGTGCATTCAAGGATACCGGTCATAGTTCCAAAGGGAAAATACGCCAGATACCTGAACCACGAAACTCCGGAAGATGAGATCAGAAGCATCCTGTCCTCCTACCCTGAACATCTCATTATTGCCATGGATGAAGGTCACTCACAGATTTCGATGTTCTGACCATACAAAAATGAGCCTGCGCTTTTGCGCAGGCTCTCTTGTTTACTATGATTTTATGCCGTTCCTTATTTCCAGATATTCATCGAACGTGCAAAGCTTGTCGTAGTATGAATCAGGAGTTATCTCAATTACCCTGTTTGCAACCGTCTGACAGAACTGATGGTCTCTCGAGGAGAACAGAAGCACTCCTGAGTAGTCTATAAGGCCATCATTCACAGCTGTTATTGACTCAAGGTCAAGGTGGTTCGTCGGCTGGTCTATAATGAGGAGGTTAGCTGTGCTAAGCATAAGCTTCGATAGCATGCACCTTACCCTCTCGCCTCCCGAAAGAACGCTTGCCTCCTTGAGGGCTTCTTCGCCCGAGAAAAGCATCCTTCCAAGGAATCCTCTGATATATGTCTCAGTCTTGTCATCTGAGTACTGCCTCATCCAGTCGACGAGGTTCATTTCAACGCCATCGAAATATTCGTTGTTGTCCCTGGGGAAATAGCTCTTTGTTATTGTGATGCCGTACTTGTAGCTGCCTGAATCAGGCTCCATCTCACCGGCAAGTATCTTGAACAGAGTGCTTACGCTGATGTCATTTCCAGCAAATGCTATCTTTTCATCCCTGTTTACTATGAAGGAAACATTATCCAGTATTTTCACTCCGTCTATTGTCTTGGATATGCCATCAACAATAAGGATGTCATTTCCTGGTTCCCTTTCAGGCTTGAAGCCTACAAAAGGATATCTTCTGTTGGATACCGCAATATCGTCAAGAGTGATCTTATCAAGCAGCTTCTTTCTCGAGGTAGCCTGTTTGGACTTTGATTTATTGGCCGAGAACCTCTGTATGAAGGCCTGAAGGTCTTTGATCTTGTCCTCTTTCTTCTTATTCTGGTCCTTCATGAGCTGCTGCATGAGCTGGCTTGATTCATACCAGAAATCATAGCTTCCCATGTACATCCTTATCTTACCAAAGTCAACGTCGCAGATATGGGTACAGACCATGTTCAGGAAATGCCTGTCATGTGATACTACGATTACAGTTCCCTCGAAGTTAATGAGGAAATCCTCAAGCCATGCTATTGAGACCACATCAAGGTTGTTAGTCGGCTCGTCCAGTATCAGGACTCCAGGCTTACCGAAGAGCGCCTGTGCAAGGAGGACCTTGACCTTGTCTCCGCCTTCAAGCTCGCTCAGTGTCTTTTCATGGCTGTCTGTGCTGATGCCAAGTCCTATGAGGAGAGATGCAGCTTCAGACTCAGATTCCCATCCGTTCATGTCGGCAAACTCACCTTCAAGCTCTGCAGCCCTTATACCGTCTGCATCGCTGAAATCAGCCTTTGCGTAAATCTCGTCTTTTTCCTTCATTATCTCGAACAGCCTTGCATTTCCCATTACGACAGTATCGATTACCCTGTTGGAATCGTACTGGTAATGGTCCTGCTTCAGGACCGACATCCTGACATTGTTCCCTATGAACACTTCTCCGGTATTCGGTTCTATCTCCCCGGACAATATCTTGAGGAATGTCGATTTCCCAGCTCCGTTTGCTCCTATTACACCGTAGCAATTTCCAGGATTGAATTTAAGGTTTACTTCATCGAAGAGCTTCCTGCCGCCATATCTGAGTCCAACATTATTTACACTTAACATTAAGTAATTCACTCCATTTACGTTTTTCGTACAATTAATTATTATATCATCAATTCCTATATAAATGTAGGAAAATTAAATAATAGACCAGATGAAAAATGAGGTCTCAAATGGACCTCATCAAAATTCAATATCCCTTAAGGTATGTTTCCAGGACATCGGATGCCTTATCCCTGATATCTTCAAGCGTACCGTCATTGTTTACTATCATGGCAGCCTTTTCGACAAGTGAAGCGACTTCCTTCTCAGTATTATGGTTCGGGTTGCTGTTCTTTGCAACCTCTTCACCATCCCTGGCAACAAGCCTTGCAAACCTGTTCTCCTTGGTTGCAGTTATCCCTACGATAAGGAAACCTGACTTCTTCCAGAAGTCGAAGTCGTCCTTGGTCCTTCCGCCTACGATCATTGGAATGATCTTCTGGTTGACCAGTCTCAGGTTCTCGTTGATCTCTTCCCATTTGCGGTCCTGAGTGATCTCAACCTGTTCCGCATTGTCCTGTATCATCTTACCGAGAGCATACTTGTTAAGTATGTTCATGTCTATTTCCCTGAGCTTGTCCGCAACAAGCTGCATGAAGCCCCTTTCGTTGTTCTTCCACTCCGGTGAGACGGACACGACGGGTTTCATGCCTCTTATTATGTCACTGAGGCCGTATTTCTTTACCTTGTTCTCCTTTTCGATTATGTAGTCGGCCAAAGTGTCCTTGCCTGACCCCATTTCTCCAAAGATTATTATTCCGTTGTATTCCATCATTTCCTCCATTTTGGCGCTAAACCTGTTCACATTCAAAGTATATTATACTTCAAAACGCCAATAAATAAAGAGAAATATTATACTTCATGCGTATAAGTAAATTAGCAAAAATGAAGAATCATTATAAGGCTGACCCGATACCAGATGCAAATAAGATAACTGTATAACCAATTTGTATAAATTTCACCAAAATTATGGTCGTTTTCTATTTCATCAGGATGTTCATAAGATTATTGAGTGCTTAACTTGAGCTCAATCCGCTTTGTAAACCCTGTAGCAGTTTGGCCCTCAAAACCCAGAGTGCCTAGAATCTTCCAGTTGCTACCTGAACACCTATGGAGACAAAGACCACCAGTGTATCAACTATAAACCCTAGGATCATAGGCTTGAATCCAATATTTTTGATATCTGTGAAACTTGTTTTCAGACCGATTGCCGATAAGGCCATGACCATGCAGAATTTTGATGTTCTTGATAACGCATCTACTAGAGCACCAGGAATGATTCCCGTGCTTCGAATTGCTACGATAACAAGAAAGAATATGATGAAGTACGGGAAGATCTTCCTTAAGTTAACAGATATGCGTCCATGACCACCCTCTGACCTTGCTTCCAACCTTTCTGTGATAATCGAAAAAATCAAAACAAATGGAATTATGAACAATGTTCTGGTCAGCTTGACAATGACTGCTGTGTTGCCTGCAAATTCTGAAAAAGCGTATCCTGCAGCGACAACTGAAGATGTATCATTAACTGCCGTACCTACCCATAAGCCATATCCCATGCTTGACATACCAAGAGCAACTCCAATCCATGGAATAATTACAACAGTAAGAACATCGAAGATGAATGTCGAAGAAATTGCATAAGCAACATCTTCATCTTTTGCTCTGATAACCGGTCCTACTGCAGCCACAGCAGAACCACCACAAATTGCCGTACTGACGGATAGCAAATTTGTAAGTTTCCAGTTAGTTCCAAACAATTTACCAATAAGGTTTCCTGCACCGAATGCAGTAGCCATGGTAAAGATCATCACAAATAAAGAATATTTTCCCACACTCAACACTTCAGTAAAATTCAGGTTAACACCCATAAGGATGATACCTAAACGAAGGACAAGCTTTCCAGCAAAACTTATTCCAGCATTGAATTGTTTGTATCCACTTATTATTGGATTCAACATCATACCAACCAAAAGAGCCATTACTGTGGCTCCAATAATATCACCCGGAATCAGACTGCTAAAAAGCATTGCAATAACTGCAACGCAGGCGCTAAGCAGCAACCCAGGTGCTATGTTGTTTAATTTCCCAAACATAATACACCTCCAAACTTATAAGAAATTAACTTGAATATATCATTATGTTTGTATAAAATAAAATTATATTATTTTATATTTATATAAATTACACTTATGAGAGGTTAAAATGCTGGATAATAGGTTACAGACATTTCTTACACTATGTGAAACGTGCAATTATACAAAGACCGCCCAAAAACTAAACATGACACAGCCAGCTGTCTCACAGCAAATACGGTTCTTAGAAAATCACTATCAGGTTGCGTTAATCTCAAGTAAAGGAAAGAAATTTTCTCTGACTGAAGAAGGAAGAGCGTTGCAGGAATATGCAAGGACACTCTATGCCAATTCTGAACGTATCTTACCTTTGTTGCACCGGATTAAGAATCACACCAAACCTTTGATTTTCGGAGCGACCTTGACAATTGGTGAATACACGATTCCCCCTATTCTTCTCAAATTGTTCAAAGAAGATCCAGAAACCAATATCTCCATGTTTGTTGAAAACACTCATATCCTTCAAAAGATGCTTTGGGAGGGAAAAATAGACTTCGCTTTACTGGAAGGTCATTTTAATCAGAATCAATTCGAATATAAGGAATTATCCAATGAAACTTTCGTTGGTGTATGTTCTCCAAATAACAAAATCGCAGCCACTGCAACAAGTTTGGAGGGGCTGCTAGACCAAAATCTGATTCTGCGGGAACCAGGCAGCGGAACACGAGATATCTTTGAACATGCCTTATATAACCAAAACCTCAGTATCAATGATTTTGAAAGAAAAATTGAAGTTGGAAATATGAATGCCATTAAAGAATTATGCCATGAAAATATTGGCATCACATTCATGTATCGTGAAGCCATAAAAAAAGAGGTATCACAAGGATACCTTAAAGAAATACCATTACAAAACTTTAATGTTAGTCATTTATTTAATTTTGTTTACTTGAAAAATTGTCCTGACAAAACTCAAATTGAGTATTGGTTTGATCGAATATCTAATCTGAGAAATACCTGATAATACTTCTGAAGCAGGTATGAAACATCAGACTTACTTCCAGTATCCGCATCCAGGCTATGCTGCTTCCATCCTTTCCCCATCCTTGACCTTCCAGAAGAATACCATGCCAAGAATGAATAGTAGTATCAGGCTCAGTATCCCGTACCTGGACTCGCCGGTAATGGTAGATACGATCGCCATAAGAAGCGGACCAAATATGGACGAAACCCTTCCGAAAATGTTGTATATCGAAAAGTATTCAGCAGACTTCTCCTTCGGGATGATCTTTCCGAAGAATGATCTGGAGAGCGCCTGGATTCCACCCTGAGCACTTGCCACGAGCATTGCGAGTATCCAGAAATCAAACTCAGTCTTAAGGAAGAATCCATAGATGGAAATTATTGTGTATGTTACAATTCCCGCCATTATCATGTTCCTTGCACCGAATTTCTTTGAAAGAGCTCCATAAATCAGAGCGAAGGGGAATGCCACGAGCTGTATTGCTATCAGTATTACCATCAGCCTGTCAGAATCCAGACCTACATCGATACCATAGGCGGTTGCCATAGTTATTACTGTATGAACGCCGTCTATGTAGAAGAAGTAGGCAAGGAGGAAGAAGAATACGTTCCTGTTCTTAAGAGTATCATTAAGGGTAGCCTTGAGCCTCTTGAAGCTTTCACTTATCTGTCCCGGCTTTCCTTCTATGTAGTAGGTCTGCTTCACATTCTTAAGCATAGGTATGGTGAATATCAGCCACCAGACAGCAGTTATGATGAATGCGAGCTGAGTAGCCAGAACAGTCGATATTCCTATCTTGTCAGCGCTTAGTATAAGACCTATTGAAATTACAAATGGTATGGTGCCGCCAAGATAACCGTAGGCAAAGCCTTTTGAAGATATCATGTCCATTTTCGAGTCATCAGTGACATCAGTAAGGAACGAATCGTAGAATATGCTCGATCCATTGAAAGCTACCGCTGTAACCACATAAATCGCGAGGGCAAGGAACCACTGTCCTTCACCTGCTACTGCGAGAAGTGCGGATGAGCCTATGGCGGTAAGGGTGAATATTGAAAATAATGTCTTTTTGAATCCCTTGAAGTCCGCTATGGTTCCGAGAAGCGGAGCCATGATTGCAATTATCAGCGTGGCAAGGGAGTTTGCGTATCCCCAGTAGGCTGTCGACATGCTGTCAGTCATGTTAACTGCCGCAACGCTTTTGAAATAGACCGGAAGTATTGCTGTCGTGATCGTTATGGAATATGCCGAGTTTCCTACATCCTGGAGTATCCAGCTTCTTTCCTGTTTAGTCATATAACCCTCCTGAGTCTTTAAGTCATTTCTTCAAGTATACAACGCATGAGCCTTCTAATGATACAGGGAGAATTGTCAATTGCACGTTAAGAAGGGAACCTCTCTCGAAGTCCCCTCGGTAATCTATTCTTTTCCATCCCTGTTTTCAAGATATCTTTCCTTTACCAGCGAAAAAGTCAGATGGTCTCTCCATTCTCCGGATATGTACAGGTATTTCTCATTCAGTCCGACCTTCCTGAACCCATTCTTCTCCAGGGTCTTCTGCGACCTCAGGTTCTCAGGAAGAGTTGAAGCTTCCAGCCTGTGCAGACCCAGCTCCTCGAATGCGTAGTCAATGACAGTTGACAGCGCATCCTGCATATAACCCTTTCCTTCTGTCTCTTTTCCAAGACCATAGCCTACAATTGCACTTCTGAAGCTTCCATAGGTTATTCCTGAAATCTGTATCTTGCCTATAAGCGTTCCCTTTAGGAATACCCCGAAATTGATGGCGCTGCCTGCAAGATATGCACGATAGGATTCCTCAAGAGCCTTCTTCTGCCCTCTTAGAGTAAAGAAATCGTCCTCCCTCCTTGGCTCGAACGGACCGAGGAATTCCTTGTTCCTCGTGTAGTATCTGAGAAATGATTCAGCATCCTCAGGGGTTGCAAGCCTCAGGTCAACGCTCCTCCCTTCGAGTGCCAGAAGCTTGTAGTCGGTCACGCTTCTAAACCTGGTGGCATCTGTGCCGAATAGGAACTCGCTTGCTATTATCGAATCCTGATAGGAGTTATTTACAAGTATACCTTCCAGCGTAAATCCACTTGATGTGAATGGAGATGTAGGAGTCTCGCTCGAGGTTATGATGTTGAGCTTGAACACCTCGCCTCCCCAGATGAGTGACTTTGCTATGGCCTGGACAGCAGCCTTCATAAGGTCTGAATCCTGGATCTTGTAGAACCTTAGTCTAATCATTGTGCTCTTGGTACCCGGGTCCTTCTCAATTACCGTATATCTTCCTATTGTTATGGAATCATTGTCCCTGAGGATATGGTCCCTGCCATCTCCGCCCTTAGTCTGTTCGATGGTTACCTTCATGCTTCCCATAGCTTCACCCCTTCTGTCATTTCATGATCACTTTGGTCCTCGAGCCTATGAACGCTGTAGCCGCCAGCGCTGCTACAAGGCAGGCAGGTATGAGGAATATGGACAAGCCAGGACCAATGGCATCAGTCAGCATACCCATTACCTGGTTCATTCCGTTAAGCACCACATTAATTATCGTTATTACATATCCCATCGCATGGGCTGTGCTGTCAGGAAATACTGCTCCTACCTTCGATATGAGCGAAGGGTAGACAATCGAGTAAAAAAGTCCTGCTATGCTTACAACAATTAGGAACCTTTCCCCCAGCAGCAGTCCCGATACCATCATTGCAAGCGATATCAGGAGAGTTCCAACTACAGCCCTTAAGGTTCCTATCCTCTGCACTACGAATCCTCCGAGAAGCCTTCCAACTGAGAACAGCAGGAAGAAGAATCCTACATACCGCGCACCTGTGCTCTCTGGATATCCGTAGATTGCCTTCAGATAATTTGTAAGCCACAGTGAGACACCGAATTCAGAAAAGGCATAGAATCCCAGTGCGAGACCGAATGCAATGACAAGTGGGTCCCTCATGAGCTTTCTTTGGGATATCTTCATCTCTTCCTTCGCCCTGGGTATTTCCGGTATCACAGCGAACCTCGAAAGGAAAGCCAGGAGAAAATATGCAACGGAAACTCCAAGATAAATTGTTCTCCAACCGATTCCCATGGATAGAAGGGTTCCCGTCAGGTTCTGAGCTATTGTAGAACCAACCCCATACATGGCATGCAGTATGTTCATTATCACTGTCTGGATCGAAAAGAACATGAATGGAATTATCGTATTGGCTGATACGTTGTACAACGCTATACCCATTGAAATCGGCACAAGCCCCAATGCAAACAGGAGGAAGCTCTTAGACCAGGTCTGGAGCAGTATCCCTGAGAGTACAAATACAAGGCTCACAGTAAAGGAGCCCTTCTGGCCAAGCTTCCCTATTATCGGGCCACCGAAAAGCGACACGAAAAGGCTTGATGCCGCTCCCACGGTTATAGCAGTTGATATGAGCGTATTGGACACTCCAAACTCATCCTTGAACATGGGTATGAAGATACCTCTTGTGTTTTCTATGAACGGTGCAAGGAGCATTATCGCAAATATGAGGAATACTCCGATTCCATTATGCTTCTGTTTCATCATATTGTCCCTTTCATATTCCCAGGCAGCCCTCTGCAGCTGCCATCTCAATTATAGTTTATTTCCACCCGGGCAGGCAAACAGTATCCGACTTGCCTATGCATCACATTTGCCAATGCTTATATGGAAGACAATTAAAGCGCTTGTTCGCTGCATCTGCAAAACCTGCCTCATATGGGGTATAATTGAGTAAGTAAAAAATTGAGGTGCGATATGAACAAGAATATGACTGACAAGCTGGGCTTCTTCTTTATGGGTCTTATAGGAAGATTCAATGAAAACAGCTCCATATATGTAGGTACCGAAGTAATCTTCACCGCAGGGCTGAAGAAATTCAAAGGCAATGCCATACCTGATGGGGATGGGGTAGCCTATAACTACAATGGTGTGACGAGGAAGATGTCTTTTGCTGACATGCTTAAGGATATCCAGGCTGAAGCACTTAAGTATGATGCAGCTAATATCATCTATGAGGAAAGGGGAACCAGGCTCGTCATAACTGCTGATGGCAAGAATGTCAATATGGCTACTGAGGTCCTGAAGGACAGGGAAATAGAAGCCGGTGAGACATCCACACTGCTTAACAGGGATTACCTTGTGAAGTCAACCGAAGCACAGGCTCTCCTTAAGGCAATCGGGATAATGTCCAAGGACGGAAAGATAAAGAACAACAGGATTAGGAAGTACAACCAGATCGACCACTATGTTGAGCTTTTGGCTCCTGAGCTTTCCTCACTCAAGAGGGAGGGCACTGTGACAATACTTGACGCAGGCTGCGGAAAGTCATACCTTTCCTTTGTCCTTAACTATTACCTTACAGAGGTGAAGAGGATGAAGTGCCATTTCATAGGCATCGACATCTCCCCTGCCGTAATTGAAGCCTCAAAGAAGATCCAGGCCGAGCTCGGATACAGGAACATGGAGTTCCACGCCATGGACATCAAGGACTTCAGGGACGGAAGGAAGATAGACGTAGTGCTGTCCCTCCACGCCTGCGATACTGCTACTGACATGGCCCTTGCATTCGGCGCCTCAAGGGATGCAGAGTACATAGTCGCAGTACCCTGCTGCCACAAGGAGATGCTCTCAACCTACACTTACGAGCCATTCAAGGGAATCATGAAGCACGGCATACTCAAGGCAAGGCTTGCAGATACGCTGACAGATGGCCTGCGTGGCCTCATGCTTGAGGCTGAGGGCTACGAGGTGTCCATAGTAGAATACATATCCCCTCTTGAAACTCCAAAGAACCTGATGATCAGGGCACGAAGGACAGGCAGAAAAGATGCCGAATCAGCCAGGGAGGCTGACAGCCTTATAAGGTCCTTCGGAATCTTCCCCTCATTCAGGATATATCTTGATGAATACAAATACGGTGATATTTGATATAAGGAGCCATTATGCTTTTTTATGCGCTTGCAATGACCTCAACAATGATAGCCGTCGTGTTCCTGTCTGTGCTGCATGTCGCTTCAGGCGAAAGCTACAGGCTGAACCGGTTTTTCAGTAAAGAGCCCACAGGAGTGAGGCTATTCAACAAATTTTCGCTCATGTACCTGCTCCCGTTCATCTTCATTCCGTTCATCAGGATACGGTCCTTCATGCTGCTATCCATCCTTTTCCATGTGATCATGATTGTTGTCATGGAAGATGTGCTATATATGAGAGGACTATGGAAGAAGAGGACAAATGTCCATTTTCTGGTCATGGTCATATTCAACCTTGTCTTCACAATCGGACTGTATCTGTTCTACATTGGATTTTTAAAAGATATCCTTGACCTGCCGTTTCCAGTATAAATCAGCATTCGGGGTGAGCCATGAAAATCAGGGAATCCTACGGTGAAATATCTGAAATAACAATAAAAAAAGCCAGAAGGCTCCTTGACGAGAAGGCAGTTGGAAGGCTCTCAGTGAGGAAAGGCATCCTTACTTCAACTGTAAGGGATGGGGACCTCTACCACCAGCAGATCCCGCTGGGCGATAACTCAAAGCCCACCTGTTCCTGCGGATCTGGTGTACTTTGCGCACATCTGGTCGCTGTCCTTGAAGCAGGAGAAGATATTCTCACTTCGGCAGGGAACAATGGAAGAAAGGCTCCCAGAGTATCAGCACTCGATGACAGGACAGCCCTGAAATCCATTCTTGATGATGCAGATAAGGAATCTCTGGTTGAGTTCATTTTGTCTCTCAGGAGCATATATAAGGATATTCCAGTGCTTGTGAGAAAAACATTCCATGATCCATCAGAGGACAAGGCACTCGAAACTCAAAAGGCTTCACTTCTTGAGGCATACTACGGCTATATGGAGGAAAAGTCCAAGGACAGCTTTGAAATACTTGTGACTGAGCTCAGGAACATGCATGAAGGAGCCAGGAGACACATAGGTTCAAGGGATTATCTGTCTGCTGCAATTTCCTATCTGACAATATATGATGTTTCAATAAGGGATACCAAGGGAATAGACCATCTGCTGATGTCTGAGAACTATAAAAAAATATGCCAGGAGGCTCTTATTCCACTTTCCGAAAAGAAATACGCAGCACCTGAAGGAGACCTTGTTTTCAGGCATCTTCGTAGAATCTGCGAAGACAACGGAAATGCACAGGAGCTTCTTGTTCTTCTCAGAATAATGAAGAAATTCATAGCTACAGAAAGAGACTTTGACAGCTATTACAGGTCCCTTGTAATCTGCTCGGAAAAAAAGGACAACAACCCATCTGTAGGTCACGGTTTCCTTTATCTGGAGTATGAGCTCCTGATGATGATCGGCAGAATCGATGAAGCTGAGGAATTGAAAAAGGAGAATCCCGATGTACCTGATTTCAGATACATGGAGGTTACTTCTCTGGTTTCCAAAGGTCATCTTCCTGAAGCCCTTAAACTTGTTGAAGAAGGGGTTCATAAAGCCAAGGGGAACTGGACGGAGCTTATAAGATGGCTGTACCTTGCATCTAATGTAAACAAGCAGCTGCAGAACAAGGAGAGGTTCATAGAGCTCTCCATAAGGCTGATAGCGCTCGGCGAATTCAACGGATATTCCCAGCTAAAAAGGTCATTGAGCCCTCAGGATTGGCCGCTTGTATATAAGAGGCTTTCCGAGGATACCGATGTAAGAAAGAACACCAAAGGTATTTACAAGAGGATCCTCATTGAGGAAGGTGACCTGTACGGGCTCTTAAGGTTTGTCAGGGAATTTCCGGATTTCATTCCCGACCACTATGACCAGCTCAACGAGCGATATCCTTCTGAGGCTGCAGAGATCCTCTCTTCTCATATAGTCTCAAGAGGCCGGAGGCTGTCGACAAAACGCAGCCAGGAGGAGATCCTCAGACTCCTTGAAAAACTCTATGAGTCGGGGCACTCAGAGGAAGCTGACAGCGCTTCATCAAGCCTTGCATCGATGCACAGGAACCTAAAGGGCTTCCTTACAGAACTTTCGATACTTAGAGGGCGCTTTACTACCTCGCTGTATAAACCCGAATAGAACCTTGTATGCTGTGCAAGAAGCCTTGGATATGGTTGAAATGTCCGATGTATTCGGTGGGACAAAGAGAAGGTAGAAACTAAAAGACCAGCCATATGCTGCATGTTGCTTGCAGAATATGGCTGGTTTATTGTTATGCCTTCACGACATCATTTCTTTCTCCACTCCACATTGAAGCCCCTTTTATAGGCAAAAAGAGGAGTAATGAGTCCGTGGCTTTCCTTTATCAGTATAAATGGATCCCTAAGAAGCACCCTTCCAAGTGCAACCAGGTCAGCCCTGTCATTTGACAGTATTTCCTCGACCTGCTTGATGTCGGTAAGGAGTCCCACAGCAATGGTAGGTATCTCGCACCTTCTCCTGATTTCCTCTGAGAATCTCACCTGGTATCCAGGGTATACCCTTATCTTCTGATCCTCGACAAGTCCTCCTGAGCTTACATGGATCATGTCCAGGTCCTCCTTGAGAATGTCGACTATCCTTACCATCTCATCAAGGTCAATGCCGCCTTCGAAATAATCTGAAGCGGATACGCGAAGTATCAGCGGCATATTCTCAGGTATTGCATCCCTTACCGCTTTCGCAGTCATCTTCATTAGCCTCGTCCTGTTCTCAAGATTTCCGCCGAATTCGTCAGTGCGCCTGTTTGTAAGCGGGCTCAGAAATTCATGCATTAGATATCCATGGGCTCCATGCAGCTCGATGAGGTCATATCCTGCCTCAACAGCCCTTATTGCAGCTGACCTGAATGCCTCTACGACATCTTCAATGTCAGTTCTGGTCATTTCACGTGGAAGGTCGTAATCTCCATTGTAAGCGATGGCAGAAGGCGCTACAGGCTCTGTTCCTTCAATCCTGCATTTTCTGCCTGCATGTCCCAGCTGGATTCCTGCCTTAGAACCGTATTTGTGCAATACATCCGTTATCATCCTGTGCCCTGAAGCCTGCTCGTCGTTCCATATCCCAAGGTCCTTATCCAGTATCCTTCCTTCTGGATTGACTCCGGTAGCCTCGACTATTACAAGTCCTATTTCACCCAGAGCCGCATTTCCGTAGTGTATCAGGTGGAAATCTTGAGCAACTCCATCTATCGCCATATTCATGCACATCGGGGGCATCACTACCCTGTTTTTCAGGTGAAGTCCCCTTATGCCGTATCCTTCAAAAGTCTTCATTCGAATTCTCCTCTTGTCCTATCCGATAGAACATTATTGGTATCATATTGCTTAATTATATCAAATTTTTCAATGTTTTTCATTTATTGCGAAATCAATAATCAAATCGCTTTATTTTTATGTGTTAGTTATTTTTCAAACGTTTACTCCCAAATTTTCATTTTGTTCATAAATGAACCCGGATTTTCTATTATACTTTTAATAGATGGAGCCCGTGATTTCACTGCCACAATAAAGGAGGAACCAAATGACACCGGAAAACATCAAAACCATGGACCCCTTCATGCTTAGCAGCCTTATCAACACAAAACTAAGGAATGAGTTCAAATCACTGAATGACCTGTGTTCGCACTTCAGTCTGGACAAGAAGGAATTGCTGGAGCGTCTTTCACAATTTGGATACGAGTATTATGGCGAGATAAACCAGTTTCGCTAAGCCATCAGCAGCCGGGTCAAAGCCCGGCTATTTTATTGGCCTGAATTATTCATAAATACCAAGGATCTCACGTATTACAACCGATGCCATTATCATCCCGGCTACAGGCGGTACGAACGATGTGCTTCCTGGTGTCCTTCTCTTGGACTTTAGTAGACTTTCAGGTCCATCCAGCCCTTCATCGAATGATCTTGGTTCCTGAGGCTTTTCAAGAGAGGCGACTACCTTCAGTTTTATTACTCCCCTCTTCTTAAGCTCACGCCTCATTACCTTGGCCAGCGGGCACATGGATGTATCATTGATATCCATGACCTTGAGCATTGATGGATCAAACTTGTTTCCGGTACCCATGGCACTTATTATCCTTATTCCCTTATCCTTGCAGAATTCAATGGCAGCTAGCTTAGCTGATACGTTATCTATCGCATCGATCACATAGTCAGAGTCCGAAGGTATGTACTCGCTTATGTTTTCCGGAGTCAGGAAGGCTTCGACAGGAATAACCCTGCAGTGCCTGTTCATATCCTGAGCCCTTTCAAATGCCGCCGTAACCTTTGGCTTTCCGATTGTGCTGTAGGTCGCTATCGTCTGCCTGTTAAGGTTTGAAATTGTGACTATATCATTGTCGATGGCAACTACGGTTCCTATTCCACCTCTTACAAGCGCTTCAAACGCAGCTCCGCCGACTCCTCCGAGCCCAAGCAGGCAAACCTTTGAATCCATAAGCTTGTCAAGTCCCTCATCACCTATCAGCATTCTTGTCCTTTGCAGTTCCTGTTTCAAAAGTCTCTCCTCCTGTCATATTCGTTATAATACTACAAAAGCACCCTATTATTAAGATGTCTTGTGTGATTTTCCTTCAACAAGTCAGATATTTCTAGTATCATCAGTATATAAGCAATTCGAGGAGGAAATTTATGGACAGGATACTTGGAATAATATGCGCCATGGAAGAGGAGCTTGAACCTCTGATGGATGGTTTTGATATGAGCCGCACAGTCTCGAAGGCCGGGATGGAATTCCTTCACGGATCTCTGAACGGACTTGAGAGCGTGCTTGTAGTAAGCGGAATCGGAAAAGTAAATGCAGCCATCTGCGCACAAATACTGATCGATGACTTCAAAGTCACACATGTCATCAATGTAGGTGTGGCTGGCGGAATTGGAAAAGACATCGCTCCGCTTGACGTGGTGATTGCAACCTCGCTGATTCAGCACGATTTCGATGTAACGCCTTTAGGCTACGCAAAAGGAGTCATACCAAGGCTTGAAACATCTGTATTCAAATGCGACCAACACCTTTCAGACCTGGCGTTCGATTCTGCGACATGCTGCGGAGACCATAGGACACATAAGGGCATCATAGTCACCGGTGACCAATTCATGAGCGACAGCGAGAAGGTCCGGGAGCTTGAGCGAACCTTTGGTGCAGCTGCATGCGAAATGGAGGGCGCTGCGGTAGCACAAGCCTGCAGCCTTAACAATATCCCGTTTTCTGTGGTAAGGTCGATTTCAGACAATGCAAATACCGGAGCAGGAATGGATTATGAGAAGTTCAAACCTCATGCCGTTCGCAACTCAGCAAACATAATTTTGAAGATGGCAGCGGCACTCAAGGCTGACTGAAATAAATGGAAGATCCCTGAAGCACCTAAGGCTTCAGGGATCTTCTCATTTGACATAATATAGTCTATTATCAACTATTTCGCATCTCAGTCTGCCAGTATCTATCAGGAACTCCAGTAGAGGCCTCGTCATCCTTTCCATCCTGTTGTATTTATAGAGCGATGCTACCTTTGTACCTTTATGCCTTATGACCCTGTCGAGCAGCTCTTCAAATCCAACAGGAGTCTCAATGAGGCTAAGTACCTCATCTGCTGAATCCTCGAAATACTTTATGTTAGCCGGTATTATGCTCCTTATCTCATCAAATGCACCCTTATGAGAAAGAACGAACTTGTCAGCGTCCAGGTCCATCAATGACCTTTTGCTCTCAAGGTCCTTTGATATTGAGAATGAGTACATCATCCTCGAGCTGCCAAGGACATCGCAGCTTGCAAGGGTATCCCCAATACATGCCACGTTGTCAGGCGTTAACACAGCAATATGTCCTGGAGAATGACCAGGTACAGCAATTATCCTAAAGTCTGCACCCAGCACTTCAACATGGTCTTCATGCATCCCTATCTTTTCATCAGCTTCAACCACCATATTTCCAAAATGCTTCATGATGTCAGTTGCTGCCAGTGTCGAGTACGTGGTCTTCAGACCCCTTATGGAATTAGCAACTGCTGCCTCGACCTCATTCATGATTATCCTCGCACCAAACTCCTTCTGGAAATATGCGGCGTTCCCGATATGGTCCACATGCGCGTGAGTGGCAAGTACTGCAGCCGGTTTTAGCCCTTCCATTGAAAAAAGGTTCAGTATACCTTCCCTCTCCTCAATCAAGCCGCAGTCGACCATGATTATCTTTCCGCCTTCAAGCTTGTAGAATGGAATCGACTGAAAGCTTGTCTCTACCAGAAAGGTGTTTCCCTTAACCTTTTTTATGAACACTTCACTCACCTCTTTAAGACAGAATTTCTATATCCCGTAGAGATTTGAATACTTTTCCTCTATGTACCTCAGGAAGTAGCTTGCGCTGAGGGGTTCTCCGGTAGCCTTTTCAATAAGGACCGAAGGCTTGTAGGTACCTCCATGGGTATGGATGTTGTCCTTAAGCCATCCTGTTACCCTGCTCAGATCTCCTGATGCCACTATCTCATCGTAGTCAGGAAGGTCCCTCAATATTCCTTTGTAAAGCATTTGAGCTCCGTAGAGGTTACCAAGGGCATAGCTTGGGAAATACCCTATCATGCCGCCTGCCCAGTGAACATCCTGCAGCACACCTTCCCTGAAGTTAGAAGGTTCAACTCCAAGATACTCTTTGTATTTTGCAGACCAAAGCTTTGGAAGCTCATTGAAGTCCACCTCACCATTGATGAACGCCTTTTCAATCTCATACCTTATGATGATATGGAGACTGTATGTAAGCTCGTCAGCCTCGATCCTTATGAGTGAAGGCATTACCTTGTTGACTGCCCTGTGGAAAGCCTCAGCAGATACTTTTGAGAGATTCGGGAACCTCTCTGCAAGCTTAGGAAGCTCAGCTCCTATGAAGCCTCTGCTCCTTCCAACGATATTTTCGTAGAAGCGTGACTGCGACTCATGGATTCCCATGGATACGCCGCCCCCGATATTGGTCTTCGCCAGCTCGTCAGGGATGTTCTGCTCGTATATGGCGTGTCCTGCTTCATGGATCGTAGAATATACACTCATCATCAGGTCATTCTCGTCGTATCTTGTGGTTATCCTGACATCCTTGTTTCCGAAATTAGTCGTGAATGGATGTGCGCTTACAGCAATGACACCTGCCTCGAAATCAAATCCAAGCCTTTCTGCCAGCTCCCGGTTGTATTCTTCCTGAAGCCTCTTGTCGAATTTGTCATGGAGGAAGCTATTATCAACCTCCAGGCCTTTTGCCCTGATTCTGTCCAGTATTGAGACAAGACCGTCTCTCACTTCGCTGAACACCTTGTCAATATCGCTGACCTTCATTCCAGGCTCATACATATCCAGAAGAGCATCGTATCTTGTTTCTTCCCATCCGATATAATCAGCGATTTTCCTGTTGAATTGCACTATCTTTTCAAGAGTAGGCCTGAACGCCTCGTAATCATCAGCATTCCTTGCATCCTCCCAGATTTTTTCACCCCTTGAGACAAGTATGCTGTATTCCAGATATTCTTCCTCAGGAATCTTCTTCTTGAAGTCCTGCTCCTTCTTCTGTTTTTCGACCATGGCCTTTTCCTGGTCGGTAAGTTCATCCCTTACCTCGAACAGGCTGTCAGTGAGCTCGATGAAAGCCTTGTCGGTTTCAATCCTGAAGGCTTCCTGTGACATGAACCCCACGACCTCTGACCGCCTTTCAGCATCCTTGGGCGGCATGATAGTCGACATATCCCAGTGCAGCAGGTTCATGGCATGGTAAAGGTTGGAAAGTCTCAGCTGATAATCAAGGAACTTTCCGAAGGCTTCTCTGATGTTTTCCATTTTGCAACTCCTCATTCCATATTCTTGTCTCTATAATATCTCTCTATCATAAGCTCAGTACCGGCATCCATCCTGTCAGCCAATTCGAGCACAGATTCAGTTTCCCTGCAGTATTTTACTATTATGCACTGGCCAAGGTTTCTCGGACATCTGTAGCAGATGCAGCCTGTGTCGTTACCATCACAGCTTACCTTGAATTCAGGACAATGCTTGCAGTTTTCACCCAGTACGGCCACTAATAATCCCCCCTGTATTTTTCCATAAGTCTCCTCATTATCTCAGTTCCTGAAGGCGGAGTCCATGTAATTGCGTTTGCTCCCGCTTCAATCGTCTCCAGTATGCTCTCATCTGTCGGTCCGCCAGTTGCAATGATGGGCAGATCCGGATATCTCTCCCTAATCACCCTTACAATCCTTGCTGTGTCCTTTGCTCCTGACACATTGAATATTGTTGCTCCTGCCTCTAGTCTTCCCTCAAAGTCATCCTTATCAGATATTATCGTTATGACTATAGGAATGTCTATGACTTCCCTGACAGCCCTTATTGTCTCATTGGATGTCGGACTGTTCAGCACAACGCCCATTGCACCCTTGAATTCAGCATCCAGCGCAAGGTTGACCACCCTTTTTCCGGTTGTCGTCCCTCCGCCTACTCCGCAGAACACCGGTACATCAGATGCACTGACAAGGCTCTGGGTTATTACCGGCTGCGGTGTGAAGGGATATACGCTCATTACTGCGTCTGCATCAGTATTCTTGATTATCGCTACATCAGTCGTGAAGATGAAGCTTTTAACCCTCTTCCCGAAAATCCTGACTCCGCTGCATTTCCTTATGACGTCAGGAACCTCTATGATATGGCTCCTGAAGGTACCCATGATCTCAGGTATCTTTTTCATATTAAACTCCATCCCGCCGCTCAGCTTGCGGCTATCTTCCTGTCATATCTTACAATTATATTGTATCAGCATTGGCTCCTCCGCGCATTTCCTATATGAGTACAGGTATGCTTCCGATGATGTCCAGCGAGGATTCAGTTACAGCACACCTGTATGCCATGACCTTCACACCCTTGTCCCTGGCTGACTTCAGCACCTCAGAGAACTCCGGATCCAAAGCATATGCCGGGGTAAACATATGGACATCCTCAATCTGGACTAGGAACAGAATCCCTGCACCATGACCTTCCGAAAGTGCATCCATCAGTTCCCTGACATGCTTCGCACCCCTTTCAGTAGGTGCATCAGGGAAGCTTGCCACACCATCAGATTCAAGCGTCACGCCCTTTACCTCCAGGTAGAATTTCCTTTCGGAATCCTCGAGAAGAAAATCGAATCTGCTCTTACCGTAAGTCTTCTCTCTCATGACAGTGCCATAGCCCTTAAGCTCCTCAATCAGGCCCAAAGACAACGCCTCCTCCACAACGTGGTTTGGAATCTGCGAGTCTATGTTGATCAGCTTGTCTCCCTTATAGCCTGCTATGAGGCTGAACTTAGTTTTCCTGGTAGGAGAATCTTCTTTTCTCAGTACCACAGTGCAGCCAGGCACAAGGATTTCCCTGTTCCTTCCGGTGTTTGGAACATGCACTACGACCGTCTCCCCATCAAGCTCCACGAAAGCCTTGAACCTGTTCGGTCTGTTAATGAATTTTGCTTTTATTGTTTCTTTTGCGAATCTCATAAATTCTCCTCATGTGTGGATAATCCTTTTTTACATTGTAAAGATTACATTAACTATCCACATTTAACCAGTGTTTTTGTGTTTTTTCTGTGGATAATGTTTATAACTTTCATTTACCCTTAAGAATCAAGCGGAAAGTTATCCACAAAAAACACTATTTACCAACAGGCAGTGTGGATAACTCTAAGACTTCCTCAATCTCTCCGGTGTCAACAGCTTATCACGAAAATACAAATCTTGTAAATTTACCCGATAATCCTTGATTGTCCAAGGAGAGGCTTGACATGAACATTCTTTGGAATCACTGATTTAATATTCGTAAATTCGAATGCCCCGCTAACGCGAGGCACTCAACTGACCAGGTATCTGCAAATGAATCTTATTGAACAGGTCCTATCTCAAGACCATTTTCGAACATGTTGTCAGGATCGAATCTTACCTTTATTCTTCCAAGCTTCTCTAAAGTATCAACAGGGTATAGCCTTCCAGGGTGATTGAATTTTTCAAGCCCCTCAAGAAAGTTCGGGTATACTTCACTGTTCAGTTCATCCTTCAATTCATCCTTAAGACCAGTAACTGCTGCAGAGAAAAAATCCCTTGATCCATCTCCTAGTACAAGCCCCATGATTTTTACCACATATTTCGCATCACGGACCGCAAAGACACTCTCGCTCCTGTCAGACGAAGCTATACTTCCACCCATATGGTAGATTTCAGTAAACAGTATAGGAGAGTACCCCTCATCCCTATATGTCATTTTCAGAAGAGCGGCTTTAGCCTTCTCATTCAGCTCATCAATAGTAACATTGGTAACCGAAACAGGTATCGGCTCCTTAGGATCGTTGCTGATAGTATCAGCCATGCTGAAAGGAATCTTCGACCACATGTCAAGAATCGGCTCCCTCCATTCTCGAAGCTTGTTGACTATCCTCTCACCATCTTCAATATTGCCTGCAAAGCAGCCTCTCACCATTGCAACTGATTTTCCTCGAAGAGGCTCCGGTACTATAGGCAAATCCGGAAAGTTTGCAAGTACCATCGCTGATGACATTTCATCAGGCAGTTCTTCTGTCCATTCAATGTATTTATCAAGAAGCATCTTAGCATCTTCATGTCCATAGACCAGATTCCCGGCGTAGACAATGTTTTCTGGAACCAGTCTAATTTCCATCGACACAACAACCCCGAAGGCACTTCCCGCACCAGACAGGGCCCAGAAAAGGTCATCACAGCTATCTCTTTCTGCCCTTTTCAGTTCAGCATCTGAGGTTACGATATCAAAGTAATTAACGTTGTCCAGCGACAGCCCATACTTTCTTGCAAGCCATCCAAGTCCACCACCCAAAGTATATCCTACGGCACCGACATCAGACGACGAACCCATAAGTGGCGCGAGTCCATACACAGCTGCCATTTCAAGCACCTTCGACCATTTTGCGCCGGCTTCAACATATGCAGTCCGTGCTTCCTTGTCAATCCTTACAGCATCCATTCCGGACAGCCTGAGCATTATTCCTCCCGAAGCAGGTCTTGTCGGGCCATGCCCAGTCGAAATTACAGTTACTTTCTGACCGACTTCACCTGCGAACTTTATGGTTTCAATGACATCCTTGGCATTAGCAGCAAGTACAATCAATGCCGGCCGGTGGTCAGTTGCAACATCCCATGTCGCCCTTGCTGAATCAAAATCCTTGTCTTCTGGGAGTAATATCTTTCCCTTTATCTTCGACTGCAGTCTATGCAGTTCAATTCTTATATTTTCCATCCTTATGCACCTCTATTGCATTTTTGAGAAGTTTTACGATATGCGGATCATTAGCGATGGAATATCAAGCTCATTCAACACCAAACCAGGAGAAGCGAAATCGCTCTCCCTCGTATCTTGATTATGTTCCGTATCGATATCACATTCAACTCTTTTTGTAAGAATTAAACTAATATTAACCATACGTTCTCAATATGTATATAGTCTTTTCTATCACATTTTTTGAGTTTTGCGTCATATTATTGCTATAAAATACAGCAATTGCGCAATTTTCCACAAAAATAAAAACACCAGATTTCTTATCGAAATCTGGTGTAATGTGGTGACCCCAAGGAGAATCGAACTCCTGTTTCCAGCGTGAGAGGCTAGCGTCTTGACCGCTTGACCATGGGGCCGAATCAGTCACAACTAATGTGACTTAATCATATTACCATTGATATTTATTGCAGTCAACACCTTTTTAGAAAATGAAGCGCACAAAAATTTAGATAAATTTTTATACTAATTAGTATAATTAACACTTTAGAAACACTCTGCACATTATATGTTCATAATCATACGGTATAAATATAGTACAAGATTAAATCTTATAAAATTTATTATAAAGGATGGTTCAACAAATGGATAAAGTTAAACTTGCAATAGTATATTACAGCTCGACAGGCGGCAACACTCAGATGGTAAATTGGGCAAAAGATGCTGGTGAAGCAGCAGGCGCAGAGGTAAGGCTGCTGAAGGTACCTGAATTGGCTCCGCCAAATGCAATAGCAGCAAACCCTCTATGGCAGGCAAATCATGATGCCACATCTGATGTTCAGGTTGTAACTCCTGATGACCTTGTCTGGGCTGATGCGATAATATTCTCAAGCCCGACACGGTATGGTGTAATGGCTTCGCAGATGAAGCAGTTCATAGATACTCTTGGTGGAGTATGGTCCCAGGGTCTTCTGGTAAACAAGGTAATGAGCGCAATGAGCTCTGCGATGAACCTTCATGGTGGAGTGGAGGAGACTGTCAGAAGCTTCCATACAGTATTCTTCCATCTTGGAGCCATAATCGTCGGACCTGGATACATCGATCCTTCAGTTTACAAGGCAGGTGGAAATCCTTACGGTACCACTGCACAGGTTCTTGATGGAAAGATAGTCAACGATATCGAGGATGCTGTAAAATTCCAGGCAAAGCGAACAATAGATATCGCTGCAAAAGTCACAGGAAAATCAGTATAATACCTAAGTATGAGCGGTGGAGCAATATGCTCCGCCGTTTTCTTGTGTTCGACTTAAAATCACTTTTTTGCACCTGAAGCCTTTCTCATAAGGCTTCAGGCAGCATGGCTGGGTATTTTGGGTTTATTGAAATATTCCTTGTTCACTGAAAATTTATTATTGTATTCAATTTGGTCTGTTTACAGTGGGACATTTTTGGTATAATCATAATTGGAAGTACAGAAAGTTCTCACTGTGCTTGCAAGTGATAAACCAAACGGGACCAAAGGAATCCCGGAGGGATACCTCGAATTGCTTTAATAATGGCCATGGCTTCCGTACTTGTACGGAAGCCATTAAAATTTTCCTGAACTATATTTTTCAATTCCTATTTTCTTGTCCTGCTGATGGCATCTTCAACGAACTTAAGCGCCTTGGTGTATTTCCTTCTCCTCTTATCCTTGACCTCATCATCTGGCAGCTCTTCTGTCTTACCCAGATTGTCAACGAGGTCGCTCAGTTTGACTTTGATTGCAATCGGGTCTTCAGTAGCCCTTTTTACATAATCCATGTATTTTTCGTCATCTCTTTTAGTCAAAGCATCAACTGCTGCTACGATTTCTTCCTTGAATCCCAGTTCCTCAAGGTCCTGGAGCGTAATGTCCGTATCTTCTACGAGGTCGTGAAGGGCTGCAGCAACCTTTTCATCGTATGTTGCAACACCACCCATTACTCTTAACGGATGCAGTATGTATGGAGTTCCCATGAGGTCAACCTGCCCAACATGGCAGATTGCCGAAAGGGTGATTGCCCTCTCAAGTTCAGGAAGTGTTCTTAGCTTTCCAATTTCAACTATCATATCATCACCTCTTATTCTCAACTTGATTATACAACTCCTTGAGGGTTTTGTCGGCAGACAAATTTTGAAACTTAAGGTCAAGTTGTGTATAAATTGATGTTAAAGTATAATTTTCTGGAGAGGTGAATAATTTGGAAAAGATCCAGGTATACATAGAGATCAATGAGGGCGGAACAGTTCCGGCATACGCAAACTTCAATGATGCCGGTGCTGACGTATTCGCATCAAGGGACATCGCGATTCGCCCTATGGAATGTCTTGTGATTCCTTTGAACATAAAGGTCGCATTGCCAGACAACATCGAGATGCAGGTGCGCCCCAGAAGCGGTCTTTCGCTTAAGACAGACCTAAGGATACCAAACAGTCCAGGGACAGTTGATGCAGGCTACAGGGATTCAGTCGGAATCATAATGCAGAATACCTACAATATATCAAATCTTCCATATGAGATATTGGCTGATCCTACAATTTTGGAGAAAATCACTTCTGAATACAAGCTTACTACGCTAGAGCGATTGATTGGAGTTCAGGAACCTACAGGTAGTCCGTCATACCTTAATGTTCTTCAAGCCGTTTCTTCCATCAGCCCCATAATAGTTGACAGTATAGGAAATCCTTACGGGACAATCTATATCGGAAAGGGAATGAAGATTGCACAGCTGGTTTTCAATGAATACAAAAGCGCTGAGTTCATAATGGTTGATTCTGTAGCATCAATCGGCACAGACCGCGGTGGCGGTTTTGGAAGCACAGGAATCTAAATGGAATCTAAATGGCACCTGCAAATCTTGAATTTGCAGGTGCCATGATTATTATCAGCTGTTCTTCTTAATGATGTCTTGGAAGAATTCCTTTGGCCTTACTCCAACGGTTCCATCCACAGCCTTCCCGTCCTTGAACAGGATTATGGTCGGTATGCTGGTGATCCTTAGTGACTGCGAAACCTTTGGATTGTTATCCACGTTAAGCTTCACAACTTCAAGCTTGCCTTCGAATTCTTTGGAAAGCTCCTCCATTACTGGAGCAACCATTCTGCATGGTCCGCACCATGGCGCCCAGAAATCTACCAGAACCATTCCCTTCTTGTTAAGTACTTCGCTTTCAAACGTTGCATCGTTTATCTCTCTCATCTTATTTCCCTCCTGCCATACGGCATAATTGCTTTATTCAATCCCCTAAATTTCAGGTATTTTATGGATATATTATACCACGATATTAAATTTTGTCAAATTTAATTTTGTATGTCCATACTTAAGCCTTCACATACTCAAGCTGGACCAGTCCCGATTTGAACTGACTGCAGGATACAAGTTTCACCCTGGAGGTCACCGATTCTTCAAGATCACCAAAAAGGCGTATTCCCCTTCCTATCATAACCGGTATTATTGATATTACGTACTGGTCAATCATGTCGATATCTCGCAGATTCCTGACTGTCTCAGAACCTCCATCTATGAAAATCCTGCCACCATCGGTAGCCTTAAGATCTTTGAATAACTTAAGGACGTCATTGCAGTATATTACATCATCAGCATTTTTATCAGTATCCTTGGTCAGAACATAAACCTTTTTACCAAAATAAGGAGGTTCTGTACTTATCGATTTTACTTTTTCATAGGTCTTCCTTCCAAGTACAACTGTATCCACAGATTTCAAAAATTCGCCATATCCATAGTCCTCACCATCAATTGCAACCATGTCAAGCCATGCAATGTCGCCATCCTCCCTGGCTATGAATCCGTCCAGACTCTGAGCGATATAGAGCACAACTTCTCTATTTTTCATGCTATTTCTCCTCATCATTTTGCAATTATATATCCAAGCATCCCATGGGAGGATGTATCAGATATTACGAATCCATTAACTTTCAATTACAAAACAAAAGCGGCAACCATTATTGATTGCCGCAGTAGTTCTAATCAGTTGATTTTCTCTGCTCTCAGAATCCAGTTTGTAGTGGATGTCTTGCAGGTCTGGAGCGTTATGACCTCTCCACCTGAAGTCGATGTTATGTAGCTGAAGTATTTCTGTCCGTCATTTACGCCAACAGCGCTGTCAGTGACAATGAATTTTTTCGTAAGCCTGTAGGTTGTAGGCTTTCCCGACCCGTCAGTCACGATTATCGTGCTTCCGATGGCAAGATTCCAGATTCCCCTGAACGCTCCGTCATTATGCCCGATGAAGTGAGTGTTGGAGCCATCGTTTCCAGACCAGGGTGTTGCCCCTCCCCAGGTCGAGATAACATTCCTGTTTGAGTCGATGATGCTCTGACCTGATGACTTTCCGCCATTCTTGTATACTAAGGCTTTCCCGGCAATATACATCCTGTTTGGGCTGTATGAGCTTCCTGCTGAAGCGGATGCTTTTGTAGCAGGAAGTATCTCGGTCTTAGAGAGATACGTGCCTGAAACATAGCCTGTCTTTCCTCCATATGAAACCCTTGACCATCCGTTGCTTGCAACCCTGGTAACCTTAAGCTTAGTGCCTGCCGGTATGGATGCAAGCTTGCTGTAGCCAGCAGAAGGACCTTTTCTAAGATTCAGGGATGACTTTGTCCATCTGTAATATGAGACAGCCTTGTATGTCAGACCTGCATTGTAGGTTGCAGTATCAGGAACTTCAGTATCCGTCTCCAGAGCGGCAGCGATTTCCATGTTTCCAGCTTTCCTTGCTTCACTCTTGAAAAGGATAAGCTCTCCCATGTCATCAGTTGTACCAGACCAGTCTGCTTCGACTGTTATCTGAGAATGTGCAGTGAAGGAAGCATCCACAGCACCGGTAGACCTGACAGCTCCTGTTGCAGGAATCAACGCTGCTCCTATGACACCAATTGCAATCACTTTACCTATATTAGCCAATACTTTATTCATACACCTATCCTATCTATCAGACAACATCATCCACTGCTGCAACTCTCGATTTAACATCCATATGCATATGTGAGACTTCTGATAATTCATGCATTGTTTTACAGCCCCAATGTTAAATGCTAAACATTTTAACGTCAAATCACATTATTCTACAAAAACCAACATATCCCGAACTAACAATCCATGCAAATCAAATAATTCGTAATGTCAGCAAAAATATTTTCAGTTTTTTTGACAGATACGCACACATATTCGGATATACCCGACATGGAAATTTAACCAGTCCTGTGTCACGCGAATATTGTCACCGGATATTTGTATAATTAGTCGAAATAATTTTTCAGACAATTCATATAATTTAATTATCATATTTAACTGTTCGTATATTTACTTATAATCCGGCTATATTTTTATTCAATATAAAATGAGAAGCGGTGGACCCATATGTCCACCGCTTCTCATTTTATACTCGTTAGTCATTCATGATGACGTCTGAGTTTATATTCAGATTTCTTTTCTTCCTTCCATAGCCTTGGATAAAGTCACTTCGTCTGCATATTCGAGGTCTCCGCCAACAGGCATTCCTGACGCTATTCTTGTGACCTTGACTTCAAGAGGCTTCAGCACCCTTGATATGTACATGGCAGTAGCCTCACCTTCTATGGTAGGATTTGTAGCCACGATGACTTCCTTGATGTTACCGGACATTCGTCTTACGAGCTCCTTGATCCTGATATCCTCAGGCCCTCTGCCGGCCATAGGTGATATGGTACCATGAAGTACATGGTAGACTCCATTGAACTCCCTGACTCTTTCAAGGGACATGATATCCTTGGGCTGCTCGATGACGCATATGGTATCGTGGTCTCTGCTCGGATTGCTGCAAATCGCACACGGATCCTTGTCGGTAAAGTTCCCGCACGTCGAGCAGTATTTGATTGTTCCTCTTGCCTTGACGAGCGCTTCAGCAAATTCCCTTACTTCTTCCTGCGGAAGATTGAGAACATGCAGCGTAAGCCTTTGCGCTGTCTTGTAGCCTATACCGGGAAGCTTTGCGAATTCCTCGATAAGCTTCTCGATCGCTATGGGATAAAAATCCATCAGTCACCTCAGCCTAGAACATTCCAGGCATTCCCCCGGTTAGCTTGCCCATGACCTTCTCTTTTTCATCATCGACCATTTCAAGCACATTGTTAATAGCAGCCAGTATCATGTCTTCAAGTGTTTCGACATCTTCAGGGTCAACCGCATCAGGCAGCAGCTTTATTTCAGTTATTACCTTCTTGCCGTTCGCCTTGACAGAACATGCCCCTCCGCCTATTGAGAACTCATACTCCTTAGTTTCAAGCTCCTTCTGGGCATCCTCGATCTGCTTCTGCATTTTCTGCGCCTGTTTGAGAAGCGCGTTCATATTTCCTCCACCCATTCCTGGGAATCCCTTTGCCATTTCAATACCTCCAAAATTTCTTTCAATATATTATACTATAGACTTCTATTCATCTACAATCTCGACACCAGTACCCTGAAGTGATTCGGCAAGCGTGCCCTTCGCGACTGCTTCAGGCTCCCGTTCCTTGTCACCTTCAACAGAGAACTTGAACTTCACCTTTTCACCAAGTACAGCTGCTGCCGTATCCTCAAGGACATCCCTGTATTCCTTCTTTTCAAGCCTCTTCTTGTTAAACGAGTATTCCTTCGCAAACCTGACCTCTATGACACCCCTGTCGCATTTCATGGGATTCCCTACGATTACTGAAGCCTGAATAATCATTTGCCTTCTCGCCTTCAGAGCCTCCATGATTTCCTTCCAGCTTCTCTTCACCATATCCAGAGTTACCTTGCAGTCATCATTGAAGATGTCTTCATTTATTCTGACTGCTTCCTTCATCACCTTCAGGTCTTCCGGCCCTGTCAGCGACTGGCTTTTTATAGCCGATGGCTTTGGATCCGGCTTCACTTCGGTTTTTGACGCAGGCTGCAGATTGCCATTCCTGATATAGTCTTCAAGCATGGATATTCTGCTGAGCATTGATTCCCTTGATGAATCAAGCTCAGTCTTGGTCAGGTTTATTATGGCGAGCTCAAGATAGATCCTCGACTGCTTGCTGAACTTCGCCTGCTCCTCCGCTTCCTGGAGAAGCCTTATGGCCTTGGTAATCATTTCATTTCCGGCAAGGTCTCCCTGAATCTTCAAAAGTTCGATATCTTCTCTTGTCATGTCGATTACCTGCTCCGGATCAGGCATTATCTTTCCAACTAGTATGTTCCTGAAATGAAGAACCAGGTCCTTTGTAAAGCCATAAGGGTCCTTTCCTCCGTCAACCACTTCATCGAGTATCTGTATGGCACTCCTGACATCCTTCTTAAGAATTGCTTCTGAAATCCTGAACAGGTTCTCAGTTCCCGAAAGACCCAGCATGTCCAGTACCTCTTCATAGTCCAGCTTTCCTTCTCCCATGCTTATCGCCTGGTCCATCATGCTCAGGGCATCTCTCATTGCTCCATCAGATACTCGGGCAATCAGCTCGAGACTCTTGTCTTCTGCATATATACCTTTTTTGTCCGCAATGAGCCTTAGCCTTTTTCCGATTTCCTCATACCTTATACGCTTGAAGTCAAACCTCTGGCATCTTGAGAGTATGGTGACGGGAAGCTTCTGAGGGTCCGTGGTAGCCAGGATGAATACCACATGCGACGGCGGCTCCTCAAGCGTCTTGAGGAATGCATTTACAGCTCCTGTAGACAGCATATGGACCTCATCGAGGATATAGACCTTGTATTTTCCCTCATGCGGCGGATACTGGACCTCATCCACAAGCTCCCTTATGTCGTCGACCTTGTTGTTTGTAGCAGCATCCTGCTCTATGACATCCAGGGACAGACCCGAGTCAATCTTCCTGCACATGTGACATACATTGCAGGGCTCTCCATCCTTCAGGTCAATGCAGTTGAGTGCCTTGGCCATTATCTTGGCGCAGGTGGTCTTTCCTGTTCCCCTGGTTCCACTGAAGAGGTATGCATGACCTATCCTGCCCGCTTTAATCTCATTGATAAGTGTAGTAGTTATATGTTCCTGTCCGATAACATCACTGAAGACCTTTGGTCTCCATTCCCTGTACAGCGCCGTGTATGCCATGGATTCACCTTCCATTCATGCCTATTGTTGCTCATCCTCTATTATACTATATTTTCCATCTGTTTAGCCTGGCCTTAAGGCAATTCAATTCAGACCATGATTGTCGAAGAATATCGCATAATTGCGGCCACATGTCGAAGTTTGATGAGCGAAACCTTGCCAAACCCGTTCATTATCAAGCCTTTCTTCACATGAATTTCACACATTGGGTTTATTATTAACTTACTAAATCAAACGAAAGAGAGTTGATCACATGAAGAAGATAGTCGGAGCAGTGCTCCTGTCGCTCCTTGCCTTTGGAGCAACAATGTCACTTAACACAACCGAGGCGTACGCAAAAACAGTCAAGAACACTGACAGGCCTGCAAAGGTAATGAAGCTGGAAGAGAAAAAGACTCCTCCAAAGGCAGCACCTGCTATAGCAAATGAGTACATCAAGGAAGAAGGAATCGAAAAGCTGAGGGATGCTGGTAACGTAATCGCTGCCGTATCAGAAGCAATGGGTACTGATTCATCATTCAACGGGTTTGAAAAGACAGACGTTGAGGCATACAAGGCTGCAGTCGTAGCTTTCGTAGACGCATATGTCCTTGCACACCCTGAAGCAGTAAAGACCGAAGATACCGAAGAGGCTGAGGAAGCCCCTGAAGCAATCGAGGAAGAGGATGCTGAGGTCAAGGATGCTCCAGCTGTTGCCAACATGGCATTAAGAAAGTCAGGTTTCAAGAGACTTACCGATGATGGCAATGTGATTGCAGCCATTACTAAAGAAATAACTGAAGACGGAACCTTCAAAGGTGTCATGAACACAGCAGTGGAAGAGTACAGGACAGCCGTGATTAATTTCATCAATTCATTTGGAATCCTGCTTCCATCAGCAATGACAATCATTACAAGCCTATAGTAAAATACCGGTGCCAGGCAGTCTGAAGATTGCCTGGCACCGGTATTTTTATCTGTATACTATTGCACCCTTGTTATTAAGGCTCAGGATCCTTACGTCCGACTCAATCCCAGCGCTTCTGAAGCCTTCCTCCATTGCTGACCTTACAGATTCCGAGTTATGCTCGTCAGCAAATGCTATTACCGTGGGGCCTGCTCCACTGAGGGCAGCTGAGAAAGCACCTGCTCCGAGAGCTCTTCTCTTGACCTCCTCGAGACCGGGAACCAGCGGAATCCTGTAAGGCTCGTGAAGCCTGTCGTTCATGGCCTTTCTGAGAAGGCTGTAGTCCTTCATAAGGAGCGAGTATACAAGGAGTGACGCATTTCCAATGTTGAAGATGGCATCCTCTCTGCTTACTGCCCTTGGTAGTATCGCCCTGGATTTTTCCGTAGGCAGTTCGAATTCAGGGATTGCAACCACCGCAAGAAGCTTGTCGTCAACATCGATCTTCCTGTAGATGATCTCCTTGCCCTCCATCCTGCTGAGGACGAATCCTCCAAACAAGGCAGGAGCTACATTGTCAGGATGTCCTTCGACTTCAGTAGCCATTTTCAGAAGCTCGTAGTCCGATATGTTTGCAGCAGATATCTCCCTCGCAGCCAATAGCCCGGCTATTATAGCTGATGCGCTGCTGCCAAGTCCCCTTGATAGGGGTATCCCATTGATTATCCTGACTGACAGCCCTTTTGGCTCGTATTCCACAGAATCAAAAAGCTTTTTCGCACACTTGTAGATGAGATTGTCTTCAGAACAGGATAGCTCCTCGCTGCCTTCACCCTCTGATGTTATCCTTATCCCTTCCCCGCCTGTTTCCATGATGACTTCCGTATACATGTCAAGCGCAAGTCCCATTGTGTCGAAACCCGGTCCTAAGTTTGCAGTCGTCGCAGGTACAATTACCCTTACCATTCCTACCTCCATGCGAAGCCTTAAAGATTTCACAGCTCCGCCCATAGCTTACTTCCCTTTTTATATACCTATCCTAAATAAGTTATCTCTTTCCTTCTTCGACCCTTATGACGCTTGTCACTTTCTCGACCACATCAAGCTTTTCGATTGCTGCCAGAGAATCCCTGACATTCTTTTCCTTGACCTTATGGGTTACAAGGACAATCTCAGCCACTCCGCTGTCATCTCTGTACTGCTGCCTTACCAAAGCGATACTGACGCCGTGGTCGCCAAAAACAGTGGCAATCTTTGCGAAAACACCGGGTATGTCCTTTACCTTCATCCTGGTATAGAATGCGGTATCAACCTCCGATATGTCCTTGATTTCCTTTCTCTTGACTATCTTCCTGTAGCTTGATCCCATGGTATCGTTGATGAAATCCCTGGTGGCCTTCATAAGGTCGCCAATGACTGCACTTGCAGTCGGAAGCTCACCTGCGCCACGTCCGTAGAACATGGTCTCGCCAACTGCATTGCCTTCTACGAAGATCGCATTGAAGACATCATTTACAGCAGCCAGCGGATGATCCTTGGGAATGAATACCGGATGGACTCTCGCCTCAGCCTTGTCATCCACATTCATGCCTATTCCAAGCAGCTTGACCACATAGCCAAGCTCATCAGCATACTTTATGTCGTCTTTGGTTATTTTCGTGATTCCCTCAACGTAGACATCATTGAAGGTTATTTTGGTATCGAACGCAATAGTGCCAAGTATCGCAATCTTCCTTGCAGCATCGAGTCCTTCAACATCAGCGGTAGGGTCGCTTTCTGCATATCCAAGTGCGACTGCATCCTTCAATACGTCCTCGTAGCTCTTGCCTTCTTTTGTCATCCTGGTGAGTATGTAGTTGGTCGTTCCGTTAATTATTCCCATTATCTTTCTTATCTTATTGCCGGCAAGGTCCTCTTTTAAAGTTCCAATTATCGGGATGCCTCCGGCTACGGATGCTTCGAAATAAAGGTCCCTTCCATTCTGATGGGCAAGCTCTGAAAGCTCTTCCTCATGAAGAGCGATAAGGTCCTTGTTTGCTGTGATTACCTGCTTCTTTGCGGAAAGCGCCCTTTTTATGTAGTCCATGGCCAGGTCCACGCTTCCCATTACCTCAATCACTATGTCTATATCATCATTCTCCAGGATATCACGAGGGTCAAACGTGATGAGCTCTGACGGTATTTCCGGATCTCTTTCCTTGTCCTTGTTCCTAACAAGAATTTTTTCGATCCTTATTTCCTTTCCGACTTTCTTGGTGATGATATCCTTATTTTCCTGGAGCATCTTGTATACTCCGGTTCCCACAGTACCCAGCCCTACCAGGCCAACTCTTACATGATCCATGTTACACTCCCCATCTCGCAGGACCATGAAGAAGCAGGCAGCTTAAGGTATTACCTTGCGCTGCCTGTTTCACGTCCAAACGCTTCATCAATTCTAATTAACCGTAAATGCATGCAATCCAGAGCCTTCCGACTCTCCGATTTTTTTAATTATATCAGATGTGTGCGTAATTGCAAGTCACTTGTCCACGAAAGCGGGCCTTAAGACCTCTTATCAAGCCAGGCAATCGCCTCACTTATGACCTCATCCTTTTCAACCTCGTTGAATATCTCATGGTAAAGCTTCGAATAAATCTTGAGACTCTTGTCTTTAGAGGCTATCTCACCGAAAAACTCCCTTGAATCTGAATTGGAAACCAATCCATCATCGCAGCCGTGCATAAGGAATACAGGATCTGTGAAATTTCCGGGATTCCCCTTGAGGTATCCGATTCCCTTAAAAATAGTATAGAACAAGCCTGCTGAAATCTGCTTCTCGACAAGAGGGTCTTTCTGATAGGCTGCCACTACCTCTGGGTCACTGCACACTCCTGCACCAAGCTCATTGGGGAAGTATGTCTCAGCGGGTAAATCAGGAGGTAAGGCTGAGCCTGCTCCAGCGTTGTTTCTTGTAAGCGCTCCAGAAAGCACATAGCCGTCAGCTTTTCCCGGATAGTGGCTTCCGAAAAGTGCGGATGCGTACCCTCCCATGCTGTGGCCTACAACAAATAGCCTGGTTCCCGGATTCTCGGACTTCATGAGGTCGAACACAGCATTGACATCCTCGAATATCTCATTATAGGTTCCATAGAATACACGCCTGCCTTCAGATTTTCCATGTCCTCTGTGGTCAAACCTGTAAACAGAATACCCGCTGCTGTTCAGCTTCTCAGTAAGATAGTCATATCTTCCAAGATGCTCGCAGAGTCCATGTACTATAAGTACAACAGCCTTATTGTGCATTACCTCGTCCTTTTTAACAAAAAGACCTGTCCCATCATACGATTGGAAAATTCTCTCTTTCATTTTACCCTCCTTATTATTCCTTGAAATCTAAACGTTTCCATCTACATTATTATACCATATCATCACTACATGCTTTTTGACATCATCACCAATAAGAAAAACAGAATCCTGCAGCTCAGGTGCTTATACTTAATTGCATCCTGCTGAAAATGATACTACAATTGAGGTGAATACTTCTGGCAAGGCTAAACCCTGCCCTGAAAGGCGGTCAATTCATGAAGAAAATCCTGGGATCAGTGCTTTCACTCGCCCTCGGCCTGCTGTTCGGTTTCTTCGGAGTCATGAACTCGGTTTTTTCCGATGGAGCCATGGATGAAAGGCTTGTTATCATAGCAGTGATACTCGTCATATACGGATTACTCGGCTTGCTGCTTGGATTCTTCTTCTCTGAAATGCATATAACTGCAGCTCTACTCCTAATTGTACCAGGCATTGTGTTCCTGACCCTTTTCCTTTTCTCTGAATTATATCTGCTGATCCTACTTTATATGGTGCTTCTGGTTTTAATAACCTTCGTATCGGTTAAGCTTGGGCACCACCTTCACGGCAAGACCAGGAAGAATTATTGATTAAGGAGCGCTTCTTCAGGGAAGCGCTCCATTAAAATAAAACAAATAAAAAAACCACCCTCAATGGCATAAACCATCATGGGTGGATATGTACAATTAAACCGTGCACCTTTCTCCGACAGAAAGGTTCCAGGCGTTACCCTAGCAGTAAACTCAGAACAGGTTTGCCACGGCACACACACAAACTACTTATCGCTGCTACCTTCCGGTCCTGACGAGGTTCATAGCCGTACATTGCGTGGGACCAATTCATCAACGTTACTTTCATGGGTCAGGCCCTGAAGCCTTGGGCCTCGGAAAGGAATTCAACCCTGCTGTAGCGGATTGCAGGTTACAGGGCACCGCTGGTTCCCCATCTAGCACGGAATGGCGGAGAGGATGGGATTTGAACCCATGATTGAGTTTCCCCAATACACACTTTCCAGGCGTGCGCCTTCGACCACTCGGCCACCTCTCCACATCACATCAACACACTTAAGTTGTTATAAAACTTACATGCATTGAACAACATTGTAATTATAATGGATAGTTTTTTTTACGTCAATAGTTTTTTAAGCTGAGGTTTCAACGGAAATAGCAGCAAAAAATCTGCAATAATCCAGTTGAAGTGAAATGCTGAATTTTATTTTGGCGTCGAATTTCAAGAAATCCTTCAGAAAATATGCTAAAATCATGACTAAATAAATACTTCTTTACGCCGATAACCATGGGGGTACCTATGAGCGAATACCTTTCGATAAGTGATATGGCAGAGCTGCATAACATAACACGTCAAACCCTGATCTATTACGACAAGATAGGTCTGTTCAAGCCAGACCACACTGAAAGCAACGGATACAGGGCTTACGACACCCTTCAGATTCCTGTGCTCCGGGAAATCTGCTACCTTAAGAATGTTGGCATACCTCTTGATGAAATAAAGAATCATATAGGAAGCAGGAGCCTGGATTCAGCATCAAGCCTTCTCAAAAGCCAGAAGGAAGCATTGGATAGGGAGATAGCGAGGCTTACCCTGACCAGAGAGTTCATCAGCCACAGGCTCGACTTCTACAGCAACATGAGCAGGTACAAGGAAGACCTGGACAATCCTGCAATCATTGAATTCCCTGAACGCTACGCCGTTTTTGTACCTTTCGAAAACCCCATTTGCAGAAAGGAGCTCCACGTCACTCTGATGAAGGCCTGGAAGATACTCTGGAAGCATGACATGCTCTCTTCAGACGGATTCGGAACGATGATCAGGAAAGGAAGCATCAATGATGAAGACTGGTTCAAGGGAGCTGGTGTAATAGCATTCCTTCCATATTACAAGGAAGAGATAGACAGCAAAATCATCATTGAGTCAGGGAAATATGTATGCATGAACAAAAACGCAATGCCCTATGAAAAGGATCCGCTGCAAAGGCTCCTTGAGCATATCAATGGCTCTGGATATGAGATAAACGGGGATATCCTTGACCTTTGTCTGCTTGACACCACGTTTTATGGTGCCGACAGGAATGTCGACTATTGCCAGCTGCAGATAAGGATAAAATGATAATGCTGCCACCAAATTCTACGGTGGCAGCATTTCCTTTTTAAAAAATCACCTGGCTAAAAAAATCCTTGACTGTATTGCTGATATACACCTTAGACTGAGTTCAAATAAAGAGAGGTGCATTAAAATGTCAAATGAAAAAACAGCAGTCAATGATCTGCGTTCAGCACTTGAGCTTCTGAAAACCGTGCCTGGTCAGCTGATCGAAACAGATGTCCCCGTAGACCCAAATGCAGAGCTAGCCGGTGTTTACAGGTACATCGGAGCCGGTGGTACCGTAATGAGGCCTACAAGAATAGGTCCGGCAATGATCTTCAATAATGTCATCGGCCATGAAGATTCCAGAACCTTGATTGGTCTTTTGTCCAGCAGGGAAAGAGTTGGATTAATGCTGGGCTGCAAGCCTGAAAGGCTTGGATTCCTTCTCAATGATGCAGTTAAAAAACCAATCGACCCGATAGTTGTTCAGCATGATGCTGCACCGTGCCAGGAGATAGTCCACTACTCAAGTGATGAGGGCTTCGACATAAGGAAGCTGATACCAGCTCCTACAAACACTCCTGAAGATGCAGGCCCGTACATAACCATGGGCATGTGCTATGCATCAGATCCAGAGACTAAGGAGTCAGATGTGACTATACACAGGCTGTGCCTGCAGTCAAAGGACGAGATTTCCATGTATTTCGTACCTGGTGCAAGGCATCTTGAAGTTTTCAGGCAAAAGGCAGAGAAACTTTCACAGCCGCTTCCAATTTCAATCAGCATTGGAGTTGACCCTGCAATAGAGATCGCAGCCTGCTTCGAGCCACCCACAACGCCAATCGGCTTCGACGAGCTTAGCATTGCAGGCGCCATCAGAGGCAGGGCGGTAGAGCTCGTAAAGTGCATGACAATAAACGAGAGAGCCATTGCAAATGCGGAGTATGTCGTAGAGGGCGAGCTTCTTCCTGGAATAAGGGTCGAAGAGGACCAGAATACAGGAACAGGCAAGGCGATGCCAGAATTCCCGGGGTATACCGGCGGAGCCAACAATTCGCTCCCGATAATCAAGGTCAAGGCTGTGACTCACAGGATAAACCCGATAATGCAGACAGTCATAGGTCCAAGCGAGGAACATGTCAGCATGGCAGGAATACCTACTGAGGCTAGCATCCTCCAGATGGTCGAGAAGGCGATGCCTGGCAGGCTGCTGAATGTCTATGCCCACTCGTCAGGAGGCGGCAAATATATGGCCGTGATGCAGTTCAAGAAGAGCCAGCCAAGCGACGAAGGTCGTCAGGGTCAGGCAGCTCTGCTGGCTTTTGCAGCATTCTCCGAGCTGAAGCACGTGGTCCTTGTTGATGAGGATGTGGACATATTCGATTCAAACGATGTGCTCTGGGCACTCAACACAAGATACCAGGGCAATGTAGACACAACCTTCATCCCGGGCGTAAGGTGCCATCCACTCGATCCCTCACAGAGTCCTGAATACAGTCCACTTATCAAGGACAAGGGAATCTCCTGCAAGACCATATTCGACTGCACGGTCCCTTATTCCTTGAAGGACAAGTTCCAGAGGTCACAATTCATGGAGGTAGACCCGACAAGATGGGTACCTGACTACAAATAAGCAATCTCAGACAAAAAAGAGAGACAGGCATCCGGCTAGAAGCCAGTGCCTGTCTCTTCAATTTGCATCAGACTATTTTATGACTATGAGAAGCTCTCCGGACTTTACCTGCTGACCGACAGATACGTTGACTGACGCTATGGTGCCTGCCTTAGGGCTGGTAATCCTCGTCTCCATCTTCATGGCCTCGACTACGACAATAGCCTGGTTTTCAGCAACCTGCTCGCCTTCCTTAACCAGTACTGAAATCACTGTTCCAGGTATTGGCGACCCAATCTCGTTAATGTTGTCAGGGTCAGCCATCTCAACAGCTGTGAATTCTCCGTTCTTGGAATCTCTCATCGTGCTGTTCTTATCCTTGATCTTTATCTCACGCCTGTTCCTGTTTACCTCGAATACGAGAGTCCTGTTTCCTTCCTGATCCGGCTTACCGATTGTCAGGAGCTTGATCATAAGCGCCTTTCCTTCAGCAACCTCAGCTTCAATGGTCTCACCTTCTGAAAGTCCGTGGAAGAAAACATCGCTGCCTATTCTTCCAAGGTCACCATACTGGGACCTGAACTTAAGGTAGCCTTCAAACACTTCAGGATAAAGGGCGTAGCTAAGTATATCCTTCATGGTCGGCTCAATCCTGTACTTGGTTGATAGCTTTTCGCTTATCGCATCAAAATCAAGCGGTGCCAATAGCTCTCCCGGCCTGCAGGTTATCGGCTCCTCTCCCTTGAGGACCAGCTTCTGGAGCCTTTCAGGGAATCCACCCATAGGCTGTCCCATCATCCCCTTGAAGTAGGAAACCACCGAGTCAGGGAATGCCATTGTGGCAGCCTTCTCGTATATGTTTTCAGGTGTCAGCCCGTTCTGGACCATGAATATGGCAAAATCGCCGACCGCCTTTGATGATGGTGTGACCTTGACTATGTCACCGAGCATGTCGTTGACGGTCTTGAACATCTCCTTGATGTCAGTGAACTTATGGCCCAATCCGAAGCTCTCTACCTGCGGCTTTAGGTTCGAATACTGGCCACCAGGGATCTCATACTTGTATATCTCGGCAGATCCGGATTTCAGACCTGACTCATACTTCCCGTATACAGGCCTCACTGCCTCCCAGTAATCGGATATCTTCTGGATGCCCTTAAGGTCGATACCAGTATCCCTCTGGGTGTTTTTAAGTGCAGCGGCAACAGAGTTCAGGGCTGGCTGGCTTGTAAGTCCAGACATGCTGTTGAACGCGGTATCTACTATGTCAACTCCAGCTTCAACAGCCATGAGGACTGTCGCGACTCCGTTTCCTGTTGTGTCATGAGTGTGCAGATGTATTGGAATTCCGATTTCGTTCTTGAGTTCTGTTACCAGCTTGAATGCCGCATGCGGCTTGAGGAGCGCTGACATATCCTTGATCGCAAGTATGTGGGCTCCTGACTTTTCGATTTCCTTTGCAAGGTCGATATAGTACTTGAGATTGTATTTTTCCTTCCTGCTGTCAAGTATGTCTCCCGTATAGCATATGGCAGCCTCTGCCACCTTGCCGTTCTTCACTACCTCATCTATGGACAGCTGCATTCCTCGAAGCTCATTTAGTGAGTCAAATATCCTGAATACATCAATTCCAGACTTCGCTGACTCCTTTATGAAGGCCTTGATGACATTGTCAGGATAGTTCTTGTATCCTACAGCATTGGCACCTCTCAGGAGCATCTGGAACAGTATGTTCGGTATCCTTCTCCTAAGCTCCTCAAGCCTTGACCAAGGTGATTCATTGAGGAACCTGTATGCTACGTCAAAGGTTGCTCCTCCCCACATCTCAATGGAGAAAAGGTCCTTTCCGTATACAGAGACCGCATTCGCGACCTTTATCATGTCCTTCGTCCTTACCCTTGTAGCCATCAGTGACTGATGAGCGTCCCTCATAGTGGTGTCCGTGAGCAGCACCTTGTCCTGCTCCTTTATCCACTTCACGAGACCCTCAGGTCCCCTGGTATCAAGTATCTGTTTGGTACCTCTTAAATCCTCTGCCCTTACATACTCTACCTTAGGAACCTTGGGCACGTCATATGCCTTCTTTACACCCATGGTCTCATTGACGACGATGTTCCCTATGAACCTCAATACCTTGCCTTCCTCATCTCCTCTTGTCGCAGATGAGATCAGGTCCGGATTTTCTTCAATGAAGCCCGTATGGCATTCACCGGCAAGGAAAATAGGATGGTTGAGCACGTTAATGAGGAAGTCGACATTAGTCTTGACTCCTGTGATGTGCATCTCAGTTATTGACCTTACCGACTTTCTTATGGCATCCTGGAAGTTCCTTGACCATGAAATGTTCTTGACCAGAAGACTGTCGTAATATGGGCTGATTTCAGCACCTGTAAATCCGTTGCCTCCATCCAGCCTTATTCCAAATCCGGAGCCAGTCCTGTAGGACTCAATCTTTCCAGTGTCAGGAGCAAAGTTCAGAGATGGGTCCTCAGTAGTTATCCTGCACTGGATCGAGAAGCCGTTAAGCTTCACATCAGATTGCGACTTAATGTTTATCTCAGGTGAATCAAGGGCAAAGCCCTCCGCAACAAGTATCTGAGCCTGGACAATGTCTATGCCTGTGACCATCTCGGTGACTGTGTGCTCGACCTGTATCCTCGGGTTCATCTCAATGAAATAATGCCTTCCAGTGCTATCCACAAGAAACTCGAGGGTTCCCGCGCTCCTGTACTTGACAGCATTGGCAAGCTTCAGTGCATCCTCATAAATCCTGTCTCTTGTTTCCTGAGGTACTGAAAAGGCAGGTGTAAACTCCACTACCTTCTGATGTCTTCTCTGAATTGAACAGTCTCTCTCAAACATATGGACTATATTGCCGTACTTGTCACCAAGCACCTGTACTTCAATGTGCTTAGGCTTTTCCAGGTATTTTTCCATGAAGATATGGTCAATCCCGAATGCCTTCCTTGCTTCATTCTTGGCGCTTGTGAAGGCGTTCTGAAGCTCGGACTCCTTCCAGACTATCCTCATGCCTCTTCCGCCACCGCCTGCAGCGGCCTTCAGCATCAGGGGATATCCGATTTCGCCGGCATGCAGTGCCGCTTCTTCTACTGACTTTACATCCTTCTCGTAGCCGGGAATGGTCGCAACACCGACCTTTCTCGCAACAATCTTGGACTTGATCTTGTCACCAAGGCTGTCCATCATCTCCCATGTAGGTCCGATGAATTCAATCCCCTCTTCTGCGCATCTCTTCGCAAATTCAGGATTCTCTGAAAGGAAGCCGTAGCCAGGATGAATGGCATCAACACCCTTCTTCAGGGCAAGGCTTATGATTTCCTCGATATTGAGATATGCATCAACAGGCCCCTTACCCTCACCAATAAGATAGGATTCATCAGCCTTTGTCCTGAAAAGTGAATACTTGTCCTCATTCGAGTAGATTGCAACTGTCCTTATCCCCAGCTCGTTGCATGCCCTAAATACCCTTATCGCGATTTCTCCGCGGTTTGCAACCAGGACCCTTTTAAATTTGCTCATGTCTTTTCCTCCCCAAAATATCCTAAATAAATGAAGCTTTACTTTTTCAATCCTGCATTTTTTCAAAAACAGGATGGTATTTTCCAAATTACCATGGAATCATTTCAAAATTATACTGCATCCACACCGTTATTTCAATAACACATACAAGTTCGCGCAAATTTTTTCTTAAATACCAGCTATTTCATCCGGAAATACACGAACATAATGGCAAGCCAGCTATATTAACTTTCGCATGAAACGCAAAGTCGCAAAATCCGTTAATTGGCGCTCAATTTTGAATATTGTCAATGGATACAAAAACGCGTATTCATATGCCGGTTACAAAAAGGATACCCCCTGTTTACAAGTACAGCACCACCTACTTGCTATAATCTAATCACAGGGACAGCAGCAATGCTTATAAATGAAGGAAATCTCTGAAAGGAGGAAATTCATATGAAATGGAGAGACAGATCAGGAAGCAGCAATGTAGGAAGAAGCAGCGGAGGTACAGGAGGTAAAATAGCGGCCGGAGGCGGGATCGGCATGATCCTTCTTCTTATTATGACGCTGCTTGGAGGTGGTGACCTTGGATCCCTGTTCCAGAACTCAGTGATAGATCCAGGCACATCCCCTTCAGTCCAGTGGACAGCAGAGGAAGAAGAGATGGCAGACTTCTTCTCAGTTGTACTGGCCGATACCGAGGTTGTCTGGGGTGACATCTTCAAGGCAAGCGGTAGAGAATATGTTCAGCCCAAGATGATGATATATTCAGGAAGCATCCAGTCTGCCTGCGGTGTAGCCGGAGAGTCAACAGGTCCCTTCTACTGCCCTACTGACCAGACCGTATATATGGATCTTACGTTCTACAAGGACCTGCGCACCAAATACAATGTGCCGGGAGATTTCGCAATGGCTTATGTCATCGCCCATGAGGTCGGGCATCATATCCAGAACCTGACCGGTATCCTTGATGAGATGGAGAAGATAAGGCAGCAGGTCAGCAAAACCGAATACAACGAGTACTCCGTGAAGCTTGAGCTGCAGGCTGACTATCTTGCAGGAGTCTGGGCAAATCATGTCCAGGGCAAGGGGTATCTTGAGGAAGGAGATATCGAGGAAGCCCTTAATGCAGCAAACGCCATAGGGGATGATACTCTCCAGAAACAGACCATGGGCTATACGGTTCCAGACAGCTTCACTCATGGCACCTCCGAACAGAGGGTTAATTGGTTCCGTAAGGGATATGAGCTCGGAGACCTATCAGGTTCTGATACATTCGGAGCAGACGACCTGTAATATTTTCCGTCAGATTTAGTGACCAAATTCCTTAACAGTGGTATCATATCCAGTGTAGAACAATTTAAAGGAGCACCTGATGGATACAATAACACTCATAAGGAACCTGCTTCTCATAGGAGTACTCATGGGAGTCGGCTTCTCAGGCCTGGCTTTCTGGAAGCTCTATGAGCAGAGGCCCGCAAACAGAAGGAACGTGAACATACTGAAAATGTCCAATCCGAAACAGCTCAGGCATTTCGGAATAGTCTCACTGGCTGCAACACTGATACTTATCGTCATAGTAGCGCTTATCTGGTAGAAAAAAACTGGCAGGGGTCTTATTTTATGAAGACCTCCTGCCAGTTTTTGAAACTTTTGGACCAACCGGACTTATTTTGCCGGACTTACTGCGAAGGAGATGATAGCTTTGGGAACAAACGAGATACTCGGAGGTGGAGGATTCCACCATATTTCAATTAATGTCTATGACATCAAGAAATCCGAGACCTTCTACACTAAAGTGCTCGGGTTCAAAAAGGTAACGGAGTTCAACTCAGGAAACAGGTCATGCATCATGCTTGATTCCGGCGATGGCGCATGCCTTGAGCTGTTTTCAGGCGGAACCCCTGATGAAAAGCCGGACTGGGCAGAGCTGCACTTTGCGCTAAGAACTGCAGATACAAGGTCCGTACTCGAAAGAGTTCGCGCTGAGGGAATGATTATAACCATGGAGCCTAAGGACCTCGTGCTCCCAAGCAATCCGCCGGCACCCATAACAATTGCCTTCTTCAAGGGACCAGACGGTGAGCTTGTTGAGCTTTTCCAGAGCAGATAATAATAGCAGGAAGCCCGTATGAGCTTCCTGCTATTTCTATTTTATCTGGATTATGTCATATTCCTGCTCAAGAAGGTCAATCCTGAGTATCCTGTTTGTCAGGAGATTTCCTCTTCCGATGATTACCTTTAGGACCTCACCTGATTCAATCGAAGCTACGAGTGCCGGTGTAAAGGATGGGTTCCCAAGCTGCTTCTCTATACCCTTGCTATTTTTCGCATTGTCAGGGTAGAGCAGCTTCAGCGTGTCATCTCCTGGGAGAATCGTCGAAACCTGTCCATACCATCCTGCTATGGCTCCATGGACCATAGGCAGGCCTTCACTCTTGCAGGCCTCCTGAAGTATCAGCCTTGCTCCTATGCTGTCCAGTGCATCGACGACAACATCATGTCCATGGATTATTCCAGATGCATTTGTCTCATCAATGAATATGTTCAAGGGCTTAATTTGAACATCGGGATTGATCAGCTTTACCCTTTCTTCAGCAGCTATCGCCTTCCCTGTTCCAATGTTTCCAGGATATGACAGCAGCTGTCTGTTCAGATTGGTCTCATCAAAGACATCACCGTCAACTGCAGTTATTTTTCCAATGCCAAGCCTTGCCAGCAGCTCGATGATATAGCCACCAAGACCTCCGCATCCGATCACGCAGACGCTGCTAGCCCTGACCTTCTCCATCTCTTCAATCGAAAGCATTCCTATGTTGCGCTCATATCTCCTGTCCATCTTATTCCCCTTCGGCTATTCAACAGACAGCCTGATTTCATCGCCGGGTCTTATGACACCGTTTCTGAGAATCTTTGTGAATATGCCTTCACGTGGCATTATGCAGTCTCCCACCATCTTCATGATCTGGCATCCCCTGTGGCATTCCTTGCCTATCTGGGTTACCTCCATGAGGACCTCTCCTATTTCCATCCTGGTTCCTACGGGGAGAGTAAAAAGCTCAATACCCTCCGTAGTGAGATTCTCAGCGAATTTTCCTGATGTAAGCTCCAGAATTCCCCTGGCACTCATTTTGTCTATACTCTCCTGTGCAAGCAGGCTCACCTGCCTGTGCCAGTTTCCGCTGTGAGCATCACCCTTTAGACCAAGGTCCGTCTGAAATTCCCCCATTTCCACCGGAGTCTTGATTACACCTTTCCTGTCACTGATGTTTACCGCTACTACCCTTGCCATCTGTCTTTCCCCCTATCTTTCAAACGTACCGGATTTTCCTCCGGTTTTTCTAAGAACCTTGATGTCCTCTATTACCATCCTTTTATCCACAGCCTTGCACATGTCAAATACGGTCAGGCATGCGACTGACGCAGCAGTCAGCGCTTCCATCTCTACCCCGGTCTTCCATACACATTTGACAGTTGCCCTGATTTCTATGGAGCATCTCCCCAGATCCGGATAAAGTTCAACAGTTACTCCATCCAGAGGCAGGTTATGGCACATTGGTATTAGTCTGTATGTATCCTTTGCAGCCATTATGCCTGCTATTCTTGCAGTAGAAAGCACATCCCCCTTCGGAAGACCGTTACTTATAATCAGGTCAAGAGTCTTCCTGTCCATTAGGACCCTTCCCGAAGCCACCGCTTCCCTTACCGTATGCTCCTTGCCGGAAACATCAACCATCCTTGCATTACCCTTTTCATCTATATGGCTCAGTTCCATTGTCAGCCTCCTATCATGCTCATTTTTCTTGATGACGAGAAGCCTTCCTCGAAATTATGGCCTCTTGGCTTGCTGTATATTATCCCCTTGATCTTATCATCGAACTCTTTGGCAGGCATATCCAGGAATCCCCTGATGTCAATTTCCCCGTTGTGGCCAAGGCATGGCCTTATCTTCCCATCAGATGTAAGCCTTATCCTGTTGCAGTCTCCACAGAACTTGTGGCTCATGGGAGATATGAATCCTACTTTTCCAAGGTATCCGTCAATTCCGTAATAGGTTGCAGGAGCACCCTTGTCTGTTTTCTTGAGGAACTTAAGGTGTGGCCTTGCCTCTATCACTTCATCGCTGTACATGATCTTATCCTTGTTCTTTTCCCCATAGAAGCCTATCGGCATGAGCTCGATGAACCTGACTTCAATCGGTTTGTCCTTTGCAAGACTAATCAGGTCGTCAATCTCATCATCGTTGATATCCTTGATCAGCACCGTATTAAGCTTCACAGGTGTAAGTCCGAGTTCAAGGGCCTTATCTATACCCTTGAGAGTCCTGGTGATGTCTCCTCCGCCTGTAATGTAGCTGAACTTGTCAGACTTCAGTGTATCGAGGCTGATGTTCAGCCTGTTCAGTCCTGCTTCCTTGAGCTTTTCAGCCATGGTGTCAAGATTTATACCGTTTGTAGTCATGGAAATGTCTTCAATTCCTGGAATCTTTGCAATCCTCTCTATGATCTCACATACATCGGGTCTCACCAGAGGCTCTCCTCCGGTTATCCTTACCTTCCTTATGCCGATCTTTGCCATCGCCTTGACGATCTTCTCTATCTCAACAGGTGAAAGGTAGTTTGAGCCCTTATCGCATAAAAGCTTACCGTCAGGATTGCAGTATATGCACTTCAGGTTGCAGTTCTCAGTGACAGATATCCTTAAATATTCTATGGATCTCCCATATTGGTCTATCATTCTATTTCCCCCTTCAAAGGATGGTCCCGCATCCTTCGGTGCTGTAGCCTCCAAGCTCCATTAGCTTTTCCTTGAATTCCTCTGACCTTATGATTCCAAGGAAGTCTGTGATGAGAATTGAATCAATGTATTCTGCAGGAGCTATGAAGTCATACTCCTCATCGCATACCGGTATGAAGTCGAGCCCGTAGATCTTAGCTGCAGAATAAATACCCATTCCACAATCTGCACTGCCGGTTGCTATCTGTATGGCTACCGACATGTGAGTCAGCTCCTCCCTGTCATAGCCATATATCTTCTCCTTGTCGACACCCTTCTGCTTCAGCAGGTAATCAAGAAGTATCCTTGTTCCGGAGCCCTTCTGCCTATTGACATACCTAAGACCGCCCCTGGCCAGGTCTTCCACCCCGGTCAGTCCGAGAGGATTTCCCTTTGCGATCATAAGCCCCTGGCTTCTTCTTACTCCGCGTATCCTTACTATATCCTGGCCTTTTAGGTACTTGTCGATATACGCTCTGTTGTATTCTCCTGTTGCCTCATCAAGCAGGTGAATTCCTGCCACATGAGCCTCTCCGCGCTTTATCGCCATTATTCCACCCATGCTGCCGACATGTGACGAGCTTACATACCTCTCGGGATTGCTCCTCCTAAGAAGGTCATATGCCACATCGATGAGCGGATCATGGCTTCCTGTAACAACCAGCGTGTTGTCGATTTCCTTGTCAGTCTTCAGAAGCTCCAGCTCGATCTCTTCGCCGGCCTCTATGCCCTCAGTGTTCATCGGTACCGTGAACAGTGCATCTGCCTTCACGAAGGAAGAGACAACTCCCGCACCTCTGCTAAGAGGTGTTGCGATCAGCTTCCCGCCTACCCTTCCAAGCTTCATCCTGACATACTCCTCGTACTTCAGAGTTGACATAAGCCTTCTCGACAGAACCGCCCTTATCTTAGGATATGTCCTCAGCGGTGATTTTATTACTGTCTCGAGGATCTCCTTGACTATCTTCTCGAGCACTATTATCCCTGATACCGGATATCCCGGAACACCTATGACTGGCTTTCCATGGACAGTTCCAAGTATGGTCGGCTTTCCAGGCTTGATCGCTATACCATGCACATGCACTTCACCAAGCTCCCCTATGGCCATTGAAGAGTAATCATCCCTTCCTGCAGACGAACCAGCATTAAGGATCACAATATCGCATTCGGTAACAGCTTTTTCTAAAGCTCCCTTGATCAGTTCAAATTTGTCGGGAACAATGGGATATGTTACCGGGATTCCTCCCCATCTTCTTACCATGGCTGAGAATATGGTTGAGTTGAACTCAAGTATCTCTCCGGGAAGTGGATCCTTCTTCGGAGCCACAATCTCATCTCCTGTAGGGATTATTCCAATTCTCGGAAGCTTCCAGACTTCAACCTGGGATATTCCGCCTGCAAGCATCGCACCCATCGTCGAAGGCTCTATCCTTGTGTTTGAGGGAACGACCATCTCATCCTGGCAAAGGTCTTCGCCAACCTGCCTGATATGCTGCCATGGTGCTGCTGCTGAAATGATCTTCACGGTATCCTCATCGATGTCGATGACATCCTCCACCATTATGACAGCATCCCGTCCGTCAGGAAGGGGATCGCCGGTATCCACCACCTCGTATCCCACACCCTTCTTCAATACAATTGGAGTGGTGTCTGTAGCTCCGAAGGTGTCATGTGCGTTTACAGCGATTCCGTCCATGGCGCTGGCGTTGTAGTGAGGAGAAGAAATCCTCGCATAAACCGCACTGCTGGTTATCCTGTCAAGTGCAGAAGGGACATCTACGGTCTCAGGCTCAAGCTTGAAGTTCCCAATTTGCAATCTGGACTTGTAGTACTTAAGAGCCTCACTTAGCTCCTTGTTTTCAAGATAAGAGTAATTCATTCAAAGCCCTCCTAAAATACCATCACGTCAACCATCTGGCCTCTTGATACACCCTCGCTTCCTCTGCTGATATGTATGTATCCGTGTGAGGTCGTCAGTGTAGAGATCATCCCTGACTTTCCAAAGACAGGACTTGCGTAAGCTTTCCCATCCTTCTCATACAGCGTTACGGAAAGATATTCCTCCCTGCCCTGATTTGAAGGATAGTTCGTATCCATTTCAGCTCTCACTGATTCCTCAAGGCTGCCGGACCTTCCTTCCATTACCTCAACCAGCCTTCTTACGAAGACATTGAATATTACGTAGGCTGAAGCAGGATGTCCTGGCAATCCTATCACAGCCTTTGTTCCGACCTTGCCTAATATGGTAGGCTTTCCCGGCTTCACAGCGATTCCGTGAACCAGAACACCTGGCTCGCCAAGCGAATCGATGACCTTCACCGTAACATCCTTTGTACCCATGGAACTGCCGCCAGAAATTACTACAATGTCGCATTTCTCCATGGCATCTCTTACGGTATCCTGTATCTCATCAAATCCATCCTTGACGATTCCGAAGAGCGCAGGCTCAAGCCCCATCCTAAGAGCAGAAGCATAAACCGCATAGCTGTTGATGTCCCTCACCTGGGCTCCTTTGGGAGCTGATCCTATCGGAATCACCTCATCACCTGTTGAGATTATACCAAGCCTTAGCTTCTTCCTTACAAGAACCTCTACATATCCCAGGGCAGCCATCATGCCGATATCCTGGCTCCTGAGCTTCTGTCCCTTCTTCAGGACCACACTGCCCTGCCTGACATCGTCCCCTCTATATACAAGTCCATTTCCAGGTGCCGCAGGCTTGTTTATGAATATGTCTCCGTCCCCGAAATCCTCGGTATACTCCACCATAACCACCGAATCAGCACCCTCAGGCAGTTCTCCACCTGTCGGTATGTAGGCAGCAGTATCAGATTTTATAGCAAACCCGGGCTTCTCACCCATCTTCACTTCTCCGACTATGTTCAGCTGACAGGGCATCGATTCGCTTGCTCCAAAGGTATCCTTTGCCTTTACAGCATACCCGTCTACAGACGACCTGTTAAAGGCAGGTATATCACTATCTGATACCAGGTCCTCATCAAGCAGCCTACCCAGCGCATCAAGTATTGATACTCGCTCGCTTCCTGGATCATTGTATTTGAAATTGTCATATATTATCCCAAAGGTCTCTTTTACACTCTTAACTTCAAACATCGTCTATTCTCCAATTCCTGAAATACTTCATTGTCTCTTCATTCTGGGGGTCCTTCAGCAGCTTCGAGGGCTCCCCCCATTCAAGTATCCGTCCCCCGCTCATAAACACGATCATGTCTGCAAGCCTCAGAGCCTGTGATGGATTATGCGTTGTCATTATGACGGTCGCTCCGCTTCTTTTGTTTACATCCCGTATCAAGTCTTCCATGAGCTCTGCACCCTGTATGTCTGTTGCAGAGGATGGCTCATCAAGCACCAGAAGGTCCTTTTTCATGACCAGGGTCCTTGCAAGCGTCACCCTCTGTGCTTCCCCTCCGGACAGCGTCCTTGCCTTCTTGTCAATGAAGGATTCCATTCCAACACGCTTCAGCGCGTCAAGTGCCATAGCTTCCTTTTCAGCTTCCGTATAACCCTTTCCATGGAGCCCGAGAAGCACATTTCCTCTGACAGTCATGTCAAAGAGGTATGAGCTTTGCGTCAGATGCGCAATCCTGTCATGAGGGATCTCTCTTTCATCGTCATAAAGTATATAGTCCCCTTCTTCACTCTCAAGTCCTGAGAGCGCCCTCAGCAGTGTTGTCTTGCCAGCACCATTGAGACCGATCACAGCTGCAATCGTTCCGCTTTCAATTACCAGGCCTTCAGCATCCAGTATGGTCCTGCCATTTCTCTGCCTTCTAGCTTTCCTGACTTCTATCTTCATTTGTCCTCCTCTCCTGGATCAGGCTGATACCCCAGTTTACAGCAAATGCTATGAGGAGAAGCACCAGACCTAAAGCTAGAGCCATGCCATAATTCCCCTTGCTGGTTTCAAGCAGTATGGCAGTTGTCATGACCCTGGTCTTGAACTGTATATTACCTCCGACTAGCATTATCGCGCCTACCTCTGCTATGGCTCTTCCATATCCTGCCGCAACAGCCGACAGGACAGGATAGCGGCATTCATAAAGCATGAGGAGGTCTGTCTTACCTTTCCCGAGACCCAAGCCTCTGCACGTCTCCCTTATTGGAACAACCTTCATGCGAATACCAGAAATCGTAAGGCTCGCAATTATCGGAGTCACTATCATTACCTGCGCTATCACCATTGCAGGAAGGCTGTAAAGAAGGCCAAAGTCTCCGAGCGGACCGGTCCTTGTCAGCAAAAGATAGACGAAGAGACCCGCCACAACAGGCGGAAGGCCCATTAGGGCATTGAGCGCTCTTATGACGAATCTCTTCAATCTGAATTCTGTGGTACCGACAAGCATTCCCAGAGGGACTCCTAAGAATGTGGATAACAGAGTGCTCGACAAAGTCATGACTAGAGTAAGCCCAATAATCCCGTAGAGCTCCCTGTCAAATGCAGCTATCAAATTCCACGCTTCCCCAAGTCCCCTTGTTATGCCAATCACTATGTCTCACCAATCTTTCATTATTTTGCGAAGTTTATCAGGAACAATCCTTCGCCATATTTATCTTTTCCATATCCTTCTATTAGGTCTAGTATCTTATCTGAAGTCAGCCACTCAATGAATATATCCACCGCTTCAGTGTTAGTATCCGGATGCTTGTCAGGATTGACTGCGATTACGCTGTACTGGTTCTTAAGGTCAGCTGATTCCTCAAGTACTATTTCAAGGTCAAGCTGGTCCTTCATGGACAGATAAGTTGCCTTATCTGTCAGAGTATATCCCTTCATCTCCGAAGTCATTGTCAGAAGTGCTCCCATACCCTTACCAGCTGCAACGTACCAGTCTCCTGCAGGTTCAATCCCCGCTGTCTTCCATAGTGCAAGCTCCTTATTATGGGTTCCTGACTTGTCTCCCCTTGAAAGGAATGTCGCTTTAGCTTCCATGACCTTCTTGAAGGCTTCTGAAGCAGTGAGTCCTGCCCCCTTAATCTTAGCCGGATCATCCTTAGGTCCTACAACTACAAAGAAGTTGTACATGAACTCTATTCTCTCCACTCCGAAGCCATCCTTCACGAAGGTCTCCTCAGCCGCTTTTGAGTGAACAAGAATAACGTCGGCGTTGCCGTCGACGGCGGTCTGTATTGCCTGTCCTGTTCCCTGGGAAAGGACATCCACTTGGATTCCTGTATCTTCCTTCAGAAATGGCAGGAGGTATTCAAGAAGACCTGAATCATTAACACTGGTAGTTGTGGAAAGTATGATCTTGGTATCGGAGAATGTCGATTTTGCAGGCTCAGTTGGAGCTGCCGGAGTCTTAGCGCATGCTGACAGAAGCATTACCGCTGTCAGTGCGAAGGAAATGAGAATGGTGCCTTTTACGGCTTTCAGATTTTGCATTATTATCCCCCTTTTCACAATGGAAGGCGCATCCGTTTCCAGAGACACCCTAACGGCATTTCGCCATGCACAGTGGTTTAGGCGATAATGCTCGAGGCTTACATGTATAGTTTACTTCTTATTGTAATCAATATCAATGATAAATTATTGACTATCTATTAACAAATTGTTGAGAAATCACTCTGATTTGTCCTGTTTGGATACAAATTCCTGAAAAATCCAATTACATACCGGTGACCCAGTTGCATTCCCATATGTTGCTTTCATTTTCCTCCACCTGACGATAAAGTATGTTAGAATACACTTGTATATTATGTTTACAAACAGGGGGATAGATTATGATAAGAGTAGGGGTACTTACAGCAAGTGACAAGGGTTCCAGGGGCGAGAGAGCAGACGAGAGCGGAAAGCTCATAATGGAAAGAGTTAAGGAGATTCCCGGCGAGGTGGCTGAATACATTGTAGTCCCTGACGACAGGGAAACAATTTCTGAAAACCTGAGGCGAATGGCTGATGAGCTTGAGCTTCATCTTATCCTTACAACAGGCGGAACCGGTATGTCCCCAAGGGACATTACTCCTGAAGCCACAATGGACGTCATCGACAGGGTCGTACCCGGCATACCTGAAGCCATGAGAGCCAAGAGCCTCGAGGTGACAAACAGAGCCATGCTTTCAAGGGCTGCTGCCGGCATAAGGAAGAGAACTCTCATAGTCAACATGCCTGGAAGCAAAAAGGCAGTGGATGAGTGCCTGGATGTCATCATACCCGTACTAAAGCACGGGATTGAGATCATGCGCGGCGAAGATGGAGAATGTGCAAGGACATAGAGATGAGGCCAGGAATCCGTTTGAGGATTCCCGGCCCTTTTTTCTAGTACTTCGCAGTAACCATCTTTTTCCTTGTGTAGAACTCAACTCCATCCTTACCGTTGGCATGCAGGTCGCCGTAGAACGACTTCTTGTAGCCTGAGAACGGGAAGAACGCCATTGGGGCAGGTACTCCCACATTTATTCCGAGCATTCCGGCATCGATGTTGTCCCTGAACTTCCTTACTGCGCTGGCGCTGTCAGTGAACAGGCAGGCACCGTTTGCGAATTCTGATTCATTCGTCAGCTTTATGGCATCATCGAGGGTGTCAACTCTGACTATAGAAAGCACTGGTGCGAATATCTCTTCTTTCCAGATCTTCATATCCGTCTTTACATTGTCGAATATGGTTGCTCCGACGAAGTATCCAGGTCCGCTGCAGGCTTCATCCAGCCTTCCATCCCTGACAAGTGTCGCGCCTGACTCAACTCCGGATTCAATGTATCCGAGCGTCTTCTTCTTGTGGACTTCCCTTATGACCGGCCCTAGGAATACATCCTTGTCCAGTCCGTTGCCCATCCTTATCTCATCTGCTGCCTTCTTCAGTTCAGCTACGAGTTTGTCTCCAACTTCTCCGACGGCAACTATTACAGATGCAGCCATGCACCTTTCACCTGCGGAACCAAATGCTGCATTTATGATGTTCTTTACCGCATTATCAAGGTCAGCATCAGGTAATACTATGCTGTGGTTCTTTGCGCCTGATAGCGCCTGAACCCTCTTGCCGTTTCCAGCGGCTGTCTTGTAGATGTACTCAGCAACAGGCTGTGAACCAACGAATGATACTCCCTTTACATCAGGATGGCTGAGTATTCCATTGACCACGTCATGCGCTCCATGTACTATGTTGAATACGCCATTCGGGAATCCTGCTTCAACTGTCAGCTCAGCGAGCCTATTGGCAAGAAGCGGAGTCCTTTCCGAAGGCTTGAGTATGAAGGTGTTTCCGCAGGCTATAGCCATAGGGAACATCCAGCAGGGAACCATCATAGGGAAGTTGAAGGGTGTTATTCCTCCGATTACTCCAAGAGGATACCTGTACATTCCTGATTCAAGTCCAGTTGCGATGTCAGGAAGCTGCGAACCCATCATAAGTGTAGGCGCTCCGCATGCGAACTCAACGCATTCTATGCCTCTCTGTACTTCACCCTTGGCTTCTCCAAGGCTCTTTCCGTTTTCCATGGTTATAAATCCTGCAAGCTCATCCCAATTCTCTACAAGGAGCTGCTGATACTTGAACAGTATTCTCGCTCTCTGAGGAACAGGAGTAGTGCCCCAGCCTTCAAAAGCCTTCTTTGCCGCAGCAACTGCCTTATCAAAATCCTCCGCTGTCGATATGGGAACCTCAGCAAGCACCTCTCCAGTTGCAGGATTCGGTACCTCATCATATCTTGCAGTGGTTGATTCCACCCATTCCCCGTTTATGAAATTCTTTAACTTTGCCATTTCTTTTCCTCCTCTATTCCTTCTTAAAATCGTAGTCGAAACACTTCCAGTATAGCTCAACAACCTCTTCATGGCTCGGGACCCTTGGTGTGTTTCCAGGACTTCCGCTTGCTATGGCATCGGTTGCCATCTTTGAAACATACTTCTCGAGGTCTTCCTTCTTGATTCCCCAGACCTTCATGTTTGGAATTCCAAGGTATCCGCAGAGCGCCTTTATCTCTGATATCGCCTTGTCTGCCCACTCGTCATCAGTCGAGAGGTCTGCTTCAGGAGCAATAAGTCTGCCTATCTCAGCCAGCTTTTCAAGAGCTTCGCTTCTTGTGAATTCCAGCACTGCAGGGAGCAGCATCGCGTTTGACACTCCATGCGGAACATGGAACAAGGCTCCTATGGGCCTCGACATTCCATGTACCAATGTGACTGAAGCGTTTGAGAACGCAGTACCCGCCTCCATGGATGCCAGGGACATCTTCTCCCTCGCCTCACGGTTATTGCCATCATCATATGCAGCCTTGAGGTTTGAGGTTATGAGTGAAATCGCTGATAGCGCGAAGGTGCTTGTTATTGGCTGAGCCTTCCTCGAGATATGAGCTTCCACAGCATGGCACAGCGCATCTATTCCGGTTGCTGCTGTGACTCCCTTGGGTGATGTCATTGTAAGCAGGGGATCTACTATCGCTACCCTTGGAAGGAATGCCTTCTGCTTTATCATCATCTTGACGTCATCTTTGGTGCTTGCTATTATCGTCACGTTGGTGACCTCGGATCCAGTACCTGATGTGGTCGGAATCGCAATGAGAGGAAGCGGAAGCTCCTTCGCCATGGTTTTACCGCCCATGTAGTCGCCTATGTATCCGCCATTGGTGGCAAGTGCAGCTACAGCCTTTGCCGTATCGATGCAGCTGCCGCCGCCGATTGCAACAACCAGGTCACACCCTCCGTCCTTGCAGATCTTAAGCGCATCATCCACGAAAAGGTCTGTCGGTTCGGTATTTGCATCCAGGTAAAAGCTGCAGGCTATACCCTTGTCTGCAAGCTCTTTCTCAACCCTTGCCACGTACCCGACCTTCTCCATTATCCTGTCACTGACTACAAGCGCTTTCTTTCCAAGTTCAGCGGCTGTTTCGCCGAGCTTGCTCAGAGCATCCTGTCCATAGACTATCTTCTCAGGCAGCTCGAACTTTGAAATCTGACTCATATCCCTACCTCCCTTTTGATGTATACGATTCCTTAAGAGCAAGAACTGTGCCAACTTCAATTTACTCCGGACATTTTCCCGAAAAAATGAGGAAAGCGCCAAAACGCGCTTCCCTCAACAAAATCCATGCGGCCCAATGATTGACAAGTATTTGTCACTTCAGCCACAATCCCAAATATGTTCAGTATTTTATACACATGTAGCGTTACATGTACAATTAAAACTACACTAATCCATCCCGAGCCTTTTCATCTTCTCATATAGGGTGGAGCGCTGTATCCCGAGCCTTCTTGCAGCCTCTGCCTTGTTCCCGCTGCATTCCTCAAGCATCTCCCTGATAGCCTGCCTTTCACCCTCCATCGCCCTGTCCTTCAAAGCAGAGGATGTATCGTGATTTTGTCTGATGCCGGCATCCGATATCTTTTTCGGAAGGTCGCCAACTCCAATGACATCCCCTTCTGTAAGGCTCACAAGCATCTCCGCAGCATTCTCAAGTTCCCTGACATTGCCAGGCCATCCGTAAGAGACAAGCATTTCCATCGCCTCAGGTGTCAGCACCTTCTCATGGAAGCCGAACTCGCTGCAGAACCTCCTGATGAATCCAAGGAGGAGCTCCTCTATGTCCTCTTTCCTTTCCTTCAGCTCCGGAAGCTCCAGCCTTATTATGTTGATCCTGTAATATAGGTCTTCCCTGAACGTTCCATTTATGATCATCTCTTCAAGGTTCTTGTTAGTGGCAGCTATGATCCTCACGTTTATCTTCCTTTTCTGTATTCCTCCCACAGGCTCCACTATCCTGTCCTGAAGCACCCTTAAGATCTTCGCCTGCATGAAGAGAGGCATGTCCCCTATTTCATCCAGGAATATGGTACCGTTGTGGGCAAGCTCGAACTTCCCCTTCCTTCCGCCTTTCCTGGCGTCAGTGAACGCCCCCTCCTCATATCCGAAAAGCTCGGATTCCAGAAGTGTTTCCGGTATCGCTGAACAGTTCACTGATACGAGGGGACCTTCCGAAAAGAGGCTCATATCGTGTATTGCCTGGGCAAAAAGCTCCTTTCCGGTACCGCTGGCACCGGTAATGAGGACTGTCGAAGGTGTCCTTGCAGCTCGCCTCGCCAGGTCCTTTGCCTTCTGCATGGGTCCGGAGCTTCCTATTATCTTGCCAAGAAGGAACTTTTCCTTCCTTGTAGGTTCATTTTTCCCCTTCTTGTCCAGGTCCCTCTTCTTATGGACTCTTCCGATGATGTTGTAGAGCTCATTGACATCAGCGAATATGAGCATTCCAATCGCCCCGGTGACTTCCCCGTTCTTCTTGATGGGGATCCTATGGACTACCATGTCCTGTCCTCTTATCCTCTGGATATGACCTCTTTCTTCTATACCAGTCCTTACAACCACAGGAAGCCTGGTGTTCTCAATGATATCCTCCACATTCTTTCCTATGACATCCTCAGGCCTCTTTCCGATGAACCTTCCATAAGCCTCATTGAACTCCAGGATGGTGCAGTTCTTGTCTACTACCACCACACCCTCATATGCTGAATTCAACACATGTTTGAGCGTTTCTGATGAATCAAGCTTATCCTTCACCTTCCTGATGTATCCGGAATTTGCACTGAGGATGTCGGTCCTAGTTATTATCCCCTGGAGATGGCCAAGCCCATCCACTACCGGCAGTGCTCCGTCCTTCATTCCCATCGCCTTCGAGACAGGGTCATCAGGCCCGATAACCGTGGCATCCCTCGTCATAACTGCATCTACTCTTGTATCCAGTGACTTGTCCTTTAGGAATAGCTGCATAAGCACGGTCTTGGTCACGAGGCCCAGATACATCCCGTCGCCGTCAACTACAGGAACGCTGAAGATATCATGCACATCAAGTATGTTTATAGCCTCTTCCACAGTAGATTCAGGCTTCACTGTAAATGGGTCCCTGGTCATCCAGTCCCTTACTATGGATTCTGAATCACTGTAATTTGAACTGTTCCTGATTTCTTCGGACATACCATGACCTCCGTTATTTTTCTATTCATTCCCAATGTACCATTATTATTAAAGACAATAAAGAATAAGTGTCCGATAATTATTACACCAATCACTTTAAGTGCATTTTATCGGACACCAATTTACCTTCTGACTCCAATATCCTTAGTGGCTACAAGGTCAATTCCCAGGCCAAGTATATCGCTCTTCAAAACATCCTTCTCAAATACAGGTGCTGTGCATATGCACCCCTTCACAACATCCATGACATCGAATATCCTGTCCTTCGGGATTGGCGCGGTCAACTTTACACTTACCAGCGGCAGGATTCCTCCTGACACTATTACTGATGAGGCGATATTTCTCTTGGGTTCAACAAGCTCCTGATACGCATGCTTTTCACCCTGTTTGCACTCATTTCCCATTACTGACAGCTTTCCCTCTGTGATTTCAGCCTGGAGTCTGCAGCCCTTCGGACAGACTATGCAGGTCATTGTCCTCTTCAAGATATCATCACCTCCATGTCACCTGTTGACTTTACGCTTTCTGCAGGAAGCTGAAACTGGATCATCTCTGCAGGTATGGCATGGCTGATTTTTCTTGAGAATACACTTACCCCTTCCTGCATGACATGCAGCATCCTATTCCTTAAAGGCTCCTTTACGCGCAATGAAACAGTGATCTCTTTATCCTCATTCATTGCTACCCATTGGGGTACCACATAGGACACATATGCTCCTGACTTCATTCCTGCAAATCCCAAATCAGATTTCTTCCCTTCAAGGTAATTTGCAACTCCCTCAGCAAGCCTTTCAGCTTCCATTGATACCTGGTCCACCAGGTCATGGACCTGGAGTACATTCCCGGCAGCAAATATACCCGGTACGCTCGTCTCATAAGCTTCGCTGATTACAGGACCCTTTGTCCTGGGATCGAGCACAACCCCAGCTGCAAGTGACAGCTCGTTCTCAGGAATGAGTCCTACGGACAAAATAAGGGTATCGCATGATATGAACTCCTCGGTTCCCTTGACTGGTACGAGCTTATCGTCCACAGCCATCACTGTTATCCCTTCCAGCCTGTCCCTGCCATGTATCCTTGATACGGTCCTGGACAGGTGCAAAGGAATGTCATAATCCTCAAGGCACTGGCTTATGTTCCTTGGAAGGCCGCTGGCATAGGGCTGCAGTTCGTATACTCCCAACACACTCGACCCTTCAAGGGTAAGTCGCCTTGCCATTATCAAGCCGATGTCACCCGATCCAAGTATCACGACCTCCTTGCCCACCTGCTTGTTATGTATGTTCATATAGGATTGGGCTACCCCTGCTGTCATCACACCGGAAGGTCTTGATCCGGGGATAGCTATTGCACCCCTGGTCCTTTCCCTGCAGCCCATGGCAAGAATTACAGCCCTGGCAGTTATCTCCATGAGGCCATCCCTCGAGACAACTGTACACCTTTTATCCTCCGTCATATCTGTCACTGCCGCACCGCAAATGTGCTCTATTCCAAGCTCATTAAGCCTTCTGACGAATCTCGCGGCATATTCCGGTCCGCTTAGTGAGGTCTTGAACCTTTTTAGCCCGAAGCCCTCATGGATGCATTGCCTGAGTATTCCGCCCAGCTCATCCTCCCGCTCGACAAGCAGGAGGTCTGTTATTCCCATCCCATGGAGAGCTGCGGCGGCAGCAAGCCCTGCAGGTCCACCGCCGATTATGAGCACATCAACCTTCCTTGATTTCATCCCTTACCCTCCCCGTGAACATATATGAGACCCTGGCCTTGTATCTGATGTCAGTTTCCTTCAGTCCAAGCTCTGATTCAATGAGCTCCGTTATCCTCATCTGGCAGTATCCTCCGTCGCAGCGGCCCATACCTGCACGGGTCCTGTTCTTGACTGATGCTACAGTCGCAGCTCCGAGCGGATTCCTGATGGCTTCGATTATCTCCTTTTTGGTCACCTTTTCGCATCTGCAGATGATCTCGCCGTAATCAGGGTCATTTTCTATGAGCTTTGCCCTCTCTTCATTTGTTGCTTCACTGAACCTTTCAGTCTTTAACCTTACCGGATTGAAGTTTGAATTTTCTTCAAGAGCTTCAGCCTTACCCAATAGGCTTGATACACGCCTTGCAATCGGAAGGGAACATGTAAGCCCCGGTGACTCAATACCGACAAGATTTATTGCATTCGGAAATTCACTGTCGTCTTCAATCAGAAAATCAAGATTCTCATTTGTCATTGGATTCACTCTCTTTACCCTGATACCGGCAAAACTTCTTATATATGACTGTCTGTCCATGTAGGGGAACATACGCTTCCCATCCTCATACAGCCCATCAAGATGCAGCTTTGTTGTTTCATAGTCCTCAAGGTCAAAAGTAACATAGGAATCAGGTCCTACCAGGACATTTCCATCAATTGTTGGAGTTGCATGTGTTGAAAATCCGCCCTTTTCATCAGGTGCTGGATATACAGGTATGTTAAGGTGCTTTCCCAGGCTCTTGTCCAGAACAATGTATTCACCCTTGAAGCCCTTCACGATATAGTCCCTTTTAAAACCAAGCATGTCGGATATGGCGCATGAATTCATGCCGGCAGCATTGATTATCCATCTTCCCATATGCAGTCCCTTATCTGTAGTCACCTCATACATTCCGTCATTTCTTTCGATCCCAGTTACCTTTTCCCCGAACCTGAACTCTACTCCGTTAGTTGCTGCATTCTCAGCAAGTGCAATTGTATAGCCGATTGGATCAAGTATCCCTGAAGTCGGGCAGTGCATGGCAAAGTTCCCGCCTGCACCCGGGGCAATCTCATCGAGTCTTGCCCTATCAATTATCTCCAGGTCCTCAACTCCATTTTCCTCTCCAATTGCCTTGAATTTCAGTATGCGTTCCAGGTCATCATCATTGAATCCTATGACGACCTTTCCTGTCCTTCGAAAGCTCACTCCAAGTTCATCCGCAACCTCATCGAACTCCCTGTTCCCCTCTACACAAAGCTCCGCCTTGAGGGAACCCGGCTTATATGTGAAGCCGGCATGAAGCATCCCTGTATTCCTGCTTGAGTTGCCGAAGGCAACATCAAGCTCCTTCTCAAGGACAAGTATCCTGAGCTTCTTTCTCGAAAGCTCCCTTGCTATTGCAGAGCCTATTACCCCCGCTCCAACTATTATCACATCACTCGACATAAGGATACCTCCATGATCATCATTGATTAATGTATACCATACATCAAGAATGAATAGTCATGGAGGTATAAAAATGGGATGACTTGACTCTCTATTCGTTATAGATTGGACGTATTCGTTCTCTGACTTGTGATCCTCTTGAAGTTCGCTGCAAGATGGGAAAGCATGGCATCATAAGCGTCGCTGCTTTTTCCTGATTTGATTGCATCTGCTATAAGACGGTGGTCTTCAAGGCTCTGTCTTCCAAGGCTTGCCCCAAATAGCTCTTCCTGAAGCACAAGAGCCTGCCTCAGGGATGGTATAAGATTGTGCATAACAAGGTTCCTGCTCATGTTCCAGATACCTGAGTGGAATTCAAAATCGAAGTTCTCATAGTGTCCGAATTTATCAAAGCTCTCCTCGGCTGCGGAGCAGACCCTGCTGAGCCGTTCCGATTCCTCCAGCAGAGCGTTCTGCGCTGCCAGTGAGGCCATCTTTGGCTCAACAAGAAGCCTTATCTGGACAAAGTCCATGACCAGTCTTCTTTTGTCATGGATAAGAGACAGGCCAAGAGGATCCTTCTCTAATTCTACATATGAGGATACGTAGGTACCTGAACCCTGCCTTATCTCAACTATGTTTTGTTCAGACAGCATCCTTGCTGCTGCCCTTATGGTATTTCTGCTTACCTGAAAAAGCCTCGCAAGCTCTGTTTCACTCGGAAGCTTAGCCCCTATCGAAAGATTCTCCCTGAATATCATCTCCGTGATTTGCTCAGCAACGTATCCCGGAAGTGTCCTGAACTCCTTGTCCATGCTATCTACCCCGCTAAAGTCATTAGTTCTCATACCATTGTACAATAACATCCTCCAATTTACATTCATAGGCCGTCACCTGCCATGGCTCATGTTCCAAATCCTTCAATTATGTTATACTTTCAGATATAGACTGGAGGTGCACTTTGGAGAGAAAAAAGAGAAATCATATTTCCGTCCTGCTCATATTGCTTATCGAGCTTTCAGTCACTGCAGCGATATTCAGGCTGATTGGCTTCGCAGACAAGGCCGCTGCTTATCTTACGATCGCAGCACTGTTTACAGGAATCCTGTTTGTTTCAGCTCTCATCTTCAGCAAGCTCAGCAGGCTTGCAGGCGAGGAGGAGCCTTCAGCCAAGAAGAAAGGTTTGATCAAGCTTCTTGTCATGGTAACCCTTCTCTTCATAGCAACATACATCTTAGATGCATATGTCTTCGACCTCAGGTCGCTGATTGAAATATGAGGATACGATTAAAGTAAGTACACAGGACCGTCAAAGCTTGACGGTCCTGTACTATTTTTTCTATTCGCTCTTGTAGCTAAACTGCCAGATTATGCCGAATTTGTCCTTCAGGCTTCCGTAGCATTTGCTCCAGAAGGTCTCCTGCAGGTCCATCTCAACCGTTCCGCCTTCCTTCAGGGCTGCGAACCATGCCTTGATCTTGTCCATATCAGTGTCCACGATAGTAAGGCTGATATTGTTTCCGACTACAAGCGGCATTCCCGGCCAAGTGTCAGAGAACATTACAGTATCACCAGAAATTACCAGTTCGGTGTGCATTACAAGGTCCTTTGCAGCCTCCGGAATCGGGTGCTCTTCGCTTGGCGGCATGCTGCCAAAGGTCATGAAATTCGGCTCGTTGGTTTCGAATACCTTCTGATAGACTGTTACTGCTTCACGGCAATTCCCATCAAAGTTGATATATACCTGTATTGCCATATCGTATTCTCCTTAAAATATCGTACGGTTCTCCCGCCAATTCGATTGTATATCTACCTATTCAAGCTGTATAGGTGCCCGTCACCATGTTGACTCAAAGTTTCCAATCCGTTAACTCAATATTCATTAGGACTAATATTAATTAATTGTATGTCACATTATCTTCACAATACGTATACGGAAATGCAACCAATTGTTCTGAACAGCTTCATCCTCAGTTAACACCTCAATGCTAACATTAATACACTAAACATAAAGGCTTATGGTGCATGTTTTGAGTTGCCCGGAAACAGCTCAAGACTTCATCCGTACCTTTATGGAAATGTTTCTAAAAATGCAATGCTCCATCGGGAATATCCGCACCATCAATCCTTACTCAGGCATGATGCCGGGAGAAGCGGATCGTGGACTGCGAAGACCTGGAAGTTGCAGAAGAAGGTAAAGCCCTTCTGACATTTCAATGCATTCAGTCAGGGAAGAAGGTCTTAAGTATCCCGTAAAGCTTCCCTGACATGCGAAAAGGCCGCCTGAAAGACAAACAGGTGAAGGCTGCACAAGCCCGAAACCAGAGTATCTTCAGGCGGTTTCACTATGCCAGCCGCTAAGGGATCAGGAGAAAACCTGAAAATCAGTAATTGATTCCTGAAAAATCATTATTGAAATATCTTTTTTCTGTTGTAATTTCTCCTGCCATGCTATAAAATATACCTAATTTGTTTCCAGATGGTGTATCGTTTTAGGAAGCAATCAGTGAGTATTACCCAACGGCGGGCCCAAGGTCCCGCCGTTTTCTTTTTGTATATATATTTACTCTATCTTTTTACTATTTTGGGGAGGTTACCATGGAATTTACAAAAATGCACGGTGCTGGCAATGACTACATTTATTTCAATTGCCTCGAGAACATGATTGAAGACCCTGAGAATCTGAGCATTAAGCTCTCAGACAGGCACTTTTCCATCGGCGGTGACGGTATTGTCCTGATTTGTCCGTCAGAATCTGCTGATGTCAGGATGAGGATGTTCAACGCAGACGGCTCCGAAGGAAAAATGTGCGGCAACGCCATAAGATGTGTAGCCAAGTACATCTATGACAGAGGTATTGCCAGAAACGAAGACATCAATGTCGAAACCCTATCAGGAATCAAGAAGATCCATGTCTTCGCAGAAAATGGAAAAGTTACTGCAGCAACGGTAAACATGGGCAGAGCAGCAGGGCTCACAGCAGATGAGATTACAATTGAGGAAGGCAAAGGAAAATTCCTCATTGGCTATCCAATAGAAGCTGCAGATGAAACCTGGAATATCACTACCGTATCCATGGGGAATCCTCATATCGTGACCTTCGTTCCTGATGTAAAGAGTCTTGATCTTATTAAGATAGGACCGCATTTTGAGAACAGCCCACTATTTCCTGAAAGGATAAACACTGAATTCGTGAGGGTAATAGACCGGACCACCCTGGAGATGCGGGTATGGGAAAGAGGAAGCGGAGAGACACTTGCGTGCGGAACAGGCGCATGTGCGACAGTAACCGCAGCAGTGCTGAACGGCTATTGCGACAAGGATACTGATGTCACAGTAAAGCTTATAGGTGGGGACCTGGTAATAAGATATACCGACGATGCGGTATTCATGACAGGTAATGCGGTCGAAGCCTTCACCGGAAATGTTGAGATATAGGAGAGAATGATGAAGATTAACAGCAACTACCTGAACCTTGAGGAGAGCTACCTGTTCTCCACAATAGCCAGAAAAATCGAAGAGTACCAGAAGGAAAACAAGGACGCAAAAATCATAAGGCTCGGCATCGGAGATGTCACACTCCCCCTTGCTGAAGAGGTCATCCGTAGCCTTCATAAGGCAGTTGATGACATGGCCGACAAAAGCACCTTCAAGGGCTATGGACCAGAACAGGGCTACGGATTCCTGAGAGATGCAGTAAGGGACTATTACGGAAGCTATGGCGCAAAGCTTGAATCCACCGAGATATTCATAAGCGATGGAGCCAAGAGCGACCTTGCGAACATCCTTGACATCTTCCATATTGATAACAGGGTACTGGTACCGAACCCGGTATACCCCGTTTATCTTGACACCAACATAATGCTCGGAAGGAATGTCACCTTCATCGACTCAAACATGGAGAACGGTTTCCTGCCGCTTCCTGATGAAAGCATCCCCGCGGACATCATCTACCTTTGCTCTCCTAACAATCCTACGGGAGCGGTATATACAAGGGAAGCACTCGAAAAGTGGGTAAATTATGCCCTTAAGTGCAATGCAGTGATACTTTTCGACTCTGCCTATGAGTCATACATAGTGGACAAAGACCTTCCCAGATCCATATATGAGATCGAGGGTGCAAAGTCCTGCGCAATAGAGTTCAATTCGCTTTCAAAGACAGCAGGATTCACAGGAACAAGGCTTGGCTACACAATAGTGCCACATGGCCTTGTATTCGAGGGAGTGAGCCTCAACAAGCTATGGCTAAGAAGGCAGACCACAAAGTTCAACGGAGTTCCCTATGTCATACAGAAGGCTGCAGAGGCTGTATTTACAGAGGAAGGACAGAGGGAGATCCGTGCAAACATCGAGTATTACAGGGAGAATGCAAGGATCATCGCTGAGACACTTGATTCGCTTGGCGTCTGGTATACTGGTGGAAAGAATTCACCTTACATCTGGCTCAAGGCATTTGACGGAATGACCTCCTGGGAATTCTTCGACTACCTGCTGAGGGAGGCAAACATCGTAGGAACTCCTGGAGCAGGCTTCGGAGCCAACGGCGAAGGCTTCTTCAGGCTTACAGCCTTCGGCAACAGGGAAAACACAATTGAAGCAATGGAAAGGCTTAAAAGGCTGAGGAATAAAGCATAGTATAAGGGCGCGGGTAACCGTGCCCTTTAATTTTCTCATTAACTCACAACATATCTTTCTCAAATTGCACAATAAATTTGTAAGTTTTAATATTAATTTAATTTACAAATTAATCGACTCGAGCTATTATATTCTCAAAGGAGTGATCCTAATGAGTAAAAAGATATACAGCCTTCTTCTGTCTGAAGAGGTCATGAACCTTATTGATGCCGAGTGCAGAAGAAGCGGAAAAAGCAGGTCATCCCTCATAGACGGTATCCTGTCATCAGCATATCTGAAGGACCATCCTGCAACAAGGCTTCCAGACCTTCTTCAGAGTCTTGCCGGACTGCTCAGTCTCGAGGATGCCCAGGTATCTGTACAAAGACTGCTGCAGGATGCTATCGAATTCCGCACAAGCATCCGATATTCGTATCAGCCTAAGATAATCTACAGAGTCAGGTTTGAGCCATCAGAAACAGGAACCGCTGCATTCATAAGGATTACCACAAGAACCACCTCAGCACCTCTCCTGTCAATGTTTTCTGAGCTTTTCAGGGAGATAGCCTTACATGGAGTCGGCAGAGGGCGTCAATACCTGCACATAATCAATGAATCGGGAATCGGGCAGTACGAGCTGAGAAAGGACTACCCTGCGTCAGCTTCGGCAAAGCACATTTCTGATGACATTTTCAGGACCTTCAGCTGGCTTATGGATGCAATGAACAGCTATGTAGATAATGGTACCAGGCACATGGATTTTCAGGCACTTCTCGACTATCTCGACAGGAGATATGGATTTTAACTTTGGGGGGATAAGAAATGAACAACGAGCAATATACACAAAATGCACTGACAGCACTGCAGGAAGCGGTAAGGTCAGCAGTAGCCAATGGAAATTCAAGGATAGAGCCTGAGCATTTCCTTTCTGCACTTTTATCTGATAACGACGGGCTCATCCCAAACATACTCAGAGGAATGGAAATTGACATGCCAAAATTCACCAGATCTTCTGAAGAGCTGGTGTCTCGCATGCCGAAGGTATCAGGTTCAACTGGTGAGCCTACTCTATCCATGGATGCAAACAAGGTGCTTATGGCAGCCGAGAAGGAAATGGAAAAGATGGGCGACCACTACATAAGCGTCGAGCATATCATGCTTGGTCTTATCGATAATTCCGGAAGCAGCCTCAAGAAGCTCTTTGGCAATTTCGGAATCGTGAGGGACAGTTTTCTTGCCATGCTGAGGAAGATCCGCGGGAACAGGACAGTGGATACTGATAATCCTGAAGGTACCTACGATGCTCTGGCTAAATACGGAACAGACCTCGTCAAGATGGCTAAGGACAACAAGCTTGACCCGGTCATCGGCCGTGACGAGGAGATAAGGCATACGATAAGAATTCTTTCACGAAAAACCAAGAACAATCCAGTCATGATCGGAGAGCCCGGTGTTGGAAAGACAGCAGTGGTTGAAGGCCTTGCACAAAGGATAGTAAGAGGCGACGTCCCGGAAAATCTCAAGAACAAGACCGTATGGTCCCTGGACATGGGAGCCCTGGTAGCCGGTGCCAAGTACAGAGGTGAATTCGAAGAAAGGCTGAAAGCTGTCCTTGATGAAGTAAAGAAGAGCGAAGGGAGCATAATACTCTTCATAGATGAGCTCCACAATATTGTTGGAGCAGGAAAGGCCGAGGGAAGCATGGATGCAGGCAATATGCTGAAGCCTCTACTTGCCCGTGGTGAGCTAAGGTGCATCGGTGCGACTACTCTCGACGAGTACAGGAAATACATTGAAAAGGATTCGGCTCTTGAAAGGAGGTTTCAGCCTGTAATGATCGACGAGCCAAGCGTCGAGGAGACAGTGTCGATACTGAGGGGCCTCAAAGAAAGGTACGAGATATACCATGGAGTGACCATCATGGACTCTGCCCTGATACAGGCTGCAATCCTGTCCCACAGGTATATAACCGAAAGGTTCCTCCCGGACAAGGCAATAGACCTGGTCGACGAAGCCTGTGCGCTCATCAAGACAGAGCTTAACTCAATGCCAACGGAGATCGATGAAATAAAGCGGGACATCATGGTACTTGAGATCGAAGAGGTCTCGATGCAGAAGGAAACTGATCCGCACAGCATAAAGAAGCTAGAATCCCTAAGACGAGATATCGCAGAAAAGAAAGACAAGATGGCTGCCCTCACCTCCAAATGGGAAGATGAGAAGTCAAAGATCAAGGGATTGAGCTCAATAAAGGAAGAAATCGATGATGTGATGCACAAGATTGCTGAAGCAGAAAGGACCTATGACCTTAACAAGGCAGCTGAGCTTAAATACGGAAGGCTTCCCGAGCTCGAGAAAAGGCTTGCGGAGAAGAAGGAAAAAGTAGGAGATTCAGGTAACGCCCTTCTCAGGGAAAGCGTCACTCCTGAAGAGATTGCAAAGATAGTATCCAGATGGACAGGAATACCTGTGTCCAAGATGGTGGAGGGTGAGCGTGAAAAGCTCCTTAAGCTTGATGAGATACTACACAAGAGAGTCATCGGACAGGATGAGGCAGTCTCTAAGGTTGTAGATGCCATTATCAGGTCCCGGGCAGGAATCAAGGATCCGGACAGACCCATAGGCTCTTTCCTGTTTCTCGGGCCTACAGGGGTCGGAAAGACAGAGCTTGCAAAAGCACTTACTGAGGCACTTTTTGACAGCGAGGATAACCTTGTGAGGATCGACATGTCAGAGTACATGGAGAAGCATTCCGTAGCAAGGATGATTGGAGCACCTCCGGGATACGTAGGCTATGAGGAGGGAGGCCAGCTGACTGAGGCAGTCAGAAGGAAGCCATACTCGGTAATATTGTTCGACGAAATTGAAAAGGCCCACAGGGATGTATTCAACATAATGCTTCAGATACTTGATGACGGAAGGATAACTGACTCACAGGGAAGGACCGTGGACTTCAAGAATACAGTCATCATACTCACGTCCAACCTTGGCTCTCAGTATATCATGGAAGGTATAGACACTAACGGCAGCATATCGAAAGAAGCCTCAGATATGGTCTTCAGGGAGCTCAGGTCCACCTTCAGGCCTGAATTCCTTAACAGGCTTGATGACATTGTCCTATACAAGCCTCTCATGAAGACTGAAATCAGAAAGATAGCCGGTCTGATGATCAAGGACCTCCAGGGAAGGCTTTCAGGAAGGGATATAACCCTGACTCTTGACCAGACTGCCGAGGACCTCATAATCGATGAAGGATACGATCCGGTCTATGGCGCAAGACCTCTCAAGAGGTACATACAGTCAAGCCTTGAAACTCTTCTGGGAAGAGCGCTGATATCAGGGGAAGTGACTGATGGTTCTACAGTGGAGATTACTGCAGCTAACGGAAGGCTCACAATAAGAAAAGAAAAAGAATAACGAACAAAGCCCTAATTTCAATGGATGGCTCCATTGAAGTTAGGGCTTTGAACTTTCTTTATTTACAATATTTCATTATGTTAAAAATTTACAGGATGCTACTTTGACTCTCCGAGGTATGCTTCCTTTACCTTGTCGTTGACAAGGAGCTCTTTTCCCGGACCTTCAAGGACAAGGCTTCCGGTCTCGAGAACATAGCCATAGTCAGCTATCTCAAGCGCCTTCTTTGCATTCTGTTCTACAAGGAGTATTGTGTTTCCGAGCCTGTGGATCTCCTTGATTATTGAGAAGATCTCTTTGACTAGTATCGGAGCAAGACCCAGTGAAGGCTCATCCATCATGAGTATCTTAGGCTTTGTCATCATCGCCCTGCCGACTGCAAGCATCTGCTGCTCACCGCCGGAGAGTGTTCCGGATTTTTGCCAGGATCTCTCCTTAAGCCTTGGAAACAGGTCGTACACGTTGTCCATGTCCTTCTTTATGCCATCCTTGTCGTTCCTTGTGTAGGCTCCAAGGATCAGGTTTTCCTCGACTGTAAGGTTCGAGAATACCTTCCTGCCCTCAGGAACGAGAACTATCCCTTTTTTTACAATGTCCTTGGTCTTCAGTGATGACAGGTCTTCCCCGTCATAGGTCACTTTGCCTTCCTTCTTTACCAGTCCCATTATGGCCCTTAGCGTAGAAGATTTCCCGGCTCCATTGGAGCCTATGAGTGTGACAATCTTGTTCTCCTCGATCTGAAGGTTGACTCCTCTGAGGGCATTGATTCCTCCGTAGCTTACGCTAAGGTTCTCTATCTTAAGCATTCTAGTCCACCCCCAGGTAAGCTTCGATGACCCTTGGATTATTCTGTATTTCTGAAGCGTTACCTTCAGCTATCAGTACACCATGGTCAAGTACGAATATCTTGTCGCATATTCCCATAACAACATCCATGTGGTGTTCGATTAGGAAAATGGTCAGGTTGAATTCCTTGCGTATGTCTGATATGAATCCCATGAGTTCAATTGTCTCCTGTGGATTCATGCCTGCAGCAGGTTCATCAAGAAGAAGCAGTTCAGGGTCTGTTGCAAGTGCTCTCGCTATCTCAAGCCTTCTCTGCTTACCGTATGGAAGCGAATAAGCAAGTTCGTTCCTTTCCTCATACAGTCCTACCTTTTTCAGAAGATACTCCGACTTATCATAAAAAGCCTTCTCTTCCTTCACATAGTTCGGCAGCCTTAAGCTTGCTGATATGACGTCTGACTTTATCCTCAGGTGGTTTCCAATAAAGACATTCTCAAGCACTGTCAGCTCCTTGAAAAGCCTTATGTTCTGGAATGTCCTGCATATTCCTGCCTTAGCTATCTGGTCAGGCCTCTTGTCAGCTACCTTAAGCTCTCTGTCTCCCTTGGTATAGGTTATGTCGCCTGAGGTAGGCTTGTACACACCAGTGACCATATTGAAGACAGTGGTCTTGCCCGCTCCATTAGGACCGATAAGACCTACTATGGATCCGTCGTCAACTGTCGCATTGAATTCGTTGACGGCTACTACACCGCCAAATTTCATAGTTACATTATTTAGTCTTAGCATGCTTCTTCACCGCCAGCATGATATTTTTCGATATCTTGCTGTCCTTCCTGAAAAGTACTACCAACATGAGGATAAGGGAAAATACAACCATCCTCAAGCCTGGAAGTGCCGGCAGCACAGTAAAGCCAAGGTTCAGCGGTCCATCAAGGAACCTCAGGACCTCCATTGCAATTGTTATGACAATGGCTGAGACCACATTACCCTTAATGCTTCCCATTCCACCAAGTACTACTATAAGCAGTATGTTGAAGGTATAGGTGAACTTGAAGAAGTCAGGTGAAATAGTACCAAGCTGTGAACCCATAAGTCCTCCGCCGACTCCGGCAAAGAAAGCTCCAATTACGAAGCTGAGAAGCTTATGGCTGAATATGTTTATTCCCATTGACCTTGCCGCTATGTCATCCTCCCTGATTGCCTTGAAGGCCTTTCCATAGCTGCTGTTGATCAGCAGTGTCATTACGATTATCGTAAATATTGCTAAACCCCATGTCCACGGAGTGGTTGCCCTGTTCGGGATACCCTTCAGTCCAAGGGCGCCATTGCTTACGCTCTGCATGTTTGTCAGGAGTATCCTGATTATCTCAGAAAATCCCAGAGTTGCTATTGCCAGATAATCATCAGTGAGTTTCAGCACAGGAGCACCAATAAGAAGCGCCACAAATGCCGTGACGATCCCCGCTAATAGAATAGCAGGCAGGAATCCCAGCTCCACCTCTGCAAGCCAGGGAACTATCGGCTTCATATAGAAATTCATCTGCTTGGTAGTAGGGTTCATCGTAAGAAGTCCTACTGTATACGCTCCGACAGCCATGAATCCGGCATGTCCAAGCGAGAACAGACCTGTAAATCCATTGATGAGATTCATCGACAGCGCCAGTATTACATATATACCGCAGAGGTTTATAATCCTTAGCTGATAGCTGTCCAGGAAAAGGTTCGCAGCGAAGAGCAAAGCTATTGCGACAACCAGCATGACAACATATTTAGTCAATTTACCTTTTTTCATGTCTTCACACCTTCTCCGCCATTTTCTCTCCCATGAGACCTGTAGGCTTCACAAGGAGGATGAGTATGAGGAGCACGAACGCGAAGGCATCCCTGTAGCCTGTAAGAGCAGGCAGGAAAGCTACCAGCAGTATCTCTCCGAGTCCCAGAATGAAACCTCCAACCACCGCACCCTTGATGTTGCCGATACCCCCGATGACTGCAGCGATAAAGCATTTTATACCGGGAATGATACCCATGAGTGGAACCAGCTGCGGGTATTTGATGCCCCATAATATTCCACCGACTGCGCCGAGAAAGGAACCCACAAAAAAGGTAATGGATATTATCGAGTTGATGTCTATTCCCATGAGACTTGCCGCCTCATATTCCTTCGACAGCGCTCTCATTGCCATTCCTGTCTTCGTCTTGTTTATCCACCAGGTCAGTAGGAAAAGAAGTACAAGTGTAACAACTGGTATAACAAAGGTAACAGTAGAAATAGATACTCCGCCTACGACAAGCACACCTTTGAAGATATCAGGTACAGGGAAGGCCTTTGGCCTTCCCCCGAATACCAGTATCGCAACATTCTCAATCAGAAACGAAGCTCCGATGGCTGATATGAGTATCGTTATCCTTGGCTGTCCCCTGAGGGGCTTGTAGGCCAGCTTTTCAAGGAGAAATCCAAGAAAGCCAGTTGTCACGGAAGCCAATAGGAATACCAGCCACCATGGCAGCGGCAGATAGGTCATGCCATAGAAGGTTAGATACGCTCCAAGCATGAATATGTCGCCGTGTGCGAAATTGACCAGCCTTAGGATCCCATACACCATCGTGTAGCCTATAGCTATCAGGGCATAAAGGCTCCCTAGGGATATGCCGTTGGCCAGGTGCTGGAATAATCCCTGAATACTCATTTTTCAACCTCCAATTTAAGTCCTATGGTTCTATTGTCGTGAAATATTCGAACTTGCCGTCAACAACCTTGTTGATGACTGCAGATTTAACTGCATCGCCGTTTGCATCAAGAGTTATGTTGCCAGTGGATCCTACGAAATCCTTCGTAGCTGCAATGGCGTCCCTGATCTTTACAGAATCAGTAGAGTTTGCTCTTGTTATAGCATCGATTATAAGCATATAAGCATCATATCCCAAAGCTGCAAATGCATTTGCATCCTCGTTGTACTTTGCCTTGAAGTCTGCAAGGAAAGTCTTTGAAACTTCAGTTACTGGTGCTGCAGCTGTGAAGTGTGAGCTGTAGGCTGCATCTTCAACTGCTTCTCCGCCGATTTCAAGGAAGTCTGGAGCTTCCCATGTGTCTCCTCCAAGTATTGGAGTAGTGATTCCAAGCTCTCTTGCCTGCTTTATAAGGAGTGCTGATTCGCCGTAGTTGCCAGGTGCGAATATGACATCAGGGTTCTTTTCCTTGATGTTTGTAAGCTGTGCTGTAAAGTCCTGGTCTCCGGTGTTATATGAAGCAGTTCCAACTATGCTGTTCGCATCTCCGGTCTTCTCCTTGAACGCCTTAACGAAGTAAGTCGAAAGTCCAACGGAGTAATCCTGCTGAACGTCCTGGATTATAGCTGCTGTCTTTGCTCCAAGCTCCTGTATCGCATAGTTTGCCATTACAGTTCCCTGGAAAGGATCTATGAAGCATACTCTGAAGTAGTAGTCATTGTTAAGTGTTACAAGCGGATTAGTCGGTGAGCATCCGACAGCCGGTACCTGGGCTCTCATGACGATATCTCCTGCAGCCATTGAAAGCGAGCTTCCGTAGCTTCCTATGATCGCAACTACCTTTTCACTCTCGATAAGCCTTGATACGCCGTTTGCTGCCTCAACCTTGTCAGACTTGTTGTCAACAACCACAAGCTCGACCTTCATTCCAAGAACTTCGCTTACCTTTTCGTTCGCAAGCTTGATTCCTTCAAGTGTCATCTCGCCGCCTGCAGCGCTTGCGCCTGTAAGTGGTTCGAATACACCGATCTTGATTACTCCTGCTGTTGTAGGGGTATTAGGTGTCGTCGGCGTGGTAGGTGCCTTTGCTCCGCAGCCTGCTGCAACCACCATTGCCATTGTTGCTGTCATTACCGCAGCGATTAGCTTCTTTTTCATGTTTTTCCCTCCCATGTTTTTGTGTATTTGTTAATAAAGGGTAACGAAACTATTGAATATTTGTGATTTAAGTCTAATGCCACCGCCATTCAAAGTCAAATGTATATTCACGGAGAACAAATCCGGGCTATCGATTTGGTATTTCCGCAAAATATATAATATCGAATTAGCATTATTATAGCATAAGATTGATTGTTTCGTAAATTTACTCCGATATTTATCAGATTTTTGCATATAAATCCAAATATCTCAAATAAATTGCCATTCCGCATCAGGTTGACAGAAGAAGTCATTTTGTACTCTTCATAAAAACATCAGAATTTTCCGACACTTCAAAGCGGAGCTGGCAGGATCAATGCGATCCTGCCAATGATATCAGTCGAGTGTATGAACGAACAATCCGCTTCTCAGCTTCGGTTCGAACCATGTGGATTTTGGAGGCATTACCTCTCCGGCATCAGCGATATCAATAAGGTCCATTATGGTTGTCGGGAACATTGAGAACGCTACCTTCATATCCAGGCTTACCCGCCTTTCAAGTTCAGCAAGTCCTCTGATTCCTCCGACAAAATCAATCCTCTTGTCGGTTCTCGGATCCTCTATGCCAAGTATCGGGTGCAGAAGGTTGTTCTGCATTATTGCCACATCAAGCCTCTTCTGTATATCCGATTCATCGTATGTTCCGGCCTTCGCTTCAAGCTCGTACCAGCTTCCGCCAAGGAACATTCCGAATGTATGCTTCCTCGAAGGTTTAAGCTGTCCCTCGCCTTCATATCTTGTCACTCTAAACTTCTCAGCCACCCTGGCAATGAATTCTTCCTCTGACATTCCGTTAAGGTCCTTTACGACCCTGTTGTAGTCCATTATCCTCAGCTCATTGCTTGGGAACAGAACCGACAGGAAATAGTTGAACTCCTCTTCTCCCGTGAAATCAGGCTTTGCGCCTCGTCTCATTACACCAACTCTTACCGCAGAAGCTGCCCTGTGGTGTCCGTCAGCGATATATAGTGATTCAACTGAAGAAAATTCCTTTTCAAGCCTTTCTATTACAGCATCATCCTTAATCACCCAGACCGTATGTGAGATTCCATCATCTGCCACGAAGTCATAGCAGGGCATATTTTCAGCCTTGTATGCCTCAATTATGCCTGTTATCGATTCCTTCGCGATATAGGTCTGGAAGATCGGGCCTGTGTGGGCATTTGTAGTGTCAACGTGCCTTATCCTGTCCTCTTCCTTGTCGGCTCTCGTGAATTCATGCTTCTTGATGACATTGTTCAGATAGTCGTCAATCGACGTACAGACCACAAGGCCAGTCTGAGAATAGCCATCCATAATGAGCCTGTATATGTAGAGGGCTTTCCTGTCTTCCCTTATAAATACGCCGCTATCTGCAAATCCGTATAGATTTTCTTTTGCCTTCTCATATACCGCCTTGTCATATAGGCCGGTCCCCACAGGAAGGTCAATCTCCGCTTTATCAACATGTAAAAAGGAGTATGGGTTGCCTTTAACGGCTTCCCTTGCCTCCTCGGAATTCATGACATCGTAGGGCAGTGCAGCCACTTTGTCAGCAAGGTCTTCTCTTGGCCTAAGTGCGCGAAAGGGTTTGATTGTTGCCATATCTCTTCAGTAACCTCCATATTTTCATATATTAGACTTTGCGCACGTTCCGCATGGAACTATAGAGTTCCATGTAGGAACGTGCGCCGTGCTTCATTTTTAAAAGAAATCTGTAATTATAGCCACGATCTCAGCGCCTATCTTCTCCTGCGCCTCCTTAGTGGCTCCACCTATATGGGGAGTGAGGGATATCTTGTCATGGGTGTAGACTCTCTCGCTCTTAGTCGGCTCCTCGCTGAATACATCAAGAGCAGCCGCCGATATCTTCCCTGAATCCAGGGCATCGCAAAGCGCATCCTCATCTATGAGTCCGCCCCTTGAGGTGTTGACGAGGTAAACTCCATCCTTCATGAGAGCTATCTCTTCAGTTCCTATGATATGTTTCTTGTCGGAAGGCTTGGGCATGTGCAGCGATATGAAATCGGAGGTACTTAAAAGCTCCTCCAGCTCCATATACCTGTATGGCTCATTTTCAACCTTGGGTCCTGTCCTGTTGGTGTAGACCACTTCCATTCCAAGCGCCCGGGCCCTAACCGCCACTTCCTTCGCTATCCTTCCCATTCCTATGAGCCCAAGGGTCTTACCCGAAAGCTCAATTCCTTCGTACTTCTTCTTGTTCCACTGGCCAAGTCTCATCGTATGGTTTGAGATGTGTATGAATCTAGCTATGTTCAGCATATGTGCGATTGTAAGCTCCGCAACAGATACGCTTGAGGCTTTCGGGGTGTTCCTCACAGCAATGCCATGTTCTTCTGCATAGGCGACATCTATGTTATCGACGCCTACACCGCCCCTTATCACGAGTTTCAGCCTGCCTGCCGTCAGGGCTTCGTCTATGAGATTCTGCCTTACTTTTGTAGCAGACCTCACAACCAAAGCATCAAACTCTTTGATCCTTTCCTTCAGCTCCTCTGGTTCATAAAACTTTGAAACTACCTCATAGCCAAGATTTTCAAGTTTTGAGACGGCGCTTTTTTCAAGGCCGTCTGCAGCCAGTATCCTTATCATCATACCCTCCGGAAATATTCGATTTTTTTATGAATTTCTTGCTTCGAACTCCCTCATGAATTCAACGAGCTTGACGATACCTTCAGTCGGCATCGCATTGTAAATTGATGCTCTCATTCCTCCCACTGCCCTGTGTCCTTTAAGGTTCTCGAATCCTGCCGCTTTCGATTCCTTTACGAACTTGTCATCCAGAGCTTCATCACCAGTCTTGAATGTGACGTTCATCATTGACCTGTCTCTCTCAAGAACAGTGCTCTTGAACATCTTGCTCTCTTCCAGGAAATCATATAGTACCTTCGCCTTTGCTTTGTTGATCTTCTCCATCTCAACAAGACCGCCTAGTTTCTCGATCCACTCAAGGACCAGCTTCAGAATATATATCCCGTAGGTAGGAGGCGTGTTGTACATTGAATCATTGTCTATCATGACCTTGTAGTCCAGCATAACAGGGGTCGTCGGCTGAGTCTTTCCAGCCAGGTCCTCTCTGATTATGACAACTGTCAGTCCTGCAGGTCCCATGTTCTTCTGGGCTCCGGCATATATCAATCCGTACTTTGATACATCCACAGGCTCTGAAAGGATGCATGACGACATGTCAGCGACTATCGGCACATTTCCGGTCTCAGGTATATACTTCCAAGTGGTTCCGTAGATCGTGTTGTTCGTGCAGATGTGCAGGTAGTCTGCTTCAGGGTCAAGCGTCAGTTCGTCCTGCTGCGGAATATGTGCATAGTTGTCTGCCTTTGAAGTACCGGCGAGGTTTATGGTTCCGAACTTCTGGGCTTCCTTGTATGCATTGTTCGAGAAATTTCCGCTGACCACGTAGTCAGCCTTTCCGCTGCCTGTCAGAAGGTTCAGTGGAACCATGGCAAACTGGAGAGTTGCTCCGCCCTGAAGGAAAAGCACCTTGTAGTTGTCAGGGACTCCCATGATCTTTCTGAATTTGGCTTCCGCTTCCTTGATTATCCCATCATAGACCTTGCTCCTGTGGCTCATTTCCATAACGGACATACCTGAGTTGTTGTAGTCGAGCATTTCGGATGCTGCTTTCTCAAGGACCTCTACTGGCAGCATTGAAGGACCGGCTGAAAAATTGTAGATTCTAGTCATTTCGCATCTCCTTTTCTGATAGTCAATTCTGACAATTATTTAACTATTGAATGTCGTATTACTATTATTGCATGCAAATACACGAAAGTAAAATCACTTTTTCAAATAATCGTACGTTTATCAGATTAATCTGCTAAAGATCATACTGTCACCTCAAGATTGACCCCCATCTCATCGATGCTGAGCGGTATTCCATCCTCAAGATACACCTTATCTACATACATCGAAGTCATCAGGCTCAGCAATCCGCCATACTTGAGCCCGAACCTGAGTACATCACCTACATTATACTCCCTGACGGACTTTGAAACATCCATAATCATATGGTCTGAACTTGCCCCTATGATTTCCACATCAGGTTCAAGCGGATATATTGCTGAAGGGTCCACATCCTGCTTCCCGATTGCAACTATCGCTCTCTTTATGATGCCTCTGTCGCGATAAACAGGCTTGTTTCCGAATGCATCCATACCGATCCTGCCATGAGGTACGGATGGCTTCTCCTTGACCTCTATGATCTGTGCCTTCAATATGAAGTTGTCGTCGTGCAGCTTTTCAAGATGCCTTCCAAAGGCTGTTTCCTTTCCAAGCAGGATCACCTCTCCGAGCCTCAGGTTATTTATTCCCTCAGGGAATCCTTCATTCTCATAAAGCAGGTAGACGCTGGATGAACTTCCACCCGAAACTATCTCGATATTCAGGCTGTTTTCCTTCTTCATCGCCTCGGTTATATCCACAAGCCTCTTAAGCGTATCGCTTTCTGGTATGACTCCTCCGAAGCAGGTGAGGTTAACCCCGAAGCCGGCTATCTCAACTCCACTGACCTTAACAGCTTCCCTGCAGAAATCAGGAACCCTGTGGTACCTGATGCCCTCCCTGTAGTCTCCAAGGTCTACCATTACTATGACCTTGTGTACCTTTCTTCTTCTGATTGCAGATGCGCCAAGAAGCCTCAGCGTCTCTATTTCAGAATTCAGGCTGTAGTCCGCATAAAGGACCACATCATCAATTTCGCTCTTTTGCGGAAGTCTCAGAAGTACTTTTTTGGCATGAATATCCTTAAGCTTCTTCAGGTTCTGTATCCTTGAATCTGCTATAAACTGTGCACCGCCTTTTAGCATTGCCTGAACTATTTCCCTCTTGGCCCCGAAACCCTTAGTAACGGCCATTACGCTGATACCCTTCTTACCGAGGTCATGGACCATGGTCTGAGTGTTTCTTTCAATCTTCTTAAGATCCACCTCTACCTGCGGATACATGTCCTCACCTCCCTTTTGCCCGGATCAGATCTCCAGGCTCCACTTTAGGAGCTCAAGGGCTCCTTCCCTGTAGCTCCCCGCCATTACACCGACAGACGCCATGATATACCTCGTGTCCAGATGCACCTCGGCCTCATTCTTGGGAAGAAGCTCAGTTCCCTTTCCAATCCTTTGGATTCCCTCCAGTATGTGCCTGCCACCTTGAAGCCTTGATAATGCACCGCCAGTACCTATGATATGCCTCACAGATGTAAGGTCCTTTCCTTCAGCTGCCATTCGCCTTCCTCCTGCTTCACCATACAGATGCCTTGTGACTCCGGCATGTCTTCTGACTGAAACTTCGACAGCCTTTTCAGCAAGTCTTGATGCCATTCTCAATTCAAGTTCCTCTGACGGGATAGGCCTCAGGTCCCTTACCAGCTCACTTGCAACTTTCCCGAATTCCTTCTCAAGCTCATCAATGCCAATCAGGTCTGCAAGATTCCATCTGTTGACATACACTCCAAGGTCACCCTCGACAGTCCTCTTTGCGAGGGGTTCAGGCGCCATGAGGATCCTTGATATCTCTTCTGAACCTTCAGCCACAGAATGCACATCGGTCGTCGCACCACCGACATCAATGACCAGAAGGTCTCCCAGAGATTCATAAAGAAGCTTCGCAGCCTCCATGACTGCCCCCGGAGTAGGCATTATCCTTCCATTTACCATTTCCCGCACTTTGTGCATCCCGGGCGCTTCCATGATGTGCTCTTCAAACACCTTCTGTATCACCCTTCTTGCAGGCTCCACATTCAGCACGTCTATCCTCGGGTATACATTGTCCACAATATAGACTTTCCCTTCATAACCATCGAGGATGCTTCTTATCTCGTCCTGGTTCTCTATGTTGCCGGCATAGATTACCGGTGCCTTGAGTCCTGATTCCCTTATCACCCTTGCGTTATGGAGAGAAGTTTCCCTCTCGCCGAAGTCAAGCCCTCCCGCTATCATGATGATATTAGGCGAAATGGACTTTAGCTTTTCAATGTCGCTCTTCCTTAGCTTGCCCGATGTCACCAGACTGACATTGGCGCCTGCGCCTAAAGCTGCCTCCCTCGCTGCCTTGACGGTCATGTCCTGGACAAGCCCATGCACCGTCATCCTGAGCCCGCCTGCCGCACTTGAGGAGGCAAGGAATTCCTTACCTGTTATTTCACTGCACCCAAGCCTAAAGCAGAGGTCTTCCGAAGCATTCTTCAGGCCAATTGTCACATCCCCTTCAGCTACGGTTGTCGCGCCCTGGCCCTGACCAAGATACTGCCATCTTCCGTCAATCTCCTTGAACGCATTGAGCTTGGTGGTCGTGCTACCTATTTCAGCAACGAGCACATCGCATTCCATGGATACCACCACCTCCAATCACTATTTTTCAAGTCTATTTCTTACCAGGAAGTCAGCCACCTGTATACCCTTCGTGCCTCTTCCGAAGCCTGCATCGATCCCTGTCAGCATAGCCTGCTTATCTGATATCTGGGTTCCACCACCGATGATGATGAGTTTTTCCCTTACGCCCTTTTCAATCGCAGTGTCGCAAAGCTTCTTCAGATTCCTGTAATGTATTCCGTCATGACTTATTATCACGCTGGCAAGGACCGCATCGGCATCCGCTTCAACAGCTGCATCTATCATCTTTTCAACAGGCACGGAGGTTCCAAGGTAAATACATTCAATTCCATATTTCTCTATCCCGCCATGCTTGATGTCGATTATCTCCCGAAGACCTACCGAATGTTCGTCTTCACCCAAAGTTCCTCCGATTATCCTCATGGGTCTTTCAGATATTTCTTTCCTTATTTCCTCTTCGGACAGGAGCTCAGGCTTCCTCATGATTTCAAGGCTTGCCGCGTCCAGGTCAAATGCAACCCTTCCCCTGATTTCAACAAGTGTGCCTTCAGCAGGCTGCATAACAAGGGTGTGTACCACCTCTACATCCTTAAGGCCCTGCTTCCTTCCAATCTCCAGGGCAGCAGCCTTTGCGGTCTCTTCATCAAAAGGAAGCATCATGGTCTGAAGTACTACCCCGTCCCCGGCCCATTCCGCCTCGGGCATTATATGCTCCCTCGAGAAATACTGCCTTGAATCATTGAGCCTGACTGTGACATTGTCTTCCGGATCAAGCTCGTCGATGTACGCTATCTTCTCATGCCTTTCGAATGTTGAACCTCCAATGAGGTCTGATGGTCTTAATGTCCCTTCGGGCAGTTGATTATTACCGAAATGTGCCGTTACAGGAGCCATATAGTCATCGTCTCTCTTGTAAACTGTCCCTGCCGCAACTCCGCCATCAATCCGCCTTGCTATTCCATCTCCATTTCTCTCGGGATAGTACCCCGAATCCACGAAGAATCCATTCTCCACCGCCTTGAAGTATCCCCCCGCCTCTATTATCTCCTCCATGAAGAGGACTGCCCTCTCCTTGATTTCCCTGACCTTCTCCCTTAGGTCACCTGTATCCTTCAGGCATATCATGTCCATCAGACCGTCAAGTCCTGCAAAAACCTGCTTTGCTGTGCTAACCGCCGCAATGTTGTTATAGGACCACGGTACGTTTCTTCCCTCATCAGGGGTTATTGTTGACTGTATGTCAGTTCCTGTCAGCTCGGATATAAGGAGATTTAGGACATGGGTTACAGTAGCTTCTCTTGTGTCAGACTCCATGTACTTTGTATTCTGCTGCGCCCTCATCCTGAAGCCGCTAAACAGCTCACGCAAGGCCACTGCATATGGCAGGTCCAGCCTCATGCATGGTGCCGGAGGTGCTGTCGGCGGCACAGTGGAAAGGCATATGTTCTCCTTACTGATACCAGCCTTAAGGGAATACACTGAATTAATAGCATGCTGCACTATCAGCTCCGGAAGCACCTTCCACGCCTCCCTGGCAGTCGCATTTGCATTGTGGGCCCCGTCAATCTGAGCCATTCCAGCATATGCCATTATGCATTTGGCTTCTCCCGCATCAACGAAGGACCTGACCATGTTGATGTTCCTGTACAGCACATTGTACTGAGGATCCTGATGTGCCCCATTGACTCCTTCTTCGGCGAACATGACAGCAATCTCAGGACCTGCAACTCCAGACACATAGGAATGATAGTTTATCTCCCGTCCGACTTCTTCCTCTATCAGGTCGAGAGCCTTCCTCTGTGCCCTCACCTGCTTCCTGGTTATGGGAATGCCTCCTATCCCCTGCGGCGTACCCTCTATGAGTCCGTCATAGTGGCTCTGCCCGGCAGTCCTTATCACCATGATATGGTCTGCGCCATGCCATGCTGCCATCCTCATCCTGCGAATATCATCCTCAAATCTTCCCGAAGCTATTTCAGTTGTAATGACAGGACCGCACTGCGGGTCAATTCCACCAAAATACTTGGATGAAGGAAGCGGTACGCTGTTTTCAAGGGGCTTCGTCATTTCCCTGTATTCAAACGGACCCATTCTGATGCCTTCCGCCTTCTCCCTCCAGTGCCAGCCATATCGCTTCGGCCTGTAAGAGGCAAGATCCTTCAGTATCTCATCGATGTCTATCTTTTCATCTTTTCTGAGATCCATTTCCCAAACCTCCCCTGAAGGCTTCAATTGCCAGATCCATGTGCAATCCTTCTGCCATCTCGCGTCCTGTGGTCAGATAATAAGTCCCGAGCTTCTCTGAAACCCTTAGGACCACATTCCCCGCTCCTTTTCCCATGAGGCCGGCATCGATTATCCTCTCCACAATCTCTTTCGCTTCAATGCTCGAAAATCCCATCCTAAGCAGCACAGACCTCTCGATCGATGGGGTTGTGCTATTCTTTGCAAGCTCTATGAGCGGGTCTGTCACAACTTCTGAAAGCATAAAGAACCTTTCCTTCAGCTCATCATCGCTAAGGGATTTAAGGTGCTCTCTTCTTAATTCAAAATCATCTTCTCTCTTCAATGCCATATTTATCCCTCCATCAGGGATGAACCACCCCATTGTCGTCAAGTATCCCTATAACCTCTTTGAGGTCAAGCCTCGTCTCATCCAGGAGAAACCGGATATCTCTTTGATCAACTGACTTTACCTGTCGCAGGTTCAGGAGATTTCCAGCCAGAGACCTTCTCAGCTTCAGCATGTCTATTTCAACCGGGCGAATAAGCTCCGGCGAAGAAGGCAGCACTATTGATCTTCCTGGAACCTCAGTTGCCGGGTCACCTATTGATATTTCAATGCCGTGCTGTCTTGCGAATGAAAGCTGGGCAAGATGATGCTTTCCTGCACCTGTGTATTCTGTCTCCTGCACCACTATGATCTCATCCCTGTCCATCTCCATTGATAAGGCAAACGCTGCAGCAAGCGATGTATTGCCTGCAGGTCCTCTTTCAAGTCCCTCCAGCTGGGCAAGTGCCTCAGTCATGTAGAATACTTCGCCCTGCCTAACAGTAAGGTACCTGTCCATGTATCTCAGGGCCCTGGCTGCGCTTCTCGGTACGTCGGACCTGTCCGGGTATGATGCGAAGGGCACTCCGAAACCAGTGTGGCCTGTGGTGAAGGACTTCCTGTTGAAGTCTGTATCTGATGCCATATGGAGGCCTGAAAGGTCGACACTTGCGCCGATCACCTTAGTTTCAGCTGCCCCACCCTTTAAAAGACCCCTTGCTGTACCAGTAAGGTTTCCTCCCCCGGCATGGGTTATAACCACTGCTTCAGGATGCTTGCCGAACCGTCTCAAAGTCTCCTCCGCTATCTCATATCCAAGAGTCTCAATTCCCGCTATCCCAAATGCCGAATAAAGCGATGCGTTGAAATACCCAGTCTCCTCAAGTATAAGGAGAAATGTGTGAAAAAGTTCCGGTCCTACTGACAGCTGAATTACCTCAGCACCAAGTGATTCACACTTTCGCTGTTTCTCAAGTATTTCAGGCTGACCAACTCCCTTTGAATCAAAGCATTCCTGTAGCACGATGCATTTGAGGTTCTTCATGGCTGCCTGCGACGCTACGGCTGCGCCATAATTGCCCGAGGTTGCAGCCACCACCCCTTTGTATCCAAGCTTTTTTGCATGGTGTACTGAGATTGCAGCTCTCCTGTCCTTGAAGCTTCCGGAAGGGTTGGATGCTTCATCCTTGATGAATATCCTTGCGCCTTTCCTTCCACCTGCAACAAGCCTTGCAGCATTTGTAAGGTTCTTAAGCTCAAGAAGAGGTGAATTGCCTACTCCTGCGTCATGCTGGATTCTGATGCAGTCTTCAAGGGAATAGCCGGTTGATGACATAAGAGCCTCATAATCGAATGAAAGCGGCGAAATCTCGAAGCTGGAATAATCCATGCCAATCGCCTTTTTCATGATTTCGTTTCTTCTGTCCATTACTGCCCGGTAGCTATCATCCTTCGTCATGGCTGCCCTCCCCGATGAGTTTTTTTAAGTCCCTTCCTATATATAGTATCTCCGGGATGAATTCTTCTCCGAATCCATGGTCATAGGTTGGATTGACCTGTACAAGGGTGCCGGATACCGTCCTTCCGGTCAGGGTTTGGATTACAGCATTCTCCCCAGTTTCAGACCCCTCCATAAGAAATCCCTTTGTCCAGGCTTCGAGAGGAACCTTCGCAGTATCCTCAGGCAGGTTTTCAGCCCTTTCTTCAGGCTTTAGGATAACTCTATGTATCCTGACCCATGTCCCCTTTTGAACCTTCACGGATATTTCCTCCTTTGCCTATGTGATTCCTGAAGTCATCCATGATGCAGTGTGGTATAGTCATATCCATCATTGTAAGGAGCCCTGGAGGCGATGACAGAACCTGCGGAATTATGTTGACTGCGGATGCTATGGTACCTATACCGCCAGGAGTCTCAGGCCTGATCACCACATGCAGGTCCGGATCGCCATAAATGTCAATGAAATCACCGGTCTCTATCCCCTCAAGCTCCGGCCTCACCTGCTGAGGATGCTCAAGGGTTATCACAGGAACCCCGTTCCTGTATGCGACAGCAGAATGGCTGCAGCCTGCCGTCATTCCAGGTTTTATGTCGACCAGGTCAGTCTTTCTTTCAACAGTGGACATTATAGGTTCCCTTGTCTCAACTATCTCGTCATACTCCAGACCTAATGCATCAGCGATCATTGGTATTGACTGCAGGAACCCGATATGGCCGTGTATCTGTCCATCTTTCACTCCTTCTATGAACGCCTCCATGGATAGTCCCACTCCCTGTTCCTCCATGACCGTCTTCCCATAAGGCGACAGGTCATTCACCCTTCTGGCCTTGATCTGCCTGACGCTCCTTGTCCCATAGGTAAGTGCGGCAATAAGGGAATCCAGCACAAAGCCCGGATTTACCCCTGTCCCAAGTACAGTTATGCCATGGTCCTTGGCCATGCTGTCTATCTTCTTAGACAATTCGGGTTCGGTCCGGAATGGATATGCCATCTCTTCCGCAATGGTAATGACATCTGCTCCATATCTTGCGCAAAGCTCTATTTCATCTGCAACTCCCCTTACGTATGAGCTTATTGAAAGTATCACTACATCAGGTCTTGCAGATGAGAGCACCTTCTCCGCATCATTATCAACCTTAATTCCAACAGGGCTGTCAAATCCCAGAAGTTCGCCAAGATCCTTCCCGACCCCGGTTGTCCTCCCTATCGCACCGACTACTTCGATTCCCTGCTTTTTCATGAGCATGTCCAGGATACCCCTGCCCATTTTCCCTACGCCCCATCCAACCACCTTGATCATCAAAAACTCACCTCTATTAAAATAAAATATACTTCTTATACCAATTATCTATTGTCTTTATGCAATGTAAACCTTTTATTCATCTAATTTAAGCATATCAAATGCGCTGATGTTTTGTAACCCCCTGAGGTGATTGGACAAGCAACTCCATAAGTTTATTTTTCGCAATTGTTTACCAATTGGTAAGATTTGGTTCAGACAAATCCCTGATTCTTGCTATACAGTTATATAAAGGGCAAGGGAGGTAAAGGATGAGCTGGATATACGAAACTATCAGGTACCTGTCCAATTTTGACACTCACATTGCAGATCTGATCCAAAATATTGGACCCTACGCCTATCTGGTGCTTTTCGTGATGATCTTCATGGAGACTGGTGGTGTCATAACTGCATTCCTGCCCGGAGACTCGCTTCTTGTCGGAGCAGTGGCTTTCGCTGCAAGGGGAGATTTGTCTCTTCCAATACTCATTGCAGGATTCATTATCGCAACCATACTTGGAGATTTGCTAAATTTTCATATAGGTAGATATTTCGGCGGCAGATATGACGCTGCTACATTCCACAGGTTTATCAGGCATGATGACTGGGAACGGGCAAAAAACTTCTATAAGCACAAGGGAAGGCGTTCATTCCTCATTTCCAGGTTCGTGCCTGTAGCCAGAGGACTAAATCCTTTCGTTGCTGGTTTCACCCGCGTTGAGTACAGGGATATTGCTGTCTTCAACATAATTGGTAATATAATATGGGCCTTACTCTACTCTTTAGTGGGATTTCTTTTCGGAAACATTGAAGCTGTGCAGGACAAATTTCATCTCCTTATATTTCTGATTATGGGAATTTCAATGGTACCTGCCACTGTTTTCCTCGTTCGGCGAAGGATGGAGGGACTTTGGAAAAATAAGGCATGAAAAAGGGATGCTCAATTGCATCCCTTAATTTCTAGCATGTTATTTCAATCAGGTTGCCTTCCGGATCGAGGAACACCGCCTCATAATACCCGTCTCCCGTAGTCCTTGGACCATCCTTATGGACATATCCCGAATCAGCCAGTCTTTCTGTCATCTGGTCTACCGCTTCTTTGCTGCCTACATCAAATGCAATATGTGCAAATCCTACTGATCCTGCAGACGGCTCACCTTTAATGTCTGTTCTCCTCATGAGCTCCAGGCTCGCATCACCTTCAAGCCTAAGAAAATACGACTCAAAGCCCTTCTTCTCATTTACATACTTTTCATTTGCCACTCCCTTGAAATATGTGCAGTAGAACTCCTTCATAACCTCGATGTCTCTGGTCCAGATTGCTACATGGGCTATCCTCATAGTAATTCACCTCTATCCGTTTACTCCATGATACACCTTGGTTGCCTTATAAGAAATCTTAAAGGTTGGCTGTGATATAATTGAACAAAAAAGAACACGAGGTGCAATATGAACCCTGTCGCATTTGATATTTTCGGATTAGAAATCGCCTGGTATGGCGTAATGATAACCATTGGAGTCCTGGCAGCTCTAACAGCTACCTGGTTCAACACAAAAAGGGGGAGGGAGGAAGCTGACTTCGACCACATTACAGATGCCTTCCTTTATGCATTCCCTATCGCTCTGATTGGCGCAAGACTTTACTATGTAATTTTCGAGTGGGACCAGTACAAGGGAGACCTGCTCAAGATACTTGATGTGAGAGGCGGAGGTCTTGCGATACATGGCGGTCTTATTGGAGCTGCAATCGGTGTACTAATATACAAGGCCGTCCACAAGAAGACTCTCAGCTACGTACTCAAGATGGCTGATGCAGCAGTTGTTACAATACCCCTTGCTCAGGCTATAGGAAGATGGGGCAACTTTTTCAATCAGGAAGCCCACGGCGGGCCGGTAACCAAAGAATTCATATCAATGTTCCCTGAATTCATCCAAAACGGAATGTTTATAGGGGGAACCTATTACCATCCAACCTTCCTTTATGAAAGCATATGGAACCTTCTGGTCTTCGCAGTCCTGATGTATCTGTACGGGAAGAAGAAGGAAGGCGCAGATGGAAGCCTCATTTACTGGTACATGATTCTGTACTCAATTGGCAGATTCGCAGTTGAAGGTCTCAGGACCGACAGCCTGATGTTCCTGGGACTAAGGCAGGCCCAGATAATCTCGCTCCTTGCGATAGCATTCGGAATAGTAATGCTTATATTGACCCGAAAGAAAAAGGCATAGAAGTAAACTATTACCTGATAACCAAGTGCGGGCACTGAAAATCCGGCTGAAAATGCCGAAAAATTTTCAATACAACCCGCACATTTTATTGACATCCCAGTCCCATTATTATACAATAGCTTTTGTACCCGCCCTCATAGTTCAATGGATAGAATAAGTCCCTCCTAAGGATTAGATATGGGTTCGATTCCCGTTGAGGGTACCATGGACAAAACCCCTTGATTATCAAGGGGTTTTGTTGTTTTTGCAATTCTTTTGGAACTTGTCTTACTCTTCTGGTTCGAAGTCGCTCTTTGGTGCCTGACACAGTGGACATACCCAGTCATCAGGAAGATCCTCGAAAGAAGTTCCTGGCTTTATTCCGTTATCAGGATCCCCAACCTTCGGATCATAGATATAGCCGCAAACCATACAAACATAGCCTTTCATAATAGTTACCTCTCTTCCTCATTTGATATGACAACATTATATTCCTATAAAAAAGCATATACAATGGATAATCATTCTCGCATTGATTTTTAACATCCAGTTAACTATTGTTTAATCTATAAACCAATTATCCTTGATAATCAATAAACAATTATTGACACCCTATGCAGCGCTGCGTATAATTCAAGTATCGTCCCCATGGATGATAGAGCAAATCAGAATAAAATTATCCAACGAATCCAAACAACAGGGAGTGAAAAGAATGATATTAAGATACATTACCGGTACGATCATAGGTGGAGTCCTCGGATTCCTTTATTACAAAATTGTAGGTTGCAGAACCGGAAGCTGTCCGATAACATCAAGTCCAATAAGATCAATAATATACGGTGCTGTTATGGGATTGATTCTGGCATAACAAAAGAAAAACAGAGGTGACAATTTGCGAAACAACAAATATCTTTATCTTGCCACTGTCGCGTTTTTTACACTCGGCATAATCAACATTCATTTTTCAATTCTCGGAACCATATGCATGGTTCTGCCATTTGTCCTCGCATACAGGGATAAAAAGAAAACCTGGTGTACAGGCTACTGTCCAAGGGCAAGTCTTTTTACGACACTTGGAAAGTTCAAGAAGAAAAGCACAAGAATGATTCCCAAGTTCATCCTTAACGGTGACCTTAAGAAGATCATACTGGTATATTTCAGCATCAGCCTGTTTTTTGTAACCATGTCTACAATAAGGGTTGCTGCAGGAAAGATGATGCCTATACTCTATCCAAGGTTCATGATTGTAATACCAATACCCATTCAATTCCCTCAGCTTCTTAGCATAGAAGGTTTAGCCCCATGGCTGACGCACCTGTCATTTCGGATGTACTCCATGATGATGACCACAACCATATTCGGTCTTATCCTGGGAGCCCTTTACAGGCCGAGGACCTGGTGTACCGTGTGTCCTGTATCAACCATATCAGACATGATTATTATCGATGGAAAAAAACCAAATACATCACTTAAGAATAGTGCCTGATTTTTCCAGGAGTTTTCACCATATTTGCTGAAGAATTTCATCAATTATTTCAGATGCTGTTAATATTTGGGTTATAATATGTGGGTATGGCTTTTAGCCTAATATTATAGCGAGGTACACAAATGCAATCTTATATCATTGAAATCATGGAAAAATTCGGATACATAGGAACATTTTTACTGATATTGCTCGAAAATGTTTTCCCTCCCATTCCTTCCGAGGTCATACTTACCTTCGGAGGATTCATGACCACAAGCACAAGCATGACGGTAATTGGAACCATCATTGCAGCGACAATCGGAAGCCTTCTTGGAGCCGTAATCCTCTACTACATTGGTCATATCCTGAACAGGGAAAGGCTTGATGTCATAGTAACAAAATACGGCCATATCCTCAGGCTTAAGGTATCAGACCTCGACAAGGCTGACGCATGGTTCGACAAATATGGCTACAGGACAATCTTCTTCTGCAGGATGGTGCCGATATTAAGGAGTCTGATTTCTATCCCAGCCGGAATGGCTGAGATGAAATTCAATTTATTCCTTCTATATACTACTCTCGGTACTCTGATCTGGAATACAGCACTTGTAACTGCGGGTGCAATGCTCGGTGAAAACTGGGAAAAGGTGCTCGAGTTCATGGACATCTACAGCAATGTGGCATATGGCGCCATTTTCATTGCCATAGCAGGATTCATCGGATACAAGATTTACACTGGCAGAAAAGCGGCATAGAAAAATCCTGGGTTTAAAGCCCAGGATTTTTTTCATTTGTCATCATGCGCATAAGCAACTTCACTTACCGGCTTCTCAGATGCCTTCCCGATCTCAACCATCTGATCAAGTGTATAGCCCATCATCATAAACAATGATTTCAGCCATTCATGGTCGAGTATCTCACCGACTACCACATAAGATACTTTGCCCATTGTGACATTTTCCTTCTTCGTAAATATTCCCTTGATGTCGCTAATCTCCAACATACCATTACCAATATTTTCGGTTACCATTTTGTTGAATTTCTCATTCATGAAAAGTCCTACCGTCTGCTCTGCATCATTGCTCTTCACCCTGTAGTTCTTGTCAAATTCAGGATTGCCAATCTCAATGTCCTGGCCACCGAATATCTTCATAGCTTTACTCAAGCCATGTTCCCGATATACTGTAAGATTGTAGTCACTCTTTTTCACAAATGGAGCCACTATCCTTGTGTAATTAGTCGTTGTGCTGTGATTATGGTTATCATGGCCAGCAGGTCCGGTATTATTAGTCTCACTATACATATCCATTTCGATTTCCCAGTTCTTGTAGGTAGCTACAACCTTAGGACCACCCTTTAGCATCCCTCTGTCAATGAATTGAGCACCCATCTCCTCGCTTAGAAGTTTCCAGCTTTCTGCCCTGTCCTTACCAGTCAATTTACTGAACAGACCCATGATTCCACCTCCTTATTTATCTCCATTATATACCCTCTATAACACGACAGTTCGTCTCCAAACAGCTTCATGGAAAATTTACAGCGTACATAAATTAGCCAAAGGAAACCCCGGTGTTACCACCGAGGCCCTTGCTGGTCCTATATGACAAGCTGCTATCGCTTAAGAGTTGTATCAATGTAAATCCACAGGATACTTTTCCTTTCGATTTTCGAGGAGAAAATCGAATTATTTATTATAACTGACATTTGAAATGGGGTCATGGTAGCCCACAACCCCATAGTTCGACATCAATACATTCTGAACGACACTACTGCTTCATACATTACAACATCAGAGTCATACCTGCTGATCAGCCCTTCTTGTTGGGATTCGGTTCCTTGTCATTTCCATTACCGGGCTTTTCTTCAACAGGAGGTTGGTCAACTGGCGGCTCCTCAACTGGTGGTTGTTCAACTGGCAGCTCCTCAACTGGCAGCTCCTCTACTAACGGTTGCTCTGCTGGTGGCTGTTCTGCTGGTGGCTCCTCCAAAGGAGCAAGTACTTCTGGAGCAGGTTCTTCAATCATCGCGTCTGCAGTTATTACTTCAGTCATTTCCATCGGAGCAATCATCATGGCACCCAAAGCTCCATTTGTTGCCTCATGCACCATCATATGGATTCCATAGTAGCTATACGATCCAAGATAGTCAAAGCTGAAGCTGGTTCCCGATGCTGGAATTGCTGTAAAGCTACCAATTGCAGGATTCTTCTTTGGAGGAGTACTTGTGTAACCCTGGATGTGAACAACTCCACCTTCCTGGAATTCATAACCATCAAGTGCGATAACTATCCTTACTCCGCCTGATATAGGTGATAATGTTGCAGTACCAACATAAGTAGTCTGTCCGGTGAATATAGCGACCGTCTTAGTTCCTCCAGTATATTGCAGATAAGTTGCCCAGCTCTTGTTAGTGTATCTGATAGTTCCTGGCTCCATTGTATTTGCTGCCCATGCCGTTTCATCCTGCGGGATGTAAGTATTTGTGAATACCCATACGCCTGCGTCATTCTGTACCGGTCCAGTCAGCATCCAGAGCGCTGCATTAATATCGGCCTCATCGAGACCTACAGTGTAAGTATATGGCAATCCTGTTGCATCATCGTACTTGTCCAATCCTGTGAAGGTATGTGCCCATGTCGGCGATGTCAGTTCAAAGGTAGCTACAGGTGTTGCTCCTCCATTTCTATAGACATTTGCAGTTATTGTTCCGCTTGTCGGAGCAGGTGCACCTACCCAAGTCTTAAGCACTGACAGTGATGTTGTCTCGTTGTTAGTATTTGTGAATACCCATACGCCCGCATCATTCATTACAGGTCCTGACAGTACCCATCCTGAAGGCACTTCACTCTCGTCAAGTCCTACAGTGTA
>NZ_JAGGKC010000008.1 GCF_017873395.1 Youngiibacter multivorans | reverse complement strand
CCCTTCTGTCAGATTAACTTCCACTTCCCACTTTGCCAGGGTAACTTCTACTGATATCTCTTTTAAATCATGGAATTTAATTTATCAAATTAGCAAAAGTATTTATTTTTTAACATAGCCCCAGGATAGTTGATAATCACCGTAAAAGTGCTATATTTAGTAATAAGATATTCCAAAGAGGTGGGCACAAATGAAAAAGAACCTTCTCATATCCTACCAGGCACTTATAATAATCGCCATGCTTGCGCTCGCAGTTATGTTCACCATGAAGGGCAGCTTCGCTGCAGTGGTATACATCGCTATGGCTCTTTTTGGGGCATTGGCGATAAAAAATGAGGTCTCAGGCAAATCAGTCTAATGATAAGCAAGAAAACAGCAGTTCTGTGAACTGCTCAGACTGTAGACAAATCGACGAATCTTAACTTAAGGTTCGTCGATTTTGCTATTGTTATACCTGTTTTGAGCAAAAGTTGAGATATGGGACTCCTATTAGCCATAAATTGGCTCCAGTAGTCCCATTCTTCTTTTCATTTTTGTGAGTTTCAACAGATTCATGCATGCGAAAGTTAGGCCAACCTTCATCTCCATCTTGGCCTTGCCCATCATTCTTGTATACCTGAGATTATGGTTCTCCTTGGCTGTTCCAAAGAGCCTTTCTATGGTCTGCTTCCTCAGGTTATAGATATCCTTGATACCAGGAGTCAGTCTGATTTTCTCACTCCACTCCAGATACGCTTCCCATATATGCCTCAAGATAACCTTGACGTGGGATTTGCTTTCAGTACATCGAGATAGGTGCGGGCACTCAGCGCATACCTTTCCATCGCTCTTATACTCCCTGTATCCTTCTCTGTTTGTGGTTGAGAGCAGCAAAAACTTACTATTCGGGCATATATAGCAATCATTGAATTGGTCATATTTGTATTCGTGTTTTCTGAAGAAACCTTCCTTAGTCATAGGTCTCTTGTATGGAAGCACTGGAATAATGTGGTCTTGGTTAAGTAACCTTGCAATCGCTGGGGTCTTGTAACCTGCATCGCCTACAAGCATTTCAATTTCATCCTTTGGCAGCTTGTTGTACAAATCTACGAATGTCCTTGAATCATGGTCGTTTCCTGGATGTACGGAGTATTCAAGTATCCATCCATTCGCATCGCAAGCTGTCTGAGACATATATGCGAAGACCTCCTTGTGAGGCCCCTTATGGAACAATCCACTTTCCGGATCGGATTTGCTTTTTGTAACTTCTAGTTCCTTCTTAGCATTTCCGGACCCTCCTGGATTGTCATCATCCGACTCGAAGGGCTTCTTGCCCTGGCTAACCCTATCTTCCTGAATTTCTTTCCATAGCTCTTCTTCATAGAACAGAGCAGCCTTTCTGGCAGCTTCTTTATGAATTTTGTTTCTATTGGCATTGGCTTTGATATGTGTTGAATCGACAAATACTATTTCCTTGCTTATCAAGCCGAGGTTCAGGCTTTCCTCAAGAATTTTGGAGAATATTTCATGGAACAGGTCAGAGTATCCGTTCTCTTCAGTTGGCTTAAATCGTCTTGTGTAGTTCTTTCCAAAAGTACTGAAATGAGGAACAGCATCAGTTATGGAGAGCCCGAGGAACCATCTGTAGGCAAGATTAACCTCGATATCTTTGATGGTCTGGCGCATGCTCTTGATTCCAAAAATAGTCTGAATCATAGGAATCTTGATGAGCATGACAGGATCAAGGCTTGGTCGGCCTTTTTCCTCTGAATACAAATCCTCAACCAGTTCATAGATGAAGCTGAAATCCATTGAACGGTCGACCTCTCTAAGTATGTGGTCTTTTGGTACAAGATCATCCAGGCAAAGGAACTGAATTTGCTCTCTGTTTTCAGTGGACTTTTTAGACAACATAAAAATCACCACACTTACTTTGATATTTTAATTATATCAAAGTAATATGTCAATGTCAATAATTCATTGAGTCCCAACGAAAAAAAGAAAAGTACCCGATCCGTTGGTACGAATCTGATACTTTGTCTACAGTCTGAGCAGTTCTGTGAACTGCTGTTTTCTTTCCTATCCGAATAGCATCGAATCCATATTATAGAGTCCGGGTCCTTTTCCTGTCATGTACTTTGTCGCTTCAAGAGCTCCTGCTGCGAATACATCCCTTGATATTGCCTTGTGGGTCAGCTCAATTACTTCACCGGTACCCGCGAATATGACTTCGTGGTCTCCGACTATAGAGCCTCCGCGTATCGAATGCATCCCGATGTCAGTCTTTTCTCTTTTCTTCATGCCTTCCCGGCCGAATACAAGGTTCGTCTCTGCATCCAGTGTCTGCTGGATCGCATCAGACAGCATAAGGGCAGTCCCGCTGGGGGCATCTATTTTTTCATTGTGGTGTTTTTCAACTATCTCAATATCGTAGTTCTCGTAAAGTATCTTTGTGTAATCCTTGAGGATCCTCGTGAGTATGTTGATTCCAAGGCTCATGTTGCCTGACCTGAAGATCGGAGTTACCTTTGATGCCTCGTTTATCCTCTCAACCTGCTCCTTTGTATATCCCGTAGTGCAAAGTACTGCACCTTTGTCCTTTGCCTTAATGAAGTCAAGTATGGGATACAGCGAGTCAGCCCTGGAAAAATCCAGAAGGACATCAAAGTCTTCTTTCACATCCCACAAGGAAGGGTATACAGGATACTCTCTTGTTGATTTCTTTGCATCCACACCTGCAACTATCTGGACTCCCTTGGCTGCTGCAAGGCCCGAAAGGACTCCGCCCATCTTTCCTGAAGCTCCGTTTAAAAGCACCTTAACCATTCTGACCTCCAAGCAGGCCAAAGGCCTTCATGGCAGCCTCTACCTTTACCATATTATGCTCCGTGATCTCCCAGAGCGGAAGCCTCAGTATTCCTGAGTCAAGCCCTGCGAGCTTCATTGCAGCCTTTAGAGGTATCGGGTTGGTTTCAATGAACATGGCGCTTGTTATATCGAAGGTAGCCATCTGAAGCCTCAGGGCTTCCTTCACATCTCCCGCGAGAAAAGCCTTTGTCATGTCGCTGATTGCCTTCGGGATAAGGTTTCCTGTAACTGAGATCACGCCATCTCCGCCAAGTGCCATTATCGGAACCACTTGGTCGTCGTTGCCTGAGAATATCTGGAAGTCTTCAGGAAGAAGCCTTCTGATTTTAGCGATCTGAGCTATGTCGCCTGAAGCTTCCTTAACTGCCTTCACATTGCTTAATGTGGCAAGCCTGTTCAGGTTTTCAGCTGAAATGTTCATCCCGGTTCTTGAAGGAACGTTGTACACAACGATTGGAATGTTCACTTCATCGTTTATGGCCTTGAAATGCCTGTAAAGTCCTTCCGAACTGGTCTTGTTGTAATAGGGGTTGATCACAAGCAATGCATCGGCTCCGACGCTCTCAGCGTATTTGCTCATTGCAATGCTTGCACTTGTATTGTTAGTTCCCGTGCCAGCTATGACAGGTATCCTGCCTGCTATGACCTCGACAGTGAACTTGATTGCTTCCTTCTTTTCGGTCTCTGACATTGTCGATGCTTCTCCGGTGGTACCGCAGACGACTATCGCGTTGGTACCCTGCTCCACATGCCAGTTGAGAAGAGTCCTGAACCTGTCCCAGTCGATTCCCGTTTCCGTAAAGGGAGTTATTATGGCTACTCCCGCACCTCTGAAAATTGCCATATTACTCTGCTCCTTCCAATAAACCCATTTCTGCAAGCTTCTCAGCTATCTGGACAGCGTTGAGGGCAGCACCCTTTCTGATGTTGTCTGATACTATCCACAGGTTGAGAGTATTTTTGTTGGAATAATCTCTCCTGATCCTACCGACATATACCGGATCCTTCCCAGCGACGTAGAGAGGCATCGGATACTTGAGATTGGCTGTATCATCTTCCACAACCACACCTTCGGTATTCGAAAGCAGCTCGAACACTTCCTTGAGGTCGAAATCGCTCTTAAGCTCCACGTTTACGCTTTCGCTGTGGCTTGTCTCTACAGGAACCCTCACGCATGTTGCAGTTACCCTAAGGTCGGGGAGGGAGAGGATCTTTCTGGTCTCGTTGACCATCTTCATCTCTTCCTTCGTATATCCGTTATCAAGGAACGTATCTATCTGAGGAATGAGGTTTCCTGCAATGTCATACTGGAACTTCTTGGGCTTCTCTCCCTTGAGTCCGTTCTGAAGGTCCTCAATGCCCTGTATACCTGCTCCGGCTACTGCCTGATATGTTGAGTACACTACTCGTTCGAGGCCGTATCTGTCAGACAGGGCCTTGAGAACGGGCATAGCCTGAATTGTTGAGCAGTTGGGGTTTGCTATTATTCCCTTATGGTCCTTCAGAGCATCGGGATTTACCTCAGGAACTACCAGCGGCACTTCCTTGTCCATCCTCCATGCGCTGGAATTGTCTATGACAACTGCGCCTATCTCGACAAAGTACTTTGCAAATTCAAGGCTGGTGTCGCCACCTGCAGAAAAAAGCGCAATATCAATATCCTTGTCCAGGATGTTCTCTTTTTTAAGCTCTATGACCTTATAGCTCTTGCCCTTATATTCAACTTCCTTGCCTGCAGATTTTTTGGATGCGTACATGCACAGGTTCCTTACCGGAAAGTTCTTTTCGGAAAGGATCTCCAGCATCTTTGTTCCAACAAGGCCGGTCGCGCCTACTACCGCTACATCAAATTGCATAATTAGTTACCTCCGCTTCAATAATTATTTCTATTATAGTATCATATTGATTAAAAATACAGCAAATGGTTCAATTATTTAAGATGATGAATACATTTTTTGGGAGGACCTATGGAAAGCTACACTGGATTATCAAAAGTTTACGACAAACTCATAATGGAGGATGTGGATTATGACGCTTTCGCAAGCTTCATATTATCTATGAAGGAAAAGGGAGGAAACTACCTTGACGCTGCCTGCGGTACCGGGAACATTTCCTTGCGCATAGCACCGTACTTCAGAGAAACTACCCTTATTGACCTGTCTGAAGAAATGCTGACTCTGGCAGTTCAAAAGCTGGATTCACTTGGAATAAGGACCAGGGCATATAACATCCCGATGGAGGATATGCAGTTTGAAGAGTCCTTCTCCCTGATAACATCTGTACTTGACTCCGTAAATTACCTGACTGAGCATGGCCAGGCAGAGAAGTTCTTCAAAGCATCCTACGACCATCTCGAGGAAGGGGGGCTATTCGTCTTTGACATCAACTCGAGCTACAAGCTGACAGAGATACTTGGTGACAACGATTATGTCTATACCTCTGATGATATTGTGTATACCTGGGAAAACTCGATTGAGGACGGTATTGTGGAAATGTACCTGAATTTCTTCGTCAGGGAGGGGAGACTCTATGAGAGGGTAGAGGAGCTCCATCATGAAAAAGTCTTTTCAGAGCTGGAACTTATTGATATACTTCATAGGATAGGCTTCGAAGATATCGAAACATGGGATTCCTATTCAGAGAAACATCCAGACGAGGAAACTGAAAGGATCACCTTCACGGCCTGGAAACGGAGGAAATAACAATGGATATACTGATCAAGGCGATGGCCCAGAACGGGGACGTCAGGATTATAGCAGCAGAGACCACAGATTTGGTCAGCGAGGCTGCAAGGGTACACGGAACAAGCCCTACTGCTACCGCTGCATTCGGAAGGATGCTTACTGCAGGATCAATAATGGGCTCAATGCTTAAGAACAGGGAGGATTCAATAACCTTACAGATAGACGGCGGAGGTCCTGCAAAGGGCATTCTTGTCACAGGGAGGACCAATGGATTCGTTAAAGGATACATTGTAGATCCTGAAGCTGACCTTCCTCTTAACGCAAAGGGCAAGCTTGATGTAGGCGGGCTTATCGGAAAGGAAGGAAACCTTACGGTTATAATGGACCAGGGACTCAAAGAGCCGTATGTCAGTTCGGTCCCCATCTATACCGGAGAAGTCGCAGAGGACCTGGCGTACTACTACACAACATCAGAGCAGCTTCCATCAGCAGTAGCCCTCGGAGTCCTTGTTGACACCGACGGATCGGTCAAGAAGGCAGGCGGCTTCATGATACAGATGATGCCTGGCGCTAACGAGCATATAGCTGACATAATAATGTACAGGCTGGAAGAGATACCAAGCCTGACTACAATGCTTTCAGACGGCAAATCAATAAAGGACATCATCCTTTACATCTTCGAGGACATGGGCCTCGAGGTCCATGAGGAGAAGGTGCCTGCCCTGTACTGCGACTGTTCCAGGGCATCAGTTGAGAAGGCACTCATATCAATCGGATTGGAAGAGCTCAGGAAGATATGTGATGATGGCAAAGATGAAGAACTTGTCTGCCACTTCTGCAACACAACGTATTCCTTCACAAACAGCGACCTGAAGACGCTGATTTCGGAGCTTGAATCGGGAAAATAGCCTGAATATTAAGCAGAAACAGCCTTGGTACTTGATTTTCCAGCTGATTTGAAGCATAATAGTATTTGCGTTTTATATTTTAAGGAGGACTGAAAATGAACAAAGCAGACCTGGTAGCTAAAATAGCGGAGAAAACCGCTTTCACAAAGAAGGATTCAGAGCTTGCCCTCAAGGCAGCCATTGAGACCATAGTCGAGGCACTCTCATCAGGAGAGAAGGTACAGCTTTCAGGCTTCGGAACTTTCGAAGTCAAGGAGAGAAAAGCAAGGGTAGGAAGAAATCCAAAGACAAACGAGGAGATTCAGATACCTGCATTCAAGCAGCCTGCATTCAAGGCAGGCAAGGACCTCAAGGAAATAGTGAACGAGTAGTTCATTTCCCCAATACTCCCGCCATCATAATACTTAGCATATTAAAGGAAAAGGCATGCCGCGCGGCATGCCTTTTTGATACATAAAATTTGAAATACTTTATTATGAAACGTCATTGTTTCCAGGATAGGGAAGTGGGAGACATCTCATTATTGCAGAGATATCTCCCAATCTTGATATGCTATTTGCTTCTTTCGAAGTATGTCGTATGAAGGAGCTCGTGTGCAAGATGGCTTCCTGGCTCTCCGAGGAAATTCTCGTAGATTTCCTTGATGGCAGGATTCTCATGGGACTTCCTTATCTCCATGCTCCTGTCTATCTCATATATTCCTCTGGTCCTCTTCTTTATTATCTCAAGGTCTCCGTGATGGTAAGGCTGTCCGCCTCCGCCTACGCAGCCTCCAGGACATGCCATGATCTCTATCGCATGGTACTTGCTTTCGCCTTTCCTGATGCTTTCAAGGAGCTTCCTCGCGTTACCCAGGCCATGTGCAACAGCGATGTTAAGGCCAAGGTCTCCGATTTCAACCTTTGCTTCCCTAAGTCCCTGCATACCCCTGACTTCAATGAACTCCACGTTTTCCAGAGGCTTCCCGGTTATGACCTCGGCAGCGGTTCTAAGAGCTGCTTCGATAACTCCACCCGTAGCTCCGAATATGACTGCCGCTCCGGTTGATCTTCCAAGCGGATCATCATAGTCTTCATCATGCAGCGACAGGAAGTCTATCCCGGCTTCCTTGATCATTCTCCCAAGCTCTCTGGTAGTTATTACAACGTCGACATCCTGCAGTCCCTTGGACTCCAGCTCCGGTCTTGCCGCTTCGTACTTCTTGGCAACGCATGGCATCACTGATACGACTACCATGTCTTCTCTCTTTAATCCAAGCTTATTTGCAAGGTATGTCTTCGTTATTGCTCCGAACATCTCATGCGGCGATTTGCATGTCGAAGGTATGTTCAGAAGGTCCGGGAACTGATGCTCGAAGAACTTTACCCATGCCGGACAGCAGGAGGTAAGTATCGGCAGGTTCGTTCCTTCTGTGACTCTTTCAATCAGCTCATGAGCTTCTTCCATTATAGTAAGGTCTGCGGCGAAGTCGGTATCGAATACGAAGTCGAATCCGAGAGTCCTAAGTGCTGAAACCATCTTTCCTGTCACAATTGTTCCTGGTGCCAATCCGAAGAGTTCGCCAAGGGCAACTCTCACGGCAGGAGCTACCTGGACTACTACTGTCTTCTTCTTGTTTTCAAGAAGGTCCCATACCTTAGGCACATTGTCGACTTCGACAAGGGCTCCTGTAGGGCAGACTGCGACGCACTGTCCGCAGAATGTGCATACGGTCTTGTGCATAGGTGCGTTGAACGCAGGTCCTACCACAGTATCAAATCCTCTGCCTACTCCTGAAAGGGCATAGACAGTCTGGACATCATTGCACATGGTTTCGCATCTTCTGCAAAGAACGCATTTCGACAGGTCCCTGTATATAGCCTTTGAAGCTGCGTCTACAGGATATGTAGACATCTCTCCGCTGTACCTGATGTTCCTTACGCCGAGGTCTGCTGCCAACTTCTGAAGCTCGCAATCCTGGTTCTTGAGGCAGACGAGACAATCCTTCGGATGGTCAGATATGAGGAGCTCGACCATTGTCCTTCTGGACTTTATTGCTCTCATGCTGTCCGTCTTGATCACCATACCCTCGAATACAGGGGTTGAGCAGGCGGGTGCAAGGTTTCTTCTTCCTTCCACCTCGACTACGCAGACTCTGCAGGATGCACCCTTGTTTACCATCTTAATGTTGTGAAGGTCAAGGTGGCAGAGGGTCGGTATGTTGATATTCAGTTCCTTTGCGGCCTGGAGTATCGTTGCACCCTTGGGTACCATGACCTCCTTGTTATTGATTTTTACATGAACCATATCCATCTCATTACCCTCCTATACCTTCATAACGGCTTTGACAGGTTTGACCGGGCACGCTGTGTAGCAGGATCCGCACTTGATGCACTTCTCCTGATCTATTACATGCTTTTCCCTGACCTTGCCGGAGATGCAGCTAACCGGACAAGCCCTTGCGCACTTTGTGCAGCCTATGCATAGCTCTGAAATCTCGTATCTTACGAGATCCTTGCATACGCCTGCCGGACATCTCTTGTCGTAGACATGAGCATTGTACTCAGCCTCGAAATACTTGAGAGTGGAAAGTATGGGGTTAGGGGCAGTCTGGCCCAATGCGCAGAGCGATGTGTCCTTTATTGTCTCGGACAGCTCCCTCAGCTTAACCAGGTCGCTTGGCTCACCCTTACCCTGGGTTATCTTCTCAAGGATCTCTAGAAGTCTCTTGTTTCCTATTCTGCATGCCGTGCATTTTCCGCAGGATTCGTCGACTGTGAAATCAAGGTAGAACTTGGCAATGTCTACCATGCAGTTGTGCTCATCCATGACTATCATTCCGCCGGATCCCATCATGGACCCTATTGCGCTGAGTGACTCGTAGTCGATAGGTGTGTCAAGGTCATGTTCGGTGATGCAGCCTCCGGATGGTCCGCCAGTCTGCACAGCCTTGAACTTATAGCCTCCCTTGATGCCTCCGCCTATCTCGTAGATTATCTCCCTCAGGGTTGTTCCCATCGGAACCTCGACGAGACCGACATTGTTGACCTTTCCTGCGAGTGCGAAAACCTTGGTTCCCTTGCTCAGCTTGGTTCCAAAGTCAGCAAACCACTTCGCTCCATTGTTCATGATAGCAGGGACATTCGCCAGGGTTTCAACGTTGTTCACGCAAGTAGGCTTGCCCCAAAGTCCTGATTCAGCAGGGAAGGGGGGTTTAGTAGTAGGTTCGCCACGCTTGCCCTCTATGCTGTGTATGAGCGCAGTTTCCTCGCCGCATACGAATGCTCCGGCTCCCAGCTTGATTTCGATGTCGAAATTGAAGCCTGTCCCGAATATGTCCTTTCCGAGAAGTCCATAGTCTTCAGCCTGCTTAATGGCGATCCTGAGTCTTGAAATCGCAAGGGGATACTCAGCCCTGATATATATATATCCTTTGTTGGCACCAATTGCATATCCGCCGATCATAAGGGCTTCAAGCACACTGTGCGGGTCTCCTTCGAGTATCGACCTGTCCATGAATGCTCCCGGGTCTCCCTCGTCGGCATTGCAGACCATATATTTTTCAGCGCCTGGGCTTCTTAGGGTTATTCCCCATTTCGAGCCTGTCGGGAATCCTGCACCGCCTCTTCCACGAAGTCCTGAATCCTTGATTACATCGACTACCTGCTGAGGTGTCATCTCTGTCAGAGCCTTCCCGAGTGCCACATATCCGTCATATGCTATATATTCATCTATCTTTTCAGGATTGATAAGTCCGCAGTTCCTTAGTGCAACTCTTTCCTGCTTCTTATAGAAGTTCATTCCATGCTGTGTCCTGATGATTTCCTTTGTGTCAGGGTCCTTGTAAAGGAGTCTTTCGACTACTTTTCCGCCTAAGATGTGTTCCTTGATGATTTCTTCAACATCAGATGGCTTAACCTCTACATAGAATACGTCATCAGGGAAAACCTTGACTATAGGTCCCTTTTCGCAGAATCCAAAGCATCCTGTAATGTGTGCGCTTACCTTGTCGCTTATCTTCTGCTTGTTGAATTCAGAATTGAACAGGCTTACTATTTCCTTGGATTTGGCTGACTGGCATCCGGTTCCTCCGCATACCAGGATCTCTTTCTTCGTATAATCCTGGCCTGTCATGTTCCGTAGAGTCACGAGTTCCAGGGAAGCATCCTTTATGGCTTTAAGGTCGTTTAATGTCCTAAGCATTTCCATACCCTCCTATACCTCGCACTCGCTGATGATCCTTGCGACATCTTCGGTGGTCACTCTTCCATACACCTTGTCATTGACCATGACAACAGGTGCAAGTCCGCAAGCACCTACACACCTTAGCGAATCCAGAGTGAAGAGTCCATCTATCGATGTCTCACCGTTCTTGATCCTAAGCTGTGACTCGAGTTCCCTGAGAATGGCTTCAGACCCTCTGACGAAGCACGCTGTGCCCATACAGACATTGACTACATTCTTTCCTCTCGGTGTAGTCGTGAAATAGGAATAGAAGCTGAGAACTCCGAATATCTTTGCTTTCGGAACATTGATCTTTTCACTGATGTGGCTGATGACTTCTTCAGGCAGGTAACCGAAGAGATTCTGTGCTCTGTGAAGAACCAGTATCAGGTCGCTTTCCTTGGCGTCGATTTCTTCTATGAAATCATCCAGCTCTCTGGTCTTAGGATTGTCCTTTAAACTACACATATTCCACCTCATTGTTAAATTTTGGACAAATACACCATAAGTATACACTGCACTGCATATGTTTACAATCTTTTGCGTTAAATTTTTAACTTTTTCTTGAAATATTGTCGTATTCTTATCAATTCCGTTTCTTAAAGACCTGCAGTACAGAACCTCTGTCCTTAAGTCTTCCTTTTCCCACCTCTATCGGGATGGCACCCGAGCTTATTATGAATTCCCTCAGCTCCCTGCCCATGACATATTCATTCAAATTCCCGCTGACAAGAACCAACCTGTCTGAACCTGTCACTACCAATGACAGGCAACCTCCTAAAAATCCGTAATCGAATCCCTCAAGTTCAACATCGCCATAGGGGGAGATGAATACCCTGAATCCATTCTCAGATAATGCAGCTGCCACGCCTGAATCATTCGTTGCAAAACATCCATTGCCAATAAAAGAGGTAGAGCACCGACCGTATCCCTGTCTTACGTCTATTAGTCTAAGGCCTTGTCTTATCGCCTCCTCAAGCAGAGCTCCATCGGTTATGTCAGTCCGGTGTATTAGTGCACCGCCTCCGATGGAAGCATTCAAAATAACGTGTCCGGGGTAGGGGAGTGCGAGTGCTGCAAAAGAAGTAATGCACTCTATTCCATGCCCCTGAAGTTCCTTAAGTTTCTCTAATGATATGCCTCTATGGCAAATCAGAGTTTCTCCAACAGGCGCGAACTGAAGATCCGGATGACCCTTGACTCCCTCATAGAGAAAGTCGAGGCATTCTGCTGCCACGACCTTGAATCCCAGGGCTTCAATCTCGCTGACCTCGTTATCAGGCGTCCTTGGATCAACAATCAGTAAACTGTCATTATTTCCTGCCATACCAGAACTCACCCGGAACCTGCCTGACAACAAATGTGAGCTTGTCACCCTCGATGCCGGAGAACTTGACCGCCTCGTCCCTGAAGATTGAGGCCATCTCGTCCCTTACTTCCTTCGGCATTTCAATCCTAGTCATTGCCTCTCCAAGAATGAAGTCGCAGCTTTCCGATGCTGTGTCGGTCCTGAACTCAGATTCGTATATTATCACATGCAAAGCATTGTCAGGCACCTTCAGAAGCGATGACAGCCTGTATGTTAGTGAACTGATGAGCTGATTCTTTCTTGCGTGTCCCGAACACCTCGGGATATGGATTATGATGTGTACCATACCTAACCTCCTAGATTCTATGGGTACATTATACAATAATCGAACACTATATTTAAGAAACAATAATTGAATTTTCTAAACCTTTACTAATTATGCTGGAATGTGTCTGAATTATGACAAATGACTCAATATATGAAGAATTATTCACCATATTAATGTGAACAATCGATAGCAATTGTAAATATCAGGCCATTTGAAACTATTCGAACTATACCAATACTATAATGGTCGAATCTTGACTACAGGACGTTTATTAACTATAATATTTGTAATGAAAGACCTTGAACAGGAAAATAGTGGATGGCAGTACAAAGAGAGCGGGTCCTTAGGCTGAAAGACCTGAAGCGTAAATCCATGAAAAACCACCTGGGAGTCTCCTGCGAAGACTTAATGTATAAGCATGGACGTTTGCCGCGTTAAGGCGTTTTGAGTGGAAGGCAGAGATGCCTTCAATCAGGGTGGAACCGCGACGACTCGTCCCTTTTACAGGGACGGGTCTTCTTTATTTTAAGGAGGGTTATGATGTTGAAACTTGAACTCTATGACGGAAAGATACTTGAAGTCGAAAAGGGTACTACTGTAATCGAGGCTGCTGCAAAGATATCTGAGGGGCTTGCAAGAAATGCGATGGCTGGTAAGCTGAATGGAAAGGTAGCTGACCTGAGGGATGAAATCACTGAGGATTCAAAGTTCGAGGTGAAGACCTTTGAAAGCGAGGAAGGCAGGCACGCCTTCAGGCATACTGCATCACATGTCATGGCACTGGCAGTCAAAAGGCTTTTTCCTGGCATAAAGCTTGCAATTGGGCCTGCAATCGAGGACGGCTTCTACTATGACTTCGATAAGGATGGCAGCTTCACCTATGAGGACCTTGCGAAAATCGAGGAAGAGATTAAGAGCATTGTCAAGGAGGACCTGAAGCTCGAGAGGTTTACGCTTCCGAGGTTTGAGGCCCTAAAGCTCATGGAGGAGCTTGATGAGCCTTACAAGGTCGAGCTCATCAATGACCTGCCTGAGGACGCAGTAATCTCATTTTACAGGATGGGAGAATTCACTGACCTCTGCGCAGGACCACATCTCATGTCAACCAGGAACATAAAGGCTGTGAAGCTTACTCAGATTGCAGGTGCATACTGGAGAGGTTCAGAAAAGAACAAGATGCTTTCCAGGATCTACGGAACTGCATTCCCTAAGAAATCGGAGCTAGATGCACACCTCACAATGCTTGAAGAGGCAAAGAAAAGAGACCACAACAAGCTTGGAAGGGAGCTTAACCTGTTCACGACCGCTGAAGAGGTTGGCCAGGGCCTTCCGCTGATCAAGCCTAAGGGAGCCAAGATACTTCAGATACTCAAGAGATGGATAGAGGACCTTGAGGAATCCAGAGGATATGTATACACACAGACTCCGTATCTGGCTAAATCAGACCTGTACAAGATATCCGGACACTGGGACCACTACAAGGACGGAATGTTCCTTATGGGCGACGAGGAGAAGGATGATGAGATCCTGTCACTGAGGCCTATGACATGTCCGTTCCAGTTCACCATCTACAACAGCGAGCAGCACAGCTACAGAGAGCTTCCTATAAGGTATGCTGAGACATCGACACTGTTCAGGAACGAGTCGTCAGGTGAAATGCACGGACTCATAAGAGTGAGGCAGTTCACCATATCGGAAGGCCACCTTGTGGTAAGGCCTGACCAGATAGAGGATGAATTCAAGGGCGTGCTCCATCTCATCGACCATGTCATGGAAATACTTGGTATGAAGGATGGCATTTCCTACAGGTTCTCGAAGTGGGATCCGAACAACAGGGCAAAGTACATAGACAACCCGGTGGCTTGGGAGGATACCCAGAACAAGATGAGGACCATCCTGGACCATGTCGGACTCGACTACGAGGAGGCTGAAGGAGAAGCTGCGTTCTACGGACCGAAGCTTGACCTGCAGTACAAGAACGTACATGGAAAAGAGGACACAATAATAACAATTCAGATCGACTTCGCACTTCCGGAAAGATTCCAGATGTACTATGTCGACTCAGACGGATCCAAGAAGAGGCCTTATGTCATACACAGGACATCCATCGGATGCTATGAGAGAACACTGGCAATGCTCATCGAGAAGTACGCTGGTGCATTCCCGCTTTGGCTTTCACCAGTACAGGTAAAGCTTCTTCCGATATCAGAAAGGTTCCATGACTATGTGGACAAGGTTGCAGCTGAAATGAAGGCTGCTGGCATAAGGGTCGAGGCTGACTACAGGTCTGAAAAGATCGGCTACAAGATAAGGGAAGCAAGGCTTGAAAGGGATCCGTACATTGTAATCATCGGAGAGCAGGAAGAGGCAAACGGCACACTTTCAGTCAGGTCCAGGGAAAAGGGCGACGAAGGAGCACAGGACAAGGCAGCCTTCATAGAAAGAGTGGTAAGTGAGAACAGGGAAAAGTACAACTACCACAAGAACATAAAAGCCGAACAGGAGGCTTAGATGGCAGAAAACGCCTGCAGGGTCTGTGGAAGACCAGGCGACAAGCACCATATAGTCCACCGGGAGGAGGGAGGCATCGACTTCCCTCTGAATGTCATATATCTTTGCAGGGAGCATCACAGCGGAAGACACGGTCCCCATAGGGACCCTGAAACTGACCTCCTATACAAGAAGGAGATGCATGACAGCCTGGTAAGAATGTTCGACCGGAATTACTACACCAAACAGGAGATACAGGAACTGACCAAGGTTACCAACTCCACACTTCTCAGCCTGTCAAAGGCACTCAGAAAGCATAAGGAGGGTTACCTTAACATCGACATAATCTTCTACCTGATGAGCGGATTCGTGATCAAGGATGAGGAATATACCGATATTTGAGCCAGGCTGGCATATGCACTTAAAGTAATTCAAACAAGGTAAACCGCAAAATAGCAGAAGAGGAGAGGTACATAAAGTGCCTTCCTCTTCTCTTTTTTCGTCAAATATTAATCCAATTATTAATATCTTCTTGGCTTCAATTCATAAACCAGGAGAGTCATTTCTTTCAGGATATGAGGCTCCAGCACCTTTGCAGTCCTTGTTCAAAAGGCACACTGAAAAAACAAGCATTGAAAAAACCGGCAAAGAGTGCTATAATGTAAATATAATAATTAGAAAATTTCGAATATTTATTCGGAGTTCTTGATAGTTAGCAGCGCATACGTGTAACCTAATAATAAAGGAAAGGTGATTATCATGCTATGGACGATTGCGATCATACTCGTAGTATTATGGGCACTGGGTCTTGTCACATCTACAACGATGGGCGGCTTCATACATGTTCTGCTTGTAATTGCAGTAATTGTAGTTTTGCTCAATGTGATCCAAGGCAGAAAGAGGCTGTAAATTCACGGTGAAGTCCGGATAAATGATAAGTATCCATTATATGATAATTTATATATATCAGCGTATCAGTCAGGTTTGGATATCATGAGAATGAATTAGGTCGGGTTATTAATATGAAAAAGCGGCAGATAATGCCGCTTTTTCATATTTGCTTTATCTTTATGGTTTGTGTTAATTTCTTAATTAATCTTTAATATTTCTGCAAACGTGCCGTAGAGATAATCCGAGTAATTTGGAGCAAATCGGAGCTTCAGGCATCTAAATTGTCAAATTCACGAAATTGTAAGTTCTTGGTGCAGAATATATATTTTGATAGTCAAATATTTTAAGAATCAAACATATGTGAGGTGCGTTGTGTCCAAGATAATAGGAACAGGAAGCTATCTTCCTAAAAATATAGTGACCAACAAGGATCTGGAAAAGGTCGTTGATACAACCGATGAGTGGATATTGTCCAGAACCGGAATAAGGGAGAGGGCTTTCGCTACTGATGAGAATACGGGAGACCTTGCCTATATGGCTTCTCTGAAGGCCATTGAGGATGCCGGCATAGCTCCGGAGGACATTGGGTATATAATCCTTGGAACGATAACCCCTCAGTCACTCCTAGGATCAACGGCATGCTATGTGCAGGCGAAGCTTGGTGCTGTAAATGCCACATGCTTCGACATCAACGCAGCCTGTACAGGATTCGTTTACGGACTCGAAATAGCTGAAGGGCTTCTTACCATATCGGACAGGAAGTATGCACTCGTAATAGGAGCTGAGGTACTGTCCAAGATAGTTGACTTTACCGACAGAACTACCTGCGTGCTCTTCGGAGACGGCGCAGGCGCCGCTATCCTTGAAAAGGGTGACGGAATCAGGTCTGTAGTCACAGGAGCTGATGGAACCAAAATTACCGCTCTGCATTCAGGGGAGTTCAAGGTCAGGAATTTCCTGACCGGAAACCAGGTTTCCGACCACTACATTATCATGGAGGGCAGGGAAGTCTTCAAGTTCGCAGTCAGGGTCCTGCCAAAAGCACTGTCTGAGGCAGTTCAGAAGGCTGGCATGAAGATGACTGACCTTGACCATGTGATTCCGCATCAGGCAAACCTTAGGATCATAGATGCAGCTGCAGCAAAGATGGAGCTGCCAAGGGAAAAATTCTACGTTAACCTGGACAGAGTCGGGAACACTTCAGCCGCCAGCATTCCTATAGCGCTGGATGAGATGAACAGGAAAGGCCTCCTGAAAAAGGGAGACAAGATTGGACTTGTAGGATTCGGTGGCGGACTTACATATGGAGCCGCTGTAATCGAGTGGAGCAAATAAGCTGTATGATGGCTAAAGCCATATTACATAAATAATTAATTAAAACGGAGGAATCATAAATGATTTTTGAAAAAGTAAGGGAAATACTGGCTAAGGAACTGAACATACCTGCAGATGAGATAACAATGGAGTCCAACTTCTCAGACGACCTGGGAATAGATTCACTTGATCTTGTTCAGCTTGTAATGGAGCTTGAGGAAGCGTTCGACATAACCATAGATGACGCTGAAGCAATCAAGACAGTCAAGGATGCAGTAAACTACGTGGAAGCAAAAACTGCTTAAGGAGCAAATGATGGGCAACAGAGTATGCGACTTATTGGGTATCAGATATCCCGTGTTCCAGGGAGCCATGGCATGGCTTGCTGACGGGAAGCTTGCAGCAGCGGTTTCCAACGCTGGAGGCTTTGGCATAATAGCAGGCGGCAACGCACCCGGCGAGATAGTCAGGCAGGAGATAAGGGTTGCAAAGAACCTTACCGACAAGCCTTTCGGAGTAAACATAATGCTGCTGTCTCCATTTAGGGATGAGGTAATAAACGTTGTCCTTGAGGAGAAGGTGGCTGCGGTTACAACCGGTGCAGGCAATCCTGCAAAGTTTGTTCCTGCATTCAAGGCAGCAGGGATAAAGGTCATTCCTGTTGTCCCATCCATTGCTCTCGCAAAGAGAATGGAGAAGATAGGAGCCGATGCCGTAATAGCTGAAGGCAACGAGGCAGGAGGACATATCGGTAAACTGACGACCATGGTCCTGGTACCTCAGATTGTGGATTCAGTCTCCATTCCTGTTATCGCAGCAGGCGGAGTCGCTGACCACAGGGGAGTGGACGCATGCTTCACCCTTGGTGCCGAAGGCATACAGGTTGGAACAGTGTTCATTGTGGCTGATGAGTGCAAGGCTCATGAGAACTACAAGAAGATGGTCCTTGAGGCAAGCGACATTGACACTACAGTTACCGGAAGGTCAACAGGACATCCTGTTCAGGTACTTAGGAACAAGCTGTCAAAGAGGTTCGACGACCTCGAGAAGCACGGCGGTACACCTGAAGAGCTTGAAGCATTGGGAACCGGTGCGCTCAAGGCGGCGGTAATAGACGGAGACATAGAAAAAGGCTCCTTCATGTCAGGTCAGATTGCCGGCATGGTAAAGGACAGGGGAACTGCGAAGGTAATCCTTGAAAGGCTGATCACAGGCTCCAGATTCATAACTCTATAAGAAGGATTGGTATCATATGAGTATTTATGTTCTTTTCCCCGGCCAGGGTGCACAGGTACCCGGCATGGGTCTTGATTTCCTTGAAAACTACGGTGCATACAGGGAGGCAGTTGAGACTGCCTCGAGAATATCCGGGAAGGATCTTTCCTCTGTGTTCAGAGACAAGGAGCTTCTCGACAAGACCGAGAACTCCCAGATAGCGATATTCACCATGGGCTTCGGAATAATGTCCGTGCTCAGGGAAAAGGGCATTGTACCTGATGCCTTCATGGGTCTCTCACTTGGAGAATACGGCGCTCTTGCATCAGCCGGTGCATTTACCTTCGAGGATGGCGTAAGACTCCTTGTTAAAAGGTCTGAAGCCATGCAGAAGGCATGCGACAATACAGAAGGCTTCCTCGCAGCAGTTTCCTTCTTCCAGAGCGACCTCATTGAGAAGGCTCTTGAAGGAAGAGATGGACTGTGGGTCTCGAACTACAACGCTCCAAGCCAGACAGTATGCGGAGGACTAGCTTCAAAGAAGGAAGAGTTCGAGGCAGCGCTGAAGGAAGCAGGAGCGAAGAAGATAACCTTCCTCAATGTTTCAGGGGCGTTCCATACGAAGCTTATGGCTGATGCCGGAAAAGAGTTCAGAGGCTTCCTAGACGGAATAGAGTTTAAGACCCCTGCAGCAAAGGTCCTTTCAAACTACAAGGGAACCTTCTACGAGGATGGCGACGACTACAGGGATATACTTGAAAAGCACATCTATTGTCCTGTAAGGCTTGTACAATCATTCGAGGCACTTGCTGCAGATGATGGGGACATATTCATACAGGTAGGACCTGGAAAGGCTCTCGCATCACTTGCGAAGCAGAACAAGGTAAAGGGAAGCATTTATTCAGTTGACAGCATTTCAGACATGGAAGCTCTTCTAAAGGAGCTTGATAAGGCAGGAGGATCCCAGAATGGATAAGATGACAGCAATAATCACCGGAAGCGGAAGAGGTATTGGCGCAGAATGCGCAATCGCTTTTGCAAAGGAAGGCTACAACGTGGTGGTCAACTATACAAGCCGCGAACCGCTAGAGCTTATTGAAAAGCTTGATTCCATGGGTGCATCCTTCGTAGCAGTCAAGGGTGATGTGTCAGTTGAAGAGGATGCGAAGGCGATTGTGAAGAAGGCCATTGAGGCATTCGGCACTGTAAGCGTCCTTGTAAATAACGCAGGCATCGCAAAGGACGGACTTCTTCTGAGGATGAAGACCGAGGACTTCAGGAAGGTGCTTGATGTCAACCTGACAGGTACGTTCAACATGATCAGGGAAGTAAGCGGAACCATGGTCAAGAAGAGATATGGCAGGATAATCAACATATCCTCTGTAGTAGGTATCATGGGAAATGCAGGCCAGGCTAATTATGCATCTTCAAAGGCCGGCGTAATAGGACTTACAAAGTCCGTGGCCAGGGAGCTTGCAAGAAGGGGTATCACCTGCAATGCAGTAGCTCCAGGATATGTGTCGACAGACATGACCGGAGTGCTTACTGATGACCAGAAGGCAGCCATAAGCGAATCAATTCCACTGAAGGAGCTTGGAAAGACTGAGGACATTGCCAATGCGGTTCTGTTCCTGGCCAAGCCGGAGAGTTCATACATAACAGGACAGGTGCTTGCCGTAGACGGCGGCATGAGCATGTAGGAGGAAAACATGTACAGAGTAGTCGTAACGGGAATGGGCGCCGTAACACCCATAGGAAACAATGTAGAAGAATTCAATGCCGGACTCAAGGAAGGCAAAAACGGAATAGACAAGATCTCCACGTTTGATACATCAGACTTCAAGGCAGTTCTCGCCGGGGAGATAAAGGGACTTGATGTTCCTGAGGCAGTAGGAAAGAAGGAAGCAAGAAGAATGGACAGGTTCACTCAGCTTGCGATCCTTGCTTCAGAAGAGGCCTGGAAGGATTCAGGTATAGTTGACGGACAGTATGATCCTTTCGACGTTTCAGTATACGTGTCTTCAGGAATCGGCGGTCTTTCAACCATGGAGGAAAATGTCAAAAAGTTCATTGAGAAGGGACCTGGCAGAGTATCTCCGTTCTTCATTCCTATGAACATAATCAACATGGCTGCAGGAGAAGTCTCCATAAGGCTGAAAGCCATGGGATCATCCTTTTCTACGGTTTCGGCATGTGCGTCTGGTACGCATGCCATAGGAGAAGCCTTCAGGAGCATCAAGCATGGCTACTCCAAGGTTGCAGTAACCGGAGGTACCGAAGCTTCGATAACCCCGATGGCAATAGCCGGATTCGCAAACATGAAGGCATTGAACGAGACCGATGACAGGACAAAGGGATCGATACCCTTTGACAAGGACAGAAAGGGCTTCGTCATGGGCGAAGGCGCAGGAGTAATAGTTCTTGAGGAGCTTGAGAGCGCAGTAAAAAGAGGAGCAAGGATATATGCTGAGATCGTAGGCTACGGCTCAACATCAGATGCATACCACATAACCGCACCTCACCCTGAGGGACTCGGCGGGTACATGGCGATGAGGAAGGCTGTGGAGGAAGCAGGAATTACTCCGGACAAGGTCGACTACATCAACGCGCATGGAACAAGCACTCCGATGAACGACCAGCTTGAGTCGAAGGCGATCACAAGGCTGTTCGGAAACGAAGTCAAGGTCAGCTCGACAAAGTCCATGACAGGACACCTTCTTGGTGCCGCAGGTGGAGTTGAGGCAATTGCTTCGGTTCTATCGATAAGGGATTCCTTCATACCTCCGACAATCAACACTGAGAACATTGATGAGGTAATCTCTGTAAATGTGGTATACGGCAAGATGCAGGAAGCCAAGGTTTCCTACGCCCTTTCCAATTCTCTGGGCTTTGGCGGGCACAACGCTTCCATACTGTTCAAAGAATGGGAGGGGAAATAATGGAACTCGGAGATCTTCTTAAGCTCCTTGAAACCTTCGAAAAATCAGATTTCACAGAGCTTAAGGTAAAGCTTAAGGGTGACTCCCTCTCAGTGTCGAGACTTAAGGAAAAGCCTGAGAGAAAGCATAAGTCTGACAAGAAGGCTTCAGCAAGTGAGGATGGATCATCAGAGGCTGACGTGACGGTGCCAGCACTTTCAAGCGGTCCTGTATCCTATGCACCTGCAGACAAGGGTTCTGACGATGCTGTATATACAGAAGTCACAAGCCCGATAGTCGGCAGCTTCTATTCCAGGCCTGCAGAAGGCGAAAAGTCTTTTGTCAGCGTCGGAGACATGGTGAAAAAGGGTGACACCCTTTGCATAATTGAAGCGATGAAGATAATGAATGAGATAAAATCGCCATATTCCGGGATGATTATGGCGGTACTCCCTAAAGACGGAGAGATGGTTGATTTCGGAAAAGCCCTCTTTCAGATAAAGGAGGACTAGAAAATGATGGATATCAATGAAATCATGAAGACAATCCCCCACAGGCAGCCTTTCCTGCTGATTGACAGGGTAGATGAGGTCAGACCTGGTGAATACTGCAGGGCCATAAAGAACGTAACCATGAACGAGGACTTCTTCAGGGGACACTATCCGGAGCATCCGGTAATGCCCGGAGTCCTGATAGTTGAAGCCATGGCGCAGACCGGTGCTGTGGGAATACTCTCAATGGAATCGATGAAGGGTAAAATGCCGTTCTTTGCCGGACTTGACAAGGTCAAGTTCAGAAAGCAGGTAAGGCCTGGAGACACCCTGACCCTCGAGGTAAACATCACAAAGCTGAAAAGCACATTCGGAAAAGGTACAGGCAAGGCCTTCGTCAATGGCGAGGTTGTCTGTGAAGGAGAACTGCTTTTCGTACTAGGATAGGTGAGAAATACTATGAACAAACTACTTATCGCCAACAGGGGCGAAATAGCTCTCAGGATACTGAGGGCAGCCAGAGAAATGGGAATAGCCACGGTAGCCGTCCATTCGGAGGCTGACAGGGAGTCGCTCCATGTCAAGCTTGCTGATGAATCGTACTGTATTGGCAAAAACTACTCGAAGGACAGCTACCTCAATATGGAGAACATCCTTTCCGTTGCGGTATTGACCGGAGCGAACCTCATACATCCAGGATACGGGTTCCTCTCGGAGAATCCCCTGTTTGCAAGGCTCTGCAACGAATGCGGCATCACTTTCGTCGGACCGTCCGAAAGGACTATATCCCTTATGGGTGACAAGTCCATGGCGAAGGCAACAGCCAAAAATGCCGGAGTTCCGGTAGTACCGGGATCGGACGGAGATGTTGCAACCTATGAGGAGGCTGAAGCCATCGTTGAGGTTATGGGATATCCAGTTCTCGTCAAGGCATCCTCGGGCGGCGGCGGCAAGGGTATAAGGATAGTCACCAGACGTGAAGAGCTGAAGGATGCCATGATGTCCGCCAAGAAGGAAGCCATGGTCAATTTCGGTGAAGACGGTGTATACATAGAGAAGTTCATAAAAAGCCCGAGACATATCGAATTCCAGATACTCCGGGACAGCTTCGGGAATACAGTTCATCTCGGCGAGAGGGATTGCTCCCTTCAGAGAAGGAAACAGAAAGTGCTTGAGGAGACTCCATCGCCAGCTCTGACATCAGAGCTCAGGGACAGGATGGGGGCTGCCGCCATAGCATGCGCTGTTGCGTCTGACTATCTTGGAGCTGGAACAGTAGAGTTCCTTTTAGGTTCAGACGACGAGTTCTACTTCATGGAGATGAATACCAGGATCCAGGTCGAGCATCCGGTGACTGAAATGGTGACAGGAGTAGACCTGATCAAGGAGCAGATAAGGATAGCCCTTGGCGAAGCCCTTTCTGTTACAAAGGAATCAATCGAATTCAAGGGTCATTCCATAGAATGCAGGATCAATGCCGAAGACCCATGGAACAACTTTGCTCCATGTCCAGGCAAGCTTACATTCGTTCACTTTCCGTCAGGAAACGGAGTGCGGGTAGACAGTGGAGTCTATAGCGGCTTTACCATACCTCCATTCTATGACTCAATGGTAGCCAAGCTCATAGTCCACGGCAAGGACAGGGATGACGCTATCAGCAAGATGAAGAGCGCACTTGACGAGCTTACAATTGAAGGCATCAAGACCAATGTGGAATACCAGGAGAGGATACTGAGAAGCGACTTCTTCCTAACAGGTGAATACCACACTGCGACGCTTGACGAAATTAGGTGGGATGACTAATGGGAATCTTTAAGAAAAACAAGCAGTACTTCACGCTTCCTCCTCAGGAGGATATTGATAGAGGTGCCGAAGCAGCCGCTTCAGCACCTTCGATTCCTGAAGGTCTATGGACCAAATGCGTGAAGTGCGACAAATTCATAATAACGGATGACCTCGAGAAAAATCACGGAGTCTGTCCGAAGTGCGGAGCATACCACAGGCTTGGAGCTCATGCAAGGATCAACCTCGTAGTAGATAATGATACCTTCAGGGAAATCAATGAGAACATAGTCGGCAACGATCCACTCGGATTTCCGGGTTATGAAAACAAGCTGGAAAGCTCCAGGAAAAACTCAGGCCTCAAGGAAGCTGTCATAACAGGATATGGAAACATAGAAGGCATCAGGACTGCCATAGGAGTAATGGAGCCAGGCTTCATGATGGGCTCAATGGGAACAGCCGTAGGTGAGAAGCTGGCTTCTCTCATAGAGTTTGCGATATTCTACAAGCTTCCGCTAGTCATATTTTCCGCTTCCGGTGGAGCAAGGATGCAGGAGGGGATAATGTCCCTGATGCAGATGGCCAAGGTATCCGCAGTGCTCAAGAGGCATTCGGATGAAGGTCTTCTGTACGTATCAGTTCCGACAGACCCGACTACAGGTGGAGTCACCGCGTCATTCGCGATGCTCGGAGACATCATAATTGCGGAACCCGGAACGCTCATAGGCTTCGCAGGCAGGCGAGTAATTGAAGGAACCATAAGGCAGAAGCTGCCTGAGGATTTCCAAAGCGCAGAGTTTCTGCTGGAGCACGGCTTCCTTGATGCGATAGTAAAGCGTGAGGACCTGAAGGATTACCTTCACAGACTCCTCATGATACACAGGAGAAATTAGATGGGTGCATGGGAAAAGGTACAAAAGGCAAGAGACAAGCACAGGCCGCTTCCCCTTGACTTCATAAACGCCATGATAGATGGCTTCATGGAGTTCAAGGGAGACAGGCTGTTCAAGGAAGACGGTGCAGTAATAGGCGGCGTAGGCTTCTTCATGGGAACTCCTGTGACTGTGGTCGCAATCCAGAGAGGAAAGACACTTGAAGAGAATATAATCAGGAACTTCGGCAATCCTAATCCGGAAGGCTACAGAAAGGCTCTCAGGCTCATCAGGCAGGCTGAGAAGTTCAAAAGGCCTGTCATAATCCTCATAGACACCAAGGGTGCAGGCTGCGCTGTGGAGGCTGAGGAAAGGGGACAGGGAGAGGCAATCGCAAGGTGCCTTTTTGAAACGGCAACAGTGAAGACCCCTATCATAAGCTTCATCACCGGTGAGGGTGGAAGCGGTGGAGCTTTGGCTCTAGCAGTCGGAGACCAGGTATACATGCTTGAGAATTCGATATACTCCATACTGTCACCAGAAGGCTTCTCATCGATACTTTACAAGGATGCCTCAAAGGCGAAGGAAGCCAGTGAGATCATGAAGATAACCTCCGATGAGCTTCTGAAGCTGAGAGTGATCGAAGGTATAGTCCCGGAGTACGGCGGAATAGACAAGGACTTCAATCTGGTAGTCAGGGACATGTCCGGAATAATAAGAACCTTCATCGACAAGGCAAAGTCAGAAACAGACGATGCACTTGTGGAAGCAAGATACAACAGGTTCAGATCCTTCGGAATCGGAAAATGGGATGCCTAGGGCTCCAATGGGATGCACTGGCATCCCTTTTCCATTTTTGCATTTGTGCGGATATGTTCCGGTTGTATTGCCTGCCTAAAAGTAAAATAATATAAAACGTGCCTAGACCAAAATAATGTTGGAAATATGAAGGGTTTGGGATATAATATTTTGGTTGAATACAATCTGGTTTACCCTTTGGAGGAATGATTTTTGGAAAAATACAAGATAGGTCTCGTGAGCCTCGGCTGCGACAAGAACAGGATAGACTCTGAAATTATGCTGGGAATGCTTAGAGACAAGTATATCCTCACCGAGGATCCGTCTGAGGCTGAGATTATAATAGTCAACACATGCGGGTTCATCGAAAGCTCGAAGCAGGAATCGATAGATACCATCCTTGAGATGGCTGAATACAAGAAGTCCCATAGCTGCAAGCTGCTTATGGCGACAGGCTGCCTGACCCAGAGATATGGAGAGGAGCTCCTTACACTTATGCCTGAGCTTGACGTCATCCTTGGAGTCAACAACTACGGTTTTCTCGACACCTATGTTGAGAAGTTCATAAACACCAGGGAGAAGATCATGATGCTCGACTATTCGGATGCAGGCATCAACGAAGGTGAAAGGGTGATTACCACAGGCTTCGGCCAGACCGCTTATCTCAGGATCTCCGAAGGCTGCAGCAACTTCTGCACATACTGTATAATCCCAAAGATCAGGGGAAAGTACAGGAGCAGGGAAATGGACCATATCCTGAAGGAAGCTGCACTTCTCGCAGAAAGCGGCACCACTGAGCTTATACTTGTGGCTCAGGATACGACCAGATACGGCACCGACATATATGGAAAGAAAACCCTGCCTGAACTCCTTGGAAGGCTCAAGGAGATAGAAGGCATAAAGTGGATCCGGGTCCTTTACCTTTATCCCGAAGAGTTCGATGACGAGCTGATATATGAGCTTAGGGACAATGAAAAGGTAGTTAAGTACCTTGACCTTCCAATACAGCACATATCTGATTCAGTGCTCAAAAGGATGGCCAGAATGACAACCAGGAAGACTATCACTGATCTGATCACTAAGCTCAGGAAAGAAATCCCAGAAATTGTCCTGAGGACATCTCTCATCGTCGGATTCCCTCAGGAAACCGATGAGGAATTCCAGGAGCTTGTAGATTTCGTGGAGGATGTCAAATTCGACAAACTCGGAGTATTCACCTACTCCAAGGAGGAAGGAACTCCGGCTGCCCTTATGAAAGGTCAGGTAAAGAAGGCTGTCAAGGATCAGAGGAGGGACGTCATAATGTCTCTTCAACAGGGAATATCTAAAGCAGTCAACACCTTGAAGGTCGGCAGGGTGTATGATGTTCTTATAGAAGGTCTGGATGAAAACGGATGGTATGGAAGGACAGCTGAAATGGCTCCTGAAATCGACGGACTTGTCTATATCGAAACAGATGAAGAGCTGATCGCCGGCTCTTATGTCAGGACCAAGATTACTGATGCAACAGAATATGACCTTTATGGAGAGATTGAAGTCCAATAATATAATATGCGGGGGTGCTTTCCTTGAATTATGCGGTAATAATATTGATAGGCTATCTGCTCGGCAATCTACAATCAGCGTACATACTTGGCAGGGTTTTCAAGAAAGTCGACATACGGGAACTTGGCTTCGGAAATTCGGGGGCATCAAACGCAGCAGTCTCTTTCGGCTGGAGCTGGGGTGTGGCTGTTGCGCTTCTTGACATTGCCAAGGCTTTTCTTTCAGTCATGATTGTCAGAAGCCTCATGGCGACAGGGTTTGTTGAACAGGGATATTTCCCGATGTACCTTAACGGTGCAGCGGTGATCCTTGGGCATGACTTCCCATTCTTCATGAGGTTCAAGGGCGGGAAAGGCACCGCATCTTATGCTGGAATGCTTCTTGGCATAAATCCTTTGCTGGGCTTCGCAGGAATACTCCTGACTACAATAGTAACAGTTGTTACAGACCACATTGCTATCGGAACCCTGGTACTGATTACCTCGGGAGTGGTCAGCGCAATAGTCCTTGGTCATGGCTTACCGAGCGTTATGATATCCTTGCTCCTGTGGGCAGTAAGCGTCTGGAAGCACATTCCAAATTTCAAGAGGATCATGGCAGGTACTGAACATGGACTCAGGCATGCGGTAAACAAGCACAAGAAGAAATAATACGCGCAACTGGAAGAAGCACCCTCGATTGGGTGCTTCTTTTTTCAGTTCTATGATACTATTTTCCTGGCCCGAACCATACTTCAGCCTCGCGCCTGGCGCTTTCTAAACTGTCAGATGCATGCACTGTGTTTTCTGACATGCTTAATCCATAAAGAGCACGGACAGTTCCTTCTGCAGCCTGCCTGGGATCTGTCTTCCCGTTTATCTCCCTTACCCTTGAAATGGCATCTTCCCCTTCAAGGACCAATGCAACAAGAGGGGACCTTGTGATATAACTGATAAGATTATCATAGTAGGGTCTGCCAAAGTGCTCCTTATAGTGCTCCTCAGCCTCTGGTCTCCCTGCATGTACAAGCTTGAGTGCCATGACCTTCAGTCCGTTCTTCTCATAGAGGGAAATGATATTGCCTATAAGGCTGCGCTCAACCGCATCCGGCTTTATGAGCACCAGTGTCTTCTCCATACGCGTCAACTCCATATCCTAGGTTTCTACTTCAGCCTTCGCTGAAAGCGTTTAAACCGATTGTACCACAAGAGTAGACAGAGTCAAAGCGCTGCAGTATGCCGCGGCTCGGCTTATGACCAAAAAAGTATAATATCCTTCAGTGTGCGTACTTTCCTAATTTTACCTGATGATGTGTTATATTGCACTGAACTGCAAAATCACCTTCTTATATTTGCATTAAAGAATAGTCCAGGTAGTGCAAATTCGCCCAGAATATGTGATAATTTATTGACTGTGGTTAATTTTTTTCCAATAATTTCATACATAGTTAATTTATATCAGAAATATTGTTATCATATTGGCAATATTATAAGTATCAGATTAATCATCTGTAACTTATATCGAAATTCGCACGAATAATGCTGCCAATTGTCGGATTACCAGCTTCAAATGATTCTAAAAAACACGGAGTGATATTATGTACGATGATAACCTGATTAATATAAGGACAGATGACTCCTGGGCTTATATCGAAGTTGACGGGCAAGGAAGAATAACTGACTTCAACGACAAGTCTGTAAGCTATTTCAAATACATAAAGAATGGAGATATTCTTACTGATGTGCTGCCCTGGTTCAGCGCAAGCTGGCTAAGAGACAATATAGATAAGAGGATTGCCAAGACATCGTTCGAGGACAGGTTCCTGCTTCAATTCATCAAGAAGGAAAAGGATAACGTCAAGGTTCTTCTGAATGACATTTTTGAGTTTAAGGATGTAATGCAGGCTTGGTGCGAGATTGGTGAAAGCCTTATAAAGCTTCAGTCATTCATAGACTGCTATGATGATTCAGTCATGATAACTAACGGCAAGGGTATCATCAGGGCATTCAACCAGAATTTCAAGAGGGTATCAGGCCTGGAGAATGTTGAAATCATGAACAGGTCGATATATGAACTTGAGGCTGAAGGCCTCTTCCCTTACTGCTCCATAATGGAAGTAATCAAGAGCGGGGAGGAACGGGATTCTGTCGTAAGGTTCTCCAACGGGACTGAAGTGATAATGACATCCAAGCCGCTGTTCCATGATGGCAGGATGATCAGGATAACCTCGAACATTAGGAACGTTAACGAGCTCAACAGGCGTTACGAGGAGCTGTCCGAGAACAGGGTCAGGAACAAGAAGAAGTATATTACAAAGCTAAAGCTTAACGAAGCTGTTGAAAAGCTGAACATAGGCCTCTACTCAAGCGAAAAGATGGAATCTGTGATGGAGGTCATTGAGACAGTCGCAGACTATGACCTTCCGCTTCTGCTTACAGGCGAATCCGGGACAGGAAAATCGATGATTGCAAAATGCATATTCTTAAGTAAGTCCAGCTGCAGGGGCAGCTTTGTCCACATCAACTGCAGCGCCATTCCTGAGAACCTCATAGAATCCGAGCTGTTCGGATTTGAAAAGGGATCCTTCACAGGAGCTGACAAGCCAAAGAAGGGATTGTTCGAAGAAGCGAAGGATGGTGTCATCTTCCTTGATGAGATCGGTGACATGCCTGTTCAGCTTCAGGCTAAGCTGCTTAACGTCCTTCAGGAAAAGAAGTTTTACAGGGTAGGCGGGACGAAGCCCATCGAAACCAATGCCCAGGTCATAGCGGCAACGAACCGGAACCTTAAGGACCTTGTGTCAAAGGGGCTCTTCAGAGAAGACCTTTACTTCAGGCTGAATGTCATACCTATCGAAATACCTGCCTTGCGGGAGAGGAAGGAGGATATCCCGATACTCGCCAAGAACATGGTAGATGAACTGAATGCAACCTACGGCTGCAAGAAGATCATTGATGGTGAAGCTATGAACCTCCTTAAGGAATATGAGTGGCCTGGCAATATCAGGGAGCTTAGGAACCTTATCGAGAGACTCATACTTCTTTCAAAACACAGTCTTATAACTGTAAAGGACCTGCCAGAGGAACTTACATCTGCTGCAAGCAAGAAACCACTCCTGGGGAATAATACCAGCAACAAAGGTGATATCTTTGATTCTGGCAGGAGCCTAAAGGATATCATGTCTGAGGTAGAGGCAGAGATAATTGAGCATGCCATTGAAAAGTACGGTTCAATCAGAAAGGCCGCCGCAGAGTTATCTGTAAATGAATCAACCATAACAAGAAAAAAGAAGAGATCAAAAGTCAATTAGCCTAATGGTTTAATCTAAAATGCCGTGTGCAAAAATGCATGATATTGCAATTTTGCACACGGCATTTATTATTCTAGTCTGTTTTATTCTTGACAAGCTTGTTAAAAAAACTGCTCAGGATGCTGATATTTCCTTGTCAAAGCCATGTTTTTTAACTCTCCCAATATTTTGGCACGACTTTTGCTTAATAAGATATCGTTAATAATAAAACAAAAAAAGGAGAGTTAAAAATGACAGCAAAAAACACTATCATACCTGAATTCGGGCCGCTTTCAGGAGTTCGTGTACTATCACTCGGGTCAATAGTTGCAGGTCCAAACACAGCAAACCTTCTAGCCGATTTTGGTGCTGAGGTTGTCCATATAGAGAGGCCTGGAGTAGGAGACACTTTGAGAGTGCTCGCACCTTTTGCAAAGCACGAAGACAGGAAGGTATCCACAACCTGGGCACAGGATGCAAGAAACAGGCTGAGCCTTACAATGGAGTTTTCACTCGATGTACCTGAATGCAAGGAAATGTTCATGGACCTTGTCAAATCGTCTGATATCCTTGTAGAAAACATGGTCTGGCTTGAAAAGCTGGGTATATATAACGAAGAGCTGCTCGCTGCTAATCCGAAGCTTGTAATATGTCATATAAGCGGATTCGGAAGGCCACAGTTTGGCGGAGACCCTGAAATATGTGACAGGGCTTCTTATGACATGATAGGTCAGGCATATGGCGGATATGCGTTCATAAACGGCAATCCCGAGCCGGCTCCACCGGCAATAGTCAAGCCATGGTTCAACGACTACCTGTCATCCTATGTAGCTGCGTTCGGAATTCTTTCAGCATACATCAACGCTGAGAAGACTGGTAAAGGACAGGAGGTCGACCTTGCCCAATTCGAGGCTTGTGCAAAGCTTCTTGCTGATACTGTCGTAACCTACTCCGAGACAGGAAATGTCAAGAGAAGGAGCGGTCCGGATTCACCTGCATTCCAGCCTTACGGACTATTCCAGGACAAGACCGGAGCTTACATGGTTATAGGTGCATATGGACCAGGCGTTTACAAGAGAGCCATCCAGGCATTCGGACTGGATATAAATACCTATTCGTTCGCAGAGGCTGGCGGATCTCCTCAGGCCATGAATTCTGAGAGAGGAAAAGAGCTAAGGGCATACATTGTTAAATGGTGCGGAGAAAGGACCTGTGAGGAAATTGTCAAACATATGGCAAAATTCAAGGTTCCTGCAAGCAAAATCAACTCTGTTGAAGATATAATTAACGATCCTCACTGGATTGACAGGGGAGACATAATCACATACAGAGATGAGACTCTTGAAAAAGACATAAAGGCTGTCGGCATAATTCCAAAGCTCTCAGGAACTCCGGGAAAGGTATGGAGAGGTGCGCCTACTTTAGGACAGGATACTGACGACATCCTCAGGAAGGTTCTTGGTTACTCGGCTGAAAAGATAGAAGTCCTTAAGGATAAGAAGCTTATTTAGATAAAGCAAATAGGAGGTACTGACTTTAATGAATATAAAACAGAATGAAATGGTTAGGAAGATGGCAAGGGAGCTCGTGAAGAACGAGGTTATGCCATTTGACAAGGAAATGGACCAAAAGGCGGAATTTCCCTGGCATGTTATGAAGGAAATAGCAAAGTACGGAGCGTTCGGTCTTACGGAAGATCCTGCCTATGGCGGCGCAGGCCTTGATTCATATGCCGAAACTATTTTTACTGAAGAGATGGCTTATGGAAGCTCCAGCATAGCGATAACTCTTGATGCCCACTATCTTGCAGCACACATATTCGCCAAGTATGCCAGCAAGGAACTCAAGGACAGACTTATGCCTGATATGAACTCGGGGAACTGCATAGGCTGCTTTGCACTTACGGAGCCATCTGCAGGTTCAGATGCAGCTGGAATCAAGTCTACAGCTCATCTCGAAGGCGATGAATGGGTAATCAACGGCCAGAAGGCATGGATAACTAACTACAGCGTAAGCGGATTCTATCTTCTTGCCGTGCTGACAGACAAGACCAAGGGTACCAGAGGTATCAGCGTTATCATGGTTGAGAAGGGCAACCCCGGATTGAAGTTCGGCCACAAGGAAGACAAGATGGGCATAAGGGGATCTGACACAGGAGAGCTGTTCATGAGCAACTGCAGGGTACCCAAGGAGAACCTGATAGGCGAGCTCGGGAAGGGCTTCAAGTATTGCATGGAGGTCCTCGATATCGGCAGACATCTCATAGGAGCCATGAGCGTTGGTGTCATGAGAAGATGCATGGATGAATCTGTGAAGTATGCCAATGAAAGAAAGGCATTCGGACAGTCAATCGGAAAATTCGAGGCAGTTTCCTTCAAGATAGCAGACATGAAGATTGCAATAGAAACAGCAGAAGCGCTTACAGAAAAGATATGCTACCTGAGAGAAAATAAACAGCCATTCTCAGTACCAGCAGCATGTCTTAAGGCTTATGGCGGCCAAAGGGCTGTCTGGTCCGCGGATGCAGCCATCCAGATCCACGGCGGCAACGGATACAGCAAGGAATTCGTTCCTGAAAGACTGCTGAGGGATGCCAAGATACTCGAAATCGGGGAAGGCACCACTGAAATACAGAAGATGATTATTGGAAACTCAATGCTTAGCATTAAATAACTGGAGGTATGATACTTTGAAAATCGTAGTTTGCATCAAGGAAGTATTCAATTCTGATGATGTCAAGATAGACAAGAAGACCAAGAACATAGACAGAAGAGGAGCAGAGCTCTTCATAAATCCCTATGACCTCAATGCAGTCGAGCTTGCTCTCGAACTGAAGGATAAGTTCGGAGCCGAGACTTATGCAATTACAATGGGCATCCCTTCTGCTGAGAACTCACTGAGAGAGTGCCTTGCAATGGGAATAGACAAGGGTATCCTCTTAACCGACAGAGCCCTTGCAGGATCCGATACCATCGCCACTTCTCTTGCTCTTACGGAGACCATCAAGAAGTATGTTCCGGGCTGCGACCTGATAATCTGCGGAAAGCATGCAATAGATGCTGAGACAAGCATAGTAGGGCCTGCAATCGCTGAAAGGCTTGGAATCGCCCAGCTGACATACGTAGATGAGCTGGTGTCCATTGAGGCAGGCAGGGTGATCGTCAAAAAGGCCTCAGAAAACGGTGACCTTGAGGTCGAAGCAAAGCTTCCGGCAATGCTCTCCGTAACTGGAGAGGTCAATAAGCCAAGATACATGGACCTTAAGAACATCAGGTTTGCAGTAAGCTCTCCAATCGAAGTCGTTAATACCGCAAATCTCGGACTTGCAGCTGAAGCTGTAGGGGTACCCGGCTCGCCAACGGTCGTAGGTGAAATGCACATGGTCGAGAGGGCAGCAGGAGCATGCAGGATGCTTTCCGGCAGCACAGTTGATATAGCCAGGAAGATTGCAGAACTTGCCAAGGCCGCAAAGTAAGCATTATGAGTGAAGTAAGGATAGGTGAAGACATGTCTACAGATACAGGAATTTGGGTTGTTGCCCACAGCAACAAGGATAAGGTACCTCAGGTCACATTCGAGCTGATTGGCAAGGCGAAGGCCCTTGGTACAAAGTTTGATGAAAAGGTGACTGCAGTAATAATCGGCCACGGCATGAAGAAGTCCCTTCTTCAGCCATACGCCTATGGAGCTGATGAGGTAATATATGTCGATGAGGAGAACCTTAAGGATTATGATGCCAATAGCTATGCGAATGTCCTAGAAGTCCTGATAGGGAAATACAAGCCTGCGTCGGTTCTATTCGGAGCTGACAGCGTTGGAAGAGACCTTGCGCCAAGGATAGGTGTCAGACTGGAGACTGGTATATCTGCCGACTGCATAGACCTGGACATGGATATTATAGAAGGAGCAAAGCTCCTGATGCAGAAGAAGCCATATCTCAACGGTGAAGTGATAGTCGACATACTTTGTAAGGAAAGAAGACCTCAGATAGCTACAGTCAAGCCTGGAATGCTTGAGCTTGTGAAACCTGATGAGTCAAAGACAGGCATACCAGTTAAAGAGGAAGTAAAGGTAACTGATGCTGACATCCTGACCAGGATAATCAAGTCGATACCAAGGGTCGAATGTGAAAATGACATTTGCAAGGCTGATGTCATAGTTGCAGGCGGCAGAGGCTTCAAGACCAAGGGAGACTTTGACAGGCTCCAGGAGCTTGCAGACCTGATCGGTGGAATGGTTGGTGCAACCAGGCCTATCGTCCAGGAAGGATGGATATCCGAGGAATACCAGATAGGACAGAGCGGAAAGATTGTAAAGCCGAAACTCTACATAGCCTTCGGAATAAGCGGTGCTGTCATGCACACCGGCGGTGTAATCAAGCCAGGAACATTTATAGCTGTGAATGAGAATCCTGAAGCGCCCATATTCAATGTAGCTCACTATGGCGTGGTAGGCGACTGCAAGGACGTCCTCGCAAGCCTTATTGAGACTTTGAAGAAATAGCAGCATAAGGATGCATTCCAAGATACCGGGACAAGCATCGGCTTGCACGAAAGTCAAATAAGAATGTATAATTGAGCCATCCGGGTGATGGCTCATTCTTTTCCTGAATTCTGCTCCAGGAGGCTGATATGGTTCTCGTAAGACTTTCAGGCAAATCGGGTCCTGATGAGATCATTCCACTGATATCCCTTATCGAGGATGACGATAGTAAGAAACGCAGCAGCAGAAAGCCTCCTGAAGGCGGAAATGGCTGCCTTCCGATAATTATTGTCGTAGTCTTATACTTTCTGCTAAGGCTTGCAGGCTTAAGGTGACTTTCAGGCCTCATTTTCCTCATTTTCCCAGCATAATTTTGCGATTTTTTTGTTGACATGCTTCGATGGTTCCGATATACTAGTTTAGTAAAGAAGAAACGGCCGTTTCTCACCCTACGGTTATGCTGTATGGTCAAGGATTCATGGATTTATCAATGAGTTTTGAGGACGGTTTGTACCGTCCTTTTTTATTATCATTGTTTCAGCATTCCAAATTCGGAGGTGAAAACTATAAATAAAAACGTACCAATCAACAACGAGATCAGGGAGAAGGAAGTAAGGCTCATTTCCAGTACAGGCGAACAGCTCGGTATCGTGTCAGCTAAGGATGCACTTAGGATGGCAGAAGAGAAGGAACTTGACCTAGTAATGATAGCGCCAACGGCTAAGCCGCCGGTATGCAAAATCATGGACTATCACAAGTTCAACTATGAGCAGGCAAAGAAGGAAAAGGAAGCCAGGAAGAACCAGAAGGTCATAACCCTAAAGGAAATACGCTTCAGTCCGTCCACTGAGGAACACGACATCGACATCAAAGCCAACAATGCAAGGAAGTTCCTGCAGGACGGCGACAAGCTGAAGGTTACCGTGAGGTTCAGGGGAAGAGAAGCTGCTTATTCACAGAACGGTTTGAAGATACTGGAATCCTTCGCCGGCAAGTTGGAAGATGTTGGCATCATTGAAAAACCTGCAAAAATGGAAGGCAGGAACATGATTATGATTATGACACCTAAAAAATCTTAACTCAAGGGGAGGAAACCACTATGCCAAAAATGAAGACACATAGAGCCACTGCAAAGAGGATAAAGAAGACAGGAAGCGGAAAGTTCAAGAGAGCTAAGGCGTTCAAGAGCCACATCCTCACGAAGAAGTCTTCCAAGAGGAAGAGAAACCTCAGGAAGAGCGGATATGTATCAGCTTCCCAGGTAAAGACAATCAAGAAGCTGCTGCCTTACATTTAGTAGGAATACGGGAGGATAGAAAATGGCAAGAGTAAAAAGGGCGGTAAACGCTCATAAGAACCATAAGAAAGTATTAAAGCTCGCCAAGGGTTACTACGGCGGAAAGAGCAAGCTCTTCAGAACTGCTAATGAAACAGTAATAAGGGCACTCAGGAACGCATATGTTGGAAGGAAGCTTAAGAAGAGAGACTTCAGAAGCCTCTGGATAGCAAGAATAAACGCTGCTGCAAGGATGAACGGACTCACCTATTCAAGGCTGATGAACGGACTCAAGCTCGCAGGAATTGAAATCAACAGGAAAATGCTCTCTGAGATCGCTATAAACGATCCAAAGGCATTCACTGAGATTGTCAACACAGCAAAGACAAAACTTGCTTAATTAAATAAACCATGTTGAGCCAATAAACCTGACTTTTCGTCAGGTTTTATTGATTTGAAGAAAAAACATCACAGGCCACTGAATGCTCATTGGACGTGATTGCTTGAAGTAAAGTCATATTAGATATATTATTATAGAATAACAGAAGCTTCGAGGTGCGTTATGAGAATACCCGTAACCAAGAAAAGATCCCTCAATCCGGTCCAGATATTATCTATCGGCTTTGCAGCTGTGATTCTGACCGGAGGTCTTGTATTGTCGCTGCCTGTTTCATCGCAATCCGGAGAATTCACGAATTTTCTTGACTCGATATTCACAGCAACATCTGCAGTCTGCGTCACAGGACTGGTAACCCTGGACACAGGTACCCATTGGAATTATTTCGGCAAGACTGTCATTGCCATATTGATAGAGCTCGGCGGACTTGGATTCATGTCAGTGACTACTATGGTAGCCCTGGTAATCGGGAAAAAGATCACACTTAGAGAACGGCTTGTAATGCAGGAAGCTTACAATGCACAGAATCTGCAGGGAATCATAAAGCTTGTGAGGTACCTGCTGTTCTTCACTTTCGGAGTCCAGTTTACCGCTGCCTTGATTTTCATGACTCAGTTCATACCTGAGCATGGGGTTTCCAAAGGTGTATACTTAGGCTTCTGGCACTCAATCTCGGCTTTCTGCAATGCCGGTTTTGATCTTTTCGGAAATGAAATAACAGGTAAATTCCAATCGCTCACACTGCTGAATACAAACAAAGTACTGATACTCACCACAGGTGCACTTATAGTCATCGGTGGCTTAGGCTTTTCCGTCTGGCTTGAGCTTTGGAATAACAGGAAGAGTCCAAAACTGATGAGGAGACTCTCGCTTCATGCAAAGGTAGTGCTGCTGATTACAGGCATACTCCTTTTCGGCGGCATGTTTGTCTTTCTCATCCTTGAATGGAATTATACGCTTTCCGGAATGACTTTCGGCAACAAGCTAGTGAACGCCTGGTTCGCATCAGTGACCCCAAGGACTGCAGGATTCAATTCAGTAAACCTGACTGACATGGCTCCAGCCAGCAGGTTCATAACTATGCTCCTGATGTTCATCGGAGGATCTCCTGGATCAACAGCTGGCGGTATAAAGACGACCACCTTCGGTATTGTAATATTTACTATCTTCTCGGTGCTCAAGGGCAGAGAGGATACAGAGCTGTTCGGCAAGCGACTGTCCAAGGGTACTGTCTACAAAGCAATTTCAGTCTTTGCAATAGGTATTGCCCTTGTGCTCTTCGATATCATACTCCTTGCAATGACTGAAGCCGGAAAACCTATGGAAATGATCATGTATGAAGTTTTCTCGGCGTTTGGTACTGTAGGACTTTCACTTGGCATAACTCCTGACCTGTCATCAATGGGAAAGGTCATTATCGGTGTCACTATGTATCTTGGAAGAGTAGGGCCGCTGACTGTAATGCTGGCGCTTGCCAACATCAAGCATCCGGCTGCAATAAAATACCCTGAAGACAAGCTATTAATCGGATAAAGGCGGGAGAATTCAAATGGCAAGCAAGCAATACGTGGTAATAGGACTTGGCAGATTCGGAAGGTCTGTCGCAGAGACACTTTTTTCAATGGGGCATGACATTCTGGCTATTGATTCAGACGAAGATGTCATACAAAATATTTCTGACAAGGTTACCCATGCGGTCCAGATGGATGCAACTGATGAATATGCGCTAAGGACCCTTGGAATCAGGAATTTCGATGTAGCTGTAGTCACCATAGGCTCAAATGTACAGGCATCAATTATGACAACCCTTATTCTAAGGGAATCAGGGGTAAAGTATATTGTAGCCAAGGCACAAAGTGAAATGCATGCGAAGGTCCTGACCAAAATCGGCGCAGACAAGGTCATACTTCCTGAAAGAGATATGGGAGTCAGGGTCGCGCACAATCTTGTTTCATCAAACCTCCTCGATTTCATAGAGCTTTCACCTGATTACAGTGTGATAGAGATCCAGGCACCTACAGACTGGTATGGCAAGGAAATACTTGATCTTGATGTCAGGTCAAAATACGGAATTAACATAATGGCTATTAAATCTGTCGATGACATCAATATATCTCCTAATGCTAAGGATAAAATCAAGGAAGGAGACGTGCTCCTCTGCATCGGTAACACAGAAGATCTCGCAAGGCTTGAGCACATGATATCAGGTGACTAGAGTTATTACCATAGAAAGCAAAAGCAACCCAAAGATCAAAGAGTTCAGGAAGCTTATGGACAGGAAGGAAAGGCGCCTCAGGGGGCTTTTCCTGGTCGAGGGCTTCAGAATGGTCCAGGAGGCCTTCAAGGCAGGAATGGACGTGCGGGCAGTCGTTTACGACTCCAGTGAGGGAGACCAGCTCCAGAGGTATCTGGGAAGCTACCTTGATTCTGAAGTTCACGAACTCATAGCCTCGAATCCTGATGTTATCAGGCAGCTTTCATCTACCGAGACACCTCAGGGTGTAGTAGCTGTAATTGCCGATTCGAGAAAGGTTCCAGAGTCCAAAGGCCTCATCATATATCTTGACAGGCTTCAGGATCCCGGGAACGTCGGGACCATCATACGGTCTGCTCATGCAGGAGGGGCAAGCCGGGTCATCCTAGGCAAGGGCTCTGCTGATCCATACTCTGAGAAAGCAATGAGAAGCTCAATGGGATCCATATTCCACCTGCCGGTAACGCTTGATGGGGACGATGAACTGGAGAGACTTGCAGCTGAAGGGATTCCCCTTGCAGTGACTTCTCTGGAGGCAAAGAGAAGCATATATTCCGCAGACCTGACCGGAGACATGATTCTTGTGATAGGTAATGAAGGAAACGGTGTAAGGCAGGAGCTTATGGACAGGGCATCCATTCTCCTGAGGATACCAATGCCTGGAAACGCTGAAAGCCTCAATGCTTCTATCGCTGCCTCAGTAATCATATTCGAAAGGGTTCGTCAGCTTGAGGAATCTATGAAAACATGATTAAAGGCCCGCTTGAATTTAGTTTTGCAATGATTTATAATTAGTGGGCATATTCAAAACAGGCACTGATTAAGAGAGTAGTCCGGAATGCTGCCACAAAGGGATGCTGCGTCATAGACTGAAAACGCACTTGGAAAGCACCAGATGAAGTTCACTTATGAGCTCCGGAGATGAAAAGAGTAGTCTTCGGCGGTTAGAACCGTTATATTCCTAAAGTGGGCTGATTTTCAGCCAACTTAGGGTGGTACCGCGGAAATATCCGTCCCTAACCAGGGGCGGTTTTTTATTACATAAATTTTGTCTGATAATGCATGGAAATGGAGGATAATATGAAAAACCAGATTGAATCGATCAAGCAGGAGTTCCTGTCTAAAATTGCTGAAGTCTCAAATATGGAAGAGATAGAGAAGCTCAGGGTGGAATTCCTCGGAAAGAAGGGTGCATTCACTCAGGTCCTCAGGAGCATGGGAGCTCTGACTCCCGAAGAGAGACCTCTCATGGGCAAGCTCGTGAATGATGCCAAGGAGGAGCTTGAGTCGAGAATTGAAATTCTCAAGGAAGAGCTAAAGAACAAGGAAAGGGATAGGAAGCTTTCCTCAGAGGTCGTCGATATTACGCTTCCAGGCAAGAGACCGGTGATAGGCGGAAACCATCCGCTCAGCCTTACGCTGAACGAAATCGAGAAGATATTCCTCGAGCTGGGCTTCACAATAGAGGAAGGGCCTGAGGTTGAGCTAGACTATTACAACTTCGAGACTCTGAACATCCCGAAGGATCATCCTGCAAGAGGCGAACAGGATACCTTCTACATAAACGACAACGTTGTTCTTAGGACCCAGACCTCGCCAGTCCAGATACGCACAATGGAGAACCAGAAACCTCCGATAAAGATGATATCCCCTGGGAAAGTGTACAGGTCCGATGACCTGGATGCTACTCATTCTCCTATCTTCTACCAGATTGAAGGTCTTGTCATCGACAAGGGAATCACCTTCGCAGACCTGAAGGGCACACTGGAGCAGTTTATAAAGAAGCTGTACGGCGAGGGAATAAAAACAAAGTTCAGACCGCATCACTTCCCGTTCACAGAGCCTTCGGCAGAAATGGATGCCACCTGTTTCGTTTGCGGTGGTGAAGGCTGCAGGGTATGCAAGGGTGAAGGCTGGATTGAGCTAGTCGGCTGCGGTATGGTCCATCCGGATGTCCTTAGGAACGGCGGAATAGACCCTGAAGAATATTCAGGCTTCGCGTTCGGATTCGGTCTGGACAGGCTTGTAATGCTGAAATATGGAATAGACGATATCAGGCTCCTGTACGAAAGCGACATGAGATTCCTGAAGCAGTTCAGATAGGAGGACTAATTTATGAAATTACCAGTGAATTGGCTGAAAGACTATGTTGACGTAGACATCGACATCAAGGCTCTCGGAGACAGGCTTACTATGTCAGGCTCCAAGGTTGAAGGTGTCGAGGAGACCTTCAAGATAATAGAGAATGTTGTGACTGGAAAGATAGTAGAGCTCGGGAAGCACCCGGAGGCTGACAAGCTGTTGATCTGTCAGGTGGATATCGGAAACGGATCTATAATCCAGATAGTGACTGCTGCCACAAACATGAAGGAAGGAGATACCATACCGGTTGCGCTTCATGGCTCCACCCTCTGGGGAGGTCTTAAGATCAAGAAGGGCAAGCTGAGAGGTGTTGAATCCAACGGCATGTTCTGTTCAATGGAGGAGCTGGGACTCGCCGAGGAGGGGACCTGCGATGGCCTTATGATCCTTAAGGATGGAACTCCTCTGGGAAAAGACATCAAGGATGTGCTAGGTCTCAACGGTGGTGTGCTTGACCTCGAGATAACCTCCAACAGGCCTGACTGCCTGAGCATACTCGGTATGGCAAGAGAAACTGCCGCAACCCTTGGTTTAAGCTACAGACAGCCAAACTATGCATATACTTCCACAGCATCCTCTGATGCGCCGGTTTCTGTATCCATTGATACTGACAAATGCAGAAGGTATATGGCAAAAGAGATCGTAAATGTAAAGATAGAGGAAAGCCCTGAGTGGATTCAGTCAAGACTTCTTGAAGCCGGTGTTAGACCGATAAACAACATCGTCGACCTTACAAATTTTGTCATGCTTGAGATCGGACAGCCTCTGCACGCCTTCGACAGAAGGGAGATAACCTCAGGAGTCATAAGGATAAAAGAGTCGGTTGAAGGAACTAAATTCACTACACTGGACTCAGTCGAAAGAACCCTTAATTCCGGCACGATCCTCATCCAGGATGATTCCAAGGTCATAGGTCTTGGAGGAATAATGGGTGGTCTTGATTCGGAGATAAAGGAGGACACAACCAGGATAATCCTTGAGGCTGCGAACTTTGACGGAGTGTCGATAAGAAGGTCCGAGGGCTTCCTTGGCCTCAAGACCGAAGCATCCTTAAGATTCAACAAGGACATAGACCCCAACCTCTGCGAGCTGGCAGTGAAAAGGTTCTGCAGCCTTGTCGAAGAGCTTAAGGCAGGCGAGATCGTATCTGAAACAGTCGATGTATACAACATAAGAAGAGTCCCTAACACAATCACACTTGGAGTCAGCTACGTGAATTCATTCATAGGCACTGACATCAGCGGCGAAGAGATGGCAAGGATCCTTAATAGCCTTGACATGAACGCGGAACTGAATGAAGGGGTACTTACAGTAACTACCCCGACCTTCAGAGGTGACCTCAACATCAAGGAGGACATCGCCGAGGAGATTGCCAGGATCTACGGATATGACAGGATTCCTGCTACAGTTCCATCGATAAGAACTGTAAGAAGCGGAAAGTATCCCATCCAGAGGATGAGGGATACCCTGAAGCAGGTGCTTGTTGCATCGGGACTTTATGAGTCCATAGCCTACTCGTTCATATCAAGGAAAGCCCTTGACAAGGTGCTTATCCCGGAGAACTCCGAACTGAGGAAGGTAGTTGAAATAAGGAACCCCCTCGGAGAGGACTATTCGATCATGAGGACAACCTCAGTGCCTTCAATGATGGAGAACCTTTCAAGGAATTTGACAAGGAGCAATCCTGAAGCTGCATTGTTTGAAATCGGCAGGATTTACCTTGACAGGAACGAAGTCCTTCCTCTTGAAAAGGAAGTCCTTACAGTTGGAATGTATGGCGGAGACCTTCTTTTCGAGATTAAGGGTCTTCTTGAGACGATACTTGAGGAATTCGGAATCGAAAAGGTTTCATATGAGAGGTCGAAGAAGGTAGCCTACCACCCTGGAAAATCCGCAGATGTTTCAGCTGCAGGCGAAGCCATAGGTACTTTTGGTGAAATCCACCCGTCTGTTCTGGACAACTATGGAATCGGTGTTCCTTGCTACATATTGGAGCTTGACCTGGATACCCTGTACAGGAAAGCTTCGCTCACAAGAAAATACAGCCAGCTTCCAAAGTACCCTGCAATTTCCAGGGACCTTGCGGTGCTTGTTGACGATGAGGTACTGTCAGGACAGATAGAGGCAGTGATAATAAAGCAGGGCGGAGCGCTCCTTGAAAGCGTGAAGCTGTTCGATGTCTACAAGGGATCACAGGTTCCTGAGGGCAAGAAGTCAATCGCATACAGCCTTATCTACAGGAATCCTGACAGGACACTTACTGACGGTGAAGTCCAGAAGGTCCATGATAAGATACTAAGAAGCCTTGAGTACCAGCTTGGGGCAGTGCTGAGATAACAGCATTGGCCGCGAAAGCGGCCAATTTGCTGTCTGTCATTACTTCTATCAGAAGGAGGACCCTTTATGAAGGAACACAGCAAAAGAAGGCTCCAGGCCATTGAGACCCGGGACAGGATATATAAGTCAGCCATAGCCCTCATGAAGACCAAAGGATACGAGAACTTCACAGTAAGCGAGGTATGCAGGGATGCAGGCGTAGCAGTCGGTTCCTTCTATTCCTACTTTGTCTCCAAGAATGACATTCTTGTTGAGATATTCAAGAAAGCCGATGAGTATTTCAGGGACATTGTCGAGGAGAACCTGATGAAAGGGAATGGGCTTGATGAAATCGTCCTTTACTTCAGGTATTATGGCATATATGTCAGCCTTACAGGTACAGACCTGCAGAAGCAGCTGTTCAGCCCGAAGTCGAAGATGTATGCGACCAAAGGCCGCTATATGATCGAGCTGCTGCGGAGGGTTGTATCCCGCGGTCAGGAAATGGGTGATGTTACCAGAGGGATGACTACAGACGAGATAGTGGATTTCCTGCTGGTCACCGCAAGGGGAGTATCATTCGACTGGTGCATTCGGGATGGCGAATATGATGTCATAGCACGCATGGAAAACTATATACGTAAGCTTACAGTGATCATTAAGCCGTGATGGAGAGTGAAAAAAATATGTAAGGGGAGGTACTATGAATCCAATTGTGCACTTTGATAAAAAGGACAATCTGGCGACAACCCTCAGATTTCTCACAAAAGGTGAGACTATTTTTGCAGATGACCAGGAGATAGTCATTGAAGAGGATATCCCCCAATACCATAAGGTAGCACTGGTCTTCATCCAAAAGGGAGAATTCGTCATTAAATATGGTGAGGTCATAGGCAAGGCTACAATGGATATCAGGAAAGGAACCCTTGCCCATGTCCACAACATTGAAAGCCTGAGAGGCAGGGGGGACAAATGAGGATTAAAGGATATGCAAGAGAAGACGGAAGCTTCGGCATAAGGAACCATATTCTTGTCATACCTGCATCAGTGTGCGCTTCAGAGACCGCTTCAAGGATAGCCGCAAGGGTAGACGGAGCTGTAGCCATCCCTCACCAGCATGGCTGCTGCCAGGTCGGTGCGGACCTGGTCCAGACAATTAGGACACTCATAGGCTTCGGCAGGAATCCAAACGTTGGAGGAGTCCTTGTAGTCGGATTGGGATGCGAAGGTATTCAGGCGAATGTAATATCAGATGGAATAAGGGATACAGGCAAACCGATTGGAACAGTCATTATCCAGGATGAAGGTGGCACTCCCAATACAATTGAAAAGGGTGTGAGGCTGCTCCAGGAGATCGCTGGAGAGGTCAAGAAAGCAAAGATAAGCGAATTCGACATAAGCGAGCTCATACTTGGACTCGAGTGCGGCGGTTCAGACCCTACCTCAGGTATCACAGCCAATCCTGTTATAGGGGCAGCTTCAGATATCCTCATTGGTCAAGGCGGAAGCTGCATACTGAGTGAAACAACAGAAGTAATAGGCGCTGAGCACCTTCTTGAAAAGAGGTTCCATGATGAGAATGCAAGAGCGAGATTCCTTGAGATGGTCGATGACGTTGAGAAGAAGGCAATTGCCATGGGTTCAGACCTGAGGGGAACACAGCCTACTCCTGGAAACATCGCAGGCGGTCTCACAACCATTGAGGAAAAGTCACTTGGGTGCATGTTCAAGGCAGGAGACAGCGATTTTGAAGGTGTACTTGAATATGGTGAATTGCTTCCGCCATCGAAGAAGGGCCTCTACTTCATGGATACTCCAGGGGAGGATATCGACTCGATAACCGGCATGATAGCCGGCGGAGCACAGATAATAGTATTTTCGACCGGCAGAGGCACTCCGACAGGAAGCCCCATAGCTCCTGTAATCAAGCTAACCGGCAATCCTGAAACCTACAGCAGGATGAAGGTCAACATCGACCTTAACGCCGGAAGTGTAATTTCTGAAGGCAAGACAATAAGAGAAGTCAGCAAAGAGCTGTTTGACATGATCGTTGAAGTGTCCAACGGAAAGCTGGTCAAAGCTGAAGAGCTTGGACACAGGGAATTCGGAATATACAGGATTGGAGCAACCTTCTAATTTGGATTTTCAATACAAATGGAATAAACGTGTTTAGAAATTAAAGAAGCGCAGATTTTGCGCTTCTTTGCTTTTTATTCAAGTGTGATAGTGAAGGATGCTTTGAATTCACCATCTTTCTCAAGCTTTACATTGTCTTCCTTATGGCTGAAATCACCGGAGAAATCCTCATAATCAGCATGGCCGAACCATGGCTCAAGGCATATGAATGGTGCTCCTCCTGTCTTTGTCCATATTCCGAGGAGCGGGAATCCCGGAAAATCGAACCTGAGTGATTTGTTGTTTTTGGAAGACTTGAGCCAGACGGTATTTTTGCTTAAGTTCCCGAATACCAGGGCATCATCGTCGAAAAGGCCTGTGGTAAGTTTAAGCTTATCTGCTGTGCCGTGACTTACAAGATTCCTTGCCATAAAGCCTGATGGGAGTATCCTTTTTGACATCAGGTTCTCCCTGGCTCCAAATTCGATGTAGTAGTCACTAAATTCCTCGCCTTCATTCCTTGGCGCCAGAAATGCAGGATGTCCTCCCACAGAGAACCAGATGGGTCCGTCATCCCTATTTTTTACCCTGTATTCAACCTCAAGGCTATTACCTTTGATTCTGTAAGTCACGAAGAACTCGAACCTGAATGGATATGACTTCAGAGTATCGTCGCCTGAAGCAAGCCTGAATGACACTGTATCAGATGAGGAAGCTGCAACCTCGAATTCAGATACCCTTGCAAATCCATGCCTCACCAGATTGAAGTGCCGTCCTTCATAATGAAGTGTATCATCTATAAGCCTTCCCACAACCGGAAAGAGGTGCGGGGCATGGTAAGCCCAGTATTTCTTGTCTCCCTGCCAGACGAATTCCTCACCTTCAGCATCCCTCAGGCTCAGGAGCTCCGCACCGCGGTCCTCGAATGTAGCTTCAATCATCCCATTTGATATCGTATGCTTCATAAAATCACTCCTTTATTTCATAATAGCACTTCGGTAAGCTTTCAGACAGGGATGTTAAAAAGAAATGGCCGCTTCGGTATCATGTTAAATTTTCCTGAAGGTTGCAGAGGTCCGGTCAAATGTGTATCATATAACTTAAAGCGGGTCAATTAAAAGGGGGGTCTTTCTTTGAACAGGGTCACCATGAGAATCAATGGAACTGAATACAGCATCAAGGGCAACGAGACCGAGGAGCATCTGCGCAAGGTGGGAACCACAGTAAATAAGATGATCGAGTCTATACTCGAGAAGAATTACATGATCAGCACACAATCTGCAGCCGTACTGGCAGCTATGAATGCAGTTGATGAGAAGCTGAAGGCTGAGGACAAGCTGTTGTCGGTCAAGTCCCAGGCTGGAAGCGTTGAGAGCGGAGCGGCGTCTTTAAGCAAAGAGATAGATGACCTCAAGCTGGAGATTGAAAGGCTTCGCAGTGAGAACCAAAGTCTGAACAATGCGATTGAAGAGAAAAAGAACAGTGCAGGCGATGACTTGCTCGCAAAGGACAAGGAGATCAAGAGGCTTGAGACAGAGCTCCACCTGACCTCCGAAAGCGCCCGTGAATACAGGGACGACAACGAACATATCTCGAAGATGAACAAAGAGCTTAAATTCGAGCTCCAATCATACAAATACAAGGTCCTTGACCTGCAGAAAAAGCTTTTTGACACGCAAATCAATCAGGTAAAGGACAAGAAGGAAAGGAATCCAGTCATCAGGGAAAAAGCAAGAAGCACTAATCCATAAATAAGATCCCGGACCAAAAAAATTGGTACCGGGATCTGTGTTTTTATTATTGTCGTTACCAGTCAAGCCATGAACAGGTATGCGATAAGTGGTACTGTCGCGACGGATGCAAGTGTAGTGATAAATACTCCAATTGAAGCCATCCTGGTGTTTCCATTGTACTGGTTGCTGATCATTACAGTCATTGTGCCAGCTGGCAGTCCTACATTTATCGTAATCATGTTGATAAGGAACTGGTCCTTCATCACCAGACTGAGCAGCAGGTAACAGACAGAAGGCATTATAAGGAGTTTTATCGCCGATAATATATACAGCCTGGGTTCCCTGAACAGGTCCTTCACAGGAATGAGAGCCAAAGAAGACCCTATCGTAAGCATTGACAGCGGTACTGTGGTGTCTCCGACGATGCCCATGATCCTGATGATGCTGTCTGGAAGGGTTATTCCTGTAAAGTATATGAGGAGTGCAACCAGGGAAGCAACAACTCCAGGATTCAGTATCTCGCGTGCCCCGAACTTGAATGTGTCCTTTGAATTCCTTGAAATCAGATAGACTCCGTATGTGAACACAAGGAAATTGAATGGCATGTTAAGGATCGAGCTGTAGAAGACCGCCCAGTCGCCAAACAGGGACTTCATGATCGGATATCCTATGAAGCTGGTGTTCGCGAATATCAGCATCATCTCATATGTGCCTGAGTCATTAGGACTTATACGCATAAGCTTTACTGCAATCCTAGCGAAAACAGGAAGTATCGCATACATCCCTATCCCGAGCAGAAAAATTATGATTATCTCTGATTTGTCACCAGTCAGCGATTCGCTGAATACAGCATTGATTATCATAAGTGGCGTTGTAACGTTCAGAACCAGCCTTGAAATCCTTCCATTTGAAATCTCGTCGAGGATTCCAGCCTTATTGGCTCCATAGCCAAGGCCCGTTATTCCGAACAGCACCAGCATTGTATCTAAAATCACAGAAATATCCATTTATACTACCTCACAACAGCTTGAAATTATACAGACATAGACAAGAGTACACCTTAATCTGGTGCTTTTGCAACTTATAGCACAATCTTTCAGCCAATTTTCAGAATCCGAAAAAATGCCTCAAGTCATCACTTGTCTTTAAAGTATAAGATCAACAATAATATCACATACCTGGAATTCAAATGATTCTCAACTTTTATTGCAGTATTGGCAAAAGGAAGGCATCCTTTCGAATTATTGTCCAAAACTATGTATTCAGTGCCTCAGGATTCATAATTGTTACTTATGCCTATTGCATTATTCCTTATTGTTACATATAATTACATTATATTCAAGTAAAAGGAGTTTTAAGAAATGACTGAGAAATACTACACCGTTGAACAGATTTCAGAGATGCTGAATATGCATTCCAAGACCATACAGAGGTACATAAGGGAAGGCAAGCTTAAGGCATCCAAGGTCGGAAAGAGCTGGAGGGTGACTGGACATGACCTGTCGGTATTCACAGGAGGAGCAGAGAAGGAGCCAGTCAGGAAATCAGGCTTCGATGGAGACGAGAGGAAGATAACAGTATCTTCTGTAGTTGACATAGAGGTCTTGGACCACAGCGAAGCCTTAAGGATTGTGAACACTGCAACAGCACTCATGAATTCCAAGCCGTCGGAGTACGGAAGGTCGAAGATGACTACACAGTATATCGAAACTGAGGGTACTGTGAGAATCATGATAACCGCAAGCCTTAAGGTAATGGAAATCATGCTGGCATCGATTGCTGCGCTTACAAGTGAGGACTAAATCCTAAGACGTGAAAAATGACACCAATCATAAGGGACAGGCACAAGCGATTTGTGCCTGTCCCTTGTTCATGTGGTATAATTTACTGGGAAATAATTTTTGGAGTTGAATGGATTGGATAAGATAGAACTCCTTGCTCCTTCGGGGAGCAGCGAAGCTATGGTTGCGGCGGTTCAGAACGGTGCCGATGCGGTGTACCTCGGAGGCACCAGGTTCTCTGCAAGGGCATATGCCTCGAACTTCGATGATGAAGAGCTTGAAAAGGCAGTGGACTACTGCCATGGCTATGGGGTCAAGGTATACATAACTATAAACACACTCATCAAGGACAGCGAAATGGATGAGGCTCTTTCCTATGCGGATTTTCTTTACAGGATAGGTGTGGATGCACTGATTGTGCAGGATCTGGGTCTCGTTTCGAATTTGAGGTCGGCTCTTCCGGAGTTTGAACTGCATGCGTCGACTCAGCTCTCAGTGCATAATGGAGAGGGTGCCCTCTGGTTCATTGAGAAAGGGATCAAAAGGATTGTCCTTGCCAGGGAGCTGTCACTTGAGGAAATTCGGCATATCAGCATCGACCTCGGAGTCGAGACCGAGATATTCATACATGGTGCACTTTGCATAAGCTATTCAGGACAGTGCCTCATGTCTTCAATACTTGGAGGCAGGTCAGGCAACAGAGGACGATGTGCACAGCCATGCAGGCTTCCCTATGACCTCATGGATTCTGACGGGAAAAAGGTTGCATCTGCGTATCTCATGAGCCCTAAGGACATTACAGCAATAGACATGATAAAGGACATAAAGTCTACTGGAACATCCTCACTTAAGATTGAGGGGAGGATGAAGAAGCCGGAATATGTTGCTGAAACTGTTCGTGCATTCAGGGAAGAGCTCGATGGAAAGTCTGACCCGAAACACCGTGAGCAGCTGCTCCAGGTATTCAACAGGGAGGGCTTTTCGGATGGCTGGTTCAAGGGAAAGCATGGCAAGGACATGATGGCGTTTCATAATCCGAAGAATGCAGGGCTTGAGATAGGCACTGTCCTTCCTGACGGAACAATAAAACTCAGCAAGCCTTTGTCAAAGGGCGACGGGGTGAGGGTCGGCGACGAGGGGCAGACAGTCTCCAGGATGTATTCAGGCAGGGAGACCATCGAGTCTGCTTCAAAAGGCGATACTATTAAGCTTGACAGCACAAGGAGACTTCCTTCGGGTACATTGTACAAGACCCTTGACAAGGGACTTATGGAGGAACTTTCAAAAAGCTATGAGAACAGGTATGGAAGGAAGCTTCCAATTTCAGCAAGGCTTGTCTTTGCACCAGGCAGAGAGGCCGAAATAACTGCAGAATTCGACGGAAGGGTTTTCAAGGCTTCTTCAAGGATTGTCGAGAAGGCCATGAAGGCTCCTCTCAGCCTTGACAGAATCACTGAAGCCATGAAGAAGACTGAGGGACCATATTTTATATCCGACCTTACTCCTGATGTCTTTGAGGACGGATTCCTTCCTGTTTCCGAGCTGAATGCCATGAGGCGTGACTTACTTGAACAGCTTCTGGCTTACAGGATTTCATCCGCGAAGAGAATTGTCCCTGAAAGAAAAGTATCTGATTCTAATGTTAAAGTATCAGCTCCGGTCCTTCCATCAAAGCTTGTGGTGGCTGCGACGCTTGAACAGATTAAGGCTGCAGTTGAAGCTGGTGCTTTGGATATAGCTGCATACCCCTGGTACAGGGGTAAACAGTATGTTGACCTTAAGTCGCTTGAAACTCTGGCAATTGAGAATCCTGATGTCAGGTTCTACCTCAGGGCTTCATCCATACTGAAGGGTGAATTTGACATGGTCCTTGCATCTATCAGGAGGCTTGTCGAAGGTGGCCACATAAGAGGTGTACTTACTTCTAACATGGGTCTTATTCGGGCTCTCAAGGGCATATGCCCGGTAATCGGGGACTATAAGCTGAACCTCTTCAACAGTTCAAGCCTTGCAATTTTTGGCGAGGATATTTCAGGAGGCACAGTGAGCGAAGAACTCAACAGGTCTGAGCTCAAGGAACTGAAAGGAAAGGAAAGGCTCATGTGCATCCTTTATGGAAAGCAGGAGCTCATGCACAGCGAATATTGCCCGGTTGGGGCTGCCGTTGGAGGAATGACAAGTGAGAAAGCCTGCAACCAGGCCTGCATGAGGGAGAACTACTCCCTGAAGGACAGGATGGGTGAGGAATTCAGGGTTATGACGGATTGGTTCTGCAGGAGCTTCATAATGAATTCCAAACCCAAGAACATCCTCGACACTGCAAATGATTTAAAGTGGATGGGCTTCTCATCCTTCAGGATGGACCTTACCACTGAAAGTCATGACGAATCGTTTGAGCTTGTCAGCGCTTTCCAGGGTGAAAGGGCCTTCAGCACATCTGACTTCAACAGGGGACACTACAAGAGAGGTGTTGAATAGTGAACAGAAAGAGCATGGAAAAGCTCGAATACTTCATGATAATTGAAAAGGTGAAGGCTTATGCTGTCTGCTCCGCAGGAGCGGACATAATATCAGGAATGGAGCCTTATGAGCACAGGGAGGACATTGAAAGGTCGCTATCGGAAACTGAGGAGGCTGCGGCTCTCCTTTATTCCAAAGGATCAGCCCCCTTCGAGGGCATCTACGATGTCAGGGACAACCTGAAGTTCATAGGAAAGGGTGGTTCCACGGGAGCCTCAGGACTCCTCAGGATCGCGAACATACTAAGGAGCAGCAGGGAATTCAAGGAGTATGTGGGTCCTTCGGACAGCCACAGGCACCTGAAGGAAATCCTATATGGTGTTACACCTTACAAAGCTCTGGAGAATGAGATATTCATCGCGATAATTGGCGAGAATGAGGTCTCGGACAAAGCCAGTCCTGAGCTTTTCGGAATCAGGAGAGCGCTTAAGGACAAGACTGCAAGCGTCAAGGAAAAGATCCAGTCGCTTGTCAGGTCCAACGAAAAGTTCCTGCAGGACAATCTTTATACTGTCAGGGGAGACAGGTACGTGCTCCCGGTCAAGTCAGAACACAAGGGCAGCGTCCCTGGTCTGGTCCACGACCAGAGTGCCACCGGACAGACTCTGTTCATAGAGCCAATGAGCCTGGTGAATCTGAACAATGACATCAAGGAGCTAATGCTGAAGGAAAAGGCCGAGGTCGAGAGGATCCTGAGGATGCTTTCAGGCAAGGTCCAGGCAAATATTGCAGGAGTAACAAGGAATGCCGATGCCATTTATGAGCTTGACATGATATTCGCAAGAGCGAAATACTCCATGTCAGTTGACGGCACAAGGCCAGAGGTGAAAGACGACCTTTCCTTCGAGCTTCTGCAGGCAAGGCATCCTCTGATACCAAAGGATGTGGTTGTTCCATCGACCATATACATGAAGAGCGACCATACTGTCATTGTGATCACAGGCCCGAATACCGGAGGCAAGACAGTCACCCTCAAGACCGTGGGTCTTTTGCACCTTATGGCAAAGGCAGGTATTCTCATACCTGTAAACGAAGGCTCCTCGATAGGAAATTTCCATGAAATTTACGCTGACATAGGCGATGAACAGAGCATCGAGCAGAGCCTTTCAACCTTTTCGTCCCATATGACAAATATAGTATCGATAATCGACAAGGCCGATGACAGGTCCCTTGTGCTGTTTGATGAGCTTGGAGCAGGTACGGACCCTACTGAAGGTGCCGCCCTTGCTGCTGCTATTCTTGACACCCTGAAGGAACGCGGAGTGAGGATCATTGCTACCACCCATTACAGCGAACTGAAGGTCTATGCGCTTAAGAGCACGAGAACAGTAAACGCTTCAGTTGAATTCGACGTGGAGACGCTGAGGCCAACATACAGGCTTCTTATAGGAGTCCCGGGAAAATCCAACGCTTTTCTAATCTCAAAGAGGCTTGGACTTCCTGACTACATTGTTGAAAGGTCTAAGGGCTTCATAGACAGCGAAACTCTAAAATTCGAGGACCTTCTTGAAAACCTTCAGACTGACAGCATGAAGGCTACACGTGAAGCGGAAGAGGCAAAAGCGCTTCGGGTAGCCCTCGAAAGGAAGAAGGAGGAGCTGGACAGAAAGCTGTCAAGGATCGATGAGATTAGGGATAACGCCCTTCAGGATGCCAAGAGGGAAGGCAGAAGATACCTCAAGGAGGCTAAGGAAAAATCAGATGAAATCCTCAAGAACCTTCGTGAGCTTGAAAATTCCGGCTACGGTACCGAGGGCAGGCGAAAGCTTCAGGATATCAGGGAAAAGATCCAGACTGGCCTCGACAGCCAGGAAGCAGATGAAAGGGAGCAGGAGCGAGTCAAGGGAACTGCAGCAAAGGACCTTACTCCAGGCAAGGAGGTGCTGCTTGCGACTCTCAACCAGAGAGTAACAGTCCTTACAAGACCGGACAGGGACGGAAACGTCCAGGTCCAGGCGGGAATCATGAAGATGAACGTCAACAGCAGCGACCTGCTTGAATCCAAGGAAACGAAGGAACAGAAACAAATCAGGAAAAGGGAAGTAAGGCTGAACCTGAAGGCTGTCTCAACATCATGCGATGTGAGAGGGTTAGACTCCGGTGAGGCTACCTACAGGGTGGATATGTATCTGGATGAAGCCAGCCTTGGAGGACTCAATGAGGTTACCATAATTCATGGCATGGGTACTGGTGTCCTGAAGGAAGAAATAGGCAAGATGCTGAGAAACCATCCCCATGTAAGGAAATCAAGACCAGGAGAATATGGCGAAGGCGGTCAGGGAGTCACAATAGTGACCCTTAGATAGGAGCGGCAACAAATGGAAAAGATAGTAGTAAGCGCCTGCCTTCTCGGTGAGAAGGTCAGGTATGATGGAACGGGTAAGTCAGTTGAAGAAATAATCGCTCTTTCCGGGAAGTATGAGCTTATTCCCGTCTGTCCGGAGGTTCTTGGCGGACTTCCGATACCAAGGCCTAAGTCGGAGATAAGGGATGGCAGGGTATTTTCAATCGACGGAAGGGACGTGACACTTGAGTTCAAATCCGGCGCCGAGAAAGTACTGAGGCTTTGCCTGGAGTCAGGTGCCACAAAGGCAATCCTCAAGGCTAAGAGCCCTTCCTGCGGCAAGGGAAGGATATACGACGGAACATTTGGCGGAATCCTTATCGAAGGCAACGGAATCGCCTGTGACCTTCTGCTTGAGAACGGAATAGAAGTCTATGATGAAAATGATTATTGGAGGATTAATATATGAATTTGAAAGAAGTATCGCAAAAAGCCAAGGAACTTATGATGCCGCAGTGCAGGATGTGCCAGGAGTGCAACGGAGTCGCCTGCAGGGGTGAAGTCCCAGGCATGGGAGGAAAGGGTACAGGATCCTCCTTCATGAACAACTATAACGAATTGAAAAAAGTATCACTCAACATGAAATCTATACACGAAGTTAAAGAACCTGATACATCAGCTGAGTTTTTCGGGGTAAGGATGCCATTCCCTGTATTCCCAGCTCCAGTTACCGGAGTAGCAATAAACATGGGAAACAAGATGACTGAAAGGGAATATATAACCGGGCTTATCGAGGGCTCAAGGGACAGCGGAATAATTCCGATGGTAGGAGATTCAGCCTTCAAATCCTTCATAGAGGAGAACATATCCGTCCTTAAGGAAAAGAAGGTCAGAGGCATCGTGTTCATAAAGCCATGGGACAACGAGGAGCTGCTGTCAAGGATAGAGCTTGCCATGGAATCTGACCCTATTGCGATAGGAGTTGACATTGACTCGTGCGGGCTTGACACTCTGAAGATGCATGGCCACAGGGTGGACCCCAAGACCCTTGAAGACCTCAAGGAGATTAAGGCAGCCCTCAGGGTTCCTTTCATAATCAAGGGCATCATGACGCCCTGTGAGGCTCTTCTGGCGGTCCAGGCCGGCGCGGATGCCATAGTGGTGTCAAACCATGGTGGCAGGGTTCTCGACAGCACTCCGGCTACCTGCAGCGTGCTCAGCACAATTGCAGAGGTTGCCAAGGGCAAGACCACCATATTCGTTGATGGCGGTGTGAGGTCCGGGGTTGATGTATTCAAGATGCTCGCCCTTGGTGCTGACGGTGTTCTCATCGGCAGGCCATTCGCACAGTATGCAATCGGCGGAGGTGCGGAAGGCGTTTCCCTCTACGCGGAGAAGATACGTGCAGAGCTCAGGGGCGCGATGCTGCTTACAGGATCTAAGGACATCTCATCAATCGAGGAGTCATCGATTAACTACTAAAACATATATGCTTTAATTTCATTTTAACAATACTTATGTATAATCTGGATGTAAGTAAACGAAACTTCGGAGGGCTAACAATGAGAACCATGACCGAAATCATAAAATTTACTAAAGGTCAGAGCATAAGGACTGCAGTCGCCTGCGCAGGCGACAAGGAAGTGCTTGAAGCTATACTAAGTGCTGCATCTGAAGAATTAGTCGAGCCAATCCTATATGGTGATGAGAAGAAAATCAGAACCATCCTGGATGAGCTCGAAACTGATGCCGAAAGTTTCACCATTGTCAGCTGTACCTCCGATGAGGAAGCCTGTAAGGCTGCCTGCAGGGATGTCAGCGAAGGCCGTGCCTCTATACTTATGAAGGGCTTCGTTGATACCAAAGTAATCCTGAAGGCGGTCCTTAATGAAGGATTGGTCGAAGATGGGGGGCTTCTTTCTCATGTAATGACCTTCGAGTTCAGGGACAGGAGCAAGCTCCTCATGGTCTCCGATGGAGGAGTCGTGATGTACCCCGGGCTATTTGAAAAGAGCGTAATGATCCGTAATGCAAAGGTCCTTGCAGACGCTTTAGGCATAAGCCCCTTCAAGGTGGCCTGCCTGTCAGCAGTTGAAAAGGTGAATCCTAAGCTTCAGAGCACGCTTGATGGAAAGGCCCTGAAGGAAATGTCAGGGAAAGCCGGCTTTGAGGGCATAATCATCGAAGGCCCAATCTCCTTCGACCTTGCAGTATCAAGGGATGCTGCAGAAATCAAGGGATATGAGAGCCCGGTGGCCGGTGATGCAGACATGCTTCTGGTTCCGGACATGGAGGCAGGTAACATTCTGGCTAAGTCACTGACCTATATGGCAGGAGGAGACAGCGCAGGACTTGTTCTTGGAGCTAAGGTTCCGATAGTTCTTGTTTCAAGGGCTGACTCAAGCAGAGTCAAGCTCAATTCCATCGCACTCGCAGTTCTTGTGGCAAAAAAGGGGGAAAGTATAGAATGACCTGGGACAGAAAAGAAATGAAGATGAGGGCGAAGGCGTCACTTAAGGGAATATTCCTAATGGCTGGCATAGCTGCCCTCATATACATGGTACTCGCCGGTAAAAACTTCATTGACGTTGCTTCTACCTACAGCAGCGACTCAATCAACAGATCCATTGAAATAGGCAATTTCAAATGGGACTTCAATGTTGGCGAAGGTATGCCCGGAGTAGTGGACAAGGATTTCAACTGGCTCTTAAGCCTCCCGTACCTATGGCTGGGATCACTGGCAGGGCTGGCAGGACTTCTGATTTCCATTTTCGTCGGCGGACCCATTGTTGTTGGACTTTCCAGATACTTCCTGACTGTTGCGAGAAACAAGGACAGGGCTGACCTTGGAGTATTGTTCTCCGTCTTCAGCGATGGAAGCTACATGAACATAGTGTCGGCAGTATTCATCACGAACCTCAAGATATTCCTGTGGACCCTGCTTTTAATCATACCCGGAATCATAAAGTCCTATGAATACTACTACGTGCCATGGATACTTGCGGAGAATCCCGCCATGAAGCAGAAGGAAGCACAGGAGCTGTCATCCAGGATGACCTTTGGTAGCAAGAGTGCAATGTTCGTTACTGACTTGTCTTTCATAGGCTGGTATATGGTAAGTGCTTTTGCACTCGGGTTCCTTGATCCATGGGTCAAGGCATATGCAACTGCAACCTTCACTGAAATATACGAGGTGGTTTCTGCCCCTCAGACTGGAACTCAGTACTAGAATACATGAACTCAACCTGGCCGTCTGTGAAGACGGCCTTTCTTATCACCAAAGTTCAATATCATCGTCCATCACTTATTCGACATTTTAACTCAGTATACATATTCGTGATATAATAATATAAAGCAATGTATGTTTAAGATGGATGGCCATAAGAGAAAGCGTCGGATGCTTTCTTTAAAGATGATTCCAACTGCATGCGTCAAAAATGCTGTTCCAGCGAATTCTGAAAAACAGGAGCAACTGCAATTGAAGAGGCTACTTCGGAGCAAGAAGTGTTCAATCTGAAGAAAACTTCAGAAAACATTTTGCAGTTGCCAGCTTTTAAAAATCCAGAGAAAGGGGAGTGCCCGGTGAAAAAGATCCTTGTAATGTTTCTATCCCTGCTTATGGCACTAGCTTCATGCTCTTGCGTCGTTAATGATGAAGAGAAAGCGGCAATCACGTTCATCAGTTCATATTATGCACAATACGAAAACAAGGCTGAGGTTAAAGACCTCATAAATTCGGCGAATCCTCAATCCGAAATTGAAGCCTTCATCACAAATAACTTCGACGGTCTGCTAACCGAAAAATGCAGGAACACTTTGGTCTCCAACAGGATCATACCGAAGTTCGATGTACTGGAATCCGATATTGTAAAGGCTGTAGCGGATGATTATGTGTTAAGCAAGGCAGACAATGAGATTGATGGAACTATGAAGTTTAATGCGGTAGTCTCATATGAACATGAGGATGGGACCCTATCAACGGAGGAAGTCGCCGGTCTGATTCGAATTATCAAAGAGAATGGCAGGCATATGGTTGATTGGTTCAGGTTTATTCAGAATTGACAACCGTATTTCAGGCTGCTGAAAATTTGATTATCCCATTTCAAAGATACCGGCATTCGGGATTGATTCCAGGATACCGGTATTTTAATTTGTTGACTTTGTTCATAATTGCTTTTATACTATGTGCAACATGACTATATTCACTATGCATATAGTAAGATTTATGGAGGTAGCCGATGAGTGATGAGCATGGTCTGATTTTCAACAGCAAAAGCCACAAAATGGAAAGGTTCCTGGAGGTATGTCTGTTATTGCTTCTTTATGATGATGTCGGTTATGGTTATGGACTTGTCGAGGAGCTTTCATTTTTCGGTTTCTCTGAAGAAGAACTGAATGTAAGTACACTTTATAGGACCTTAAGGAACATGGAGAAGGAAAAGCTAGTAGAATCGTTCTGGGAAGAAGGCGGACAGGGTCCCAAGAGAAGGGTATACAGGATATCTGAGAATGGAACAATCGAACTTGATAAGAGGATCAAGATCATGAAAATGAGAAAAGCGCGCATAGAAAGGCTTATTGGAAGATATGATGAGCTTGGAATTAAAAAAACGGAGGATGGAGAATGAACACAAAAAAGCTTCAGATCAATTTGATAAGGATTGGTTTCCTGGTATTATTCATTTTCATAATGTCTAAGGGTACGCCAGTTCTGTGGTTAGGCATTTTCGGCGTAAGCCTAATCGCAGCATTGTTCTTTGGCAGGATATTCTGCGGATGGATATGTCCGATGAATACACTTATGATCGTTACTGAATGGATCGACAAGAAGCTCGGCATTAAACTCAAAGATACTCCCAAAGTTCTTGAAAGCGGCTGGCTGGGATGGGTTGTGCTTTTTGCCAGCGTTGCTTCAATGGCTGCCGTGAAAAAACTTACCGGAGTAAATGTTCCCGTCCTTTTATACCTTCTTGTGCTTTCAGTATTGGTGACCTTAAGATATAAACCGGAGGTCTTTCATAATAAAATTTGTCCTTTTGGAATTTTGCAGGGCTTTGCAGGGAAGTTCGCATTCTTTTCCAGAAGAGTTGACCAAGACAAATGCATTGGCTGCAAACTGTGTGAGAAGGCATGCCCTTCACAGGCAATACTGGTATTGCCTCAGAACAAGAAAGCTGACATCAATTCCAAGCTTTGCCATCAGTGCTATAACTGCGAACTCGTATGTCCTAAGGATGCAATCGACTTTGGTAAAAAATACAGATATGAGGTTGGTTAAGTAAATGAAGATATTTGACCTGATGAGTCTGGAAGCTCAGGGTTATGAAAACAGGCAGGTTAATGTATTCTTCCAGAATGACCTGTTCAAGACAAGAGTAATAGTACTGGAGGCCGGCGGTAGTATCCCTCCTTGCCATATGGAGACCTACGTCATGTTTTATGTGGTCAAAGGTGAAGTATTGCTTAGGAAAAATGATGAGACATCAGTCTTGAAGGAAAACCAGGTTTTCATCACAGAGCCTGCCATATTGTCTATGGAGTCAAAAGAGGGAGCCAGGCTGATGGGAGTCCAAATTAAAACTCAGAGTGATCAAGAAAAATGATTCCCTATTTTGGCTTATTGTTAATGCCAGGTGTATTCGAAGGCGACAACGCTGATTAGACTGGTACTGTTGCTAGCAGAGCCCGAAAGGCCTATACTTGACTTATAGGATATCCCTGAGGGATTGGTGAATGCGACCCCGCATTTCAATGTTGCTGAATAATCATACGCTCGCAAGCCGGCCCTTTGGCCGGCTTTTGTATTTGTCCAAATTATAAGGAGGGATTTACATGCATCCTTTCTACGGTCCCAGCAGCCAATTGTTTCAGGAAGGGGAGTCCTGGTGGCTTGGCCTGGCCTCCATGGCAATGTACCTTCTTTTCTGGGCGGTCGTAATAGTCATTGCAGTAAAAATGTTCAAGAAATATATTGTAAGGACGGATTATCCAAAAAATCGAAACGATAATGCAATGTCAATTCTTCGTGAGAGGTATGCAAAGGGTGAGATCGATGCTGAGGAGTTCAAACGAATAAAGGCTGACCTTGAAGAAACGTCAGGCAAGTGACATGCCAGGGAGGTATGACATGAAACCAAGAACATTCCTTGAACTGGCTTACTTCGGCATCAAAACAGTTATTTTGAGGAGACAGGAGCCTCTAATGGGGTCCATCATCCTTACTGACAGGTGCAATCTCTCCTGCAGGCATTGTGCTGTTGGAAACATTACCTCTGTGATTTATCCTTATATCCAGATAAAGGCTGACATGGAAAAAATGTACTCTGATGGAATCCGTATACTCTTCCTTTACGGCGGAGAACCATTCCTGTGGCAAGTCCATGGAATCACACTCAGGGACCTTGTCATCGAAGCGAAGAGAATGGGTTTCCTGCTGGTGAACATAGTCACCAACGGAACATTCAGGCTGGATGTGCCTGAAGCAGACCTTATAATGGTGAGCCTGGATGGAGGAAGGGAGAATCATAACTACATACGGGGAGATACATACGACACGATTCTGGAAAACATTACAGATTCAATCTCAGACAATATATGCCTTTATATGGCTATAAACAATATAAACAAAAGGGATATCGAGACAGTATGTCAAACTGCTAAGAGCTTACCGAATGTAAAGGCAATTTCCTTCAACTTCCACACCCCTTATCCTGGAACAGAGGGTCTTATGCTTACAAGAGAAGAGAGAAAGGACTGCTGTGACCAGATTGAAGGATTGATTGGTGAAGGATATCCAATCTTCAATCTCAGGAGCGCATTCCCCTATATCATTGACAACAGCTTCAGGACTCCCTGCCATCAATGCATTGTGATGGAAAACGGAAAGATGTGGACCTGCGGACGCTGCATCGAAATCCCAAACCTCTGCTCCCAATGCGGCTTCTTCTTCGCAGCTGAGTTCTCGCTGGTATTTTCAGGACATGTCAGTGTCATTTTCGACATGCTGCGAACATACTTAAGATACCTCTAGGAGGGATGGAGATGCTTCTCACATCACTTTTAAGAATAATCCTTACAAGATCGCTAAAGCCTTTTGTATTTGAAGGCAATTATAAGAACAGGCTGGAGTTTGAAAAACTTGATGACCTTGGGCTTTATGTTCATATTCCATTCTGCAGGTCCATCTGCAGCTTCTGTCCATATTGCAAGGAGATATATGATGTCAAGAGGGCAGCGGCCTACAAGGCAGCACTTCTGAAGGAAATCGACCTGGTGACAAGGGACCTGAAGTTTCCCAAGCGGGTTACAAGCCTCTATTTCGGCGGAGGGACGCCTGCACTTATGATTGATGACCTGAAGGATATCATCGGAAGCCTTAAAAAGCATTTCATCATTACTGGTGGAACCGGGGTAGAGCTTCATCCGACAGACATCACTGAGGCGAACCTCAACAAGCTTTCTGAAGCAGGGGTAACCATGGTAAGCCTTGGAATACAGTCTTTCAACAAAGGCTGCCTGGAGAAGCTTGGGAGGAAGTGGGAGCCATTTGAAGATAAGGTGCGTTTGGTCAAGAATCATGGCTTTGAAGTTACCGATGTCGACCTTATCTTCGCGATACCAGGTCAAACTGATGAAACACTTGCAGATGACATAGGCAAAGCCTTTGATAATGGTGCAACCCAGGTATCGACCTATCCGTTCATAGACTTCACCTTCGCTGACAATGCGTACAGGCCCATGCCTGAAAAGGTGAAGAAGAGGATGCTGAAGCAGCTTGCTTCTAGCTGCCGAAACATGGGCCTTGAGAGGACTTCAGTCTGGACCTTCGCAAAGGGAGGGACCGAAAAATACTCCTCAGTAACAAGGGATACATTCTTGGGATTCGGAGTGTCAGCTACAAGTCTTCTTAAGGATATCTTCAAAATCAACACTTTTTCAATCGATGGCTATATCAATAGGGTAAATGAAGAATCTCTTCCGACTTCATTGACACTCCAATTTACTAAGCGGCAGCGTGCAGCCTATTTCCTATTCTGGAGTGCCTATGCATTGAGGATTGATCCGGTCAAATTCGAGAAAATTGTTGGAGTTCCATTGAACCGAATGTATGGATTGGAAATGCTTATTGCTGAAAAGCTTGGTTTCATTATCAGAAAGGACAACATTTATGAGCTGACCGACAAAGCAGCCGGGATTTATCATCACATAGAACAGGTATATACAACAGCCTATATCGACAGGATGTGGAACGTCTCGAGAAAACAGGCTTTCCCGGACAAGATTGTTTTGAAATAGGGGTATTCTGAGGCAACATATCTATTGTAAATACACGACTAAATCGCGTTGACTATTATTGTTATTCTTTGGCTGAATCACAAACATGTATTTTCCATGGATACTCCAGTATATTTAGTGTTTTGGTTTACTCAATTTACTATAAACTGCAGGGAATCCATTGGAGAAAAGCAAAAAAAGTGAGCTGGAAGCACTGTTTGCTTCCAGCTCATTCGACATGGAACTGTCAATACAGTGAGGATTGTTGCAAGGAGCTGTCCTCCAGGCTACAGGGGCCACGCTGTATCTTTATTTATGATATCCAACAAATAAGAAACTGGTATTATGCATATCTGAACAAACTATTAATTTTGTCGAAAAATAGCTGTCAGTCGTTCAATTCCATATTTTCGAGGTGTTTGAGGAACTGCTCATTTTCCATGATCAGCCTGAACCAGTGTGTCAAGCTTTCAGGTTCTCTCTTGATCATTTCCCTGAGTTCAGGAATGGATATCCATTTTGCTTCATGTACCTCACTGCTGTCCAAGGCATATTTCCCATCATACCTGCCGACAAAAACATGGTCGTATTCATTCTCCCATATTCCACTCTCGAACCTGACCTCATAGCTCAGCTCGAAAGCATGCTCAAGTTCAGTATCAAAGCCCATCTCTTCAATCAGCCTGCGATGAGCTCCCCCAATTGAGGTTTCACCAGGTCTTGGATGACTGCAGCATGTGTTTGTCCAAAGGCCTCCAGAATGGTACTTGTCAAGTGCTCTCCTGTGGAGGAGGAGCCTGCCTTCCGAGTTGAATACGAACACTGAAAAGGCTCTGTGCTTTACTCCCTTGACATGTGCTTCCATCTTTTCCATTGATCCTATCTCATTGTCTTTTTCATCGACAAGAATAACCATTTCCATTCAAATCACTCCTAGTGCCATATCATGAGATTCTACACCATGCAGGCTCCTGTGTCCATGGAGATGAGTCAATTAATGAAATCTTAAAGTCGCTGGTCATCTTTTTTTGGTATACTTTTCCTTATACGGAGGAAATGATGGAATATAGGATTATAGAGCATGGAGATTCAAGATACATCACAGTCCCGCAGCTTGAGGCGATGGGGCTGAAGGTCATATTCACGACCAATTCAATGGACATGGGAAGGAAGACTGCAAAGTCACTGGAGAACCTGGAAGAAAGCTTCAGGAATGTGTTTTCGGCAATGGATCTGGATAAGGCTCCACATTTCTTCATGGAACAGATACATTCCGATGTTGTCATAGATGTAAGGTCAAATGGCCAGGGTGAGCCACACAGGCTTGGCAGGCTCTTGGGAGAAGGGGATGCCATGGTTACAGGTCTTAAGGGTGCTGCCCTTTCAACTACCTTCGCCGACTGTGTCCCTGTAGTTCTTTTTGATACCAGGAATAAGGTCCACGCTAACATCCATTCAGGATGGAAGGGGACTCTGGCAAGGATTTCTGAAAAGGCTCTTGAGAAGATGGCCGAGTCGTACGGAAGCGACCCTTCAGATATCGTGGCAATTATAGGACCTCATATAGGCTTCATGGATTTTGAGATAGGCGAGGATGTCTTTGGTCTGTTCGAAGAAGCATTCAGAAAAGATAATATACAGTATGAGTCACTCGGGAACGGGAAATATCATCTGGACCTGGGGGACCTGGTAAAGACGATGCTGATTGGACGTGGAGTACCTGCTGAAGCAATATTCCTGATGGATCTGTCAACCTATTCCGAACCTGGACTTCTTCACTCCTACAGGCGTGACAGAGGAAATTTCGGATTGATGTGCTTGGTAACTTGCTGTACTTCGTGCGGCAGTGATGCGGAGGGGGATAACGAATGAGGGATTTTGAAAAATCCATAAAGATAGACTACAGGGATGTGGACAGGTTTTCTGACATAAGGTTCGATTCTCTGCTGCAGATGCTTGGCACTGTATCCATGTATCATACAGTTGGCATAGGCTTCGAGCCTGACTATATGGATGGGCTTGGCCTCATGTGGGTGCTCAGGCAGTGGAAGGTCAGGCTGGAGGAAACAAGATACTATGCAAGGGATTTGAGGTTCAAGACCTTTGCGGTATTTGACAAGGGTGTATGCTCCTACAGGTACTACAGCATTTTAGATGATACAGATAAAATCATAGGCACCGCTGTTGCACAGTGGCTGGTGATTGACCTGGAAAAGAGGAGGATGGCCAGAATCCCTGAATCAATCGCTGAGGTGTATATCGGTAAGGACAAAAGCCTTACCAAAGACCAGAGTGCCATAGTAGAGAGCATAGACACAGAATCCCTCAGGAGGCGCAGGGATGTCTCCTGGACCTCAGAGAAGGTCATCGAGGTCCGTTTCGGTGAAATTGATCCCAACGGTCATGTCAACAACGTCAAGTATGTTGAGTGGGCAATGGAGACACTTAAGACTCCTCTTGATGAATCCTTCCTTGTCGAGAACCATCCTCTCGAGCTTACTATAGTCTACAAGAAGGAAAAGATGCCTCTTGGCCACGTTGTCTCAAAGGCTTGCCTTACGGGTCAGGATTCTTATCACGAGATATTCGATGAGGACGGAACTCTTTTGTCAATAATCGAAATGACCTGGCGCCAAAGGGAGCTGCAATAGGAGGGGAAATGGACGATACCGCAAAAACAATAAAGAAGATTCTGGTTTACGTATCACTTACCATCATATTTCTTGTTACAATCAGCGCAGTTAACCAGGCTGCATCGATATATGAGCGGGCTTCAAGGATACATCCGTATTTCGGATATGCGGTCCTCGCATTGATTATCGCTGGCTTCCTGGCAATTATATTTGTCCCTGTCGCTGCATTCCTCGGGCTCAAGAAAAGGCCTGAGATACCAAAGTCCAAGGAAAGCCCAGAGTATCCTGCATACCTGGAAGATCTGAAGCAAAGTCTCTCCTCCAACAGGATACTTAAGGAGAAAGGATTTTCATTCACCGGGAATGAGCCTCTTGCAGCTCAAATCGACAAGGCTCTGGCAATTCTTGGAGTTGAAGCCGACAAGGTAGTTAAGTCCAGCGCTTCAGCTGTATTCGTGACAACAGCCATATCACAAAATGGCTCACTTGATGGAGTCTTCGTGCTTGCCAGCATCACCCGGACTGTCTGGGATATCGCAAAGATCTACAGGCAAAGGCCAGGAATCAGGGACCTCATGTACCTATACGGCAACATCGGGGCTACAGTGCTTGCAGCACGAGGAATTGAAGACCTTGACCTGCTTGACGAACAGCTTGAACCGATCCTTGCCTCAGTGCTTGGAGGTGGGCTTGGAAGCTTGCTCCCGGGAGCAGTACACATAACAAACCTGATTGCGAACTCCATAACAGAGGGGTCCGTCAATGCAATGCTGTCACTTCGTGTAGGCGCAATGACGAAGAGATACTGCGCCAGCACAGTAGAAGTCAACAGGAAGGTCCTGAGACGTTCTGCCACACTTGATGCAGTGTCTATGCTCGGTGGAATCATAAAGGAAAATTCAGCGATCATAGTATCATCATTCGGAAAGGCAGCAAAATCCGCAACCAGGAAGCTTTTCAGGCTTTAGAAAGGATATGACATGACAAGGAAACTGCTCATTGCTATCCTGATTATCCTGGCCGCAGCGTTCATCGCAGTAGAGGCAATGATAATCATATACGGAAGAAAGCCATACAATGATGAGGCTGACATCGTCATAATACTCGGTGCAAGGGTTTACGGAAGCACACCTTCACCTGCACTGTCCCTCAGGCTTGAAAAGGCTCTGGAATACCTTAAGGTCAATCAGAAGGCTGTAATCGTAGTATCAGGCGCCCAGGGGAGTGGAGAGCATGTAACGGAAGCCTCTGCAATGAAGAGATATCTGGTGGAAAGAGGAATCTCAGAAGGAAAAATCATCCTTGAGGAGGAATCGACCAATACATTTGAAAACATCAGGAACAGCCTGAGCCTCCTCGGTGGTGAACAGAAGGGGAGAAAGCTCCTCATTGTGTCAAATGACTTCCATGTGCTCAGGGCGAAGCTCATTGCCTGGAAGCTGGGCTGGGATGCAGGGACTTTAGGTTCATCGTCTCCACCAAGCGTCGTAGTGCAGTATCACCTCAGGGAATTTTTCGGGATAATAAAATCACTCGTATTTGACAGATGACCGTCCGGGAGACCGGACGGTCATTTCTTTTCGTTATTTTCTGGCAGCTCTCCAGTCTCCACCAGGTTCTTCCAATACCTGACCGGCATTGACCTCTTCTGCTGCCTGGGATTGGCCCGCTCCTTTATTGCGATGTTCTCGTAGTATTCCTTCCAGAACTCAGTGAAGCTGTCAGTGGTTATATATCTGGGGTCAAGTTCTACTCCTGTCCTTATTGTGGTTATACCATCATGGTAGAGGATCGCCTTTTTTCTCTTCTCATCATATATAAGAAAATCCTGGTCGCTGTACCTGTCAGTGAAATGATCTGCAAGGAACTCAAGTATGTCATGGTCAGGGCAGATCTTCGCCACATAGACTCCGCCTTTTTCAGAGAACCTTACGAAGCCCGTGAACCTGTGGGACTCAAGGGATGCCTGTCTTGAAAGCCTTTCAGCCTTCATTATGGCCTCATCCTGAAAATCTCCCTTCTTCGCCTTGTTGCCAAAGCACGCGACTATGTACCTTAGAGTGACGGTCGGCGCCTCCTTTGAGCTGTTCGCAAGGCAGTATGCAATGGTATCCAGCGTCTCCCTTTCGAATCTTTTGATCATCGCATCCCTTACCTTTGTGAAGGACTCATCGGAGTACAGGACGTCTACTGGCTCATCAAGGAGATTGTGCTGGTACTCGTCACGTCTTTGGAGATTTGGAGGCAGCTTTCCATAGTAGACCAGATAGACTGCACACAGGAGCTCACCCATGCTGCCGTCAAAAAGCATAATCTTCATGAAGCACCTCCTGGTAGGGCTGCTTTAATGCCAGGTAATGGGATCGGCTCCGGGATAAGCTTTGGAACATGTGATTTTATCCTGATTGCCGGCTCCAGCGCGTCTATCTTGTCGAAGAGGTCAGTCTGGATCTCATCCTTCCTTTCTGATAGGGCGCTGTAGATCAGATCTGGGTCCTGAGAGAAGGAGCCATAGTATTTGCCACTTACAAGAATAAAATGTCTGGCACGCTTAAGGACTATCCCCATCCTCTTCAGCCCGTCCCAGGTGAGAGGGGACAGGCGCCTTGCCTTTGCCATCCTTTCAGCTGATATGAGTCCAACTCCGGGAATCCTCAGCAGCATATCAAAGCTTGCGCGATTAACTTCAACAGGGAACAGCTGCATGTTCCTGAGTGCCCATTGCGTCTTGGGGTCCACATTGACATCAAGGTTTTCGTCAGGAGACACCAGCTCCTCTGTCTGGAACTTGTAGAATCTCAGGAGCCAGTCTGCCTGATAGAGCCGGTGTTCCCTCTGGAGAGGAGGAGCAGGAATCTTAGGCAGGAGTGAGCTCGTACCTACCGGTATGTATGCAGAATAGTAGACTCTCTTCAGTCCATAGGACTTGTAGAGGCTTCCGCTTAGTGAAAGTATCTTTCCATCTGTAGCAGGGGTTGCTCCTACTATGAGCTGGGTGCTCTGGCCTGCGGGGACGAAATCCTCGGAATATCGGAAAATCCTCTTCTCTTCTGTATTCTCCTTTATCTTTCTGGAAATCTGGGCCATTGGCTTCAGGATCAGCTGCCGGTTTTTCTGAGGGGTTAGGGAGGCATAGTCAGACTCCTCAGGAAGCTCGATATTGACGCTCAGCCTGTCTGCATATTTTCCGGCTTCTGCAATCAAATAGGGGCTTGCTCCAGGTATGCCCTTGACGTGAATGTATCCATTGAACTTTTCCCGAATTCTCAGAGTCTTAAGGATCTGTACCATAAGCTCCATGGTATGGTCCGGACTTTTCACCACACCTGAACTCAGGAAGAGTCCTTCGATGTAATTTCTCCGATAGAAGCTCATGGTAAGGTCTATTAGCTCTTCAGGCTTGAAGAAAGCCCTTTCGATGTCGTTCGAGATCCTGTTCTGGCAATATGCGCAGTCATATATGCAGTAGTTGGTCATAAGTATCTTCAAAAGGGAAATGCATCGGCCGTCGCTTGTGAAGCTGTGGCAAATTCCTCCCTGTACCGCATTCCCAAGTGAGCCTGACTTGCCTTGCCTCGAATTCCCTGATGACGAGCATGAGACATCGTATTTTGCAGAATCTGCGAGCACCCTGATTTTTTCCTTGGTATCCATGAAATCACCGCTTCATCATTTATTTCATGATCCAATTATAGCACATATGTTCGATATGCGCAAAGGGCATGAAAAAACCCCCGCCAAATAAATGACAGGGGTCCGCAAAACTTATTATCTTACTACTACCTTGATTGACTCGACCTTAGGGTCTTCAGTGCCCTGTACATACAGTCCTGTTTTCTTGAGGTCTCCAACATACTTTACTATCTCTTCTGTGATTACCTCTCCAGGACACAGCACCGGAATACCCGGAGGGTATGCCATCAGGAATTCGCCGCTTACTTCTCCAATGCTGTCCTCTAGGAGAACTGATTCCTTGTACCCGTTGAAAGCTTCCCTGGGTATAAGGACCTGCTTGGGTATTGCAGGAATGTCAATGAAATCAGGCTTTACAGCATTCTTGTTCATGTATTCGTCGCTTATCTCCTTCAGTGCGGATATAAGCTTGTCAAGGTTTTCCCTGGTATCTCCGAAGGAACCAACAGCCAGCACGTTGTATAGGTCTGACAGCTCCATCTGGATATGGTACTTGTTGGAGAGTATCATGTCGAGGTCAAAGCCCGTTATTCCAAGGTCCCTGCAGGTTATGCATATCTTGGTCGGGTCCAGGGCAAATACTCCGGGATTTCCCAGGATTTCCTTGCCGAAGCAGTAGAAGCCCGGGATCTTGTTGATTTCAGCCCTTGCATACTCCGCATTCTCTATTGCCATATCAAGAAGTTCCTCGCCTTCCAGTGCTATCTGCTTCCTTGATGTATCCAGGGATGCCAGGAGCAAATAGGAGGGGGATGTGGTCTGTAGAAGGTTCATAATAGCCTGAACCCTTGACTGGCTCACGTACTTCGTCCTTACATGAAGAAGCGAAGCCTGAGTCATTGCGCCGATTATCTTGTGAGTGCTCTGAGCGCACAGGTCGGCTCCGGCCTCCATGGCGCACATCGGAAGCTTATCGTTGAATGCAAGATGAGGTCCGTGGGCTTCGTCGACTATCAGTGGGATGTCGTACTCATGGACTATGTCTGCAATTCTCTTAAGCTCAGTGGCAACACCATAATAGGTTGGGTTGATTATGAGCACTGCCTTTGCATGGGGATTAAGCCTCAGGGTTTCCTCAACGGTCTCCGGAGTGACTCCCTGTGCTATGCCAAGCTTCTTGTCAAGCTCTGGCTGCATATATACCGGTATTGCTCCGGAAAGTATTATCCCTGCAGTGATTGACTTGTGCACATTCCTTGGGACAATGATAGTGTCTCCCTCGCTTACGACGGACATTATCATGGCCTGTATCGCACCGGAAGTCCCGTGTATGGAAAAGAAAGTGGCATCGGCGCCATAGGCATCCGCCGCCAGCTCCTGAGCCTTCTTTATCGGTCCGGTGGGATGGTGAAGGGAGTCAACCAGCTGGAAAACAGTCACGTCTATCTTGAATGGATTTTCTCCCATGAATTTCTTGAACTTTTTCTCAACACCTTCGCCCTTCTTGTGCCCTGGCACGTGAAAGGGAATGGTCTCTCTGTCGACATATTCCATTAAAGCGTCAAACATCGGAGTCTCGTTCTGATTAAGCTTGTACAACTTTCAACCGCACCCTCTTTCTTGGATTGTGACGGCCATAAGGCCCTATGGAATCAGCGGCAGGGTGTTACATGCCAGTACCAAAATCACTATTTTATATAATAACACAATTTGGTTTCGATTCAATTAATTATACGATATTTTAAGCTGCTCTGCAGAAGTTTTGAATCAGCAGCTGCTTTCACTTTTTTCCTACCTTACGACAACTGCCCACTTGAGTGCATCATAGGCGGTCTCGAACTTGACCTGGCTCACCCAGTAGGTATTCCTTGAGCTGGCAGGGTCGGTGACATGATACTCTCCATCGGAGTTGTAGCCGGTCAGTACCATTACATGCATGTTGTCTACAATGTTCACATTGCCTGAAGGACCCATGTCATATACCTTCCAGATCGGTGTCTCATAGTTTCTGGTGGTGACATAGACTACAACAGGGTTTCCCTTGTCTATCTCTGACTTCAGCTGTGCCGTGGTGTATCCCGAAACATCTGCAACATTGCCGCTGTATCTGCTGCCATATGCTGTCAGTGCCTCCGGGAATATGGACTGGAATATCGCTGGATTGCCCGAAACTACACTGTAAGGTGTGCTCGCGAAACCATTGAATGGGTCCCTTTCCGTTTTCGGCATGGCATCGAGGAACGCTTTGAGTTCAAGTGAAGTGTATCCCTTGTACTTCAGTGCCATGAGGAGGCTTGCCCCTTCGCAGCCCATCGGGGCATAGACAGGAGAATATTGGTTTACGTAGGGTATTCCAATAACCTTCTGGCTGTAGCCTGAGAGTACCGACACGTAGCTTCCTGAAACCCAGCCCGTTTTCCCGCTGTAGCTGACCTTGTACCAGCCGCCTGAAGTCCCGAGAACTTCAGCCCTTGTTCCTGAAGGTATGGTTGTTATTATACTGTAGCCAGTACCGGCTCCAGTCCTCATGTTAAGGTTCGCTGTGGTCCTTATGTATGTAGCGGCAGAAGAAGGGGCTGGAGCAGGAGTCTGGGCCTGCACAGGAGTGAGATATGAGCCCGAAGCCCATCCTGTTATTCCCTGGTACGTTACCTTGAACCATCCGTTCTCGGAGCCTGAGACTGCAACCTGGGCACCTTTGGGAATGACCTTGATTATCTGATATCCGGTTCCGGGACCTGTCCTCATGTTCAGGTTCGCAGTTGTTGCCATCTCTGATGAGGCCTGGACTGCAGGTGCCGGAGCCTGGGAAGACTCTCTGAAGGATACATACAGCGGGTTTGCACTTATGTACATTCCGTTTGAGAGCCTGTACATGTCCCTGCCTGCTACTGATATCCTTTCAAGAACCGTGAAGGACTCGCCCTTGTATGCTACCTTGACCTTGGCTGTCCAGTCAGGTCTGCCGTAGGTCCAGAGAGCACTGCAGGTGACTGTTACTGAACCCTGAAGCTCAAGGGCAGAAACCTCGATTCCTTTGCCTGCCATGTCAGACCACGCTGAAGTTCCCGGCATTGCTGAAGCTGAAGCTATAACCAGAAAGGCTGTCGCCTTAATTAAAATGTTCCTTATTTTCTTGCTGTGCATATTACGCCTCCTGTTATGAAATTTGATAAGATGTATAGACTTTGAAGCAAATTTGACAGATATTAATCTTTACGACTGCATTCAACTCAATCTTATTATATAATATTAGATAAAGATATGATTATGTTTTAGGAGGTTTATCATGACCTATATGGAAAAATACGAATCATGGCTTAAGGACGACAGCGTGCTCCCGGAATTCAAAGCGGAGCTGAAGGCGATTACTGATGAAAAGGAAATAGAGGACAGGTTCTATCAGGACCTGGAATTCGGAACCGCAGGGCTTAGAGGAGTACTCGGAGCCGGAACGAACAGGATGAACGAACACACAGTGGGGAAAGCCACTGAAGGACTTGCCAGATACATTGCAGAGACCTTCCCGGGCTCACCGTCGTGCGCCATCGCGTATGACTCCAGGATAAAGTCCGATACCTTCGCCAAGACAGCAGCACTCATTCTCGCTGCCCATGGTGTAAAGGCGTATCTGTTCGAAAGCCTCAGGCCTGTGCCAATGCTTTCATATGCGGTAAGGTACCTGAAAGCTGATGCCGGCATAGTCATCACCGCATCCCATAATCCAAAGCAGTACAATGGCTACAAGGTCTATGGAGCCTACGGTGGACAGCTTACAGACGAGGCTGCGGACATAGTCCTTGACAAGATTGCAGAAGTCGCCTCGTTTGGGGATGTCAAATCGATAAGCGAGGAAGAGGCAGTTGAAAAGGGACTTCTCGTCTACATAGGCGAGGATGTTGACAAATCCTACATCGATTCTATCAAGACTGTCACTGTCAAGAAGGACCTTGTCAGGGAAAGCGCACCTGAGCTCCAGATCATATACACACCACTCCACGGATCGGGCAATGTTCCTGTAAGAAGGGTCCTGAGAGAGCTTGGCTACACCAACGTGCATATTGTAAAGGAACAGGAGGCTCCGGACGGAAACTTCCCGACTGCTCCTTATCCTAACCCTGAGAACCCTTCGGTATTCACACTGGCTCTTGAAATGGCCAAGGAAGTCAAGCCTGACATCATTTTCGGAACCGACCCTGACTGTGACAGGATTGGTGTTGTAGTAACCGAAAAAGATGGAGGAAGCAGAGTCCTCACCGGCAACCAGACAGGAATGCTTCTGACATATTATCTCCTGAACGCGTTGAAGGAGGAGGGCCGACTGCCTTCGAACGGCGTCGTCATAAAGACCATAGTATCAACGGAGAGCGTAAGGAAGATAGCCTCATCCTACGGAGTTGAGCTGATGGATGTCCTCACAGGCTTCAAGTATATCGGCGAAAAGATAGAGGAATTCAAGGCTACTAAAGAGAAGACCTTCATATTCGGCTTCGAGGAATCCTTCGGGTACCTTGCAGGTGACTTTGTAAGGGACAAGGATGCTGTCGTGGCATCGATGCTCGTCTGCGAGATGGCCCTCTACTACAAGAAGAAGGGCATGACCCTTTATGATGCTCTTATGGAAGTTTACGAGAAGTATGGATACTTCAATGAAGCCATAGTCTCCTTCACCCTGGAGGGCAAGGACGGGCAGGACAAGATCAGGAAGTGCATCGAGTATATGAGGGATAACACCCTTACCGAGGTTGATGGTGTCAGGACTCTGTCCAAGGAAGACTACAAGCTGAGAGAGAAGACAGATCTTCTGACAGGCGTCAAGGAAGAGATAACACTTCCATCTTCGAACGTAATAAAGTATACTCTTGAAGATGATTCCTGGTTTGTTGTAAGACCATCCGGAACTGAGCCAAAGATGAAGGCCTATGTGGCCGTTACCGGAAAGGACCTGGATGATTCCAGGAACAAGCTGGAGGCCTTCAAGAAGGCTGTTGTCGATGCCGTGAACAAGGGCTTCGAATAAGTAACCCGTTTATTAATTAAAGATATGACTGATGGCATACCATCTTTGGTATGCCATCAGTTTGGAGGTAATATGGATTTTAGGCAAGGATTGAAAGAGAAGCTTTCAAAGCTCATTTTCCTTGAACTCAAGAAGGATTTCGCAGCTAAGGCATTCAAGGCGGATGGGCTCATGGACATCGAGGGAGAGGTGTATGTGCCTTTGTCTCCTGACTACATCGCCAAGAACCTGGAGAGGGACATGATCAAAAATCTGCCTGTCGGAGAGTTCGTTAAAGGTATGTACTACTGCCTTGGAGCGGACAGAGGGTTCAGGTATTCTGAGGCCTACAGGCTGATGCTTGAAAACATTGGCATGGAAAGTCTGGTCAAGGGTCTTGTTGCAAGGCTGATCAAGGACGGCAGGAAGGATGAAGCCATCGTTTACCTCCTTGGCCTCTATGAGGTACATGGGGAAAAGGATGTGACACTGAACACTTTAGCTCTTCTCGAGGAGCTTTCCATAGAGGACAGGAGTTATCTCGACGGTTTTCTCGCATTGGCTGAGGAGGTATCTCTGAAGGGTCTCCTTGAGGCGAAACTCTTCTTTGGCTCCGCATTAAGGATGAAGGGTGATTTTCCGAAGGCACTGGTAGTGCTGAGGGACTACATCACATCAGGCGGCGAGGAGACCGAAGAGTTATCCTCAGAGCTTGAGAGAATAGGCCGGAAGGCTCTCCTAGAGGAGTCGGAAGCTGTACTGTATGACGAACCTGCAAGGTTTTTAGAGATGATTCTGCCAATTCTAACATCAGAGGCAGACAATCCTAAGATTCTGCTCCAGGTAGCCATAGCCTACAGGAACCTCAAGAACCATGACAAGGCCATATACTACCTGAATGAAGCTCTGGCTCTTGACGATGGTTATGCTGACGTCATCAATGAACTTGGAATTAACTATGCCGCAATGGGAGACTTCGAGACTGCGGTTTCATATTTCAGACCGCTCTTCGACAGGACCATGACCATAGAGGTTCTTACGAACCTCATAATGTGCTACGTGAACCTCGGAGACATGGAATCTGCCATGAAGCATATAGCAATTGGGGAAAAGATCTCTCCGGATGATGATGTCCTCGTTGACATCAAGAAATTTCTGAAGAGATAATACACACTGAAAGGATTAATTATGAAGATTATGATTACAGGAGGAGCTGGTTTCATCGGCTCACACATTGCCGACCTGCTTGTTTCAGAAGGACATGACGTGGCAGTCATCGACAGCCTGGTTCATGGAAAGCTGGAGAACTTAAGCGACAATGTGAAATTCTACGAATACGACATCAGGGACAAGGGAATAAGGGCAGCGTTCGAGGAGTTCAGGCCTGAGGTGCTTATACATGAGGCAGCTCAGATAAAGGTCCCGAACTCGATAAAAGATCCTCTTTATGACGCTGAAGTTAACATACTTGGGACCCTCAATCTTCTTGAGTGCTGCAGGGAGTTCAGTGTCAGGAAGGTAATCTATCCTGCGACCGCAGCCATGTTCTCTGATCCGCAGTACCTGCCCATCGATGAGAAGCATCCTTTGAGCATGATGAGCGGATACGGGGTTTCTAAGCATACTGTCGAGCATTACCTTGAGGTCTATTCAAAACTTTACAACCTCAGCTATACTGTCCTTCGCTACTCAAACGTGTACGGACCAAGGCAGGATTCGACAGGCGAGGGTGGAGTCGTTGCCATATTCTGCGAGAAGATGACTGAAGGGATAGTACCCGAGATTTATGGAGATGGAAACCAGACAAGGGATTTCATCTACGTCAAGGACGTGGCCAAGGCGAATGCACTTGCACTCGATTCACTTGACAACGAGATTTTCAATTGCTGCACAGGCACCGAAATATCCGTCATTGAGCTTTATGATGAAATCGCACGCGACCTGGGCTTCGACAAACTGCCGATAATGAGGGAGCCAAGGGAAGGCGACATATACAGGACCTACATGACCTACAAGAAGCTAAATGATGCAATAGGCTGGGCTCCGAGCTGGAACATATCCGGAGGCATAAGGGAAACACTCGATTACTACATGAACAGAAAAAACAACTGATATGGTGTAAGAATTGTGCGGATGAATGCATAATGTATATGCCTGCATTGTTGACAGCACCATATGGGTGCCTTATAATAAAAATGAACTAATGTTCGACGTGCGTCGACTTAGATAGGAGGAATGAAGAATTGGCCAATATTAATCCCGATAAGCTGAAGGCCCTTGAAGCAGCAGTCAGCCAGATAGAGAAGCAGTTCGGCAAGGGCTCTGTCATGAAGCTCGGCGAGGAAGCCAACCACAGCCTTGAATCCATACCGACAGGCTGCCTTGACCTGGATATCGCCCTGGGAATAGGCGGAATACCAAAGGGAAGGATAATTGAGATATACGGACCCGAATCATCGGGTAAGACCACTGTTTCACTCCATATCATAGCAGAAGCTCAGAAGCTGGGCGGTGCCGCAGCATTCATAGATGCTGAGCATGCCCTTGACCCTCAGTACGCTAAGGTACTCGGAGTCGATATTGACAATCTGCTGGTATCTCAGCCTGATACAGGCGAGCAGGCACTGGAAATTGCAGAAGCTCTGGTAAGGTCCAACGCGATAGACCTTATCGTAGTGGATTCGGTTGCAGCTCTTGTACCAAGAGCCGAAATAGAAGGCGAGATGGGGGACAGCCATGTAGGACTTCAGGCGAGACTCATGTCGCAGGCACTCAGAAAGCTTGCAGGTACTGTAAACAAGACGAAATGCTCCATTATATTCATAAACCAGCTCAGGGAGAAGGTCGGAGTCATGTTCGGAAGTCCTGAAGTCACTCCAGGAGGAAGGGCACTCAAGTTCTACGCCTCCGTAAGGATGGATATCAGGAGAATCGACTCAATCAAATCTGGTGACAACGTCACGGGAAACAGGACAAGGATCAAGGTCATAAAGAACAAGGTTGCACCTCCCTTCAAGCAGGCTGAGTTCGACATAATGTACAATGGAGGCATCTCCAGAGAGGGCACCGTACTTGATGTTGCAGTCAGAGAGGAAATTGTCCAGAAATCAGGCGCCTGGTTCTCCTACAATGAAGTAAGGCTTGGTCAGGGACGTGAAAACTCCAAGGTCTACCTTTCAGAGAACAAGGATATACTCCTTGAGATCGAGAACAAGATCAGAAGCAAATACAAGCTGCCACTGGCAAAGTCAGAAGCAGTAACGGATGCAGCTCCGGCAGCACCTGAAAAGAAAAGCAAATAGAGTCTATTAACCCGGATCCTCAAGGTCCGGGTTTTCACATCCGGTCTTCATTGTGCAAGATCAAGGTGAACAGATGTTTCCGGAAATCAGGAAATTTGCCTGAACGATATGTTGCTTTTGTTTGACACTTTCCGTTGTGTAGGATACAATTGATTTGTATTGGTTTATCATTTATCACAGTGAGAAAATATGCACTTTCAAGCTTTTGTCCTTAGCTTAAAAGGATGATAAAAAGCAAGGAGGTGTTATGATGCGCCCAGAACAAATGGCGATCCTGGTAACAGGTCTGTTGACAGCAGTGGTCGTTGGAGCCATCATATTATATTTAGCAAAGACAAAACTGAAAGCCGCTAAGGATATCCTTAGCAACGCGGAAAAGCAGGGTGAAACAATCGTAGAGGACTCCAGAAAGGCGGCGGAAGCCATCAGGAAGGAATCAGTCCTTGAAGCGAAGGATGAAGTCCACAGGTTGAGGAATGACCTCGACAAGGAACTCCGCGAGAGAAGAACAGAGGTCCAGAGACTAGAAAGAAGAACCATCCAGAAAGAAGAGACACTAGACAAGAAGACTGAACAGCTTGAGAAGAAGGAAGAGGCGCTGGCCAAGAAGATGCAGGATGCTGCAGACAAGGAATCCAGAGCTGATGAACTTATAGCCGAGAGAAGACAGGAACTCGAAAGGGTTGCAGGTCTCACTCAGGACGATGCCAAGAAGTTGCTTCTTGACGAAGTGAGAGGCGAAATCGAACACGAGACAGCCCAGATGATCAAGGACATTGAAGCAAGGGCTAAGGAAGAAGCCGACAAGAAGGCAAGGGAGATCATCACCACATCAATCCAGAGGTGTGCAGCGGACCATGTGTCCGAGACGACAGTACATGTCGTGGCACTTCCAAACGATGAAATGAAGGGTAGGATCATCGGCCGTGAAGGCAGAAACATAAGGACCCTGGAGACTCTGACCGGCGTTGACCTCATCATTGATGACACGCCTGAGGCAGTAATCCTGTCAAGCTTTGACCCGATCAGAAGAGAGGTCGCGAAGCTGTCGCTTGAAAAGCTTATCGTGGACGGCAGGATACATCCTGCAAGAATCGAAGAGATGGTCGAGAAATCAAAGAAAGAAGTGGAGAACGAAATCAAGGAAGAAGGAGAACAGGCTTCCTTCGAGGTAGGAATCCACGGAATCCATCCTGAAATACTGAAGCTGCTAGGCCGGCTCAAGTTCAGGACAAGCTACGGTCAGAACGTGCTTAAGCACTCCATCGAAGTCGCAAATCTCGCAGGCCTTATGGCAAGCGAACTTGGACTTGACGCCACCTTGGCCAAGAGGGCGGGCTTGCTCCACGACATTGGAAAGGCTGTAGACCATGAGGTTGAAGGACCGCATGCTGTCATAGGCGCTGACCTTGCAAAGAAATTCCATGAATCCGCACTGGTGGTCAATGCCATCGGAGCACACCACGGAGATTTCGAAATGCAGTCCATGGAGGCTGTACTTGTCCAGGCAGCTGATGCTATATCAGCAGCAAGACCTGGTGCAAGAAGAGAAACACTGGAGAACTATATCAAGAGGCTTACCAAGCTGGAGGAGATTGCAAACTCTTACGAAGGCGTAGACAAGTCATATGCAATCCAGGCCGGAAGAGAAATCCGTATCATTGTAAAGCCGGATGTCGTTGACGATGCAGGGGCTATGAGCCTGGCAAGGAATATTGTGAAGCGAATCGAGAGCGAGCTTGAATATCCTGGTCAGATCAAGATCAATGTAATCAGGGAGACACGTTCAGTGGACTACGCAAAATAACCTATGAAGGAGGTGCATAGCATCTCCTTCATTTTGTTTTGTGTCAATTGTTCTAAAATGGCGCTCCAGATGATATATTAATATTAGAGTTGCCAGAGGTGGTTTTATGCTGAATGATCTTCATATCCATACTTCATATTCTGATGGCGCATTCACACCGGACGAGATAATTGAGGCTGCTATTGAAAAGAAAATCAGATGCATCTCAATTACTGATCATGATACGCTGAATGCCTATGGAAATTATACTCCTCGAAGTGAAATTACCATCATACCGGGAGTTGAAATTTCTGCTTACTACAAGGGAATGGAGATCCATGTCCTGTCTTACTTTCACGACCCTTTCGACAGGGAACTCAGGGAGCTTCTGGAAAAGGTCAAGGTAGACAGGGTGGAGAGATACAAGAAGATCCTCGCAAATCTCAGGGCTTTGGGCCTTGAGCTTCCGACTGACGCCCCCCCTTTGGACTCGTACGGAAGGGCGCATATCGCCAAGCTTCTCTTAAGCGGCGGGCATGTCAGGACATTCAGGGAAGCCTTCTCACTTTATCTGGACGTCGACAAGCTGGCATATGAGAAAAGGTTCAAAATCGATGCCAGGGACGCAGTGAAGCTCCTTTCAGGTGCGGGAGGCACACCATGCATAGCGCACCCTGGGGAGAAGCTCCTCACCATGCATTTCGAGGACCTGCTCCTGGACCTTAAGTCCTGCGGGCTGCAGGGACTGGAGGTCTACCATCCTTCTCATACCAGAGAGCAGATGAGCAGGCTGTACAGCCTTGCCAGGAAATACCAGCTGGCCATTACCGGCGGCAGTGACTTCCATGGCCGAAAAGGTTCCCCCATGGACCTTCTTGGAAAATACGGCGTAAATGAGGTGCTTCTCAAAAAGCTTACTCTATGCAGCCAGAGAAGGATCCGAAAGCAAAACAGATGATTAGAAAGTACAATACAAACATTAGGAGGAATAAAATGCAGTATTCAACTAAAGCGCAGAGCCTTACTCCATCACTCACCCTTGCCATCACCGCCAAGGCGAAGGAACTCAAGGACAAGGGACTTGACGTGGTTGGGTTCGGAGCAGGTGAACCGGATTTCAACACTCCACAGAATATCATAGACGCTGCTACTAAAGCCATGAACGAGGGCAAGACCAAATATACTCCGGCATCTGGCATAAACGAGCTGAAGGATGCAGTGGCTGAAAAGCTTCTTGCTGAGAACGGCCTAAAATATGCGAGGGAGCAGGTAATAATCTCCACAGGAGGAAAGCAGTGCCTTGCAAATGCTTTTGAAGCTCTCATTAATGAAGGTGACGAGGTGCTTATAGCAACGCCATACTGGGTCAGCTATCCCGACCTTGTGACTCTGTCCGGCGGAAAGAGCATATTCCTCGATACCAAAGAAGAGAACAGCTACAAGATAACAGTTGAAGTTCTGAAGGCTCAGGTTACAGACAAGTCCAAGGTTCTTGTTATCAACAGCCCCAACAACCCGACAGGAACCATCTATTCAAGGGAAGAGCTTTTAGAGATTGCAGAATTCTGCAGAGAAAAGGACCTTTTCATAATATCAGATGAGATGTATGAAAAGCTGATATACGGAGATGAGCAGCACGTATCCATTGCATCACTTTCTGACGATGCCTATGCAAGGACCCTAGTCGTCGGAGGCTTCTCGAAGTCCTATGCCATGACAGGATGGAGGCTTGGATATGCAGCGGGTCCCAAGGACCTTGTGAAGCTCATGGGCAGCATACAGAGCCATACAACATCAAACCCAACCAGCTTCGTGCAGTATGCAGCCGTTGAAGCTCTTAAGGGAAGCCAGGACTCAATTTCGAAAATGAACGCTGAATTCGCAAAGAGAAGGGACTACATGGTCGAGAGGACGATGGGGATAGACGGACTGTCCTGCATATATCCAAAGGGTGCTTTCTATGTCATGATGGATGTCAGGAAGCTGATGGGAAAGACATACAAGGGAAAGACTGTCAAGGACTCACTGGATTTCTCTGCATTTCTTCTTGAGGACTACCTGGTGGCGGTGGTGCCTGGAGTAGCATTCGGGCTTGAAGGCTTCGTCAGGCTTTCCTATGCAACCTCAATGGCTAACATAGGAAAGGGCTTCGACAGGATATCCGAGTTCGTGTCCCTCTTTGAATGATATGGGAGTGAAGGCGATGAAACCAGATCTGGAGCTATACATGCCTGTTGCGGGAAAAGTAATCCCGCTGGAGGATGTAAACGACCTTCTTGCTGAAGACATGGTAGGGGGAATTGGCGCAGGAATAATACCCAGCGGCGATATCTTTTACTCTCCTGTTTCTGGCAAGGTTGTCATGGTGGCCGAGAATCTCAATTCAGTGGCTATCGCAACAAAATCCGGAATCACCATACTCATACATGCAGGCATAGATACCGCCAAGCTTGGCGGAAGGGGATTCTGCATATATGTCAGGGAGGGTGACAGTGTAACTGCAGGAGACAAGCTTCTGTACATGGACCGGGATTATGTGGAGTCCAGAGCCAAAATCACCACTCCTCTGATCATCACAACTCCCGACATGGTCGGAAATATCGAAACGGATTATTATGTAAACGATGCCTTTGTCAAATTCATGGAAATTTTTTTAGCAAAGGATTGACTATTGAGAATAGAACAAAACATGTTATAATGAATTTGTTAATGTTACAGAATAATGTGTATGAGGTGAATTATATGGTTTCAAAAGAAGTATTTGTAAAAAACCCAACCGGTCTTCACGCAAGACCAGCAACACTCCTTGTAAAGAAGGCTTCATCGTTCAAGTCTGATGTAAGCGTAGAATACAATGGAAAGAAGGCTAACGTAAAGAGCCTTATCGGAGTTCTTTCACTTGGAGTCACAAAGGGAGCGAACATCGTGGTGTTTGCAAACGGCGAGGACGAAGAGCTTGCAGTAGAAGAAGTTTCAAAGCTTATCGCTACACTGGAAGAATAAGAAATAAAACCCTGGAAACAGGGTTTTTTAAATTTTACGGAGGATAATATGAGAGATACTTATGAGACCCCATTGAACAGGAGATATGCTTCCAAAGAGATGAGCTATGTGTTCTCAGACCTTAAGAAGTTCAGGACATGGAGAGATCTTTGGATCGCACTCGCAGAGGTCGAGATGGAACTGGGTCTTCCGATAACAGCCGAGCAGATAGAAGAGCTCAAGAGCTTCAGGGAAGACATCAATTTCAAGGAAGCCGAAGAGAGGGAAAAGAGTGTCAGACATGACGTCATGAGCCATGTCTACGCATACGGACTTCAGGCAGTAGGAGCAAAGGGAATCATACATCTCGGCGCTACATCCTGCTATGTAGGCGACAACACCGACCTCATAATCATGAGAGAAGCGATGCAGATCATACGCGCAAAGCTTGTCCACACAATCAGGAACCTGAAGGAATTCTCACTTAAGTACAAGGACCTGCCAACACTTGGATTCACACACCTCCAGCCGGCTCAGCTCACAACAGTTGGCAAGAGGGCTTCAATGTGGATGCAGGACCTGGTGCTTGACCTTGAGCAGCTGGACTTCGCCATTGAATCGCTCAGGTTCAGGGGAGTCAAGGGAACCACAGGAACCCAGGCAAGCTTCATGAGCCTCTTCGACAATGATGAGGATAAGGTAATGCTGCTGGACCAGAAGGTTTCAGAAAAGTTCGGCTTCAGCAGGGTATTCAGGATAACAGGTCAGACCTATACAAGAAAGGTCGACTCAATGATACTGAACACTTTAAGCGAAATCGCCCAGAGCGCCTACAAGTTCAGCAATGACCTAAGACTCCTGCAGAACATGAAGGAAATCGAGGAGCCATTCGAGAAGAACCAGATAGGATCTTCAGCAATGGCGTACAAGAGGAACCCCATGAGGAGCGAAAGGATCAGCGCACTTGCAAGGTATGTAATCGTTGATGCTCTCAATCCGGCAATCACCGCATCAACGCAGTGGTTCGAGAGGACCCTGGATGACTCCGCAAACAAGAGGATTTCCATTGCAGAGGCATTCCTAGCACTTGACGGTGTCCTCAACCTCTATATCAACATAACCTCAGGCATGGTCGTCTATGAAAAGATGATAACCTCCCATGTCATGAATGAACTTCCCTTCATGGCAACAGAGAACATCATTATGGAAGGCGTCAAGAGAGGCGGAGACAGACAGGAGCTGCATGAGCTCATAAGAGGTCACTCCATGGAGGCTTCAAAGAGAGTCAAGCAGGAAGGCCTGGACAACGACCTTCTGACAAGGATCGGAAATGACCCTTCATTCAGGCTTGGCAAGGATGAGCTCAAGGATATCATGGAACCAGGCAACTACATCGGCAGAGCTCCCGGACAGGTTGTTGACTTCATAAAGAATGAAGTTGATCCTATCCTAGAAAAATATGCTGACGAAACAGCACAGGAATCTGAGATAACCGTATAATTTCACAGAGCATTACAAAGCCATCCTCAGGTCAAGTCCTGAGGATGGCTATTTATATTTTTCCTTTATTTCCCGCAAGATCAGGGTAATGAAAAAGATCTTCAATTTGCTGCCTAAATGCTACTTAAATCAGCACATGCTCATTCCGGAACTAGTTGGATTTTACAACAATGTGATCCATAAATACTGGCTGAAATGGATGAAGTTTCTTCATGCATAGAAAAGGAGTCGAACAGGCTCCCTTTGCAGTTTCAATTGGCTTGACCATATGGTATGTTAATTTCTAATGTCCTCTCGTTGCCATGGTTGTCGATTATGACTGCTACAGCCCTCAGACCCTTGCCCCCGTATAGTATATCAACATCCAAATCGATAGAGTCAGTGTAGAGGTTCGCTTCTGTAATCTCTCCGGAAAGGTCTGAGAATGCCTCATCAACAGGAAGTGGAGCTTCCATCAGGAATGTTGTGTCGTTGTAGAGCATTACCTTTCCTGACACAGGCCAGTTCGAAATCTTCCTTCCTTGCTCTCCACGTGCGAATGCAGGGTACACCTTGAGCATTATTTGACCTGATAAACTTGATCTTCCATTCCTTACACTGCTCGTACCTTCGAATCTCAATTCAGTCTTCATTACATACTGGGACTTTAGGTCCCTGATTATCTCCAGAAATTGGGGTTCAGATACAGTTCCTTCCCTGAAAACCACGGAAAGCCTTATTTCATCGCTTAAAGGCATCCTGATTTCAGCTGTGAACGAAGATCCGGATGACAGCTCTCCCTTAACGGATATAGGTGCACTGCCTGGAATTGCCGCTATGAATTCAGCAGCCATTCCTTCCCTGTGGACCTTTGGAAAAGCTGTAAGTTTCAGAATTACCGTTCCTTCCTTTTCATTTAAATCGCTCACAATTACCGAGTAATCCGACAGGTTTGTGTTTCCGGTCTTCAGCTTGTCTTCAAGGGCATCAGCTATGCTTCCAGGCTGGCTGATTATAAGGCTGTTCAGCAGGTCGACCCTGCTGTTTAGTTCAGCATTCCTTGAAGACTGGGCTGCCATTTCCGCTTTCATCATATCGATGCTTTTTGAGAAAAGAAGATATAGTGAAAGCATTGAAATCGCTGTGACAGCTACTGCCACTGCGCCGATAGTCCTATTTCTTCTTGCAGACCTCTCATTGGCTTCATTCTGCTCTGTGAAGAGCCTTACAAGCTGCGGGTCGATTTCTGGACCCTTCACATCATTTTCAGATCCGTCTCCGAACAGGCTTCCTATGGATACGTCAAATGCCTTCGCCAAAGCTATTATGTTTACCATGGTCGGCTGGGCAGCGTCAGATTCCCATTTGGATACTGCCTGTCTCGACACTCCAAGCATTTCAGCAAGGTCTTCCTGGGATAATCCTGATTCTTTCCTTAGCTTCTGTATGTTTTCCCCAATCATCATATTCAATCCCCCCTAAGCTGCATGGTATCATTTGCTCCAAATACCCTCCACCAATTTTGGCTTCCAAACCGTCAACTGGAGGTTGCACTTCAAAAAAAGAGGCCTTTCGGCCCCGTTTGGTCAACTTTTCCTGCTTCCGATGTATTTTTCGGTGTACTTCAGGAATATATAGTCGAGGACATACAGTGAAGCATACCTTATTGAAAGGTTCATTACCGACATCCCGGTGTTGCCAGTGACTTTAAGGTAGACATCAACCTTATCGAAGAAATCCCTGTAGTCCAGCTGGGAGATGAATATTATCTTGCATTTGGATGATTTTATCTTTTCAGCTATGATCCTGTTTCCGGCAATGAATTTGCCTGAAGGGCTGAATATTATCGCAAGGCAGTCCTTGTCGAAGGTATCGAGCAGCTCCATCTGTTTCTGAATATCCAGGAATGCGTTGATGAACTTACCTTTGGCAAGGAAGTTTATCTCCATGTCCTGTGCATATGCCTGAGAAAGGTGCGTTCCAAATATTCCAACAGTCTCCGTATCATGTATCATGTCGACTATCCTGTTGATGAGCACTTCATCCATGTTGTTCATACTGTCCAGGTCGCCAATTATCTTGTTGTAAAGCATTTCCTTTAAAGTGGCTTCCTCGCCGAACTCAGCCCTCAGGTCATGTATGAAGTCCCTCTGCCTGTAATTCCTTATGGTGGTAGCGAGCGTTTCCTTGAACTCCCCGAAGCTCTCATAGCCAAGCTTCCTGCAAAACCTTGAGATTGCGGAAGGGGACGTATAGCACTTGTCTGCCAGCTGGTTTATTGTAAGCTTTCCAACCACATTGAGGTTCTTAAGGATATTTATGGCGATGTTGTAATCCACATCGTTATTCTTGTTTGTGCTTATGAATACTATGAGCCTGAAAAGAATATCTCCCATTTTATCGCCTCCGGCCAATTCCTATACGTTTATTATATATCATGCCCAAGGTTATTCATAATGCTATTGTCCGTTTTTTTGCCCAACTGGTCATGAAAGTGGTCTCAAAGTTACAATCGAAGCTCAAAGGACTATAATGTAGTCAGAAACAACCAGGGAGTTGATTGAAATGGACGAAAAGGTTCTTCTATGGCTTCTCGAAGAATCCGACCCTTGTGCAAGGCTTGCAGCACTTAAGCTCCTTCAGGGGAAGGATGCCACTGACCCTGATGTTCAGGATGCCAGGGCTTCAGCCATGAATGCAGGTACTATCGGAAGGATCCTTCAAAAGCAGAATCCTGATGGTTCATTCGGTGATCCGGAGAGGTTCTACCTGGATAAGTATGAGGGAACCGTGTGGACGATCCTTGTGCTTGCTGAGCTTGATTCGGATCCATTGGATGAGAGGATAAGAAAGGCCTGTGACTTTATTCTGGACCATTCTCAGGATCCAGATTCAGGTGGGTTCTCCATGAAAATGAGCTTAAGGACAGGAAGTGGCCTGGGAAGCTCAGTCATACCTTGCCTCACCGGAAACATGGCATACAGTCTCCTTAAGCTTGGTTTTGCTGGTGATGAAAGAGTCATGAAGTCAATCGAGTGGATCATAAGATACCAGAGGACCGATGATGGTGAGTACATTACAAGCCCTTCAAAGGACTATGAGAAGCTCACACCATGCTTTGGAAGGCATACGTGCCACATGGGTGCAGCAAAGGCACTCAAGGCGCTTGCAGCCGTACCTGAAGTTATGCGGACGGAACGCATAAGGGAAAAGACCGACGAGCTTGTAGAGTACTTCCTCGTACACAGGCTATTCAAGAAGAGCCACGATCCGGAAAAAATATCCAAGCCCGGCTGGCTAAGGCTTGGATTCCCGCTCATGTACCAGACGGACATCCTCGAGCTCCTGATGATCATGGCGGCTCTTGGGATAAAGGACAGAAGGCTCGAGGATTCCTTGGAAGTACTTAGGGGCAAGATGACTCCAGAAGGGACTTGGATCATGGAGACTTCAAACAACGGGAAGATGATTGCAGACATAGAAAAGAAGGGGAGTCCTTCGAAGTGGATAACCCTGAGAGCACTTAGTGTCCTTGAGTATTATGGGATAATTTGGTAATTTTGACTCTTTCGACTACAGGTGTATGATTGTGGTAGATTAATAAGAAAGGTATTCTAAATTTGACTTAATGCATACCATACCTATAATAGTATGCATATTTGTGATATGATTCTAAATGTAATCTAACCTATAATATAACATTTACTTTCAAGTTTCTAAACAAATATATTATACTAACTTCTCAATAAATTTCACATGTACATGGAGGTATCAAAAAATGACCGGTATCGTACTTGGAATTATCTCATTCACTTTTCTTCTCATCTGGTACCTGGTTGACATGAAGAAGATGTACTGGCTGATTGCAGGAGTCAATACTGCTTCTGAAGAGCAAAAGGCAAATATGGACCTGGGATCAATAGGCAAAGCTGTAGGGAAGATGAGTCTTTCGCTTGCTCTCATCAACTTTATATCAGCATTGACCTGGAAGTCCGGAGAATCATCGTTCTTTATCGCCATGGCAGCCAACATCCTCATTCCCATAATAACGATAGTGAAAATCAGAAAATATGATGCTAACAAGAAGACCAAGGGTGAAACAATCCTTGCGACCTCGTTCACTTTGGTTATAATTATCGGGGTCGGAATACTCTTCCTGACTACGATGAAGGAGAGCAATGTAGCCATTGTAGGGGATGCGGTTAAGGTTTCAGGGCTTTTCGGACGGAGCGTACCAATTGCTGATATTGAAGACATAAGGATTGTTGACACACTTCCTGTGGTGACGATGAGGACCAATGGGGCAGGAATCGGGAGCGTCCTGAAGGGGAGGTTCAAGATTGTCGGTGCTAGCAGGGCGTACCTTTATTTATATAAGTCAGGAGGACCCTACATTCTGATAGAGACACTGGATTATCCAGTTTACCTTAACTTCAGGGATGATAAGACTTTGTACAATACAATGTCAGTCCTTTCTTCGGCTGATCCAGTAAAATGAAATTAATTTCTTAATAAAGTCTTAACATTTTGATATTCAAACAATCCTGGCACTATAATTAAAGCTGTATCTACAGCAATAGCGATAGGAGATTGATTATCATAGGGAAATTGAATGAGTTAAGATTAGGCGACATGGTCGCCAGGGTTCCGATAGTGCAGGGAGCCATGGGAATTGGAGTTTCACTTTCAGGACTTGCAGCTGCGGTGGCAAATGCCGGAGGCATTGGCGTCATCTCAGGAGTACAGACAGGCTTCAAGGAGCCTGATTTCGTGAAGAATAACCTCGAAGCCAACAAGAGGGCTATGATAGCCCAGATAAGAAAGGCAAGGGAGCTTTCAGACGGAATCATTGGGATAAATATGCTGGCTGCCATGAATAACTACAAAGAGCTTGTAATGACCGCAATAGCTGAGGGCATAGATCTTGTTGTATCAGGCGCAGGACTTCCACTCGACCTTCCTGAGCTTGTGAAGGGCACAAAAACGAAGATTGCTCCCATAGTATCATCAGGCAAGGCCGCGGCTCTCATATCCAAGGTCTACGACAAGAAGTTCGCAAGGACCACAGACATGTTCATTGTAGAGGGTCCTGAAGCAGGAGGCCATCTCGGTTTCAAGAGGGATGACATAGAGTCAGGAAACGTGAAGTCTCTCAGAGAGCTTATACCAGAAGTACTTGAGGCTATAAAGCCATATGAGGAAAAGTACGGAGTGAAGATACCTGTCATAGCAGCAGGTGGAGTCTTTACCGGAAAGGACATTGCAGAGTACCTTAACCTAGGAGCAGCTGGTGTTCAGATGGCGACAAGGTTCGTAGCCACTGAGGAATGTGATGCAGACATCAATTTCAAAATGGCTTACATCAACGCAAAGAAGGAAGACATCAGGCTTGTTAAGAGCCCGGTCGGAATGCCCGGAAGAGCTGTGAACAACAGCTTTACTAAGCTGCTGGATGAAGGGGACATCAAGGTAAAGAGGTGCTACAACTGCCTCATACCCTGTGATCCAAGAACTACTCCATACTGTATATCAGATGCTCTGATGAGCTCGGTATCTGGTGGTGAAGGACTGGTCTTCGCAGGCAGCAATGCGTACAGGGTTGAAAAGATTGTGAAGGTTCAGGAGCTTATTGATGAGCTTGTCACGGAAGCTGAGCAATTTGTAAAGTAGAAGGCCATATTGGCCTTCTTTTCTTGTAAATATTTCGGTGATTCCTGAAATCCTCATTCAATTGGTATCTGAAACATGATACTATTTTCAATGATGGTATAAATGGATGTCTCTGTCGGAGACACAGGCATTCTTTATAAGTAATTCATATCTTAGACATATAATAATTGGGAACGGAGGGATGTTATGATTCGAAGCATAAAATATATTGCACCATTGCTCATAGCATCAGCACTTTTCGCTTCATGTGAAGCGAAGGATGTGAATCCCAAGGATGTCTACATATTCAAGGTCGCAACCTTTTCAGAGCTGCCTGATGAAAGCATAAGCTTCGTAAGGAACAAAACCTATGATGGCAGAATCGTCATGGAGTTCACAGATGAAGAATTCATCTATGAGCTGGATGAGACTGGAAGATTTCTGAGCATTTTCGTAAAGGATGAGCCAAAGAAGGAAGACCTTAACGAGACAACCCCTGAAGTACTCCTTGAAAAGACGACTGATTACCTGACGAAGCTTGGCGTCAACCCTGAAACCTATGAGATTACCTATGCAATAAGCAGCAGCAAAGAGCAGATTTCTGCAGTAGCCCGTCATAAGAGCGGTGAATACTTCACAGGCAACAATGTATACATGCAATACATCAAGGATGGCACTCTCATAAGCATATCCATGAAGTACGAGGATCCTGCAATACTAAACAAACCCAGCACCATATCAGAGGATCAGGCAAGAAAGATACTGTTCGACTACTTTGAAACCTCTGAACTTATGAAGCCATACTTGACTCAAATAAGTACAGACAAGCTAAGCAGTGAAGTAGACATCTATTACGGTAAAAAGGTGTACAATTTTTACTTTACGATTGCAACGGCAAACTCAGGCAAATTCAAATGCAAATATGTAATATCTACAGAAACCGGATCCATTCTATCCAAGCTTGAACCGAAATAAAAGCTGACTCCTTATCCAGGAATCGGCTTCTTTTTTTGTCCGAATTTAAATTTTGTTCAATTCAATTTTATCATTGACATTTTATCAGTTTAGATTTAAACTGATATCAAGGAGTTGAGGTCATGGAAAGAGAGGACATAGTAGACAGCATACTGATCTGGTTCAAGATATCCGATATACATTCTGAAAACATAAGGGAAGCAGGGGTCATTGCTAAGGATTTCGGTCTAACTTTGGCTCAATCCGATGTCATTGCCCAGCTTGGGATAAGGGAAATGACCCAGAATGAGCTCGCAGAAAGGCTTCTTATAACTAAAGGCGGAATAAGCCAGCTGATGCAGACTATGGAGTATTTGGGACTGATTGAAAGAAGACAGGATTGGAAGACTAAGTATGTCACCCTTACAGATAAGGGCAAAGAAATCCATGACAGGCTCGTACCTGAACTTGAAAGGTTCCAGGGGGAGTACTTCAACGGTTTATCAATAAAAGAAAAGAAAATGATGCTCGAGATGCTCAGGAAGATATCGGGCAAAAAGGAGAAAAACAATGAAACTTAAAGGAATACATCATGTATCTGCAATAACAGCATCAGCTGCTGAAAACTATATGTTCTATACGAAGGTAATGGGAATGAGGCTTGTCAAGAAGAGCGTTAACCAGGACGACGTTTCTGTCTATCACCTGTACTACGGAGACCAGAAGGGTACACCTGGAACTGCACTGACATTCTTCGAATTTCCGGAAACTTCAAAGAACAGAGAAGGCGTTTCAAGCATTTCGCTGATATCTTTCAGAGTTAAGGATGACAAATCTCTTGAATACTTCGCAAAAAGATTCGATGAGTTTGGAGTATGGCATGAGGATATAGCTGATCGCGCAGGAAGAAAGACTCTTTACTTCAAGGATCCTGAAGGCCAGAGGCTTATGCTTGTCTCCGACGATGGAGCCTTATCCGAAACATTCATACCCTGGGAGCTGTCATCCATTCCTCAAGAGCATCAGGTAATGGGTCTTGGCCCTGTGAGGCTTACAGTCAAGGATCCTGAGGAAACACTCTGCGTACTCATGGAAATCATGGGATACAGGCTTAGAGGCTCATATAAGGCAGAGGTAGAAGGACAGAAGGATATTATCGTTCTTGAAACAGGAGATGGCGGTTCAGGAACTGAAGTACATCTTGAAATACGCAGTGACCTCCCGTTCGAGAGGCAGGGTTATGGCGGAGTCCATCATGTGGCATTCAGGGTAGAGGATGAGGCTGAGCTCAGGGAATGGATTGACAGGATTGATTCCAACCATATAAGGAACTCGGGATTCGTGGAAAGGTTCTACTTCAAGTCCCTGTACTTCAGGGAGCCTAACGGAATACTGTTCGAGCTGGCTACTGACGGACCGGGATTTGATACTGATGAAGAGCTCGAATTCCTGGGTGAAGGTCTTTCACTTCCTCCATATCTTGAAAACAAAAGGGAGTACATTGAAAAAGTCCTTAAACCTCTGGATACTCGCATCAGGAGGTCATGATGGTACATTATTACAAAAAGGCAGCGGAAGGCAAAAAGACCTTCCTCCTTCTCCATGGGACAGGAGGGGATGAAATGGACCTTGTCCCACTTGCAAATATGATCGATGATGGAAATGGAATACTCTCAATCCGCGGTGCGGTTATAGAAAACGGCATGAACAGGTTCTTTAAAAGGTTCGGAGAGGGAGTATTCGACGAAGATGATATCAGGCAAAGGGCAGGGGAGATTTCGGAATTCATTCAGGAAGCCTCAATAAAATACAGTTTTCAGCCAGACGAGCTCATAGCACTTGGTTATTCCAACGGAGCTAATATGATTGCTGCGATGCTTCTTCTAGAAGCCGGGATATTCAGGAAATCCATACTTTATCATCCAATGGTTCCTCTTGCACAGGTTGAAGGAATCAATCTTGATGGTTCTTCAGTGTTTATAAGTGCTGGAACTAACGACCCTATAGTCACTGGAGAGAATTCGAAGAGGCTTTACGAACTGCTGAAGGAGAATGGAGCTGATGTAACCATAAAGTGGTTCCAAAAGGGACATACACTTACTACGGAAGAGGTCAAATCTTCAAAGGAATGGCTCTTCTCTCAGACACATACCTGAAAGAGAAAAATTCTGAAATAAAAGAATCATAGGATATATGAAAGGGAGCGCACCAGCGCTCCCTTTACAATTCTTCAATTTACAGCTTCTCTGCGAAGCTCTTACCGAACTCACGGCATCTTGTAAGGCCTTCCTCATCCGGATTCCAAAGTTCCTTTATTCCTGGCTGAACGACCTCAAGACCTGCTTCCTTCAGTCTCTGTTCAATAATTCCGACATGTTCTCCGCTCCAGCCATAAGATCCGAATGCGGCTGTCTTCTTCTCCTTGAAGCCGATTCCTCTGACCATATCCAGCATACCTGATACGGCGTACAGAACATTCTTGTTGATGGTTGAGGATCCAATCATGAAAGCCTTGGACTTGAATAGCTCCGTAAGTATGTCATTCTTATCCGCATGCGATGCTGAGTAGAGCTTGACTGCAACTTGGTCATCCACAGATTTGATGCCTTCAGCTATTGCTTCAGCCATCTTTCTGGTGCTCTTCCACATGCTGTCATATACCAGAGTTATCTGGTTTTCCTTGTATTTGTTCGCCCACTCCACGTATTTTTCTATAATCTGCGTAGGGTTATCTCTCCATATAATGCCATGGCTTGGACAAATCATGTCTACAGGCAGATTAAATGATAAAAGCTCCTTGATCTTATTCGTAACGAGAGCGCTGAAAGGAGTGAGGATATTTGCATAATACTTTATCGCTTCTTCGAAAAGCTCGCACTGGTTTACCAAATCGTTATACATCAGATCCGAAGCGAAATGCTGGCCGAAGGCATCGTTGCTGAACAGGATGTTGTCCTTTGTCATATATGTCATCATGCTGTCAGGCCAATGAAGCATTCTGGCTTCAACAAAGATCAGCTTTCGTTCTCCGATCTCGATGGAATCGCCGGTCTTAACTGTGACAAAGTTCCAGTCCTCGTGGTAATGGCCCTTCAGAATCTTCATACCGTTAGCTGTACAATATACAGGAACGTTTGGTATCTCCTTGAGGAGAAGTGGGAGAGAGCCGCTATGGTCGATTTCGGCATGATTTGCAATAATCATGTCTATCTTGTTCAAGTCAATCTCTTTCTTCAGATTTTCAACGAATTCCTTGTCAAAGGGATCCCATACGGTATCTATCAGAACCGTCTTCTCATCTCTGATTAGATATGAGTTGTAGTGAGTTCCTCGATGGATTGAATATTCATCTCCGTGGAATGAGGACAGTTCCCAGTCGATCTTACCGACCCAGGTGACATTGTCATTGATTTTGAAGCTCAAAAAAAACACCTCCGTATTTTCATCTACCTAAATTATAAACCAATAAACAAACGATTACATCTTTTGGCCAAAAATCACTTCCTCGTCTATATCTCCAACCTGGATCTGACGATTATGGTATATTAATGAAATAGTGATACGATTTGACTACGATTGACTACATTGGCTTGTCATTGCGTAAATCTATATTCGATAATATAATTAGTCCAAATACTTCAGGGGATGTGTAATCATATGACAAAGAGAATTATTTCTGGCTTGCTGCTGCTTGGCCTTTTCCTTTCAACAGCATGTTCTGACAATGCTGGGAATCAGACTGCTCCAACGACAGGGAACACACCGACAGGAAGCGTGAAGCCCACCGAAATAAGCAGTTCAAAGAATGAACTGAAGCTGGGAGGTCTTGGCACAAACACTGCGAATTCAGCAGCCTACGGTATGGCAGTAGAGCTTGACGGTGATGTTTACCATCTTGACAGGATAATGGAAGGGAATATTCTGAAGTCAGTTACTTCAGGAAGTACTGAACTCTTACTGAAGGGTACCTATAGTGGCTTGAACGCCAAAAGTGAACATTTGTTCTTTTTTAACTACGATTCATCTGCAATCATGTCACTGGACCTTAAATCCATGGAGCAGAAGGAGATACGGAGAGGTTCCGCAACCCAGCTGCTCTTGAACGACGAATATCTGTATTTCACTGATTATGACGGAATACTAAGTAGAATCAAGTATGACGGAACGGGAGAAGCCAAGCTTGCTGAGGATATCTGGGAGGGTTTTCAGATATATGATAATTATATATACTTCGACAGCAGCGACTTAAACAAGGACTCATCTGATTACAGCAGATATGTCTACAGGCTGCCACTAAATGGAGGAACTCCGGAAAAGGTGGTTGACGAGGCATTGTTCAAGACATTCGCAGTCGGTGAAGGATACATATTCTATGAAACTGTAATAGATGGCAGCTCAACTATCAGGAGGACCGACTCAGCCGGAAATAATACAGTCACGTTATTCAACAAGAGCCTGGAGGACATACTTATTGTTAGCGGCAAACTTTATTATTTCACAAATGGCAGGACCAAAGACAAGAGCGATCAGGGTTTGTATTTGGCAGACCTGGATGGTAAGAATGACACCATGATAATCAAACTGGCCGGTGCAAGCTTTAACATAGCGGGAAGTTCCGCGTATTTCCTAACCAGTGAAGATGACAGGGCACTGAATGCAGTGAACCTAGATGGAACGAACCTAAGAAAAATCGCTAAATCAGAGTAAGCTTATGGCTTTTTCTGCCAGGACAGGGGTGGAGGAGGCCATTTCTCAAAATATAATTTATTTCGCGAAATGTAGATTTCGCGAATATTTTATGCTAAAATTAAAGCGATAGAATAAAATCCCTCAAAAATAGCCCAAATCCCCCTATCGAAATACACTGAAAGGAAGTTATCATGAGTAGCGAAAATAACATGTATTTTGATCCATATCCGCAGCGTGTAATGGATTTTCTGAATTATTCAAGCACCATACGCGGAAAATCAGACAGCACCATAGATGCATACAGATACGACCTGGGACTTTTCCTCAGATTTCTTAAAAGATATAGACATCTGGTCACAGCTGACGTTCCCTTCGAAAACATAGATATAAGCGATATTGACGATGACTTCCTAAAACTCGTGTCTTTGTCCGATATCTATGCATTCCTTTCATTTGCAGACAAAAAGCGAATGAATTCAGCTTATGCCCGTGCAAGAAAAACGGCCTGTATCAAAACTTTCTTCAAATACTTGAATCTAAAGGCACGTATAGTCGACAAAGATCCGACTGCAGAGCTCGAAAGCCCCAAAATCAAGAAGAGAAATCCTGTATACCTTACACTGGACCAGAGCCGGTCTCTGCTAAGGTCGATGGATAAGGATAACGTAAACTATCACAGAGACTACTGTATCCTTACATTATTTCTCAATTGCGGCATGCGATTGTCCGAACTGGTCAACATAAGGATAAGTAAAATAAGGAATGATACACTTACTGTAATAGGCAAAGGAAATAAAGAACGGGTAATTTACCTCAATCAGGCATGCATTAACAGCATCAACCAATATCTACCTGCACGTGAAAAGAAGCAGATTCCTGATGCGAGCAAGGATTTTCTTTTTATTTCAACACATCTGAGACCCATAAACAAACGAACTGTAGAAGTCGTTGTCAAGAAGCATATTCGAGGTGCCGGTCTTTTCGACAACCATTATACACCGCATAAGCTTAGACATACTGCAGCCACTCTCATGTACAAGCATGGTAAAGTGGATATCAGAAGCCTTCAGTTGATACTCGGACATGAGAATGTATCGACCACCCAAATCTATACCCACGTCGATAATGAAGATCTCAGGGAGGCTGTCAACCTCAATCCACTTGCCGACGAAAATGAATAATATCCTCATTTTAATTGTAATTATACATTATTGATATAATTGCACATATAAAATATTTTCCCATAAATTTATACTCTAGTTATCTATCGAACTTCATAACCACAACATATTGTGGTTATGAAGTTCGATTTGTATCATTAGCATTACATAATTTATGATATGTAGTTATAATTCGGTTACTTCTCCCCCACTCCCCTCTCCTTTTGAATCAACATCATGCATACATATTCTGATGATTATTGATTTTGCTGCATTGATTTTTATTCTGACATATGATTGTCACATAGCTGATTTATACTTAAACTGTATTATTTTCAAGGAGGCATTATTTTGATCAGATTTTTCAAGCTATCATCACAATTGACCAAATACCTGTTCTATGCCATGGCCTTATATTTCATAGGGATACTGGTAAGCATCGCAATTGGGTATTTCAAGTTCTCTTCGTTCGAATTGCCAATGTACTACCTTATGGCAGCCACTGGAATAGCCCTTTTGAGCCTCTTACTCAATGATGCGACTAAGTTAACCGAGAAATTTTCTGATAAACTCTCGGCGACTTCAATCCAGTCCGAGGTTGAAAATCAGGGAGATGAATCACACGAGCCAGAGAGCAGCGAATCATAGAAAAAACAGAGACTATACCTTAGTTAATAAAAGTATAGTCTCTGTTTTATTCCTTATTCAGTGATTCAATGTATTTTTCAAGTGTAGCTATGGTTTCCGCTCTGCTTACTTCTGTCATCCAACCAGGATATGCTTTTCTGTCCAGATAATCCCAGAATGCTGCAGTAAGGTTTGATTCATTCATGATGAAGGTAACTGACGGAGGGGTTGTCTTGCTTACAAGGACTCCCCTATCCTCTTTGGCGTATAGAATGTATCCTTTATTCTCACTGCTTTCGATAACCCTGACATGGTAATTGCTGAAGTTCTGCAGGTACCTGATGATATTGCTGATATGCTCGGTAAGGTCTCTTGCTGTGTAATAAATCGGGATACCACAGAAATAATCAGAAATCACTATTTCGGCATTACCTCTCCTGACATCATCAATTTCAGGGAGGATGATCTGGTGCATATACACATTGGTAAGTATGTTCCTCTCGAACAGGTCAGATCTGTTTCGCATGAAATCAAGGATGTCTTGTTTTGGCAATACGCTAATGTTGCTTATTATCCTTTCAACTGTATTAAGAGGAAGCGTGTATATCGAGGGTGGTCCCTCGACCCTCACATTGCTGCGTGAGGCCTCAAAATCAAGGAGGTCCCTCGAGAATTCGGCGGTGTCATTCTTTTTATATATTTTCATTAGTGGTTTGCACATATTTAAATATCTCATGAATTCCCGTTCAAAGCTGGCAACGGATACTTCATCTGTAACTATGAAAAGTGAAGTATCCGACAGGTCGCTTCCCATAGCAGCGGAAGATACGGCTGCTGTACCTGGTGCAACGTACAGCGTACGCTTGAACAGTCCATCCCTTATCTTCGGATAATAAAATGGTTCTATGGCTCCTGTCATGTAGAGAGGAACCCATGCCCTTATGGCAGTCATCATCTCATCAATATTCCTGCTGACAGTATGTATTATCTTTATCCTGTTGCCGGACATAAGTGCCTTTGTAAGAAGCTGAGCCCACTCCTTCATGAATCCAGGGTCCTCTGTAATCCAGGAGGTATCCTGGTCGCTGAATAAAAGTAAGGCATGCTTCTTTCCTGACTGTACGACCTTTTCAAGAAAAATCCGCGCAGACTCCCTCATTCCTGTATTTCCATATGCAATCAATGCATTCTCAAGTGACGGCCTGACCGCACCGTCATCTCTCACACTCACGCTGCTTAAGCCCACTGGCTGCGAAATCGACATATTGTCAAGAAAGCCTCTCACCATACTGCCCTTTGCAGGCTTCTCTTCATTGAGCCAGCTATGTATCAGATCTTTTCTTGTATCCTTATCATTGATGCTTCTGGATAGATTTGTCCCGCCCATCATCTCAACAATAGTGTTCCATTGAAAATCCTGGCTGCAGTTCTTTGAGAAATATGACGCCATAGACATGGTATATGATTCGTTTGAAGCAGGTGTCCTGTCCCCTCTCCTTAAACGACTAATGTATGAAGGATCAATGTTGGTCCATTGTGCAAGAGCACTGTTAGAGGTCTTTGTAAGGGTCATTAGAAAATCAAGTTTTTCTGCAAATGTCATACTGCATCCCCTCCAATCTGATAATAACAAACTGGAATTGAGCTGTAAATGATTTCTGTCACGATTCGTGCCAAAACTGTCAATGACAAAGACCATTAACCAGTTAAAACTAGTAAGAAATCTTGCTATAATGTTCTAAACAGGCAATATTTCAACTGGTGGTGATGACCTTGAAAAAGAACTTTATGCGTTTGATTGCATATGCTGTCATTGCTTCGCAGCTGTTGTCAGGTACTTCAGTCACTGTGCTTGCTTCATCAAGTTCCGTATCCTATGCTGCCAGCGAGACATCAATCGCTCCATTCATTTCTTCAGCCGTATTCGGCTTCGTTGCCCTTTTCATATACCTATTCAGTCTGAAAAGCGGAACAGAAGAATAGCAATTATCACTCCTATCATAATTTAATGGCATTGCTGCAGGCAGCAATGCCATTATTTCTTGTCCTAAGAGTCTTCTATTCCTCATTCCTGTACTCCAGTAAATCCCCGATCTGGCAATCGAGAACTCTGCAAATTGCATCCAGTGTACTGAACCTTATCGCTCTTGCCTTCCCAGTTTTAAGGTTTGACATATTTGAAAGTGTAATCCCTACCCTCTCGGACAGCTCTGTTACACTCATTTTTCTTCTAGCAAGCATGACATCAAGATTCACAATAATACCCATTTCTCGACCTCCTAAACGGTCAGCTCGATTTCTTCCTTGTACCCAATGACTTTTCTTAGAAGCTCTTCAAGAATACCGGCAAATGAACCTACCATCACAGATGCCAGAATTATCAAAAGTACCAGAAGACCTATAGGAGGGCTAATATCAACAAGTCTTGATAGTATTACTGTCCCGGTAATATACATAATCGCAAGAACAAGTGCACAAATTCTGACAGCTTTAAGGCAGAAGACCGCATCCTCGGAGAATTCTTCACGTCTTTGGATGATGAAGGTAAGCTTCATCGCAAAAAATACAGCAGCCATAAATGGAATGAGCGTAAAATAAATTGCTGCAAGAAGAGGATATTTTAAATATGCCCATTCAGGTGCTATCTTCGCATAAAACTCAGCCAGTTCCGGCAGGACTGTAGCACAGATCAGGAGCACAATTCCTGCCCCAATGATGAATCCAAACCTTAATACAGGAATAGCAAATTTCTTCATGATACCTCCCAAAGCTTTTAATCAATCACACGAGACCAGGTCTCCTCATCAATGTCAGGATATCACAAAATTTATTGTTAATCAATATATTATTGTTGATTTAAATTATATTTATATCGTAAAGCCTCAAAATTATGACCAACGCCCTTAATTGTAAAAGAGAAGTACTTTTGTAAGTCAAGAAGCTCCATTTGTGACCGAATGCCTGGAGTACTGACATAATTTCCAGATTACGATATTCAAAGACTGGAGAACAGTGCCAGAGCTACAGTTATGTCAGTACCTGCATGGAAAAGGATCGATCCTATCAAGCTGTCGTTATCCTGAGCAATCCTGCCCCAGACAAGAGCCAAGGGTAGAAGATAAACTAAAAACATTAGAGTATCATTGGTATATGTTACTCCCGTATGGTGAAGAACAAACGGGATTGCAACAGCCAGGTTTGAAAGGCTTCTTCCGAGATGAGGTTCCATACTGCTTAGGAAAAGTCCCCTGAATAACAGTTCCTCATTAAATGCATTTCCTATAATAAATATGAGTATCCAGGGCAACCATTCAAGTATCTGAGACAGGCTGAATGCTGATGCTCCGAAAAGCTTAGCCATATAGGGAGACAAGATTGCAGCAACTGCAAAGGAAGGAATCCCTATAGAAAGTCCTCTTCTCAGGTTTCCTTTCTGCAGCCTCAGGTCACTTAGGGAACCTCCCGCAAGCTTGTTGAGCAGTATGACAGAAAGAATTATTATCAGGCTGCTGTCAAGCTTGTCCAGCGCCAAGCCCATTGGAGTACTGTAGTCAGTCCCCATCGCTTTTACTAGAAATATGCTTGTCGGAAGATACAAATCCAAAGATATGGCAGCTGTTGCGATGAAGAAAGCCATTGGTAGCATGTAGGTTACCTTTTTACTTTTCCTATCCTTAAGAACAAAGTAAAGGGAAAGAAATACACCAGCAACTAGAAAGCGGCCAAGAATATCCAGAGTACCTTCAAAGAAAGGCCTCATGTGACTGAATATGACGAACACTAAAAATCCTGCCAATAGATTCAGAGTGAAAGGTAGAACTCTCTTTGAACCTCTTTCCATGATTTTCTCTCCTGTATACGAAGAAGGTCCGCACTAATGTGCGGACCTGAGGTTTACTTGGCTGAAAGCGCGACTATAGCCTCCAGTGCTATCTTCATCATTTCCTTGAATGTCTCCTGCCTTTCCTGCGGTGTTGTAGCCTCGCCTGTTATAAGGCTGTCTGATACAGTAAGTATGGTAAGGGCCCTTGCCCCAGCAAGTGCAGCCTCGGTGTAAAGAGCCGCAGCTTCCATTTCGACTCCAAGGGTTCCTGCATCCATGAACATCTTCGCAGCGTTGCTGTCATCATAGAACAAGTCTGAACTCAGTACGTTGCCTACATGCACGTTGATACCCATTTCCTTGGCCTTGTTGTAAGCAGCCAGAAGAAGGTCAAAGTCTGCCGTAGGTGCAAAATCTAGACCCTTGAACCTGTTTCTGTTGATTGAGGATGTCGTTGATGCTGAACTTGCGATTATGACGTCTCTTATCTTGACGTTTTCCTGCATTGCACCGCAGCTTCCGACTCTTATGAGGTTCTTAACTCCAAATTCGTGGATCAGCTCGTGCACGTAGATTGAGATTGATGGAATGCCCATACCGGTACCCTGAACTGAGACAGGTACTCCCTTGTATGTACCTGTATATCCCAGGATACCTCTGACCTCGTTGTACAGCACCGGATTTTCCAGGAAATTCTCTGCGATGAACTTGGCCCTTAATGGGTCACCTGGAAGCAATATGGACTCGGCAATATCACCCTTATTTGCATTGATATGTGGTGTTGGCATATCATCACTCCTCGTTATCTTTAGCCCTGTGAAGGCTCTCATCAACTAGATTATACCATATCCGCAGCATTATGAAGAACGTCACTAAATGTTCAAAACTGAACATTTGTTTGTATTTCCAAATGTATCATGATATAATTTAGTAAATAAATGAGAGAGGTGCAAGTATGGCTCAAAAGGAGACCAGGAAGAAAGTATATGAATATGTGCTGGCATTCACTGAAGAAAAGGGCTATCCGCCTTCGGTCAGGGAAATAGCTGCTGCAGTCGACCTGAAGTCCACATCATCAGTACACAATCATCTACAGAAACTTGAAAGGGACGGATTGCTGAAGAGAGACCCTACCAAGCCTCGTGCACTTGAAATAGCTGAGCTTGGCAGCAGAGCAGAAATGCTGAACATTCCTATCCTTGGCAAGGTTACGGCAGGTGTTCCAATACTTGCTGTTGAGAACATAGATGATTATTTCCATATGCCAATGAATTTCGTCAAGCATGACAACGACTTGTTCATACTGAAGGTAATAGGAACAAGCATGATTGAAGCCGGAATAAACAATGGCGACCTGGCAATTGTTGAGAAGGTCAATTCCGCATCAAACGGTGACATTGTCGTGGCGATGATAGAGAATGAAGCCACTATAAAGCGATTCTTCAAGGAAAAGGGACATATCAGGCTTCAGCCTGAGAACTCGACCATGGAGCCAATAATTGTACCATCATGCGATATACTTGGAAAGCTTGTAGGACTTTACAGGAAATTCTAGGTAAACCCGAGGCCCCCGGCAGTTAACTGCCGGGGGCCTTTTTTCACCTAAGACTATATGCTGATTACTCCTACTGCGTTAAGGAATACAAGAAGCAGAAGTACCGGCGTTACAAATTTGAGTAGGATGTGGTAAACAGGGGCAAGCCTAGAATCACCATCATCGCTTCCTCCCCCGAAGGATAACCCGATATCCTTTGTCTTGACCTTCCATCCTACAAAGATAGCTATGAGAAGGCCTCCTACTGGAAGGAATATGTTCGAGGACAGGTAATCAAAGAAGTCAAAGAAACTCTTTCCATATATCATTGTTGATCCGAAAAGGCTTTCAGGGTGAACAGTGAGTGCACCTATCGCCAGAATAACAGCTGAAATCGAAAGCACTGCATTTCTTCTGCTTATCCCAAGCTCTTCTGTCAGCACAATAACAGGAACCTCTACCATTGAAATCATGGCAGTGGTTGCTGCAATGGCAGCCAGGCTGAAGAACAGAACGAGAAGCACGTTTCCAAATGGAATCAGTGAAAATACGAGGGGGATCGTGTTGAACAAAAGCCCAGGTCCTCCTCCCGGTTCAAGCCCGAAGGTGAATACAACCGGGAAAACTGCGAGTCCTGCCAGAAGAGATACCATCGTATCCGAAACTGCCACCTTGAAGGCGGTATTCACTATCTTGTTCTCCTCGTTGAAATAGCTTCCGTAGGTGATCATCGTTCCCATTCCGAGAGAAAGCTTAAAGAAAGACAGCCCAAGGGCTGTGAGTATTACTGAAGGGGAAATCTTTGAAAAATCCACACCCATCAGGAAATCCAGTCCTTTTCCTGCACCATCAAGAGTAAGCGACCTTGCTGCGATGATTACTATAAGGATCAAAAGGACCGGCATAAGAGTCTTGGTAACCCTCTCTATGCCCTTTTTAACCCCTGCAATAAGGATTATTGTAACCACAGCTACTGCAGCCGCCTGCCATGCAAACGGCGCGAAGGTTCCTCCTACAGTGCTTCCGAACTGTGCTTCAACAGCCTTTCCTGCCGCATCGAACGGCATTTTTGAAAGAACCCTGAAGTCCCCTCGGATAGCCTTCACTACATACGAGTATACCCATCCTGCAACAGAGCTATAGAAGAACATTATGAGAAGTGCGGACATCATTCCCATGAAGCCGATGATTCTCCAGAATTTGGATGCCTTCAGCTTCTTGAATACACCTACGGCATTCGCTCTGGTTGTCTTGCCTAAATAGAATTCAGCTATCATAATGGGGACACCCACAAGGACTACACTGATCAGGTAGACGAGGATGAATGCACCTCCACCGTTCTGACCAGTAAGGTAGGGGAATTTCCAGATGTTGCCAAGTCCTACAGCTGAGCCTAAAGTAGCAAAGAATACCGCAAGACCAGAGGAGAATGTCTCCCTGCCTTGCCTATCACCGTTTTTACTCGATTTATCAGTCATTTTATACCTCATTGATTTTTTATTAAAATATATGGCAGTAGAATATTACCACATACCGTGAAAGTAGACAATATTAATTGGTTCCACAAAGACCGGTACTTATACGAAAAAACGAGGGCGCACCGTGCGCCCTCTTCTAATAACCGCCTGAATCCTCATATGAGACCGGTTCGTTGTCCGCTTCCTTTTTGCCATCCGCAGGTTTTATTGTGACCTTAAGCTCCTTTATCCTCTTGCCGGACATCTTGAGTACCTTGAGCTCTGTTCCCTGATGAATCACAGTGTCGCCCTTTAAAGGTACCCTTCCAAGCTTTTCTATGACATAGCCGCCTAATGAATCGGTATTCTCAGAAAAGAGCTCGAGGCCTGACCTGTCATTGAAGTCATCAATAGACACAAGACCATCGACAATGAATATGTTGTCAGTCACCTTGTTGATGTATCCGTCGATGATGTCATGCTCGTCATACATGTTTCCGACGATTTCCTCAAGGAGGTCCTCGATGGTTACAATTCCTGAAAATCCGCCATACTCATCAATAAGGATCGCCAGCTGCTGTTTTTTGCCCTGCATCTCCTTGAAGAGGTCATCGATAAATTTGGTCTCAGGTGCGAACATGGGCTTCCGTAGAAGGCTTTCAAGATTACCTGGCTTACCGGTGTTTGTGATCCTTCTGAATAGGTCCTTTACGTACAATATCCCGATTATGTTGTCTACATCCTCATCGTACATGGGAATCCTTGAAAAATTGCTGTTAATGGCTTTGGTGACTATATTGTTGACAGGCTCCTGGATTGAAATCATGTCAACTTCAGTCCTTGGCGTCATCACTTCCCTGGCAAGCTTGTTATCAAATTCGAGTATGCCTTCAAGCATGTCTCTCTCTGTCTGGTTGATTACTCCCTTTTCTCTTCCTACCTCGATCAGGGACTTTATCTCCTCAAGAGAAACCTCCTGGTCCAGAGTATCAGAGTGAATACCTATCAGCTTGGCGAAGAAGCTTGTAGATGCACTGAGAAACTTGACAAAGGGTCTTGCGACAACCGAAACCACCTTGATGACTCCTATTGCACCCAATGCTGTCTTCTCAGGATTCTGAAGAGCCATCCTCTTAGGAAGGAGCTCACCGAATACAAGAGTGAAATAGGATATTATTATCGTGATCAGGACGACTGAAATAGTCTCGCTGTAAGGCACATTGTACCTTACAAGGAGCGCTCCCATTTCCTGCGCAAGACCTGTAGCAGCCTGTGCACTGGCGAAGAATCCCGCCAGAGTTATTCCTACCTGTATGGTTGAAAGAAAGTCGCTTGGCCTCTCAAGTATCTTGATCAGATTCTGGGCGTTTTTGTCTCCAGCCTCCGCCTTTACGTTTATCTTCGTCCTGTTTGAAGATACAGTTGCCATCTCAGCCATTGCAAAGAACGAATTAATAAGTACCAGGACTATTATAAGAATTATCTGTGATATGAGTTCTGTTGTGCTCATAAATATGCGGTTTCTCCTTCTGTGTGCTTAATAACTATATTTTAGCACAAATGCAAAGGTTTGTGATTTCAACGTCTAATTCACAACCTACCGGTCAGAATCAGGCAAATACCCTGGAAAGTGCTATGAGCACACCCAGCTTGCCATGGTCGAAGGTCAAGCCTCCCTGAAGGTAAGCGATATATGGCTCCCTTATAGGTGCATCACAGGAAAGTTCGATTGAAGCTCCCTGGATGAAGGCACCAGCCGCCATTATGACCTGGTCCTCATAGCCTGGCATGTCCCATGGCTCACAGACTGCAGATGAGTCTATGGGCGCACCGAACTGTATGCCCTTTACGAACTCTATCATCTTGTCCTTAACACCGAACTTTATCGCCTGTATTATATCAGTCCTCTTGTCTTCAGCCTTAGGCAGCACAGTGAAGCCTGCAAGTTCAAGAAGCTTTGCCGCGTAGACAGATGTCTTCACGGCCTCCATTGTAGTATGAGGCGCAAGGAAGAGCCCCTGGTAGAAGCTTCTTATTACTCCGAAGGTTGAACCGGCTTCACCGCCGATTCCAGGAAGGGTAAGCCTGAAGGAAGCCTTTTCGACAAGGTCCTTTCTTCCGACCACATATCCGCCTGTCTGTGCGATGCCGCCACCTATGTTCTTTATGAGAGATCCAGCCACCAGGTCAGCGCCTACCTCTATCGGTTCCTTTTCTTCAACGAATTCGCCATAGCAATTGTCTACAAAGACCACAACGTCTTTTCTTACTGACCTTACCTGCCTTATTACTTCTTCGATTTCAGCTATGTTCATGGATTTTCTCCAGCCGTAGCCGGTGCTTCTCTGGATGTGTATCATCTTTACAGAAGGGTTCATACGAAGGATTTCCTTTACTGCTTCAACGTCGACCTTCTCATCCTTCAGCGGAACTTCGATATATCCTACTCCATAGTCCTTCAAAGATCCCGAGTCTTCATCTCCAGCGATACCTATTATACTGTGCAGTGTGTCATATGGCTTTCCGCACACTGAAACCATGGTGTCTCCAGGTCTCAGGGTGCCATAAAGCGCAGCCGCTATGGCATGGGTTCCGCTTACAAAGTGAGGCCTTACAAGCGCAGCCTCAGCCTTGAACACCTTCGCATATAGAACGTCAAGGGTATCCCTGCCCACATCTCCATAACCGTAGCCTGTCGAATTTGTAAAGTGGTAGTCGCTGATTTTTTCATCCTGGAATGCCTTCAGCACCTTGAACTGGTTGTATTCCCTGATGCCGTCATAGTACTCGAACATGCCCAGAACTTCCTTGAGAGCATTCCTGTGGAGCTCAAGGACCTTCTCGCTTATGCCATATTCCTTCAGAAGGAATTTTTCTGTAATCTCATTCATGTTATTTACCTCAATCAATATTTAGTACAATACAACAGTCTATCACAGGTCCCTGCTCAAGGCAAAGGAAAGTGACAAACATGGAAAAGGACCGGTTTCCCGGTCCATAGGTTTACTGTTCGCTTTCAGGTACAATCTCTTCAGGAACCTGAGGGTTATTGAAGAGAATAGGCTTCTGCGGAGTGATAGTAGTGATTGAATGCTTGTATACAAGCATCTGCTTTCCTTCGCTGTCCAGAACTACGGTGAAATTGTCGAAGCCCTTTACCGTACCCCTTAGCTGGAATCCATTGACAAGATGTATGATGACCTGCATCCTCTGCTTTCTTGCCCCATTGAGGAAAATATCCTGTAGATTGTTTGTAGACTTGTTCATCCCCTCACCCCTTTATTTAATAAGCTCATTATGCCGAGCGGTCACGTGTCACTTTAATTTGTATATCCTTTATTATATAACATGTAGATTTAGCTTTCCATGCTTTTAATGAGATTTAGGATTTCTTCAGTGCTCATTGCATCCCTGTAAATCTCCACTGCAAGGCTCTTCCTCCTAAACCATGTAAGCTGCCTTTTTGCATAGTTCCTGGAATGCCTTTGGATCTCCTCTACCATCTCATCATAGGTCTTCTTACCGTCAAGATAGTCAAGGACCTCCTTGTATCCGATACCCTGCATGCTCTGGTGCTCTCTGGTCAGACCCCTTTCCCTGAGCATCCTGACCTCATCAACAAGTCCTTCCTCCAGCATTTTAAGTACTCTGATGTCAATTGCACTGTATAGCTCTTCTCTTTTTCGGTTAAGGTAGTAGTAGCTGACCTCATACTTTGGATTGATGATCCCCTCGTCGGCAAATGAGCTGAAGGGCTTTCCGGTCATGTGATAGACTTCTAGAGCCCTGATGACCCTTTTCAGGTTATTTGGATGTATCCTTTCTGCAGCTATTGGATCCACCTCCTGAAGCTGCCTGTGGACCTCTTCCTTTCCGCTCTTCACTGCAAGTTCCTCCATGGAGTCCCTGAAGGCAGTATCCCCGGAGCCTTCTGCAAAGGACATGTCCGTTATTACGCTGTCGATGTACAGTCCTGTACCCCCGACCATTATGGGTACCTTCCCTCTGGAGATTATGTCATCGATTGCCGTTTCTGCCATGGCCTTGTATTCAGAGACAGTAAAAGGTGTCATAGGGTCTAGGATGTCCACCATATGGTGGGGGATTCCCTGCATTTCTTCTCTTGTCGCCTTGGCGGAGCCGATATCCATGAGCCTGTACACCTGCATCGAGTCGCAGGATACTATCTCACCGTCGAGGAGCTTCGCAAGCCTTATTGAGATTTCAGTCTTCCCTACTCCCGTAGGTCCGGCTATTATGATAAGCCTTGGCTTCATACTATCCTCCTGAAGGCCTTTTCAAAATCCTTTTCGGTATACTTGATCATTGTAGGCCTTCCGTGAGGGCAGGTAAACGGCTCGTCGATGTGCCTGAGCTCGTCTATGAGATGTTCCATTTCCCTCAGTGTAAGAGGTTCGTAGGCCTTTACAGAGGCCTTGCAGGCGGCGGTCGCTATCCTCATCCTCCTGATCTCCTCCCTGGTGCCTTTTCCAAGGTTCCTTATGTTATCCAGTATGTCAGTAAGGTATGACATGTTGGAAACCTCACCCAGGAAATATGGTACCTCCCTGACTGAAATCGCCCTGTCACCGAAGTCCTCGACAAGGAAGCCCGCTTCTGCAAGCGCTGAGCGGTTCTCGTTCATGAGGCCATAGTCCTCAAGGCTCAGCTCAAGGATTGCCGGCACAAGAAGTGGCTGTGACGATACTGCCCCCATCGTCAGGTCCCTCATGTACTTTTCAAAGTTGATCTTCTCATGTGCGGCATGCTGGTCGAAGACATAAAGCTCGTCGTGGATCTCAGCAAGAATATATGTGCTCCTGAATTGTCCTATGATTCTCGGCATTGGGAATTTGGCTTCCCTCATTGAGGTAGGTTCTTCTGAGACATATGAATTTGGGGACTTCGCTTCTGGTGCTGCTGAAGGTCCTGTTTCCTTCCTGTCCTCACCTGAATATATGGTCTCATCCGTCCATTGTCTCCTGACATCAGGGAAGGACCTTGCAGTGACATCCACAGGCATGTCGATATAAACAGGTTTTATGGGCATGTCAGCTGTAAGCTGCTCATGTACCGGATCCTGGCTTGTATCAGGCTCTACATCAAAGGTCCTTTTCAGGCCTTCAGCCATGGTCTTGTGGATGGTATCGAAGACAACCTTGAATATGTGCCTGTCATCCTCAAATTTGATTTCAGCCTTCTGAGGATGAATGTTCACGTCGATGATCTCAGGCAGTATGTCTATGTTGATTATGAGGAACGGAAAACGGCTTACTGTTGCAAAGGATTTGAACGCATTCTCGGCCGCAACTGTTATTGTCCTTGACTGCACAAGTCTCCTGTTTACGAATATGCTCTGCTGGCTTCTGTTTCCCCTGGATATCTCCTCATTTCCGACAAAGCCGCTTATCCTAAGAGACTCATATTCTTCATCGAACTGAAAGGTGTTTTCCTGGGTCTTTTTCGTATAAACCTGCCTTATGACATCCTTCTGTTCACCTGTGCCGTATGTCTTCAGAAGTGACTTCCCGTCTGAAACCAGGCTGAAGCTGATTTCAGGATGGGCTATCGCGATCTTTGACAATATCTCCCCAATGGTAGTGGCTTCCTTGGACCTTGTCTTAAGGAACTTCTTCCTTGCCGGAACATTGAAGAACAGGTCCCTTACCTCAATCAGCGTTCCCTTGTCCATGGGAGAGAACTTCTCATACTTCAGGTCTCCGCCTTCTATATAGACTTCTCTGCCGTCTGAGCCTTCAGTCCTTGACCTCATGAGCACCTTCGATACGGAGCTTATGCTTGAAAGGGCCTCTCCCCTGAAGCCCATGGTACTGATTCTGAACAGGTCATCAGCGTTCATTATCTTGCTGGTTGCATGAGGCATAAAAGCCTTCAGCATGTCTTCAGGCTCAATTCCTTCTCCCTTGTCGAGAACCCTTATGAGCTCTTCTCCGCCCCCCTGGATCTCAACGTGTATTTCCTTCGAGCCGGCATCAATTGAGTTTTCCACCAGTTCCTTGACCACAGAGGATGGTCTTTCAACCACCTCACCGGCTGCTATCTTGTTGAATGTATCCTTGTCCAGGACATTAATCCTTGCCATCTAATTCAATTCCTTCGCATCATTGTTCAATTCGTAAAGTGCGTTCATGGCCTCCATTGGAGTCATGGACATGACATCCAGGGTCTTTATCCTTTCGAACAGGGCTTCGCGTCCTATATCCACGAATCCTATCTGCAGCGGATCTTCCTTGATTTTCTGTGCTCTCGCAGGCTTTTTGCCCTTCTTCTCAAGGTCCTTTAGGATATCCTTTGCCCGTATCAGTATCTCCCTTGGTATTCCGGCAAGCTTCGCAACCTCTATGCCGTAGGACTCATCAGCGCCTCCCGGAACGATCTTCCTGAGGAAGGCTATGGTTGTTCCGACCTCCCTGACGAGCACGGAATAGTTCCTGATACCCTCAAGCTCGCCTTCAAGAGCCACTAGCTCATGATAGTGGGTTGCGAACAGGGACTTGCTCCCCTTTATGTGCTTCAGTATGTACTCGATCACTGCCCATGCGATACTGAGCCCGTCATAGGTGCTGGTACCTCTTCCGACCTCATCAAGGATGATAAGTGACCTTGATGTGGCATTTTTGAGTATTTCGGAGACTTCACTCATTTCAACCATGAATGTGGACTTGCCACCTGCAAGGTCGTCGGAGGCTCCAATCCTCGTAAATATCCTGTCGCATATCGAAAGCGATGCCTTCTTTGCTGGAACGAAGGAGCCAATCTGGGCCATCAGCACTATGAGTGCACTCTGCCTCATGAAGGTGGATTTTCCGGACATGTTGGGCCCCGTTATTATGAGGAACCTCTCCAGAGTGCTGTCCATGACCAGATCATTTGATACGAAGGCTCCCTTGTCCATCATCTTCTCCACTACAGGATGCCTTCCCTCTACTATGTTCATCTTCCCGTCTATGCTGAATACCGGCTTCACATAGCCGTTGTCTCTCGCTACCTTTGCCAGGCACTGGTAGCAGTCAAGGTCTGCTATGCACCTGCTAGTTGCCTTCAGCCTCTCTATCTCGCCCTCGATCCTGTCCCTTATATCAGTGAACAGTCCGTATTCAAGCTCTGAGAGCTTTTCCTCCGCACCTAATATCTTGTCCTCCATAACCTTCAGTTCCTCGGTAATGTACCTCTCCGCATTGCTTAAGGTCTGTTTCCTTATGTATCTGCCCTCAGGTATACTGGAAAAGTTAGCCCTGCTTATCTCTATATAGTAGCCGAACACCTTGTTGAAGCCTATCTTAAGCGACCTTATGCCAGTGAATTCCCTTTCCTTTGCCTCAAGCTCGGCAATCCACCTTTTACCATTGAGCCTGATGTCCCTGAGCTCGTCAACATCTTTGCTGTATCCATTCTTGATTATTCCGCCGTCCTTCGAGGTCATGGGTGCATCCTCTGATATTGATGAATCAAGGAGATTCCATATGTCAGAGAGGGTGTCCATCTTCCTGTTAAGCCTTGAGAGCTCGCCATAATCAAGGTTTTTAAGGATATCCTTCACAGCAGGAAGCCTTCCCAGTGAATTCTTGAGGGTAAGGAGTTCCTTGGGATTGACCGACTTAAGAGCTACCTTGGAGACTATCCTCTCTATGTCGTATACGCCCTTTAAAGCCTCCCTAAGGTCTTCCAGCATGTCAAGGCTCCCGTATAGGGCTTCGACTGCTTCAAGCCGTCTGTCGATGAGCTCGCGGCTTATGAGGGGCTGCTCTACCCATCTTCTGAGATTCCTTCCTCCCATGGCCGTGGCTGTATCGTCAAGTACCCAGAGGAGACTTCCTCTCTTCCCCTTGTCCACTATGTTCTCTGTAAGCTCAAGGTTTCTCTTTGTGTTTGGGTCCATTGCCATGGAATCAGTCGACGAATAGACCTCAAGATGAGTGAGGTTCGTAAGAGCGGTCTTCTGGGTCTCCTCGAGATATCCAAGAAGTATGCTGCAGGAGGACGCAACAAGTGAGTTTATGCCTCCTGATACGCTTCTGAAACGTCCTTCAAGCAAAAGGTCCGATTCATCAGAGATACTTCTTGCATTAGTAAGCAGTGAATATCTGCTGAAAATGAATTCTGCCAGCTCAGCTGAAGAGGCAACAGCCTCCTTAGGGGAGAACTTACCAATTTCCGCATCCAGCATCTCGGCTTCGGCCTTTACTGTTGAAGCGTAAAATTCACCTGTGGAGATGTCGCAGAATGAAAGGCCGTAATTGCCTCCATCCTTGAATACACCCATTATGTAGTTGTTCCTCTCCTCCGAGACGAATGTCTCGTCAAGGAATGTCCCGGGAGTTATGACCCTAATGACATCCCTTCTGACTATACCCTTCGCCAGCTTCGGATCCTCCACCTGCTCGCATATGGCCACCTTGTAGCCTTTGGAAACCAGTCTTCCGATATAGTTTCTGGCAGAATGGTATGGTATTCCGCACATCGGGGCTCTGTCCTCAAGTCCGCAGTCCCTGCCGGTAAGCACCAGCTCGAGCTCTTTTGATGCGAGCTCGGCATCCTCGAAGAACATCTCATAGAAGTCCCCCAACCTGTAGAACAGTATAGTATCCTTGTACTTTTCCTTTATTTCAAAATATTGCTGCATCATCGGTGTAAGTGCCATTTCAGACCTCCAAACGTTAACTACCTTATAGTATACCAAATACGTATTCTAGATTGTACCTCATAATTATTGGTCTGTTAGAAACACCTGACCAGCATATGCCATTATTTTTACTAATTTCCAGAAAATATACAGAAAATTAGCAGATGCAAAACATATTGAGAATTATTTTCAGTTAATATATTCCCATAGGATACCAGTACTGACGCAGCATGCTGACGCATGCAGGGAGGACAAAATGATCAAGGGAGTATATATTAACATTCCAACTAAAGACCTTCAAAAGAGCACCAGATTTTTCACGGACATGGGCTTCAAAATGGATGAGCGGTTTAGCGACAGCAACGCTTCCATGATTGTAATAGACGAAAATTACTACATCATGATACTCACGGAGGAGTTCTTCAGGCGATTCACGAAAAAGACAATAGCTGATGAGTCAACTGTTGAGACTCTGATCGCACTTGAGGTTCCTGACAAGGATACTGTAGACCGCATAGTCGACAGAGCACTCGAGCTAGGAGCAGGAAGCCCGCCTCAGTCAGACCCCATGGACTTCATGTACACGAGAAGCTTCTACGATACTGACGGTCATCACTGGGAATTCTTCTGGATGGATAACGACTTCGACCCGCAAAATCCTGTCTGATGACAGGTTCAGCCGCCATCTGAAAACCAGATGACGGCTGTAATTTTACCTATTCTACTTTATCACCGTTCATGCTGAAGGTTCCTGCCTTTGAAATCCTTACTTTTACCAGGCTTCCAATGAGGGATTCTTCACCTTTGAAGTTCACTGTCTTGCCTGTCCTCGTCCTGCCCTGAAGTACCTCAGTGTCATACTTGCTCTGGCCTTCAACAAGGACCTCGTATATGTTGCCAAGGTAAGCTGCATTCCTCTCCAATGACTTTCTGTTGACTGCCTCAACAAGCCGGTTGAACCTCTCATGCTTGACCTTGTCAGGCACCTGTTCAGTCATCCTGTCAGCAGGGGTATGCTTTCTCCTGGAATATATGAACGTGTAGGCGGTGTCATATCCGACGGTTTCTACAACGTCCAGAGTACCGAGGAAATCCTCCTCGGTTTCACCAGGGAACCCAACTATGATGTCGGTGCTTATTGCAACATTCGGCACCTTCTCCTTGAGCTTCCTTACTGTTTCAAGGTAGCCCTCCTTAGAGTATCCACGGTTCATCGACTTCAGAAGCCTGTCCGAACCGCTCTGCACCGGCAGGTGAACCTGCTCCACCACCTTACTGCAGTCCCTGACGGCTTCAATGACATCATCAGTAAGGTCCTTCGGATGGTTTGTCATGAACCTTATCCGCTCCAGACCCTCGACTTCATTGACAAGTCTGAGAAGTCCAGCGAAACTGATGTCATTCTCAAGGTTAACACCATAGGAGTTCACGTTCTGACCAAGGAGCGTTATCTCCTTGTAGCCCTTCGAGACCAGGTCCCTGATCTCTCCCAGTATGTCTTCAGGCTTTCTTGACCTTTCCCTGCCTCTAACATATGGTACGATGCAGTATGTGCAGAAATTATTGCACCCGTACATTATGGTCACGTATGCAGTGACGGTGGATTCCCTGGTTATGGGCATCCCTTCCACGATATCAGTTTCCTTCTCGAATATTTCCTTGACCTGGACACCCTCGGTCTTTGCCCTTTCAAGATATTCAGGGAACTTATATGCATTATGCGTGCCGAACACAATATCGACATGCCTGTACTTCTTCAATATCTCCTCAGGCATACCCTTCTGCTGCATCATGCAGCCGCAGACAGCTATGATGAGCTCGGGGTTGTCTCTCTTCAGCTTCTTGAGTGCTCCAAGATTGCCGTACACCTTAAGTTCGGCATTTTCCCGGACCGCGCAGGTGTTGAATATTATGACATTTGCCTGGTCCTTGAATAGTGTCTTTTCATAGCCTATGTTCGCGAGCATGCCGCTTAATTTTTCAGAATCCTCTTCGTTCATCTGGCATCCCCAGGTCTCTATGTAGTATCTCTTTGACAAGATCATCTTCCTCTCAAAACTATTTATGATTGAACAATTACATTACAATATAATACCATATATTTCAAGGAAGGTGCCAAAAACCCTCCTGAGCTCTGCCTGAACCAGTCAGAAGAAAAAGTGCGCATTAAGGTCAAATTCCGCGAATTGTGCTATCATTGAATGAGAAACAGGACGGACATCAGAAGGAAGATTCAATAAGACTCTGCAAAGTCTTGAAATTAGGTACTAAAAAGTAGTATCATGAAATACGATTATCATCAAAGGGGTAAATAAGATGAAGCTTTCGAACAGGATCACAAAGATGCAATTCTCGCCAATCAGGAAGCTCGCTCCCTACGCCGCAAAGGCAAGGGAAGACGGGAAACGAGTCCTGGGGCTCAATATAGGACAGCCGGACATTGAGACTCCGGCAGCTTTCTTTGACACGCTCAAAAATTACGAGGAGAAAGTCCTCGCTTATTCAGATTCAAGAGGACAGAGGGTTCTGCTCGATGCCTTCACAGATTATTATGCAAAGCTCGGATACGACTTCAAGGACGAGAACATGGTCGTCACCAATGGCGGATCTGAAGCTCTGCTCTTCTCACTCATGGCAATTTGCGACCCTGAGGATGAAGTCCTGGTTCCTGAGCCGTTTTACACCAATTACTCATCCTTCACTGAGATGGCAGGCTGCAAGGTGACCTCCTTCAAGACCTACAAGGAGGATGGATTCCATTTGCCTTCAAAGTCGGAGATAGAAGCGAAAATAACTCCGAACACAAAAGCAATACTTTATTCAAGCCCGTCGAACCCTACAGGAACAGTCTATACCAAGGCTGAGATAGAGCTTCTCCGTGACCTTGCAATAGAGCACGACCTTTTCCTCATCACTGATGAGGTATACAGGGAGCTTGTATATGACGGACTCACGGTATACAGCCCTCTCGCTTACAAGGAGATTGAGGACAGGGTTGTCCTGACCGATTCCATAAGCAAGAGGTTCAGCGCCTGCGGCGCCAGGATCGGTCTTGTGGCATCAAAGAACACAGCGCTCATCAACGAGATCATGAAGCTCACTCAGGCAAGGCTTTGCGCACCTACTGTAGAACAGGTTGCTGCAGCTGCGCTTTACAGGACGCCTGATTCCTTCTTCGAGAAGACCAGGGCGGAGTACCAGCACAGAAGGGACATCCTGTTTGAAGGGCTGTCAAGCATTCCAGGCGTATTCATGAGAAAGCCGGAGGGAGCATTCTACATAATCGCTAAGTTTCCTGTGAAGTCTTCTGAACACTTCTGCCAGTGGATACTGGAGTCCTACGACCTGGACGGAGTCACCGTAATGATGGCACCTGCAGGTGGATTCTACAATACACCCGGATTAGGCGAGGATGAGGTAAGGATCTCATACTGCATCAAGGCCGAAGACCTGAAGATCGCAGTAGAGGTGCTGAGAAGCGCCCTTGTGGAATATTCAAGACTTTTCTAAAACGATAAAAGCCTGCAGTCAGCTGAAAAAGTTCAGCTTTATGCAGGCTTTTAATATTCCTTGAAGTACCATTTGACCCTTTTTTCAACTATCTCGAACCCTGTGCTCTGGTAGAGATTTACAGCCGGTATGTTTCCGGCGTTGACATCAAGGTAAATTTCCTTATACCCCATAGCTTTGCCTTTTTCAAGGATCCATATGAGGAAATCCCTCGAAAGCCCCTTGCCCCTAACCTCTGGTATCACACCGAAATTTACGAGAACCTTTCTGGTTCCGCTTTTCATTATCTGACCATATCCCGCAATACTTCCATACTTCATCAGGAACCAGCTTGCATCAGGGATGTAGGTCCTCTTTGCCATCTCAATAAGTATGTCAGCCCTCCCGAGAGGAATCCTGTATTTATCCTCGAATATTGAGTTCTGTACTTTAACCCTGTCGTCTATGTCCTCAACGTGATACTGCCTAACCTCAGGCACGCTGCTCATCGCTGGCAATTTTGAGGTATCTATTCTCATTGAAAATGACATCTCATCAAGGTAGAATCCCATCTCTTCAAGCAGGAACCTGTTCTCAGTGCTTTCGGAGGCATTGTACTTGAATCTTCCGGTTTCTGAAAGTGAGGCACTCTTCATAACAGATGGAATTATCCCCTGCAGCTTGCTGCTCTTCATTTCAGCTCCCATGGCTTTAAGAGGAACCATTGTCCGTATGGTGGACGCATAGTTCCTGAAATCACACCAAAGGAACATTACCGGCACTCCGTCAATCCTGATCACCCTTGATGATGACCTCATCTGGTGCTTGACTATCATGCTGGAATTTTTGTATATGCTTAAAAAATCTTCATTGAACTCATTGAAGCTCCTGAAGCCTTCAAGCTCGCCTTCCAGTTCTTCAATGTCCTTCTTTGTCACATGTTCGGCAACAGCCATAGCATCCTCCTGCGGACTTTCGCCCTTAAAAGCTATACTATTATTATAACTCAAAATATCCCCTCACAGGAGTCATTGCCACTATTTTTGGTATGTGGAGTATCCATAAAGGCCCATCTTACACAAAGTAAAAGCCCTGGCATATGCCAGGGCTTGCATTACTACTCTATTGCCTTGAGGCTCAGGGAGACCTTCTTGTTGGCCTCGCTTGAATCAAGTATCTTTACCTTTACAGTCTCGCCTATCTTCAGAACCTCTGAAGGTGACTCGACTCTCTTGTGACTAAGCTGTGAAATGTGGGCAAGTCCGTCCACACCAGGCTCAAGCTCAATGAACGCTCCGAAGTCCGTGAACCTTACAACCTTGCCGAGGGTTATGCTTCCCGCAGGATACTTCTCCTCGATGTTTGTCCATGGATTTTCAGCAAGGGCCTTGAGGCTGAGTGACAGTCTCTTCTTCTCCTTGTCGAGGGATATGATCTTGACCTTTACAGAATCGCCGATCTTAAGTACGTCGCTTGGCTTTCCGACCTTACCGAATGAAATCTCGGAAACGTGAAGAAGTCCATCAACTCCGTTGACATTGACAAATGCTCCGAAGTCTGTAAGTCTCTCGACTCTTCCTTCGATGACCTGTCCTTCTTCGAAGTTCTCCCATGCTGAGGATTCAACAACTTCCTTCTCAGCCTGGAGCTTCTTTCTCCTTGATGCTACTATCCTTGTGGTGCCTCTTCTCTCTTCTATTTCGATGACACTAACTTCCATGTCCTGACCCTGATATACGTTAAGGTCCTTCACTGTGTTGAGCTCAACATGGGATGCAGGTATGAATACCCTCTGGCCCATGTAGAATCCTACAAGTCCGCCCTTTACTGCTTCCTTGATCTTTACTGTCAGAGTCTCGTTTGATTCGAAAGCCTTTCTTATGTCAACAAGGGCTTCCTCTCTCTGAACTTCAACCATGGAAAGTATGAAGAAGCTGTCATTCTCCTGAGGTCTTCTGATAACCTTGGCCTCGATTTCCTGACCAACCTGAAGGACTTCAGCTAAACTGTCGCTGCTTCCTGCACTTGCTTCTTCAAGAGCAATCTTACCATCATGACTTGCTCCCACGAGTGCTACTATTGCTTCCTTCTCATCCAGCTGGATGACCTTGCCCTTTATAATCTGTCCGATCCTTACAGGCTTCTCATAAAGGTCCATTAGGTCCTGCATGGACATCTCCGACTCATTCTTCTCAACGTTGTTGTTTTCTTCCATCATAATAATCCGACTGCCTCCTTAATTATCCATTCGGGTGTGGATGCACCTGCGGTAACCCCTACTCGAACCGCACCATCAAAATTGTTTATCATACCTGCAAGCTCCTGTGCGTTCTCGACCATATAGGTCTTTTCGCAATTCGCCCTGCAGAGTTCGTAGAGTTTTTTTGTGTTGGAGCTTGATTTCCCGCCGATCACCAGCATTGCATCAACTTCCTTCGAGAGTTCTTCCGCCGACTTCTGGCGTTCTTCAGTAGCCTTGCAGATGGTGTTGAAAGCCACGAACTCTTTGGATGTCTTGGCAATATTCATGATCAGATTCAACCAGTTCCTTTGCTTTTCAGTGGTCTGGGATACTACACATACCTTTCTTTTCAAAGGAATGTCCACTTCCCCCGTTGGTGTGATGTAAGCTGAGTTGTCACACCAGCCATTGATACCTACCACCTCCGGATGATTACCATCTCCAAGGATTACAATCTGGTAGCCCTTGTCGTGGTACTCACTGACCTTCTTCTGAATGTTTATAACATAAGGGCATGTAAGGTCGATTATGTCGACGCCCATTGCCTTAAGTCCGTCGTAGACCGCCCTGGTTACACCATGGGTCCTGATGATGACCGTGTCATCCTTTTCGAGTCTTCCTATCTCACCTTCAGATATGGTACTGACACCAGAATCTTCCAGCTTATCAGTTACATCCTTGTTGTGGATAAGCGGCCCCAGGGTGAAGGTCCTGCCCTTGGTCTTCCTGACCGTAAAAGCCTCCTTCACGGCTCTGTCAACTCCGAAGCAGAAGCCGGAGTATTCAGCCCTGATGATTTCCCTCATTTGCTCACTCCCCGGAAAGAGAAATTTACAATGCTATACGTATATAGTTTAATATTTCCGCATGGAAAAATAAAGTGAGTTATTTAAAAATTCATAATTAACCCATTTTTCTACATAAGTTGGCCTGCACTAAGACATTATACTATATTTTCGAAATATAAGCCAACAAAATAATAGGTTCTGCCATGCTTGCGAGCCTTTATGCGTTGCTGCCGGCCAGGTATCCTGTGGAAAATGCTATCTGCAGGTTGAAACCGCCTGTCAATGCATCAACATCAATCATTTCACCTGCAAAGTAGAGATTTTCAACCTTCCTGGACTTCATGGTTGCAGGCTCGATTTCCCTGGTGTCCACCCCGCCTCGCGTAATAATCGCTTCATTCAGAGACTTCGTACCTGTCACAGTGACTGTCAGTCCCTTCAGGAGGTCTGTGAGGACCCTTCTTTCCTCCTTAGTCACGCTATGAACCTTCTTTATCGGATCAATACCTGAAAGTGCAACTATCACAGGTATCAGCTTTGACGGCAGCAGCTCATCCAAAGAATTCCTGAAATCCCTGTTGATGTTCTTTGAGAAATCCCTGAGTATCCTTGCATCAAGCTCATTCTTGTCGAGAGCAGGCTTCAGGTCAATGATCCCCTTAGCCTTACTTCCATGGTAATAGGCTGATGATGAAAGAACTATTGGTCCGCTTATGCCGAAATGTGTAAAAAGAAGCTCTCCGAAGTCCTCGTAAAGCACCTTCTTGTCATCTCTCAGCGTAAACCTCACATTTCTCAGCGAAAGTCCCTGAAGATCCTTTACGAAGGGCTCGCTGCATACCAGAGGTATCAGAGAAGGCTTGAGCGGTGCAATGCTGTGTCCCAGCTTCTCGATGAGTCCGAGGACCATTCCGTCAGATCCCGTTCCGAAGTAGGATGCTCCGCCAGTAGCGAAGATAAAGGAATCTCCTGAAATCCTTCCCCTGCTGGTCTCAAGTGCAAGGATCCTTCCACCTTCAACATCTATGCCCTCAACTTTGGTTGACAGCATCATCTTTACTCCTGATGCTTCAAGCTGCCTCTTAAGCACTTCTATGACATCCGACGATTTATCCGACTCAGGAAATACCCTGTCGCCTCTTTCAACCTTAAGCTTTAGTCCGCGCTTGATGAAAAAATCCATGACATCCATATTTGTGAATGTATATAGTGCAGAATACAGGAATTCCCTGTTTCTAGGTATGTTCTCAAAAAACTCGCTGATGTCCTTGCTGCTGGTAAGGTTGCATCTGCCCTTGCCGGTAATGAACAGCTTCTTTCCGATACCAGGATTCCTGTCGATAAGCGTTACCCTGTTCTGCCTTACTTCTGCCGCCCTTATGGCAGCCATGATGCCTGAAGGTCCGGCACCTACAATTACTATCTCCTTCACCAAATCACTTCCAATCCGTTTTAATGCAGTCTGTTTGTATGCCGCATTCTTCAATAACCATTCTATACTTTATGCAGTCTTTTTAATAGTGCAATTTAACGCTGCAGCCTTAAGGAAAGAATAGGCCTTGAAAAACTTAACGAGACTCACGTGCATCAAAACAATGAATAAAAAATTCTCTGCAATTTAACGTATTCGTCATACACTGAAGCGTATGATAGATTATAATAAATTGCATGCAACTGTATTTTACTTGAAGAATCGAGGTTTAAAGAATAAAATGGACAGCTTTGAAAACATCACATTGGATGATGAAAATACATCGAAAAACTTTACCCACTGGAAAAGAAACACGGCAATCTTCCTTGCAGGGCAATCCCTGTCGCTGTTCGGATCTTCCCTTGTGCAATATGCTATAACATGGTACATAACCCTTACAACAAATTCCGGATTCATGCTCACGCTGTCAATGCTTTTCGGATTCCTGCCCCAGCTGATCGTCTCGGTATTCGCAGGTGTCTGGGCTGACCGGCACGACAGGAAGAAGCTCATCATACTGTCTGACCTTGCAATAGCGTCGTCGACATTCATCCTTGCTCTGATGTTCATGTCAGGTATGAAGAGCCTTGAAGCCATTTTCGCCGTTTCTTTCATACGTTCAATAGGAGCCGGAATACAGACTCCTTCAGTAAGTGCCATACTCCCTCAGCTAGTACCAAAAAATAAGCTTATGAGGATCAACGGATTCAATTCCTCGCTCCAGTCAGCCACAATGATCGCTTCACCAGCGCTTAGTGCATTGCTTCTCACCTATTCGTCAATGGACAGGATATTCTTCATCGATGTTGCAACTGCAGTAGCCGCAATCCTTCTTCTCCTGACGCTCAAGATACCTGCCTACCTGAGGACTTCCGAACCAGGTGCAAGATACCTGGATGAGCTTAAACTTGGGATGAAATACGCAGTACATAACAAATTCATAATAACGCTTATTTTCTCACAGCTCGCCATAACCTTCCTTGTTGCGCCTCTTGCAATGCTCACCCCTCTTCTCGTTGCTAGGAGCTACGGGGAGGAATACTGGAGACTCACAGTTAACGAGATATCCTTCTTTGGAGGAACCATTCTCGGAGGTATCCTGATCGGATACTGGAAGGGGTTTGCTAACAGGATCGATACCCTCGGGGCATCTATCCTGGCCATGGGTATATTGACCGTAGGGATGGGACTTACCAGGATGTTCCCGGTATATATAGGGCTCATGCTTCTTATTGGTATCCTTATGCCATTCTTCAACGTGCCCATATACTCGCTGCTGCAGGAAAATGTTCCGGAGGATAAGCTGGGCCGTGTATTCAGCCTGATCAGCGCATCCTCAGTAATGATGCCGCTTGGTATGCTTCTCTTCGGACCGCTTGCCGAGGTCATGCGCATAGAGTATCTTCTGATAATCTGCGGAATCCTCATGTCCCTTCAGTCGGTATTCGTTCTGAGGAGCAGGAGTCTGAAGAATTACGAAACCCAGGAATTCTGATATTAACGTTAAAGGACCATCCCTTTTGAGGACAGTCCTTTTTCATTTCTCTAATATTCGCCCTGTGCAGCCATTGCCTTGGCAACCTTGTCAAAGCCGGCTATGTTGGCTCCAGCCACCAGGTTGTAGCCGAATCCGTATGCCTCGGCGGCATCTTTGGCATTCTTGTGGATATTGGACATTATCTGGTGAAGTTTCTGGTCAACTTCTTCCATCGTCCATGTAAGCCTCATGCTGTTCTGAGCCATTTCAAGCGCTGAAACGGATACTCCTCCGGCATTTGCTGCCTTGGAAGGTCCGATGATGACCTTGTTCTCCTGCATGTATTTAACAGCCTCGTTTGTGCAAGGCATGTTTGCAGCCTCGCATACGTACTTGATTCCGTTATCGACTATCATCTTCGCATGCTCAAGATGGATGTCATTCTGTGTTGCACATGGCATTATTATGTCTACCTTGCGTCCCCACGGCTTCTCGCCAGGGAAGAACTCAGCGCCGAACTTGTCAGCGTAGTCCTCTACCTTATCTCTTCCGGAATTTCTCATCTCTACGAGATAATTGAACTTCTCCTCGGTATTGACACCATCAGCATCATAGACATAGCCGTCAGGACCTGAAAGTGTGACTACCTTTGCTCCCAACTCTGTAGCCTTTCGGCATACTCCCCAGGTTACGTTGCCGAAGCCTGAAGCTGCGATTGTCTTGCCTTCAAGGATATCATTCTCGTGCTTCAGTATCTCGTTGCAGAAGTATACCACGCCGAAGCCGGTGGCTTCAGGCCTGATGAGAGATCCGCCATACTGGAGACCTTTGCCTGTGAATGCGCCGTTCTCGAATGCGCCCTTTATTCTCCTGTAGAACCCGAACAGATATCCGATCTCCCTTGCACCGACTCCAATGTCCCCTGCAGGAACGTCTACGTCAGGTCCGATATGCCTGTAGAGCTCCGTCATGAATGCCTGGCAGAATCTCATTACTTCCTCGTCTGACCTGCCTCTCGGGTCGAAATCCGATCCGCCCTTTCCTCCTCCGATTGCAAGCCCTGACAGTGAATTCTTCAGTGTCTGCTCGAATCCGAGGAACTTCATTACTGATAGGTTTACTGAAGGCTGGAACCTGAGTCCGCCCTTGTAGGGTCCTATGGCTCCGTTGAACTGAACCCTGTATCCTCTGTTGACATGGAACTCACCTTCGTCATCAATCCATGAAACCTTGAACATTATCTGTCTTTCAGGCTCTACGAACCTTCCAAGAAGGTTCATCTTGATATATTCAGGATGCATTGCCATTACCGGCTCCAGACTGGGGAGAACCTCTTCCACCGCCTGAATGAATTCAGGCTCGCCTGCGCTTTTCTTCCTTACATCTTCAATTACCTTTTCAATGTATTCCTTAGGTCCTAGTACTGCTTTTGCCATTCTCACTACCCCCAAATCAATGTATCTGTTGAACTGCAACATCCTTAGTTTCATTTTACTCTTTTTAATGAAGGATATGAATATAGGAGACAACTTTGTCACCTTTCCATTAAAACCTTTACATCATTAATTATTGCATAAATTATTGAGAATTTCACTCATGAAATCGAATCCAAACTCACTATTTTTGACTATTCGTCAATTATAGATGTCGTACCTCTTCCAAATGTCTTCCAGGGTATTGAAAGTTTCAGTAACGTGGTCTTTCTTCTTGAGCCCGACTGCAATGATCAGCGCATTAATGACGCTCATTGGAGCCACAAGTGAATCAACGAACGAAGCCATGTTGCTCTGCGCGATAAGGCTAAGGTCTGCCCTTGCCGCAAGTGGTGAAAGAAGGCTGTCCGTTATGACACATATCTTGGTACCTCTTTCCTTTGCAAAATCAAGGACCTCGATGGTCTTGTTCGAGTATCTTGGGAATCCTATCCCGATGATAAGGTCCTCATCGCTTATCTTAAGCATCTGCTCAAATATGTCGCTTATGCCGTGGTTAAGCGACTTGACGTTTTCAAGGATCAGGTTCAGATAGAATGCGAAGAAATCAGCAAGTGTGCTGGAGCTTCTAAGACCAATAATATAAATGTTCCTTGCACTGAATATCGAGTCCACGAATGAATCAAAGGTCTTCTGATTGATCTTCTCAAGTGTAGCCCTTATGTTCTCCATGTCAGCCTTTAGTACTCCCTTGAGAGCATTCTCAGAGCTGACAAGGTCCTTCGTTATCTCAAGTCTCTGAACTGTGGTGAGCTTTACCTTCACCAGGTCCTGCAGGGATTTCTGCAGTTCGGGATATCCCTCATAGCCAAGCTCATTAGCAAACCTGACCACTGTGGATTCACTAACGCCTACATTTGAACCCAGTTTAGATGCCGTCATGAATGCAGCCCTGTCATAATGCTTCAGTATGAATTCTGCAATGAGCTTCTGTCCCTTGCTCAGCTTGGGGAATCTTCCCTGTATGTTGCGCATCAGGTCGTCTCTGTTGCCTTCCATAAAATACCACCTTCCATATATATAAGGTCTTATAGACCTTCCCTTGATTCAATTTTACTACAAAAAGGCTTCATATGAATTTATATTTTGCATTTCCTGCAACCTTTTATTTGCAGGAAGAACCTATTCCTGCATCAAGATTCTGATATATGAATCCTGGAGGCACCAGTAGACAATATTTCATTCACCATAATATTTATTATGTAATGTTATGTTTGTAGAAAAAGGCCTTGCCGGCCATGAGGGCACTGAAAAAGCCCCCAAAATTAGCATGATTTGAGCAGAAGATAAGAGGGGACGGAATCCGGACCCTCTTATCTTCCTTTTTTTAGAGTT